>DATDJI010000077.1:0-57759 GCA_036520615.1 Cellvibrionaceae bacterium | reverse complement strand
AACGCGAAACTAATTTAAAATTAGGTGTAGGTGTGCAATATTTGATTAATGATTCTTGGGCCATCCGCCTGGAGGACGAGCGTTATCACGTCAATGATGCAATAAGCGGCCGTGGTGATATAGATTTAGTTTCGTTGGGGGTTGTCTATCGTTTTGGTTCTGCTCCTGAGCCTACTTACACAGCACCGCCACCGGCGCCAGCCCCAGTGGTTGTGGCCCCACCTCCACCGCCACCACCTAAATTTGTTAAAACCACTGTGTCGGCGAATGAATTGTTTACGTTCAACAGCGCGGAAGTACGCGTACCGCATTCGCAATTAGATGAAGTTGCCAAAGCATTAAACAGTGAAGGCGCGCCACAACAGATTGTTATCAGCGGTTATACCGACCGTTTAGGCTCTGATAGCTACAACCAAAAATTGTCATTGCAACGTGCACAAGGCGTGAGAAATTATCTGATCGGCCGAGGTGTAAAAGCTGATCGTTTAATTGCCGAAGGCCACGGCGAAGCAGACCCAGTTGTAAATTGTAACGAGAAAAACCTGCCTGATCTTATCCAATGCTTAGCACCTAATCGCCGCGTGGAAATCGATCAGTTTACCGTAGTAAAAGAAGTACAAAAATAATCACAGACGCTAAACTAGTTTTAGTTGGTTTGTAGTAAAAAAATAAAGAGCGCCTACAAGGCGCTCTTTATTATTCAACACAAGTAAATTCTTAATCGTAAACCGCTTGCAAAAGCGCTTTTGTATACTCTGCCTGAGGGTCATTGAACACCTCATCTGCCGCAGCATATTCGACGATTTTACCGCGCTGCATCACTGCTACTTGGTGGCTGAGTGCGCGAATCGCCCGACAATCGTGGCTAATTAATATATAGGCCAAGCCAAACTGCACTTGCAGCTGCTGCAATAACAGTAAAACCTGCCGCTGCACGCTGCGATCCAGCGCTGACGTAGGCTCATCTAAAATAATGATTTTTGGCTTTAAAATTAATGCCCGTGCGATGGCAATTCGCTGACGCTGGCCGCCGGAAAATTCATGGGGGTATCGATAGCGCAATGCAGGCTCCAACCCCACCGCTTGCATTACATCAATTACCGCCTGCTCAATATTAGGATCGCGCGGATTAAATACTTTTAAACCTTCGGCAATAATTTCCAGCACATTTAAACGCGGGCTTAGGCTTGAAAATGGATCTTGAAAAACCATCTGTAAATCGCGCCGCAACGGCCGCAGCGCTTGAGGTTTTATCGCCAATAAATTCTGCCCTTGCCAGATCACACTGCCGGTGGCGGGAATTAATCGCAAAAGCGCTTGCACCAATGTGCTTTTGCCGCTGCCGCTCTCACCAATAATACCCAATGTTTGCCCAGCTCTGAGGGTAAAGCTGGCATTATCTACGGCGCGAAATAACTGGGTAGGCCTGCCCCAAAAAGATTTCTGCACAACAAAATCAACCGATAAATTATTAACAGTGAGTATTTCAGCCGCTTCAGTCGCTAAAGATATGGGTTGAATAGCTGCCTCATTGAGGCCCAATAATTCTTGCGTGTAGGCCTGCTGCGGATTGTTAAAAATTACTTCTACAGGGCCGCGCTCAACAATACGCCCCTGATGCATAACCGCTACTTCATCAGCATAGCGACGCACCATAGGTAGATCATGGCTAATTAACAACAACGTTAAGCCTAATTGTTGCTGCAAACTTTTTAATAAATCCAAAATGTGTTTTTGTACTTGTGCATCCAGCGCCGTTGTAGGCTCATCGGCAATTAATAACGTCGGCTGATTCGCCAACGCCATGGCAATCATTACACGCTGGCGCTGGCCGCCGGATAATTGATGCGGGTAAGCGTGGTATTTTTCCTGCGCATCAGGAATTTGCACCTGGTGCAATAAATCCACTACCGCTTTATGTAAGGCCGGGCCACGCAAACCCTGATGTAGCGAAATAACCTCAGCGATTTGCTTGCCCACTTGATGCAGTGGGTTAAGCGCCGTCATAGGTTCTTGAAAAATAAAACCGATTTCTGCCCCGCGTACACGATTTAATTCGCGCTCGCTCAGCTGCAATAAATCCCGCCCTTTCCAGATGATGGAACTTGCAATAGAGAATTTAATTTGCTGTGGGTGAAATAAGCGCAGGATACTCAACGCGGTAATGGACTTTCCCGAACCGGACTCCCCTACTAAAGCGAGAATTTTGCCTGCGGGCAGTTCAAAACTTACATCGTGCAAGCATGGTTCTGCAACACCGTTAAACGTGAGTGATAGATTATGTACGGCTAAAATAGGGCTGTTCATATTAAGCCGCCCGCACTAAACGCGGGTCAAATGCATCGCGCAGGCCTTCGCCTATAAACACCAATAAAATTAATAAACTCGATAAAATGCCAAATGCACTTAATGCCAACCAAGGCGCCTGTAAATTATTTTTACCCTGGGCGACTAATTCCCCTAAGGATGCAGAACCCGGCGGCAGACCAAAGCCTAAAAAATCCAACGAAGTTAACGTGGCTATAGCGCCAGTAATTAAAAACGGTAAATACGTCATAGTCGCTACAGTGGCATTAGGCAAAATATGTCGCCACATTATCGTGTGATCCGCCACCCCTAAGGCTTTTGCCGCTTTTACATAATCTAAATTGCGCCCGCGCAAAAACTCCGCGCGCACCACATCCACAAGGCTTGTCCATTCGAATAACAACATTAAACCCAGCAACCACCAAAAATTGGGCGTGATTAAACTCGCCAAAATAATCAATAAAAATAACACCGGCAGCGATGACCAAATCTCTAAAAAACGCTGCCCTAATAAATCCACCCAACCGCCGTAAAATCCTTGCACGGCCCCCACCAACACACCCATGGCCGCGCCACACAATGCCAAACACAAAGCAAAGGCAATCGACGTGCGCGTGCCGTAAAGCACGCGGGCAAATACATCGCGCGCTTGATCGTCAGTGCCCAGCCAATTTTGCCGCGTAGGCGCAGAAGGTGCAGGTGTGGGTAATTGATGAATATGTGTATTGTAAGAATAGGGTACCAACGCTTTTATCATCCAGCCTTTGCGCTGAATCAATTCCTGTACATAGGTGTCTTGATAATTAGCTGCTGTAGCAAAATCGCCGCCTAAATCCTGTTCGGTATATTCGTGTAATACCGGGAATAACCAGCGGCCTTCGCTGTAAATAAATAGTGGCCGTTCATTGGCTACCCATTCAGCGGCGGATGACACGAGCGCAATAATAATAAATAACCACAAACTGATAAAAGCGCGGCGGTTGCGCGTGAAGTGCTGCCAACGTTTGGCCTGTAATGGGCTGAGTTTCATAGACCGTCTATTGCGCTTGATGTTGAAAATGAATACGCGGGTCCACCCACACATAAACTAAATCCGACAACAGTTTTACCAGCAGCCCCAGCAGAGTAAACATAAATAAGCTGCCAAAAAATACTGGGTAATCCCGCTGGGTCACAGCTTCAAAACTCAAAAGCCCTATACCATCGAGAGAGAACATCACTTCAATTAATAAAGAGCCTGCAAAAAACATCGCCACAAAGGCCGAAGGAAAGCCTGCAATAATAATTAACATAGCATTGCGAAAGACATGCCCGTACAACACTTGGCGCTCGGTTAAGCCTTTGGCTCGCGCTGTGTACACATATTGTTTATTAATTTCATCTAAAAAGGAATTTTTAGTGAGGGCTGTGAGCGTGGCAAAGCCACCAATCGTATACGCAATTAACGGTAGTGCTAAATGCCAAAAATAATCTTTAATTTGCTGCCAAAAGGTAAAATCACTAAACCCTTCGGAGGTAAGCCCGCGTAGTGGGAAAATCTGCCAATAGGAACCGCCGGCAAAAAATACAATTAACACCATGGCCAATAAAAAACCCGGCAGTGCATACAAAATGGAGAGCATGAAACTGCTGCCCACATCAAAGCGACTGCCGTGCCTCACAGCTTTTAAAATTCCTAAGGGAATGGAGATAAAATAAATCATCAGCGTACTCCACAACCCAAGCGAAATAGACACGGGTAATTTTTCTGCAATTAAATCCGTCACACGGGCGTTGCGATAAAAGCTCTCACCAAAATCGCCTTTTAAATACCGCACAACCATCTGCCCAAAACGCACGTAAGCGGGCTGATCAAAGCCGTATAAGATTTCAATTTTTTTAATAACTTCCGGTGGAATACCCCGTGCCTGGCCGCTTTGTTGGATTTCTGTCTGCCCGTTCATATTGGCGTGATCACCACTTTTAAGCCGGTAGAGCATTTGCTCCACCGGGCCGCCAGGGGTTAATTGCACTACGGCAAAATTAATCAGCAAAATACCTAGTAGTGTCGGCACCATTAAGGCTAAGCGCCGCAGAATATAAATGCCCATAGCTAGGGTTTTACAGCATTTAATTTCTGCTCTTTTTCCTTGTCGATCCACCAGGTAAAAAAGCCTGTTTGAAATGCCGGGTCATACGCTGGAGCGATATCAGGTTGACCGAATTTATCCCAATAAACTAAACGATGCTTAGTAAAGGTATACAAAGGAACCATATAGTGCTGATTGAGCAAAACACGATCCAGGGCACGACAGGCGGCTATTAACTCTTGTCTATTAGGAGCACGAGTAATTAATTCTACTAGATCATCAATCACTGGGTTTTTAATTCCACTGTAATTTCGGCTGCCTTCGATCCCTGCCGCTGAACTGCCCCAATATTCTCGCTGTTCATTTCCAGGCGAGAGACTTTGACCGATTACTCCAAACGTCATATCGTAATCAAAGCTATTCATTCTGTTCTGATATTGAGAAGTATCGACTAGGCGAAAATCGAGCTGAACTCCCAAACGTTTCAAATTTTGCACATATGGATTTGCAATGCGCTCAAAAGCTGGAAGGCTTGTAACCAATTCAAATGCGACTTGCTTACGGGTTTTAGGATCGATCAATTTTCCATCTTTTAATTCGAACCCAGCTTGCTGCAATAACTGCTGAGCTTTAAGCATATTCTCACGATTATTGCCGCTGCCATCAGTTTTAGGGTTAGCAAAGACTTGTGTAAAAAAGGATTCAGGCAATTTATCTCGATACTTTTGCAGTATTTCTAACTCCCGTCCGCTTGGCAATCCCTTCGAAGCCATCTCAGAATTAGAAAAATAACTTTCTATACGCTGATATGAATCAAAAAAAACATTTCGATTGGTCCATTCAAAATCAAATGCGTAATTTAACGCCTGCCTCACCAACAGATTGTCCAACGGAGGCCTGCGAAGATTTAAAACTATCGATTGCATGCCTGTTGGGCTTTTATTATCAATCAGTTGCTTTTTTAAAAGCCCGGCCTTAACTGCTGGACTGTCATAAGAAGTAGCCCAAGATTTAGCAACACGCTCCCACCGAAAGTCGAGTTGGTGAGATTTAAGGGCTTCAATTATTACCATATCGTCCCGATAATAATCCACCACTAGTTGATCGTAATTGAATATACCTCGATTAACCGGCAAGTCAGCCGCCCAGTAGTCAGCAACTCTCTCGTACACCAGACTGCGTCCCGCGTCTATTTTTTTAATTTTATAAGGACCAGATCCCAATGGGCTTTCTAAATTTGAAGTTGAGAATTCTTTATTCTGCCAAAAATGTTTTGGCAGAACCGTTAGCTCAGCAACGATCAAGGGTAATTCTTTATTTGTTGTAGTTTTAAATTCAAACTTCACTCGACTGGCATCTAATACTTGCGCGTTTTTGATTTCAGCATAATAACTTGCGTAAATAGGTGCACCTTTAGTTACCAAAAGATTAAAGCTGAACACTACATCATCGGCGGTGATGGCTTTACCGTCATGAAACCGCGCTTTGGGATTAATGTGAAAGATAACGAAGCTGTTATCATCTGCCAGCTCCATCTTTTCTGCCACTAAACCATATCGAGTAAAAGGTTCATCTTCTGAACCACGCGTAAGTGTATCGAACAGTAATCCCAAATACTCAGCTGGGTTGCCCTTGGTAATAAAAGGGTTAAGGCTATCAAAAGTACCAAGTCCAGCGAGGCGGGCACTACCACCTTTTTGCGCTTTAGCCGACGTATAGTCAAACCGTTCAAAATTAGCTGGGTATTTAGGCTCGCCCATTAATGTAAGGGCGTGGGTGATATGAGTTTTCGGCGGGGAACTGGCATTGGGGGCTGCCGTCTCGGTGACGGCGAAGCTTAGCGTGGCGCAGCACAGACTTAACCAACTAATCACTAAACAATACATCAAACGGCGAGCATTCATGGATTACCCTTTTGTCAGTTTTAACTGGGCGCAGAGTGTACCCTAAAGCCAGGCCGTTACAAATTGCGGCGTAGGCCCCATAATGCTTGCGCTGTTAAGCCCCCATCCACCTTTCCACTTAAGGCCCCTCATGAACTGGAGCGAAGAAATTGTTACCAGCCTACTATGGCTGATTAAAGCATTTGTGATTAGCGGTGTAGCCTTTGTTCTGGTATTCGGCGCCGTGCTGAAATTCACTTCCGGCGGGAAGGATTTTTTACGTTTAAGCGGAGAGTATTTCTCGCCAAAGCGCAATAAAAAACCCTTGTTGTTATTGGCAGGAGTTATTGTATTGGCGTTAATTGGTGTGCGCATTTCAATTCTTTTATCTCAAGCTAATAACGGTGTTTACACAGCACTTCAAGAATTAAATGCTCCTTCATTTTGGTTCAACATAGGTATTTGGGCCATAATTGCGGCCTTATTTATAGTTCGCGCACTCGTAAATTATTTCGTGAATAACAAGCTTACGCTGGACTGGCGCTGCTGGCTCACCAAATCCCTAGTGGAACGTTGGTTAAATCAACAAAACTACTACCGCAGCCACTTCGCTACAAAAGATATAGATAACCCCGACCAACGTATTCAACAGGATATAGTCAGTTTTATTAATCTGAGCCTCAGCCTTTCAGTGGGGCTGTTAGATGCCTGTGTTTCCCTGGTGTCATTTACGATTTTACTCTGGTCGCTCTCAGGCACGCTTGCACTTTTTGGTATAGAAATCCCTCGCGCCATGGTTATTTTAGCTTATGCCTATGTATTTATCGCCACTATTATTGCCATTTGGCTTGGCCGGCCATTAATTAATTTGAACTTTTTAAACGAAAAACTCAGCGCGAACTTTCGTTACGCACTAATTCGTCTGCGGGAATACGGCGAAAGTATTGCGTTTTTTCGCGGCGAAGCGCGCGAACAGGAAGGCCTGTTGGCGCATTTTAATCGAACAATATCCAATGCCTGGGGTTTGGTATATCGGAGCTTGAAATTTGATGGCTTCAATTTTGTAATTAACAACTTAGCCTTAATATTTCCGTTAATTATTCAGGCACCTCGCGTGTTTGCCAAAGAAATTAAACTGGGCGACATGATGCAGAGTGCTCAAGCTTTTGGTGAAGTGCAAAATGCGCTATCGTTCTTTCGCCTGTCCTACGATAACTTTGCCAATTACCGCGCAGTTATGATTCGTCTCAACGAATTTCTACAGGTAGCAGACGAAGCTGAAGCTCTACCGCGTATCAATCCTAAGCATGAGGGTACTACTCTAGTTTTAGAGCGTTTTTGCGTAACTCGCCCCGATTCAACTCCGCTTACCACAGATCTCTCACTGACATTAAACCCAGGCGATGCTCTATTAATTCAAGGCCTCTCGGGCACAGGTAAAACCACTTTATTGCGTGCATTTGCGGGGCTTTGGCCTTATGCAACTGGGGAGCTAACCCTACCTGAGGGCGAAGTATTATTTCTTCCACAAAAACCCTATCTTCCTGTAGGTTCCTTAAAGGAGGCGATGTTTTATCCAAATTCTCCTAGTAAGGATGAATCTCTATTGCCGGTGCTAGAGCAAGTGCAATTAGCCCATTTGGCACCGCTGTTAGATAAAAAAGACGACTGGGGAAGAATCTTGAGTCTCGGTGAACAACAGCGCCTGGCCGTAGCTCGTGCACTACTCTCGCGACCCACAACGATATTTTTAGACGAAGCCAGTTCTGCGTTAGATGAGGGATTGGAATTTGCGCTGTACCAATTACTGCGCAAGGAATTGCCGGAATCTATTCTTGTCAGCGTTGGGCATAGATCAGGCCTTACACAATTTCATCCGCAACAATTACAGTTGGCTGAAGAAGGCAATTGGCGTTTGGAAGGAGAAGAAGCTTAGGTTTACGAGCATTGATTCCCAGGCTAATACTTGGGAATCAATGCAGTATTTACATGGCCTAGTTTTAAGTCGGCGCGTTTAGTTCGCCAAATTACTATGCTAAAAAATTTTGTTTCCAGAGCCCGGGAATACACACGATAAATGCTCTACCACTAAATTTAACCCGCCCAAGTCTCCATCCAATCCGCTCCATAATAAAACCCTTTGGCTATGCCCAAATCCTGCGCTTTAGCTACTAAAGTCAGCGGTACACGCACACGTAATTGCTCGCTTAACAACAACTCAGCATGAGCCGACAGTTGTTCAGGCAGCCCGAATACATACTGACCAAACAGTTTCCAGCGTGTCATTAATTGGCCGCCGCTGGCAGAGGTGCTGGCGGAAATTATAAAGCGATCAAAAATGCGCGCCGCGCGGTCGTCTTTTTGTTCCAAAACCAAACTGCCGTCGGCAAAAATATAGCCGCTCTGCGCGCGATTACCCTGTTTTTCAAGCGCCATGGCCTCGGGGCTGGCGAGAAATTCCTTCGCCTCAGTACTCAAAGCCGCAAAGGGTTTGCCCGCTTGGCGCAATGTAGCGATGGATTTTTTCATACTCTTGCAGCAGGCCTGGACTAATTGGGATTGCCCAAATAACACCCGGCTGCCTGCTAAAAAATTCCCGCTGCCTGCGGTGTAATGTTGCTGCAGTTGGTAAAACCAAGTTTCTTTTAAATCCGCCAACGGGCGCGCCGCTTGGCCTAGACGCTCGGCACTGTGGTTATAGGCTAGACCTCGACCACCCCAAGATGGGTGAGCTAGCAACTGATGCAGAACAGTCTGCGCCTGAAGCGTAAAGGCCTCGTTGGGAAGTTGGTGTAAAACATCGACAATTCCCTGTAATTCCTCCCGGTGTGATGACGAGCCATCCAGAACACAGGCATCAAATAGACCGGCTAGTAATTCCGGTTGGTTAAATACGGCGTGGGATAAGAGCGTTGACATAATTTCCTCCAGATAAATGACCTTTTATTGTTAGGTCCACAAAAATAAGTAGTGCACGCGATGCCTGTGCGTGGGATGACAGGTGCGGCTATTGATCGCATAATCAGTGCCAATCTGTTGGATCGCCGCAACATCTGGATTATCTCACTATGCTTCAACTGCTCAATCACACTCCTTTCGCCGCGCAATTAGCCTTGTTCCCCAACGAAGAAGGCCAGGATACGCTTTATGTAGTGGCCAAAGCCCACTTTAACATGGCCGCTCCACTGAGCCTGTGTGATGAGCAAACCCCACCTTTAATGGAAGATGTTTATTATGGTGAACCGGGGATTTCAAGCCTTAAATATCCCGGCGATTTTCACCCCGGCAAAGCCGCTACGGATATTTTTATGCTGGGTCATGCTTGCTCACCGGATAAAAAGCCCGTCTATTATTTGGACGCGAACCTAACTCTTGGGCCCTATAAAAAAACCGTTCGGGTGTGGGGAAATCGAACCTGGCAGGGCGGTGTATTGAGCGCACCACAGCCCTTCACGCACATGCCTGTAATTTATGAAAATGCGTACGGCGGCCAGCATTTGCATGCAGGCGAGGTAATCGCTGGAGAGGAGCGCAACCCTATAGGCTGCGGGTTTTTAGGCCGCCAAGATGTGTCCGTTTTTGACGGTCAGCGCGCGCCTAATCTTGATGACCCTTACAATCCTCTGCGCCAACTAGGCGAGCGACCAGAACCATCAAGTTTCGGCCCGCGCGCACCTGCCTGGCTGCCGCGCCGGGGGTTCGCAGGCACCTATGACGACGCCTGGCAACAGACCCGCGCGCCCTTTTTGCCGCAGGATTACTCACCACAATTTATGAACAGTGCCCACCCAGATTTAGTCTGCAAGGAGTTTTTAGGCGGTGGCTTAGAGGCGAAAATCACCGGTATGCATCCGCTTGGCGAGCTGCAATTTCATATACCCGCGTTAACTCTGCGCGCGGAAATTACTATGGGCGGCAAAACACACAGTCCGCAGTTCCAATTGGAGAGCATCTTGCTAGAGCCTAATCAGTTACGCTTTAGTCTTAGCTACAAAACCCGCTTAGTTTGCGATAAACAAGCGTTAAATATTCGCCAGGTAGCCCTGTACCTAGAGCGCTAGTGTAAAGAAAACTGTAAGGATTTTTATGCCACAAACTACTTTTGCCAACATGCGCGGCATCGTTCACAAGGGTTCAGGCGGTATGAGCCTAGTATTTCCGGACGTATGCAAAACCCCGACCCCCGCAGGCCCCGTACCTATCCCCTACCCCAACATTGGCAAAGCTTCCGACACAATGAAGGGCCCCACCTCTGTCAAAACCGATAAACAAATGCCAATGGTAAAAGGCGCTGTTTACATTATGAGCACCGGCGACGAAGCTGGCAGCGCCATGGGTGTGATCAGCAATAAAATTAAAGGTGAATGCGAATTTATGATGTATTCCTTCGATGTTAAATTCGAAGGCAAAAACGTCTGCCGCATGGGCGACCCACTCTTTCACAATAATAAAAACATCATGGGTTAAGCGTGAACGCACCAGCTACTGCTTTTAATCACATCATTCAACAAATGGCGGATAACGCCAGTTTCCTTTGGGTGCTTCGCGACCGACAGAGGCGCGAACCGCATGTATACCCAGAGCACATTAAAGAATTAGACGGACGTATTCAGGCAAATTTAGATGGCTTGTTACTTTATGGAGAAGAAGCCTGGGCGATCGCGCAGGCCAACGGCGAATTTGCTCAGGGTGGTGAAGCCTTTTGTTTAGGTGTGTTAGCTTTTAGTAGTGATGATGTAAATAAAATCCAATATGCCACCGAATTTGCGTTGCAAAACCCCGAAACATTTAAAGGGATGGTGAGCGCTTTAGCCTGGCTGCCGGGATCGAAAGTACACCCCTGGATCACGCAATTTTTCCAGAGTAAAAACCTTGAGCATAAACGTCTTGCGCTTGCCGCTTGTCGCGTGCGAAAAGAAGAT
Source organism: Cellvibrionaceae bacterium (assembly GCA_036520615.1). Classification (GTDB taxonomy): domain Bacteria; phylum Pseudomonadota; class Gammaproteobacteria; order Pseudomonadales; family Cellvibrionaceae; genus CAMCXE01. The sequence goes on along the minus strand of DATDJI010000077.1, from coordinate 46,578 downwards.
CCCGCCGGATATTTAAATGCCATTTTAGATCGTCCTGATTGCATCGAGCATCTGCCTTTGCTGGCGGAAAGCCTCAGATGCGTAGACTTTTTTAAACGAAACGATTTAAGAAAATTCTCACTAAATTATATAAAAGACTCGGACAGCGCCGTGGCTTTTTGGGCCGTCGTATGTTTCGGCCATGCCTTCGATCAACTAAAAACCTTCTGTACAGCTGCAGAACCCGCAGCTCAATTCGCTCCCAGAGCCCTTCTACTGGCGATGGTCCATTTGCCACCTGAAACCGCCAAATCGTGGATTAACGAATGGGTTGAACAGGGCTTTCTTCGCCTTGCCGTGCAAGCCTGCGGCTTTTTAGGCGACCCGACAACATTGCCTTGGGTAATTGAGCAAATGAAAAACCCTGAGCTTAACCGGGCGGCGGGTGAAGCCTTTTACTTAATTTCCGGTCAGCAAGCTTCGACAAGGCCTGCGATGGAAATCGATGAAACAACCGATGCGATTGACTCAGCCGATGAAAGTTTGCACTGGGTTGATGCTGCCGCTGAGGTGACAACAAAAGCGGCGACAGAAAGTTTTAATTTCTATGTCAAATCATCAACGCTAAATTCACCAACGTGTTTTCCTGCGATGAAATATCAGAGGTATGCGCGCATGGTTAGCCGATTACTGGAATAGCGCAAAATTTAATTTCCTTATAAATTAATCTATTGAGTTGAACAGCTAAAATTCTAAAAATTAAATCCAGAAGTTTTAAGGCGTAAAAGGTAAATGATCCCCCCTCACGTTTACATAGCCGCCACCGGCATGGTTACACCGGTGGGGCTCAACACAATTGCTACCCGGGCCGCCATCAGCGCAGGGGTGAGTGCCTACGCAGATTCCGTTTGCCAAAATAGAAAATTTGAATCTATGCGCATGGCCTTAATACCTGACGAGGCCCTGCCAGCACTTAACGCAGACTTGCTGCAATTGAACCTTAACTGCAGGCAACAACGCCTGCTGCGCATCGCCACTCCAGCCTTACGGCAAGTGGTAGACCAAGTGCCGCTGAAAACTCCGCCACCGTTGTTTCTTGCGCTACCGGAATCCATACCCGGATGTAAATTCGCCCCTCATCCGGGTTTTTTAAATGCTTTAGAAATACAAACCGGTATTAAATTTAATTGTGCAGAAAGCCGCATTTTTAATTCAGGCAGAGCCGGGGGTATAGAAGCAATTCAAGCTGCATTTAATTATTTTTCTATTTCAGGCAACAGCATTGCTTTAGTCGGCGGATTAGATACTTACCTTGACCTTTTGCTGTTAGCCGTATTGGATAAGGACGAGCGCGTCCTAGCAAATGAGGCCTCAAATGCATTTGCCCCCGGAGAAGCCGGAGGGTTTTTACTTTTAACGGTAGAAAATGTTGTGCAGTATTTGCCTAATCCACCCCGAGCCATACTCTACCCACCAGGGCTGGCCACAGAACCTGGGCACCGCTACAGCGATCAACCTTGCCTCGGCGATGGACTGGCCAACGCATTTGGTATTTCTATTAAAAATGCCTCTGGCCCATCAATTAACACTATATACACCACGCTTAACGGCGAACATTTTGGCTCCAAAGAACTAGGCGTGGCCTATACCCGCAACCAGAGAAATTTCGATAAACAAATTAAAATCGAACACCCTGCTGATTGCATCGGTGATATTGGTGCGGCATTTGGGCCAATATCAATTGGACTGGCTACGGTAAATAATACTGGCAATGTGGCTCTACACGCCTGTTCGTCGGAGAAGGAAAAACGAGCAGCAGTAATTACACGAATAATTTAATGTAAATATTATGGAAAATGAATATACCGTTAGAGCATTTTTCATATTGGCGATTGCAAATGTGCAACTGCCACTGATCGACTTTCAACAAACACCCCCATGAGGATTTCGTTATGACTCAAATAGGAGAGTCAATTGCCGTAAGCATCGCAACGTCTGATAAGGACGAACCTTGCTGGGCCTGTAAAAAAGAGCCTGAAACGCAGCTGCAAAATGATTTAAATGAAAGCCCAAGCTCCATTGGAGAACCTGAAAACCAATTACACAATGACTCAAGTGACTTAGGGAAAAATCTCGGCTTTAGGCCTACATGGAGCATCCAGGTGGCCGAAACATTAAACCCAAATGCGCAGCTTATTTCTGCAGAAGTGACCGCTGCCGCCCACCATTTAATTCCCGGCAATGCCTCATTGAAAAAATGTCCACAAATTCTCGACTTAATTGAATCGAGCCGAGGCAAGATCCGATCCGACATCGGATATAACGTTAACAGCCAACAAAACGGTGTATGGCTGCCCGGCAGCTACGGGGTAAATCCGGATTCTGTATTTAAGAAAAAATGGTCTGCATTTACCAATCAAATGGACTATGCATTCCGCGCTATGGATAAAGCAAATGCACAATTTCATGATGCCCACCCTGAATACAGTCGCCAGGTCATTCGTGCTTTACGCTCACTAGCCGACAAAATAACCCTAACAGCACCCGAAAAATGTGGTATTTGCGGCGAAAAATTACAAGACAAAGCTCGGCCGCCTTATGGCTTGGTAGGGCGCTTAAACCAAATATCATCTATGCATCGAAAATTTTTACGTGGCCCTATGCATAAATGGCCCGTTCAAAGCGGCTACTTCACTTCTCGCTGGTCTGGAATTAAAAAAAGTTCTCCCGCACTATAGAATCGAAGCAATAAAAATCGGGCATTCAAAATCAACTTCGCAACCGCAGCTGCGAACACCTGTACTGTGCGAGACATCCATACAACCCTTTTTTGGCAGGAGCAAAGCGTGTATTACAAATTAGATAGCCAATTTCCCATGACTGATGACAACACCTATTTTGATATTGATGACGGCATAGCAATTGATGGCATAGCGAGCTGGGCTAGAGGTGAGCCGCTTACTGCAACTCCACCTAACCCTATAGTGATCGCCATTGAAAAAATAGGCGAAGCTGACGACGACTCTTTACGCCCCATAGCATTTAACGATGCCAATTTATGCATCGCAACACCGGAAATAGTAAACGCGCTTATCGCCTGCGGTGTAAATAATATTCAAACTTATCCAGCAGTTTTAAAAGACGTTGCAACCGAAAGAGAATATCCATATTTTGCAATTAATATCATCGGGCTGGTCAAAGCGGCCGATTTAAAAAAATCCGACTGGATTAATCTTGATGGTGAAGCCAGGATGGACACCGTATTTATAGATTTAGCGTTGGATAAAGATAAAATTCGCGGTTTTGATCTATTTAGATTATATGAAGATACGGGCACAATTATCATTAGCGAAAAAGTTAAAAAAGCCCTGGAGAATTTCGCAGATTTGACGTTTCTGCCAGTTACCGCTGCTTAATCGCCTTTGCTTCGAAACTCTCCTCTAGCATGCATTCCTCAGCATCTGAATAGCTGGGGAATTTTAAAAAATGCACCCTGCCACAAAAACAGTTATCCTCAAAATCATTGCAGCTTTCTTCGAACCAAAAAGAAACGCATAGCGACGGTTAGATTACTCTGCATGGGTGCGCCTAGCATGGGTGCGCCTAAGAGCGCTGAAATATTCGGTGCTGTGCGCGAAGACGCAACTGCTGAAAGTATTTCTCCTCGCATTATGAAATTGTGTGGGAACGAGCTGGGGTAATTACAACGAATTAATATTGTTGGGTTTTGCTTGCGCTCTGCCCAACAAATCCAAACTATAGATTAACCTACAACTCCAGACGCAAACCGCCACTTACGACAGTACGGCTGTAGTTTTCATAAGCGGTATAAGTCTCTGCGTTTACATAAAACTGTAAGCCATTTTTTAATACAAAAACACTGCCCGCCGACAAAGCCAAATAACTGCTATCACCTTCTTCAGTGTCGTAGGAAAAACGTTTTGCGCGTGTATCGCCGGTAAAACTCACCTGCACCTGACGGCTTTTATTTTCAAATTCATTGATAAAACTGGCGCCAATTTGCGGCGCCCATACGCCCCAACCTGTGGAAACGGCCCAACTAGCCTGCAAACCTAATACACCCTGTAATGATTTTGCAGTGTCGTCATAGGTAGTAACTTCTAAGCCGGACGCACCTGCCTCGCTATGTGTACCAAAATCGATTTGCTGCCAATTCACACCTAGTGAGGGAGTGATAGTTGTGCTGCCAAGAGCACACTGTGTGCCGAGCACAATAGCGGCTTCGTTTTCATCGTAGCTAAAACTTGAAGTGGGTGTAGCCGAACGACTAAATACAACTGCATTTTGAAACGTGTCTGTAAAAGAAGCTGCACGTGTGCGATCTGTGTCCGTTTGATCTCGCCCTAACAGCACTTGTAAAAAACTCTCTTTACCGAAGCCAAATTCAGCAATTAACCGCAATCCAATACTGTCGCTGGAAAAATCGCCACCACTCTCATAATCCCCTTCATGGGTTTTGCTAATAACCGCAGCGCCCAATTGACTAGTGGCGTTTAACGCATAGTTAATACCCGCATTTACACGCAGTGCGTCCGAATCAAAAGCGTCGGCAAGCGTTGTAGCATCGTGGCTTAGAGTTTCGCGTTCTACGTTGGCAAATAAAGACCATTTACCAGTTAAATCTTGTGTAGCGCCGGTTTCACCGTTTGCATTTTGCAGCAGTGCGCGTGCATCGCTAGCTAAATTGTTAGTGTTGCCTGCGCTTGGGCCCTGGGTAGAAGCTTGGCTACCAACAGGTGCGGACCGCGCGCATATCTCTTCAAGGCCACCGGTTAATACCGTGCCTCCATTGTCGTTACCTAATAAGTTCGAACAGGGTTCCGCAACCGTTTGCAGCTGGGAATTAATAGCCTGTGTCAGTGATTGCGCGGCAAAGGCGAATGATGGTGCAACGGCGAGAAATACCGCAGCCAAGTGAGCGCCATTGCGGCCAAGTCCGATAACTCTATTGTTCATAAATACTCCTAGATTAATGACAGCGCCGCAGCGCAAACCGGCCCGCATGTAAGCGGATTTTTTCAGCAAATACAAGCAATAAATAGAGAGATTTATTCGCCGCACTGAAGGTAAAATTAAAACACTTCAATACCTTATCTTTCTCATCGCGACAGACCCATTCAGCGTGGAATTTCGCAGCGGCTAGTGGTACGTAAAATCAGGAGCAACACAATTGGGCGCGGAAAAAATAAAAATTATTATCTGGCCCACAAACCTTTTAGCAGCTGCTTTTTCTTTTTTTTGATCCCTGTACACTGCCCCGCCTGCTCGTTTGAATAAAAAACTGCGTTTTACCTTTCGCTCTGCCTTATTTGGTCTTCGTGATAATGCTTTTTACTCTAAGTGTTTGCAGTAAAGATGAGGGAGCAGAGCGCGTTATTGCGTTAGTAGTTGTCGGCCACGCAATAGCCTGGGGTTACTCGTTTAAGGGCAAACGCTTGTACCTACCTCAGTATCCAGTGTTATACCCATGATATTTTGTCCGTTGAATTATTCACACATGTACGCAAGAGTGATGGCACAGTTATCGCCTGGGGCAATCACTGCAGCGGTCAAAATGGTGTTTAGCAGTCATAGCAGGTGCAGTTTGGTATCAAATGCAGACGGCACAGTTTTGTGCCTGGGGTAGAAATAATAGAAATCAAACTGCGGCACTCGCAGCATTAAATTTGCTGCAATAAAACGCACAGAATCATTTTCGCAGTGGACAGTATTGCTATGCATGCTGCCCAGGATCGCTCAATACCACCACACAGGAGAATTTATGTCAGGGCTTAGTATCTCAACACGTACAGCTTCCCACGTATTCACATCGCTGCTAGCCATCCTACTGCTCACGACGAGCGGCTGTGGCAAAGGCAAATCGTCGTCACCGCAAGCTCCAACGCCTCCGACAACTTCCAGCAGCTCAAGTAGCTCGTCGTCATCGTCCGGTAAGACTGACGTTGACGTGGCCTTTAGCACACCGTCGACGTTCCCAATTACGCTCGCGCCCGGCTCATTAGATCCCATTACTTTTTTCACTCAAGTAAGCTCAGCAAGCCCAACCCATCCGCTGGAACTTGAAGAAGTCGACAGTGCTGGCAATCGCCTGGCAACCCTGGGTACATTCGCTGATGATGGCGAAGGTGGGGATCAGCGGCGCGGGGATGGCATGTACAGCTTGCGCCTAACGCTTACTACCAGCACCCCCTCCAAACGCTATTTCCGCATTCGCACACTGGTTAATACAGCGGCGCGATTGTCGAACACTATCCCGTTGTGGATCACTGATGTACCCACGAATACCCGCCTACCGGACGCTTTGTTAACCGTCATCGATAACCAAAGTAAACTCTCCGTGTACGCTAATGAATTAGTAATTCAGCTCGGCCCGGATGTAAATCCAAGCCTTGCCGAGCTGAATAAATTGGTTGCACCCGCAGGCGGCACAATCCTCGGCTGCATCCCCAATGTGGGCCGCTGTTTAGTATCAATAGCTACTTCCACCGCTGCGGAGCTGGAGCAAAAACTGGCTATATTGCGCCAACAAGCCGGTATCACTGCAGCCTTCACGAGTGTGCAAACCAGCACGCCGTTGGATACCGCGCCAGTTGCTGAAACGCCTTGCGCCGAAGGCGGCAATTGCCAATGGTATCTAAAGCGCATCCGTGCACCCGAGGCCTGGCAAATTGCTGGCGGCGGCGACAAAGCTCGCGGCGTGGCGGTCATCGACTTCGGGGTGAATTGCGCGCTCAGCTTATTGGGCTGTAACAGCACTCAAGCCGCCACCGTCGAACACGGCACTGGGGTTGCCGCCATGATCGGCGCGAAGCCTAATACCGACACCGGTACCTCGGGCATCGCCTGGAAAACCAGTTTGTATCCTTACAGCTTTCTCACTGGCAACGGCAGCCAATACAAGATGAGCGAATTAGTCGCACAGAGCCTGAGCCAGCCGGAAGTAAAAGTTATTAATATCAGCGCCATAAGCGTTATCGACAGCAACGGATTAATACAAGACTCCCTCTGCCAAGCAGCCGATCAAGGGCGTTTAACCGTCGTGGCAGCGGGCAATCCACAGTCTCAAAATGGCCTGTGTGAAGTAGAGTTTATCTATCCAGCGCGGCTTATCAGTGAAAGTGTGTGTAGCAATGGCGCTAAATTGAAAGAGAGTCTGCTCGTTGTAGGTGCCCTGGACGAGCAAAACCGCCTGGCCGAATGGCAAGCCGGTACGCTCAGCCAGTGCAGCAACAAGCGCTACAGCAACATTTACGCCCCCGGCAAAGATGTACTCGGCCTCAACAATGACAACACCTGGAGCCTAAAAACCGGCACCAGTTATGCCGCACCTTTGGTTGCAGGCGCCGCAGCCCTGGTGTGGGCGGCCAACCCGCAATTGTCGGCTATGCAAGTGCGCGAACGTATACTTAAAAATGCCAACGTTTTAAGTCTATCGAGCACTGATGAACTACATAAAACCACCGATGCACGACTAGAAGGCAAAGCTGTGTTGGATGTCTACCAAGCCGTCAGTGGTTCGCCCTTACCTACTACGTTAAAAACCACACCTGCGAATTTTGCGCTTGCGCCCATCAGCGCACCGGCAGGCAGTGAAAGCACTTCAGCACCTGTTCTGATCCAAGACACCAATGCGCCAAGTCCCATTGAAATTAGCAATGGATTTTATTCAATTAATAACGGAGCTTTTACGGATCTGGCGGGAAAAATCGAACCGGGCCAAACTGTCCGCGTATTAGCCAAAGCGCCTAATACTGCTGGTGAGCAATTACAGGTGAAGCTCAGTATTGGCGCGCAAACTCAAACCCTAATAGTTACCGCCACGCAGGGTACGGGTGTGGGTTCCAGCTCAAGTTCGTCCTCGAGTTCAAGCAGCTCCTCTTCAAGCTCTAGTAGCTCGTCTTCAAGCTCTAGCAGCTCCTCTAGTTCAAGTAGTTCTTCGTCAAGCAGTAGTTCTTCCTCAGGTTCCAACCCGTCAAATTCAACTTCGAGCAGTTCCTCAAGCTCGTCATCGTCTTCAAGCACGAGCAGTTCATCTTCAAGTACAAGCAGCTCTTCCAGTTCTAGCAGCTCTTCATCTAGTTCTTCTTCGTCTTCTAGTTCCTCTTCATCATCTAGCTCTACTTCATCATCTAGTTCAAGTAGCTCGTCGTCGGGAATTAGCACCTCTTCAAGCTCCAGTTCAAGTAGCTCTGGACAAAGCACGGCTTCGGGGACTGCCGTTACACTGATCAGAGACGAAAACGGCTTACATTGGTTTGACACTGAAACAGAAGATGGCGTCGATCAACCCGAGATGCTTATCCGCGGCTCGATCATAGGTATGTATGACGAATCGTTCTCCCTGTATGACGGCCACGAGTTTGTGCCAACAACCTCTCATTCAGATGGCGAAAGCATTTTATTGACTAATAGTGGATGGACGGTAACCAATGGCGTTTTCCGAGCCAGCCAATACAACGCCGACGGCTCCGTCGATATTCGCAATACGATGTTAGCGGGTGCGCAAGCCACATTAGTAGCTACTCAAGTCTCTGACCTTGCTGGCCAGAACGTCGCCAATTACTTTCAAACTCACGAGGATGCATCCGGACTTGCCGCTTTTCTCAATCCGGCGGCGACGTTTAGCTCCGGCGCTAAGGCGTATCGTTTGAAAGTATTAGCCACGGTTGATCGTTATGAGCTCTGGTACGATGCGGGGAATTTCGAAGGCACATGCCCTTGGAATGAGAATAAAAATGCTAATAACTTCGGCGGCAACTGCGAAACACTGGATACCTGGGGAGCAAACGAAACCTATGAAGGTGAACGCACCAACATTGAGGATATTTTTTCAGCTGATGTGGGGCCGAGTGAAGTAGGCTTTCGTGATGTAGGCATCGGCGGCTGGGTCGGTTCACGGCATATCGGGGCTCAAATTGTTAATAACGAAGCTAAAACCGTGCGCTTTTACAGGCGCGACTTTGAAAGCGGCGAGTCCGTATTGCTTGCGTCCAGCACCTGGACGTCGATTACGCTGCCCTACTTAGATGGTGATGCCACAGCAATAAAAATCGAATTGCCGCAAACAGTTTTAGATACTGGTGAGTTTGACGAAGAGGAAGAGGGCACTTTTATCGCGGTTAAACACAACGGATTCATGCGCCTAGGCTGGATGACGGCCGCAGGTGAAGAACAAACCTCCAGTTTCGACGTGCTCAATGGTCCAGCCAATGAAAATGTTGAAGACGCACTGAAGTATGTATTGCCCATAGTAGGAGGTTGGGGCAGCGTAGTATTTCTCGATAACCACCGCTATATGCAAGCGCAAGTCGATGATCCAAATTGCATCAAAGGCATTGAAGTCGGCACCTACAGCTGGAATCCCTTAAACGGAAAATTCACTACCGTCACAGAGTTTGATGGCAACGTTGATTGTGGGTTTTCCGATGTAACTAGCTCTAATCCGGCAAAACTTGTCATTCAAGACAACACATTGGTATTGGGAATGGGGGGTTACGAATACGTATTGCCCAAAACGATTTCTGTCCCCAACAACCTTATCGGCGCTTGGGTGAGCGAAGACGATAGAGGAATAACGACTATCACTTTCACCGCTACGGATGTTTTGGTAGCAGTTTACGGCTACCCTTTCTCCGGAATTTCGGGGCGGTCGGGGCTTGAATACGGCACCTACACTTACAACACTGTCAGCGGTGCTTTAAGTGTTAATCTCACCGTTAACACCGATGGTGAAGCAGGCCTCTCCAATGCAGACAGCACGCTAGTAACAGTCAAAGATGACACCCTGACGTTAAATTGTGACAACTGTGGTGCCCCCGGCCAGGTGTTTAAGCGTTTGAACTGACTCAACTGCCATGCTGCTCCTGCATGCACTGTGGGGGCAGCACTTTGGCAGGGCTTGTTGAAACAAATTAAATATAAAGCTGCGCGGCCACATTACTCTTCATCTTAAGCGCAGATATCCTTGATCTATCTAACTTAGAGAAAATTAAAACTTACGGTGACTCAACACCGGCATACGCGAGCGCAATGCAGTTAATTCGGAAAGATCCAAGCGCGCAGTCACAACGCCCTCGCCTTCAGGCAATACTGCAAGCACATCGCCCCAAGGGTTGATGATCATGCTGTGCCCCCAGGTGCGGCGGTTACAGCCATGGTGGCCGCCCTGGTTGGCAGCAACAACAAAACTTTGATTTTCTATGGCGCGCGCGCGCAGTAAAACTTCCCAATGCACCTGGCCGGTGGCATATACAAAGGCAGAAGGCACGGCTAACAAATGGCAATCAGCCCTACTTAAAAGACGAAAATACTCGGGAAAGCGCAAGTCGTAACACACGGCCAAACCCCATTTACCTCCGGGCCCGTCAAATACTCCCGGTTCACTGCCTGGGTCGAATTGAGCTGATTCCCGGTAACTACCTACTGCATCTTGCACACCTGCATCGAATAAATGGATCTTGTCATAACGGCTTACCATGTCACCGGTTGGCGCAAATACACAGCAGCTCGCAAAGGACTTATGCTCTTGAGCCCATTTACCTTGTTGATTACAACCCAATGGAATCGTACCGCCGACTACCCACAACCCATTTGCGCGCGCTTGCTCCGCAAGGAACGATAAAATCTCACCCTCTCCCCGGCTTTCCCGCAAGCCCTGCACAGCCGAGCCAGCCTGACCAAATAACGCAAAATTTTCGGGCAAAACCGCGCATTGAGCACCGCGCAATCGCGCCTCAGTGAGTAATTCAGCGGCTTTATTAAGATTATTTGCGAGACTTTTTTCACTTACCATTTGCACAGCAGCAACGGTTACAGCAGTTTCAGGCATGGGTACCTCTTAAACCTGGTTAACACCTATCAACTATAGATCTCATTTTGTACCCTTTCCGCATGCATTGCATAGAAACCAGCTACGCTTCGTCGCAGCTGTTAGGCGGGCCCGCCTAACTCTAAGGCAATGTTGTCGATAAGGCGCGCGCCCTGGGTGTACATAGCCCCAAGCAATCTTAAGGACGTGTCGTCACAGGCAGCAGGTTGCAGGCTTTTGCTCTCACATACATTAATGTAATCAACTCGAAAACCTGCGGATTCGATCCGGTTGCGCGCCTGCGCTTCAAGCTGCTGAAAATCCCGCTCGCCCGCTTTAATGGCAGCCACCATCTCGGTAAGGCTCTGATGCAACACAGTGACGCGCGGGCGCTCATCGGTCGTGATAAAACTGTTACGCGAGCTCATCGCCAACCCATCGGCCTCGCGCACAATTGGCCCAGGAATTAACTGGACGGGAAAGCATAGATCTTCAGTCATACGACGAATAATCGCCAATTGCTGATAATCCTTAAGGCCGAACACGGCTATGTCGGGCTGAACTATATTAAAAAGTTTAGAGACAACGGTGGTGACACCGGTAAAGTGACCAGGCCGGCTTGCACCGCATAACACATCGGACATGGCAGGAAGAATCACCTTCGCTTGCTCGTCCATGCCGTTTGGGTACATCTCAGTTTCATCCGGGCAAAACAGCACATCACAATTAACCGCGCGTAATTTTTCACTATCCGCATCGAGTGTGCGCGGGTAGCGATCCCAGTCTTCATTTAAACCAAACTGGAGGCGATTAACAAAAATACTCGCGACGATAAAATCCGCCTGGGCCTGGGCTATTTTGACCAATTCAATATGGGCCTGATGCAAATTGCCCATTGTAGGTACAAAGCCAATTCGTTTGCCCTGGCTGCGAGCTAACTGCAGCGCTTGGCGTAAACTTTTAATGTGATGAAAGACGTCCATAGAAGGGCCCGGGGCTGAAATCGGGCGGCATAGTAGCAGTTTGATGCTCAATGCTTAAGACAGAAAAATTTACGGCTGTGGTAAATACACACGGGAGGTCAGTGATCAGCATTGAGCCCGAGACTAAAGAGTAAAAAAGGCGTTTTGCCTACTCATTTTCGTAGATATAACATTGATTACGCCCGGCTCGCTTGGCTCTATATAAACCGCGATCTGCACTGTCGATCCACAATGTCGGCTCTGACATACGACTATGTACTTCGGCTACACCGATGCTAATCGTGAAATGAATGACGTGGTCTTCATAATAAACGGTGTTGGCCTCAACCTGGGTACGCAAACGCTCAGCGAGAATTAGCGCGCCCTGCGCATCAGTATTGGTAAGAATAATCGCAAATTCCTCACCACCGTAACGCCCAGCCACATCAATATCTCTTATACAATTGCGGATAACAGCAGCGGTTTGGCGGATGACTTCATCACCGGCAGGATGGCCGTAGGTATCATTAACCCGTTTAAAATGGTCAATATCAAACATCAATAAACTACACGTATGCCCATAACGGGAAAAGCGCTTAAATTCATGCTGTAGAATTTCTTCCCACGTTTTGCGATTAAGCAATCCGGTAAGCCCATCGGTACGGCTAATAATGTGTAATTGATGGTTGGCACGCTGCAATTGCAACCGGTTAGTGGCAATTTCGGTTACATCGTAAAGAATAATGCATGTATGACCGACTTTTCCTTTAACGTCTGAGAGGGGAATAATCGTGCTGTTTTGATACATAAATTCAGCGCGTCCAGTAACTGGACGATAATTTTTAAAGCGGAATAAATACGGGCGTTGTTCCCAGGTTGTAAAAGCCGAGTTGCGTAACAAAGACACCGATTGCACTTTGCGGCGAAACCAGGGTTCAGGTAATTCGGGAAATAAATCAAATATTTTTTGCCCTAATACATCACTGGGTGAGCGCGCGCTGTGATTCTGCATAAAGCTGTTCCATAGCTGCACGTTAAATTGTTCATCCAATACCACAAGGCCCACATCGATGTTCTGGAGTACATCCATCACCCAGTGAAAATCATTTAAAAACGCATCTGCACTCGCCATAGCTAACCGATTAAATAGTCCAATTTGAGCAACAACCGTGCAATTGAGTCTTCCGTCATAATAAGCAATAAATCGCAGTTGACGTTGTACCCTTCCAATTTATAGTTAATTTCCGTTACCAACGCATGCCGCCACATGGCTGTAGTTGGATCAAACAAGCTGTCTAAACGTTGATGCTGGCCCAACACCATCGGCGGGCCAAAGCTAAACGACATATCAATTTGCTCTGAAATACCTTTTAAACATGCACCAAATAGTACGTTAGTTGTATCCATTAAGAGCTCACGCTCCGCCTGCTCATCCAATACATCTTCATAATTCATAAGTTTGGCGAGATCGGAGAAGCTGGTGTCGTTAAATAGCAAAATCGCCTCGCCTGCAATACCTCCACCAATAAATCCTTGGCAAACACCTGAGACTGAATCGGAGCCATTAATTGACTGCAACGCCATAGCGATATCCGAAGGAGTCATCACCGCTATATGAGGTATTGATAAAATGACAAACGTATCCAATAACCTCGCCAAATTATCCCCAGCCTGCCCCATCGCCACATTGGTGACTTCCTGCAGGCAATCGCGCTGTTCTTCGGTGAGGTTAATTGTACGGGTCATGCCATTCATGGCCTGGGTAAGGAGGTGTATTATCTATTCTAGTCGGCGCTAGTTAGAATGCTGGCAAAATTCACAAGAAGTTATGCAACCGGCTCTGTTATGCAATTTCTAATTATTCCCGTGACTCCTTATCAGCAAAATTGCTCACTAATATGGGATTCTGCAACGATGGAGGGTGCATTAGTGGATCCTGGTGGCGACCCGGATCTTCTATTAGGTCCCATCCAAGAATTGGGCATTAGTCTGCGCTCTATTCTCCTTACCCACGGCCACCTCGATCATGTCGGCGCGACAGCTTTTTTGAGTAAAAAATTACAGGTGCCCGTAATCGGCCCGCATCCGGATGATCAGTTTTGGCTTGGTGATCTGGACGGTCAGGCACGCTGGATGGGTTTTGCGCCGGTAGAACACTTCGAGCCTAACCGCTGGCTGCACGAAGGTGATAAGGTAAGCGTAGGCTCTTGCGAATTAGAAGTGTTCCATATCGCCGGCCACACGCCTGGCCATGTCGTGTTTTTTCATCACTCCAGCCAGCTGTTATGGGTTGGCGACGTGTTGTTCGCAGGCTCCGTAGGGCGCAGTGATTTTCCGCGTGGTGATCATGCAACTCTGGTGCGCGGCATAACAGAAAAACTTTGGCCACTGGGCGATGATGTACGTTTTATTCCGGGCCACGGCCCTATGTCGACGCTCGGACGAGAGCGGCGCACTAATCCATTTGTGGCAGATAAAAACTTTGGTTAACACGAGGACAAGATAATGACGTTGGTCGACCCATTAGGTAGTGATTTAGACGAAAACTATGAGCGTTTTCTGGCTGAAGCAGAGGCGACTGGTTGTGTATGGGGCCTTGAAGGTCCTGACGGATGGGCCCTGTGCCAATCCAATCTCAATGATGAACTCAGTGTTATGCCTCTTTGGTCTCAACCGGAATACGCGCAGTTACACTGCGCCGATGAATGGGCTGGATTTAAAGTCACGCCTATTAGCTTAGAAGAATTACTGGACGATTGGCTCGTGGGTATGCATGAAGATCTCACGCTTATAGGGCCGAATTGGAACGAAGAGATGGAGGGCGATGAAGTTGAACCGCTGGATTTATTAGCTGAATTTGAAGACGAAGATGAAGCTTAGTTACAGCAACTGATAAAATTGCAGATGAATTATTTCGCGCAAACAAAACCAACTCTAAAAATCGTACTATTTGCATTTTATTTCTAACAGCATAATCAGTTACTGAAAATTTAAGGGCTCGATTAAAATCACAGATTTAAACCGAAAAATTTAGACACCCTTCTTCTGCTGCACAATAACCGAGAAACGCGCTTTCAAATGCAGTTAGCCAAAAGCGAGATTTTGCTCCATTTCGGTATTTCCGAAAAAATGCACATGTAATAAATCCACCAAATGCTCGCCCAAATAAATCTCCAGGTCTGCCAACTGGATAAATGCCGGTGAAAGATAACAATGGCCGGTAATGACTCGAAAACCGTTAGAGCAGCTGGTGCGCGTTGCAAGTACAAAATCGATATTGCCAATTAAGCTCGCCTCACGTAGGCGCTCTAATACACAAATATCAAACTCCTGCACCAACTGCCAAATTTTCGGGTATTGCACACGCCAGTTATTATCCGGTGAAAGAGCTCGAAGCCAAAATACGCCATCGGCTGAGCAGCTTCCACTGGATGGATCTAACGATTTAACCTTAGGTGAGAATGCGATCACGGGACACCTTAATCAGGTTTTATGGTTATTGTTGTAGAACCATTAAACGCCCGTTAAGACTCCCGTGACGTGACCATAGTCACAGCCGCCAGCGCAGCTTCCGCCGTCTGTATCACAAATTTTTACATTTAAAGATTCAGGAAATGTATTTATCTGAATAATGAGTCAGATTTAATATTTCCTAAATCTCAACTACGCATCGAATTTTGCACTGCAACTGACGCGCACTAAATAATTAGAATTTAATTGCTACGAGCCTTTGTCGCAATTGACGCAGCTGCTGTTTAACGGCTTGATTATTGGTTGCGCCAATACGTAGCATTAATTTGTGAGTAGCCGGTAACTTTTCCAATTCGGCATTAGAATAGACAAAGCGTGTTTTAGGCT
Source organism: Cellvibrionaceae bacterium (assembly GCA_036520615.1). GTDB lineage: Bacteria > Pseudomonadota > Gammaproteobacteria > Pseudomonadales > Cellvibrionaceae > CAMCXE01. The sequence continues at coordinate 30,951 of DATDJI010000077.1, read as the reverse complement.
GCTCCAAAATCAATTCGCCTGCAGGATCCGGGGCAGCCAATAAATTATCTATAGCGATGATAGCAATCTGATGAAACGAGCGCTTACCCAAGCCTAATTCTTCAAACGCACTTTGCAATTGCGGATAAGCGCGCTCATACATAGCTATACCGGCATCTGAATTAGCCCAGCGCAACGCCTCTAAATACAAACGGTAGCGGTCTGCGTTCTGCTCCAAAAGCCGAAATTGCGCCTGTGGACCCTCATTGAGCTTAGCTACTGTAAATGTGCCCTCCGGTGAAATATAAGGTCGATTTTGTGACACCAAGCGCCCTTCACTTAAACCATAAATAGCAATCGCAAATTTACGCACGAACTCTTCAGGCACCAACAGTGCGCCCACAGATGTTGCAACGCTATTACGTAAACCATTCCACAATTCATTTGCATCAGTAAATACATCTGCTCGATGCACAGGCGCGAGTGCGGAGCCTGCAGTAACTGTCTGGGCCGGGTTAACGGCCACATCCGAAGGCTCGACAGTGGCCGTAGTTATCTGAGCAGGTTGCGTAGAAGCATTTGGCGCAGGCAAATGGGCCATGGGTTTTGTAAGCGTTGGATTTTGTGACTGCAGATAAAACAGAAAAATAGCCGCTCCCACCGCCAACAAAATAATGACTCCCAACGGGACCAGGGCGCGTGCCAATAAAGAAGGTGATTCCGACATAAATATCTCACATAGGTGGACGTAAATAACGATGGTTAAAAATCAACTCTCATTGGATAGAGCAGATGCTACAAGTTCCTTTTAACTCAACTATCGATCTATAAATTCGCCAAAACTACCGCAACTATCAAACCATTAAAATTGAGGGCCGTAGGTGCGTTGTAAAACAATTCTCAATAATTCAAATATCACATCGCTCGCATTCACCAGAAATTAATCGCGATATTCTTGGTAGAATTCAGGCGCTAAGTTTTCAAAACGCGTGAATTTACCCACAAATGCTGCACGGCACGTACCTATCTCGCCATTACGCTGCTTACCAATAATCAATTCAGCAATGCCTTTGTCCGGGCTTTCTTCGTTGTAATATTCATCACGGTAAATAAATAAAATAACATCCGCATCCTGCTCAATAGCACCGGATTCACGTAAATCGGAGTTCATAGGCCGTTTGTTCGGGCGCGATTCCACACCGCGATTTAGCTGCGATAATGCAATTACTGGACAGGAATATTCTTTAGCCAAGGCTTTTAATGAGCGGGAAATTTCAGAAATTTCTTGCGTGCGGCCATCGGTATTGCCCGCCACATGCATTAATTGTAAGTAGTCAAGCATAATTAAACCCGGGTTGCCGTACTCGCGGGTGATTTTGCGCACCCGTGCGCGCACCTCTGCAGGTGTAAGACCGGGTGTGTCGTCGATAAACAGCAATTTATCTTTTATTTTCCGCGCCGCCATTTCCAATTTTGGCCAATCATCCTCCAGTAATTTCCCATTACGAATGCGGCCCTGATCAATTCGACCAATTGAGGAAATCATCCGCATTACTAAAGAGTCCGCAGGCATTTCCATACTGAACACCAACACAGGTTGCGGCTGCGTCATAATGCCCGCCTCAACAAAATTCAGCGCTAATGCAGTTTTCCCCATAGAAGGTCGCGCCGCTAAAATAATTAATTCGCCGGGTTGCCATCCAGAGGTTTTTGCATCTAATTCAACCAGGCCGCTGGCAAGGCCTGTAATGTCGGATTCCGAGCGGAACAACTTATCGATTTTTTCAACCGTAGTTTTAAGCAGTTGATTCACACCGATAAAGCCGCCCTCTTTCGGGCGCTCTTCAGCTATTTGCAGGACTTTTTTTTCCGCCATTTGCAGCAGATCATCTGCCGCAAGTGCACCAGGGTTAAAACTTGCCCGGCTAATATCAGTGGCAGCTTGGATAAGCTGACGCAGCGTCGAGCGCTCGCGCACTATGCGTGCATAGGCTACAAGATTGGTATTGCCGGTAACATTCGCGGCCAAATCAATTAAATAACTGTGCCCGCCTGCAGCTTCTAATTCGCCTCGTCGTTGCAATTCTTCGGAGACTGTCACCACATCTATAGGCTGATCGTGTTCCAGCAAATGCACCATGATATGAAAGATTTTTTTATGTGCGGGGCGAAAAAAATCATTCTCTCCAACTGCTTCGGCCACAGTATCAAAGCTGCTGGCGTCCAGCATTAACCCGCCTAATATAGCCTGCTCGGCTTCTATTGAATTGGGTAGAGTTAACTCCTGAGGCCCACTTGGTGGTCCGTCGGAATAGAAATCAGCTGACAAGTCTGATTGAGACATAACAACCTCAAGGGATGGACGCAATATAGAGTACTTATGGAAAAGCCATGTGGAATATTAGGTATCCAGAGCAGCCTTAGGTTAACCTAATTTACGGCGACGTTATCTCGCAAAAAATTTTTAAGAATAAAAGACCACAAAAAAAGGCACGCAGGTTACCCAGCGTGCCTTTCCAGTATTAACGCAAAGCTTATTCGGCTTCTATTACCAATTTAACTGGTTGCATAACGTCCACGTGTAATTGCACGTCGATGTTGTACTCACCAATATCACGCAGCGCGCCGCTAGGCATTTTCACTTCTGCTTTAGTAACAGCAACACCAGCAGCGGTAATAGCCTGCGCAATGTCACGTGCGCCGATAGAGCCGAACAATTTACCTTCGTCGCCAGCGTTAGCTTTGATGGTAACAACTAGTTCGGCCAATGCACTGGCACGGCCTTCGGCTAATTGCTTGCGCTCAGCAGCGGATTTTTCAAGCTCGGCGCGGCGCGCCTCAAACGCAGCTACGTTAGACGCAGTAGCGGTAATTGCTTTGCCTTTAGGCAATAAAAAATTGCGGCCATAGCCAGATTTAACACTGACTTTATCGCCGACGGAGCCTAAACGGCCTACTTTTTCTAACAAAATAACGTCCATCTGGCCTACCTCTTATTCGTGGCTGTCAGTGTATGGCATCAAAGCGATGTAACGAGAACGCTTGATGGCGGTAGACAATTGACGCTGGTATTTCGCCTTAGTACCAGTGATGCGGCTGGGAACGATTTTACCGGTCTCAGACACATAGGCTTTTAAGGTTTCCAGATCTTTGTAATCGATTTGTTTTACGCCTTCAGCGGTAAAACGGCAAAATTTGCGGCGACGGAAAAAACGTGACATAGCAATTATTCCTCGTTCTCTGCGTCTGAATCATCTAAGTCTTCATCGGACTCATCTTCATCAGAACGTTCAGCTTCAGTGCGAGCTGTGGCTTCTTCTTGACGGCGCTCTGCGCGGGCTTTGCGCTCACGGCTTTCTTTTTCCGCTTTCATAATGGGCGATTCTTCAGTAATCGCTTCATCGGTACGAATTACTAAGTGACGTAAAATCGCATCGTTGTAACGGAACGTAGTAGTCAACTCGTCCAAAACAGTTTCACCGCACTCCACATTCATAAGAATGTAATGCGCTTTGTGAATTTTGTTAATGGAGTAGGCCAACTGACGACGGCCCCAGTCTTCGAAGCGATGAACAGCACCACCAGTGTTGGTGATAGAGCTTTTATAGCGCTCTACCATCGCGGGGACTTGTTCGCTTTGATCTGGATGTACCAGAAATACAATTTCGTAATGACGCATGATTAGCTCCTTACGGGTTAATAGCCTTCCGCCACGCGGTAAGACAAGGAGAACCACCAAGGTAAAAATACCCGGTGAGATTTGGGGCGCGCATCTTATGGGAAAATAACTATTGGCGCAAGAACAACTGGCACGCACGCCCAATGAAATATCCGGTTTGGGGTTTTAGTTCGAGCCTAAGGCGAGAGTCCGGAGATCGTAGCCTGGATAAAATTCCATTTGGCAATACAAATGCGCCCAAAGCGCTGGTTTATGCCGGCGCCTTGGGCGAGGGACAACGCAATTATTAACTGCGAATTTAGCGCGGCAGTTCACGTACGAGGCGTGCTCCTAACAAGTCTGTACGGCTAGAACTCATATGATCGCCATAAGTGAAATTTACTGCCCAAGCACGCAGCTCGGTAAATGAGTTGGGTGTATTGGTCCAATAGCCGATAGAGCGAGTTTCTGGGAAATATTTAATATCCAGCGCAGGCTGAAAACAGGCGTAATCAACTAGTGATCCCAATTCGTTTTTATTGGGTAACCGCCAATCGTTAAAGCCTGCAAACGTTTTTGATTGCGCCGCCTGCGTTAGCGCTTGTTCCCAGGTAAATACCACTGGCAAAACGCCTTGCTGAGTACAGGTATTATTTTTCCATTCGTACCCAAGTGCGCAGCGCTGCCACATAAGCCCCGTGGTTAAATCCACTATGGTACCGTTATTTTCCATAACAATTTTTGACGAATCAAACGTCGATTTTAATTGCACATTACATTCTGCAAAAACGTTTTGAGCATTTAAAATCAGCCACGATAAACCGCAATATTTCCAAAAATTCATAATTGGCCTCCACGCACTAAGCGCACATAAGACGCATCGCTTTTACCGGTTGAACTTACGCTACCGTCGCTAAAATATACATACCAAACGCGAGACGGATCACTCGCATAGGTTTGGTTGGTAAAAAAACGCGGCTTAACTGTATCAGCAAAATAATTTTTATCGAATGCTGGAATCTCACTGGACAATACAGCGATGGACACCAACTCACGAATTGACGGCAAACGCCAATCGTTGTAACCGCACAGTCCTTGCTGATTTACCCAGTCCACATAAGCCTGCGTCTCGCAGGGCGTAACCCCGCTACATACTCCTGGAGAAGTGTGCCAGGCGAACCCTCCATTTAATTGCTCCGAAGCCATCCACCAACTATAGGTGTGACCAAAATAACGCGGGTGATTTGGATCGGTTTCTTTTATTTCCCAAATGAGACCGGTGACATTGTCTTGCACGCAAGACCAGCGACTGGCCGCAGATTCGCTACCCTCATCGGCCCAGGCTAAATCCTGTTTCAGCAAAGGCTTACCGGTTTTATCAAGTTTGGTCCAGTCAAACCCAGCCACTCCACCTCCGAGTTTTTTTAAACTAGCTACTTTTGCGTCGCGACCACTTTGCGCATCTTGTCCGGGTAAATTTTGCTGCGGGCAAGTTTGCTGCACTTGGTCTGTACTGGTACACAACATACTTCCGGTGTCGTTTAATTGCCCATTTACCGCATAAGAAGGCGTCTTCGCCCCGCCGCTACAGCCTACAAGCGCAGTAATTAACACAAGGCTAAGTGAACCCATGCGTAAAAATAGAGTCTTTTTCATCTCGCCTATCACCTTATTAACATTTAATTGGCTTTAACGCTTTATGAGCGGTAGTTAAACAGGAGTAGCAGCCGTAGAAAACTATAAATACAAACCAATAAATCTTATAAACCAGTTTGTAAAAGATGCATTAATAGCTTCTATCCGTTCGCCAGATATATGGAGGAAAATTTTTAAGTGCCCCGCTTAAATGTAGCAAAAGCCTACTTATATAGGTGTGATTAAACCGGCAGTCAAAAAATATAGTTTTTTTCTACACAACGGGCGCTGTATATTTTTATTGCGAAGCTTTATCAATTAGAACTCACATAACCTTAGCAAGGAGGAGCCCAAAGGAAGCAAAACTCAAACAAAAATAAGCTGCCAAATTTAACCACCTAATGCTAAAAGTAATTTTCTACTCTTAAGCTAATAGAAAATACTGAGCAAAAAACCGCATGCTGCAACGCAGCTGATTTACAAAATGAAAAATTTCTTCTTTGCTTTGGAAAATCACCACTTCGGAAAAAGCCTATTGTGGTTATAACAGACTTAAGAATGTTCATTTCGAGACATAAATCTCGCGAAACCATGAAAACCGTTACAGAATTGCTGTCGGATCTGCTGTACCCTGTGATTGAAAATTTTTAAGAATTATTTGTGCATTTTATATGCGCCCATAATTTTTAAAATTCATAAAAGTTATTCTAATACTTATAGGATTATAACTATGCTCAGTATACGGTCGCTATCGGAAGTTAGCCGGGCTCTTAAGCTTGCGGGGGTGTTGGTGTCCGCCTTGGCACTGTTTGCTTGCGGAGCGGATCCCGCGCCAAGCAGCTCAAGCTCCAGCAGCTCTTCTAGTTCGTCTTCTTCCTCATCTACTGGACGGACGTCTAGCTCTTCATCGTCCTCGTCATCAGGCATAACCTCGAGCTCCTCAAGCTCTTCATCGGGAGGGGTGCTGGGTGACGCCGCCGCAGGCGCCAAACAGTTTGAAACCTTATGCAGTGTATGTCACTCCCATCAGGGCAGCGGAGAGTTTACGGCACCTAACAAGCCTAATTTCGTTATAACGGAAGCTCAAGCTCGCCGCGGTGTACCCGGGTTAGTGAGTTATGTGGTGCAGTTTATGCCTTCAAACAATCCTAGCAAATGTACTAACACCGATAATTGCGCGGCCAACACTGTTGCCTACATGTTGTCCCTCGCTTCACAAACGGCGACCTCTTGTAACACCAGCGAACAACCCTATGGTATGCGAGCCCTGCGCTTACTTACTTCGCGTGAGCTGAAAAACTCTTTAATTGATTTGGGAATCGCACAAGCGAGCGAATTGACCGAAGACTTATTTACTCAGGACGCTACCTACACCAAAAGTAAATTTCCTATTCACACCCATGTAACTACGGCTATTGACGACAATCGCAATGACGCGATGATGCTGCTAGCAGATAAAATTTCTGCTACCTCCGCCTCCCGGCTGCGCAATACTTGGGGTTGTGGCACCAATGCTAGTAGCTGTGCCAATTCATTCCTAACTTTGGCCGAACGCATCTTCCGTCGTCCCTTGACTGAGGCTGAGAAGTTAACCTACAACGCTTTCTTCACCAAATATGGAGCGCAGGTTGGTTCCGAAATCGCCCTTGCTTCAGCCATTACCTCTCCCCAGTTCCTCTATCGTTCTGAGTTAGGAACAAAAGTGAGCGACGCACGAAATAATTCATCTAATTTTGGTACCCAGCTCAATCTGCAGAACTTGGATCAAAGTGCATATATTTTAGATAACTACGAGTACGCAACTCTCCTAGCTTATATGTATACCGGCAGTACTCCAGACCAAACTCTTATACAGGCGGCTAAGAACAATCAGCTCAATTCAGAATCCGCTGTCAACTCGCAAATCGACCGCTTATTACAGACTTCTCGCGGCCGTGAGCACCTCACTGAGTTTGGAGCTAACTGGATGCGTACGGACGACGTATTAAAAGCTGTCCGTTCAGCCAACCCTGAATTTACCGACGACATTAAGAATGACATGTCAAAAGAGGTTCGTGAGCTATTTGGCTACGTATTCTTCACGTCAAACACTCCATTTACACAGTTCTATGGCGGCGACTACAGCGTAATCAACAGCCGCTTGGCTCAATACTATGGTGTGAACAATTTCAGCGGCGGTACTAGCGACTGGAAAGCCACTACCATTTCTAATCGTGGCGGCATTCTGAGTACAGGTGCCTTCTCTGTTGGTAACTCTCAACCCGATCGCTCTGGCCCAATTAAAAAGGCTGTGGACATTCGCGAATTGATGTTATGTCACCATATTGGTGCGCCGCCAACTGACCTTAACACCACCTCTAAGCGTGCAGAATTGGTCAAACAAGCCCAGCAGCGTGAAGACGTAACTGGCGACCTTACTACTCGCGAGTACTATGAAATTATTACTAATGATCCTGCTTGTGATTCATGCCACCAATCGCGCATTAATCCTCTGTTTGGTATAGATGATATTGACCACTTGGGTAAATTCCGCACGACCATGCGCGGCCTGGGACCCAATGGTCAGTACAATTTACAGGTGAATAACTTCGGTGAATTGATTGGCTTGGCTAGCATTGATGATCCTGCATCACTCACTTTCCAGGGCTCTAAGGATCTTGGCAAAAAAATGTCCGCCCTTTCCTCAGTCTCGGAGTGTCTAGCCGTTAACAGCTTCCGCTGGGCTACAGGTATGCCGCTGAACCACAGCTCCTACTCTACACTTGAGGGTGGTCAGGACAATGAACCTGCCAAATTGACCAAAAACCAAGAGGAAAGCTTTGCTTGCGCTGAGAAATCATTGGTTGACACATATGCGGCTAATAACAGCAGTGCCAAAAGCCTCTATCGCAAAATCGGTACTTTAGACCTGGTCCGTGTGCGCAAACCCATCGACTCCAGCCAAGTTAAACAGTAATCAGGGGCCACGAGAATGAATAAGATGACCGAAAGAACAATCAAACAAATCAACTCAGAGCGTCGTAAGTTTCTTGATATGTTGAGCAAAGCTGGCGTGTCTGCTGGTTTGCTGCGTGTATCTGCAATTGCGGGCGGCATGATGAGCACTCGTTTTGCAGAAGCGGCCACCAGCGACAAAAAGTTCGTTTTGTTGTTTCACCCCAACGGTGCACCGCGCGGTTACACTAGCAGTATTGCTATGAACCCGTTGAAACCATTCGGCAACACCGTAGCTGCTTTGACTATGTCCATCGGTAAGCCGGGTAACCACGGTAATCTTCAACAAGCTACAGGCGCAGACTCCTACAACGGCAGTGATGCGCGCTCCAGCAGTATTGACCAGCAAGTTGCCAAAATTCTTGGCAACAACACACCTAAGCGCTCAATTCAATTGGGCGTTCAGTCTGGTACTCAAGAGGGCATTAACCGCTTAAATGGCGCCAACGTAACTCGTATTGATAGCCCGGCTACTGCATTACAGCAGATCTTCAGCGGAACAAGCACTGGCTCAAGCAGCAGCTCATCCACTGGAGGTACTTCAGGACCGACTGCAACTGAACGTAAACTCGCCATTGTTGACGCGAACAAACAAGGTTTGGATGCTTTGCGCAACAAACTCGGTTCAGATGAGCGTTTCCGCCTTGAAGCCCACCTAGACACTATTACCCAGCTCGAAAACCGCTTAAAAAGCCAGGTATCTACTGGTTCTAGCTCCGGTGGCACCAGTTCCGGTGGTACCGGAGGCTCTTGCAGCAAACCAACAGTGGCTACCAGCAAATCGGCCCTGGCGGAATACCGTATGCAAGGTGACATAGCCGTAGCTGCCTTGGCCTGCGGTATCACTAACGTAGTCTCTATTCAGTTCAACGAGACCCAAGCTAGTTGGTTACCCGGTGACGGCACAGCTGATGCGGTTCCCTTTAACGCTGACCACCACCAGGTTAACCATGGAGGCCAGGCTTTGAATCTGTTGCCCGCCGTATGCGAGTATATGAATAAGGGTGTAGCCAACATTATCGATAAACTGCAAAAAGCCGGCATCTATAACAACACTGTTATTTTGTGTGTCAGCGAGATGGGCGACGGTGTAAACCATACCCCTGATGCAGGTCCTATTATTGTGGCTTCGGGAATTTCTGGATTGCGCGGTGGTTTTAGAACGCCAAACACAGATCACTACGGCGTGTTCCCAGATATCTTTAAATTACTAGGTATACAAGGCTCTGCGGGCTTAGGAAGTTACGGCAGCGGTGGCATTGTGACCTAATAGGTTTAGCGCCTTATTATTTAAGCCCTCTTTTGAGGGCTTTTTTTGTCCGCTGATTAGCGCTTTTATTTAAGTGCGACATTGGAGTTTTAAGCTTGGCAGCGTCCATGTCATTGCTGGTATAAATAAGTGGGGCAATTTATAGACTTTGTAAAACGCCTCCACCTGGAGAGCCTCTTGATTAAGCGATACGATTGGCGGCAATCGATGCACCCTGCTTAAAAGCACGCAGGTTTAGCAGCGTCACCTGGGCAATTCGGCTAAGCGCTTCATGAGTAAAAAAAGCTTGATGGGCGGTAATTAAAACATTAGGGAAAGTAGTCAAGCGCGCAAATACATCGTCCTGTATCACTTGATTGGATAAATCTTCAAAAAATAAATCGCCCTCTTCCTCATAAACATCGAGCCCTAAATAGCCCAAATGGCCAGACTTTAAGGCTTCAATGACGGCTCGCGCATCCACCAACGCGCCGCGACTGGTATTAATTAACATGGCGCCGATAGGCATTAAGGCAAGTGTACGATCATTAATTAAATGGTGGGTTTGCGGCGTGAGCGGGCAATGTAAGGAGACTATTTGTGATTGTTCAAGCAGAGTGTCTAAATCGACCCAACGCGCCCAATTACAGCTAGCGGGATCGGCAATGGGGTCGCAGATTAATACAGTACAACCAAAGCCGCACGCTATGGCGGCAAATGCGCGGCCAATTTTACCTGCGCCGACTACGCCAATTGTTTTGCCGTGCAAATCAAATCCCATTAAACCCTGCAAAGAATAATCACCTTCGCGAACGCGATTGTGCGCACGATGGATTTTTCGATTAAGCGATAATATTAGCGCCGCCGCATGCTCAGCTACGGCATACGGGGAATATTCCGGCACGCGAGCCACGAGAACACCTGCATTTTTTGCTGCTGCCACATCCACTTGATTAAACCCAGCACAGCGCAACAATATAAATTGGATATTGCGCTTAGCTAACGCATTAATAACAGACGCAGACAAATCATCGTTCACAAAACAGCAAATACCCTCAGCGCCCTCGGCAAGACTTACCGTATGCTCGTTTAAATGCACGGGCAAAAATATAAGCTCGCAATCGGCCGCTAAGGCCGGGCTTAAATATTCTTCATCATAGGGCTTGCTACTAAATACACACACACGCATAGAATAAACTCAACATCAAAATAAGCATAAAAACTGCATTGCAGGATTATTAAATTGTCGCAAGTCAATTATGGGGAGTATTAATATTCGCTTTTAATAAAAACAGATAAATCCTTCAGAAATTTGCAAAAAATGCCTTTTATAGCAACGCTATTTAAATTTCCTGAACAGCCACTTAAAATGCCATATTTACTACAGAACGTTATAAAAACCACCGCACTTGCTCCAGCGTCTTCACCTACAGTTATCAAAGGTTCCAAATAAATACGGCAAATTGCGCCCTGTTATTTGCTCATCCGGTCACGCGTATTTTCTAAAATTCGGGGGAGTTTCGCGACTAAAGTCGACGTTGCCTTAGGGCTTCAAATAAACACACACCAGTAGCCACCGACACGTTTAAACTGCTAACGCTGCCACACATAGGGATGTGAGCTAAATAATCGCAATGCTCGCGAGTTAATCGCCGCATACCGCTACCTTCCGCTCCCATAATTAAAGCTATATTACCTGTAAGCTTCAGCTCATAAATAGTTTCGCTCGCGTCGCCGCATGTACCTACTAGCCACACACCTAATTCCTGCAATTTTTGCAGGCAGCGCGCTAAGTTAGTCACACTTACCAAAGGCACGCTATCTGCTGCACCGCAAGCCACTTTACGGGCAGTTTCGGTTAATCCAGCCGAATTATCTTTGGGAATAATAACGGCCTGCACACCCACTGCGTCAGCAGAGCGCAAACAAGCGCCCAAATTATGTGGGTCGGTTACGCCGTCCAATATCAGTAATAAAATCGGCTCTCCCGCCTCTTCTACTAACTGATATAAAAATGTTTCATCGTGTAATTGGCCAGGTTTAGCAACAGCAATTATACCTTGGTGATTACCTTCAGCACTGCGCGCATCCATTTCTTTTCGGGTTTGCCACTCCCAGGCAATGCCTTGACCTTGCGCCATTTGCAGTATTTTTTGCACACGCTGATCATCCCTACCGCGCAATACAAACAATTTTTCAACCCGTAAGGGAGCTGTTTTTAATAATGACTGCACAGCGTGCAAGCCAAAAATATATTCTGATTTCGCCATTCACAATGCTCTAATTAACTGGCCGCTATTTTGTATAAGAATCTGCACAAGAGCGCTATCGCATTAAATAGCCCCCTGCTCAATTTACATTTACCGCTTGCTATTTTCGCACGACCGGCTTATTCGTAACCTTACGCTTGCTAGCTACAGTAGTTTTAGCGTTCGGTGCAGCTGATTTTTTCGGCGCCGGTGTTTTTGCTTTTGTGGCTTTCACAATTGCGGGCTTTTTTGCAGCCCCCGGTACTTTTACTACCGAGGCTTTTGATGTTGCTTGCACTTTCACTGCCGATTTGGCTTTTGATTTTGGCGGGCTTTTTTTATTCGCCACATCAGAAGAAGTTTTTGCTTTTAAAGACGCGGGAGCTTTTTTTATCTTTGCAGGAGCTTTCAGTTTTGTCTGCACCTTGGCGGTCTTTACTTTAGGCGAAACTTTTTGTTCCACAGATGCAGAAACTTTTTTCACCGATGAAGGCTTATGCGCTGGTTGCTTTTTCTTATCGGCAACTGACTTCGCTAATGGCGCCTTTTTCTGAGCTCTGTCGGCAGTAATTTTCGATGGGGCTTTTATCGGGCTTTTTACTGAGCTTGGCGCTGCAGACGTTCCCTTGACTTGAGCTTTGGCCTGAGCCTGAGGTATAGGCTTAGCAGCGGTTTTCGCACTTTTAAGCGGTGCGGTATTATCGGCCTTTTTGGCTTTATTATCTGATTTGGATTTTGCACTATTCGGCAACTTCGCTTTTACGCTATTGGATGCCGCTGTCTTTAAAGGAGATTTAACTTCGAATTGGGTATTTACGCTAGACCTAGCAGCGCGCTTGCGCACCTGGGCTGGCGTTGCATTAATGGGTTTCGATGTGTCAGAAGACGATCGTTTTTGATTAGCGGCCGCAGGCTGGGCTGATTTTCCATCTTTTTGCGCCGCCGCACTTGCTGTATTCACAGCTGCCACTGAATTTGTTTTGGCGGAGTTATTTTGCTTAAACGCGCCATCGTTTTTGGATAAGCGTTCAGATTTAGATAGTTTCTTTTTCTTCTTCTTTTTACCGCCGCCAAGCGCATTTAAGCGCTCAGCCTGCGCCAACTGATTTGCTCTAACAGCCTGTTCATTATGGCTAGGTTTATTTTTCTGCGCGGGTTTTTTATCTTTATTAAATTTGGGATTAGGAACGCTTTTACCCAGATGTTCTACTAATTCAAAATCCACCTTGCGATCATCAAGACTTACGCGCACAACTTTCACAGTTAACCTATCGCCCAGGCGGAAAATGCGCCCGGTGCGCTCACCTACTAGCCTATGCTGGGCGGGCTGATGGTGGTAATAATCCTGGGGCAAAGACGAGATGTGGACTAAGCCTTCTACAAATAAATCGCTTAATTCAACAAATAAACCAAAACCGACCACCGCACCAACAATACCGGGAAATACTTCGCCCACACGGCTTTGCAGATATTCACATTTTAGCCATCCCACTACATCTCGCGTTGCCTCATCGGCTCGTCGCTCACTGAGCGAACACTGCTCACCAATAGTTACAATATCGGCCATTGAATAAGGATAAGTAATACTGCTCGGTTGTATTAGTGCTTCTGGATGGCGTCGCACGCGTTTAGAGGGTATATCCGAGCGAATTAACCTGCGAATAGCGCGATGCGTTAGCAAATCAGGATAGCGACGAATAGGCGAGGTGAAATGGGTATAAGCTTGATAAGCCAAACCGAAATGACCTTTGTTTTCTGGGCTGTAAACGGCCTGATTCATACTGCGCAGTAAAACAGTTTGAATTAATGATGCATCCGGTCGGTGGGCAATGGCCTGAATAATGGCTTGATAATCCGCAGGTTTAATATCTTCATAACTGCGCAGCGATAACCCTAGCTCCGTTAAAAAATCTTTTAACAATTCTAATTTACGCTCTTTTGGTGGCTCGTGAACGCGATATAGCGCCGGCACGCCCAACTCTTCCAAAAATTTCGCCGCGCACACATTGGCGGCTAACATGCATTCTTCAATTAGTTTATGGGCGTCGTTGCGCACAACCGGTATAATTTTTTCGATTTTACGGTGAGCATCAAAAATAATTCGTGTTTCAGTAGTATCAAAATCAATTGCACCACGTTCATCTCTCGCCGCGCGTAAAACAGAATATAAATTTGCTAATTCATCTAAATGAGGCACTACGTGTGAAAACTGTTGGCGAGTTTCACTGGTTTTTTGGCTGCGCTCTTTTAATATTTCTCCAACTTGAGTGTAGGTTAATCGCGCTTTCGAATGCATTACTGATTCGTAAAATACATAGCCAGTTATTTTGCCCGCCGCACTGATGGTCATCTCACATACCATGCATAATCTATCCACAGCAGGATTTAACGAACACAAGCCATTGGATAACGCCTCAGGCAACATGGGCACTACATAATCGGGAAAATAAACTGAATTGCCGCGCAGCTGGGCTTCATTATCTAAACCTGAATGTACAGCAACATAATGTGCCACATCGGCAATGGCCACATATAAACGCCAGCCGCCGCCACGTTTGTTTTCGCAAAATACGGCATCATCAAAATCCCGCGCATCTTCGCCGTCGATTGTTACTAAGGGTAAATGACGCACGTCAATACGTGCGGATTTATCTGCTTCTAAAACTTGCGGGCTTAATGCCGCTGCTTCAGCAGCTACATCATCCGGCCAAATATAAGGAATATTATGCGAGCGAATCGATACGTCAATTTCAACACCCGGAGCCAAATGCTCACCGAGCACTTCCACTACCCGGCCGGAGGGAAAGCGATTTTTAAACGGATGATCAACTACCTCTAAAGTCACTAACTGGCCAGTTTTTGCACCGCCCAAATCGTCATCGGCCACTAAAATATCTTGAAATACGCGCGGATTATCCGCGCGCAGAAAATTAATACCACGCTCAGTATATAAACGCCCGACCAAGGTTTTTGATTGAGAGGCAATCACCTCAATAATTGCGCCTTCAATGCGTCCGCGAAAATCAGTTTGGCCTTTGCGCACCAATACTTCGTCGCCATCAAATACTTTTCGCATTTGTCGATTGGTTAAATAAATGTCTTCGCCACCGCCCTGGGGAATAACAAAACCATATCCATCTCTGTGCCCTTGTACACGCCCGCGCACTAAATCGAATTTATCCGCAACCGCATAGGCGCCTTTGCGATTGCTGACCAGTTGGCCATCACGCTCCATGGCAATTAAGCGCCGCCGCAGGGCCTCAATTGCGTTGGGATCATCTAGACCTAAGCGTTGGCAAAGTGTCATATGGCCTAAAGGGCCTTCTGCAGCGGCCAAAACTTCAGAAATTAATTCGCGGCTCGCGACGGGGTTTTCGTATTTTTGTTGCTCGCGTGCCGCTTGTGGGTCTACGAGGGGTGGTAATTGCTTCAAAGCTGTGCCCTGCATAATTAAGAATGGGCAAGAGTATACAACCTATTGCAGCAAATAGCTGGCGCGAGTGTTGACACTTTGCGAGACTGTCTTTATAGTCGCGCCCTCTTTTTAGCCCAGGTGGTGGAATGGTAGACACGCCAGCTTCAGGTGTTGGTGGCGCAAGCCGTGGAGGTTCAAATCCTCTTCTGGGCACCAAATAAAAAAGGCCGCATTTATGCGGCCTTTTTTTGTTTTAGTGGTGCTGAATAATCTAACCAAGAGATCGTTAAACCAGGTTAATTATATTTATTGATAGCTCAACACTCTAACACCTTGCTATCCGCGCCCCCCTCATATCTATCCCACCGCATGGAATCTCAATAATCATTTTTACGTAGGTGCTTGTTTCACAGTTTATTTTGCACTTTTCTGCAAAATTCAGCATTTAACAAATTCATTCGTTCGAAATAGAAGCCAATAAATCTGTGCCACCAATTTCAATGCCAATTTAGTTGAAAAGCGTTGAAAACTGCTTGAGTGATGAGTTTGATGAAAAAAATGCAGTAATAAATGCTCATGATTTTTTATATAAAATTCCCTTTTCATACTTTTATAGCTCAGCGTCAACATAAGTGCTTCATCGTTTAGCTCTCGCGCAAGTAGCTTGTCTAGAGCTTTTCGCTGAGCCGAAAGACCCTCCATCTGTATGTGCCTTATTTCATTCAGCGCTTTTAATACTTTTATTCATGTAAGTATTAATCCAGACTAAATTCACAATCAGCTTTGAGCACGCGAATTCACCACCTCTTCCGGCTTAAAATAAAAAATTTTAAAACAAACTTGCGGCTAAAATGATGGCAGATTTATATTCGGTTGCCATCGCCCGAATTAAAGCTAGGCTTGAGGACGAGACGGCGGCGGCGCAGGCTGTTGGTCAACACGCTCCATACTAGGATCCATACAGGCCCATTTAGGCGCACTAACTGCCCAAATATTTGCCGTGGGTTTTATAGAAGACGGGTCGCTGAGCGTACCTGCACGTACAACCGTAAACTGCGGGCGCGCGGATGAATTAGCAAAAAGATGGGCGCCACACTGAGAGCAAAAGCGACGTTTTATATCATTGCCGCTATCCGCTGTTTTAATAAATTCACTTAACTCACCCGAAACAACTAGGGAGTCTGTTGGCACCATAATATTAACCGCACCATTGGCTGAAAGATGCTGACAATCTCGGCACCAGCATATTCGAGCCACTACGGGCTCGCTTGAAATCCGATAAGTTACGGCGCCGCACATGCAACCACCATCTCGCTCAGTCATAAAGTCCTCCTCGTATGATGCGGGCTGAAAGGCCCGGTGAAACTTAAATGTACGCCATCTGGCTATTCAAGGGCAACCAAATGGGATAACGAGAGTCACATACGAATCACGCCGTCGAGCAGCTATACAAATTTAATTTTGCGAATTTAATTGCGAAAAACGAAACGGTTAAATTGTCTCGCCGACGCACTGCATTACCTAAGATAATGCAGTGTATCAACGTTTTTAATGGCCAGCCAACGGCCACATTGTAAGTAAATTATTTGTCGGCACCTTTGACTCTATAAGCGCTGACAGTGTTACTAAAAAAATTAGGGACGAACAACAATTTTGCATTTTCGCTGTACATAATATCAGCCGTACTCACGCCTTCAGCTACAGAATCCAACAACAATGTTTGCTCACCTTTTTTAGATATTAACCAGATTTGTCCCTCCCAAGACGACACGAGATAACTATTACATTTCCAAGGAGTGATGCCGTCAATCTCAAACGGGAAATCAGTGCCCAGTTGCTTAGATTTTTTCGCATTGTTGTAAGAAATAACTTGATTTGATGCTCCTACTAACAAGTGATCAGGCTCAGCCCACAAACCATTTGCACTTATCACTCCTTCTAGATAGACATCGATCTGATGATTCTTAAGTCGATATACGCGCCCTGCAAATGTATCTGAAATATATACAACTCCTTGAGAATCGACCGCTATATCATTGAGCAAAATAGAGCCAGGCACAGGTAATTTTTCAATTATTTTGGCGCTATTAATATCAACTATAACTAGCTCATCTATATCTGCCACATAGACCTTATCTTTAAATTGCGCCATCCCCTTAGGTGCATTGAGTCCGGAAACCCACTCCTTAGCTAATATTTCCCCACGGCTATTAATTTTAGCCAAACTGCCCTTTCCATCCTTTGCAAGCGGATCACCCTCAATGGCAGATACTAAGAAATAATTCTGTCGTTTATTCATCACTTCTATTACTGATTCGGGGGTTTCAATTCCCTCTATCGTCCATACCGGCTGCAATGCAACAGATAACGCGGGCGTTTTAGCGAAGACCGGTGAAACGTTTGACGCCAATACCACGAAGGACAAAGCCGCCAATAATTTATTTAGATGATGGAATTTCATATATACTCCTAAGATAAAACAATGTAATAAAATAAAGCTCGAGAAAATACACCTTTTTCTGAGCATTATGTATTTGCAGATATTTAGGACTTTAGAAAATGGCTTGCTAGCGCTATTAAACCTTCAAGGGCCAGCCATTATCGATTTCAGAATTATCCTAGACAGCTTAAAGCCAAAAGCGCTGTTATTTCTGCCAGAAACACAATACAGATAAAACATAGAAAAACAGTAACTTTCCTGCAACCAATGCAGTACCAACTGCCTACCCTGCTATGAATACCATCAATTCGTTGGCCAATCACAAAATGTATCCGCGCCATCATTGAATGCGCACATTGCGTTATGGATAAAATTGGATTAGAAAAAACTGCTTAGATCCTTAGCGAGAATGGGTTGTAGGTTACAAAGATAAAGCGCATTGAGCCATATTAAGCAAGTAGCATTGTATAGCCGGAAAAAGCAGGAATGCACAAAAACCGAAAGGGATAAATTAGGGCTGAATCGATGAAAATTAAATTGAAGGAGACAAGCTAAGGCGTCCTATCGATTCTTGCTCAAAAGCGGATCTTAAAAAAGTAATTAAGCGGTAATTTTAAAGTACCGAACCAAACATACTTCAAAAGTTAGCGTATCCGCCTTGCAAATTTTAAAGAATAAACGCCCAGGCGCGTTTCAATTGGCAAGGGCATTCGAAAGTCTCGTATGAACAGCACAAATTTGCGGGAATTATTTTAACTCTGAAGAAGCCCAAGTCATAATATCTTTGCCCAAATCCCCTACACACTTACGCATTGCTTTGCACACGGTTGTCGTAGTGCCTAGATCCAGCACACTGGTAGCGGGAGTAAATTCATTAAGAGTGGCGAAAGCGCAGGTGTGTTTTGACGTCACCACGTCCTTACCTTTAATAATGGCAGCCGTCGCCTGAATCATCGGCAGACTATTATTTTTGCTACGAGTGTAATTAAACCCCTCTTTACCGAGGGCCAATTGCTCTATATCTACGGCGATAACCGGTATAGTGCCGTTGCGCAATTTTTCTGCAGTGCCCGCAAGCTCCATAGGAATGTTTTGCTTTTTCCCTTGGTCGAGCAGGCTTACCATTAATTTTTTATCGACCTCACAAGGGAAAGCCTTTTGAGTATATTTAAAACCCTTTACATTGAATCCGACATTTTCGTTTAGATATACCATCGGTGGCGCCGCCACTACATTTGCGGCCAGCACCATACACACTAAAAATCCTATAACTCCAAAGCGATTCATAACGCCCCCTTTAAACAACTGATAAGTTCCCAGAGGTGTCTGGGACGAATAAACTATACCTAAAGCCGTCAAACATTGTCCGACTGCGCATGTACCTGTGACGGACCCTTGACTTACCAAAAATATACCAATGAAAATCAATAAGTTACAAAACTTTGCAGCAAGAATTTTACTTGTCTTTAACCTTCTTCATCCGGCACAATTCAGGCAGACAATAACAATAGTTAGCGCCGCCAGTTCCATACTATTCCGCATCATTTATTACCATAGGAATCATCCAGGGTGAGCCAAACCGAATCTCTACGCAACTTTACGGTAGGCGAAATTGAAGTATCTCCGCAGCACAACACGCTGCGCTACCAAACTCGAACAATCACTGTACAGCCGAAAGTAATGGCGGTTTTATATTATCTTGCCCAACATCAAGTGCGCGTTGTGGGTAACGAGGAGTTGTTACAAGCGGTATGGCATGGGCGGATTGTGACTTTGGCCTCCGTGCAAAAAAGTATAAATGCCCTGCGCAGCGCCTTGGTGGATTTGGCTGGCAGCCAAGAGTTTGTAGCTTATTTTTCCAAACGCGGTTATCAGCTCATGCCCGCAGTAACCTGGAGTGAGCAGCAAGCGCAGCATTCGGCACCTGTTTCCATCACAGTTGAATCTTCTTCAACTCCCTCGCAGCTTAACTCCACCGATAAAATTCAAGTCAATACGCCAGCATTTGAAGTTACTGAACCGACGCCTAGACAAACCGCTCCTACGCAAGATGAGGCCATACAGAACGCGTCTGTAAAAAGCGCTGCAGTAGACACGCCCAAAGGAGTATCACAATTTACTACGTTGCACGCGCTGTTAGGTTTTGCATTATTGATCGCTTTATTTGCAATAATTCATTTCTATCCAACTGCACCGATTGGCAACTCAACCACTCAAATTGCGCAAGCAGGCACCAGTGTACAACCGGATGTGAACCCCACCCAAAAGCCGTTACCGTGGCAAATTATCAGCACTTATTTACCCGCTGCATCTAATGCTCACCATACAACCCCAAGCCCGGATAGCAAACGCGCTGCCTATTTACGCGATACCGAAATTAATGGCGCCATACAAAGCGATTTGATGATTCGGGACCTGGCCGGAACCGATTGGCTTTTAGCGCGAAGCAACAGCACCTGGGCTGATCTAGCCTGGTCACCGAGCGGGCGTGCACTGGCGGCCTTGGAGATTTATCGAGCCGATAACGTTTTGCAAGATCCCGATTTTTATGAAACACCGCAGTATTTATACAATATTCACTTGTTTACGTTAGATTTAAAAGGCCAGCATCTGCTGGAAAAAAACCTCTTAAGCCAATGGCAAGGTAAAGTAAATTCTATTACCTGGTGGGATGAAAACACTCTGGAATTCGTAGCCACGATGGGTGCGAGTATTACCAAAGAGCGCTACCGGTATAGCGTTACCGATCAGACTCTAACGACACTGGGAGCGCCAGCTTCAGGCTATCAACCGCTGGTGAGCAGAGTGCGCAATAAAATCACCGCACTTATCAGCCGCCAACGCGATAAAACGCAGGTTGAGTTTCTCAATGAGCAGCAAAACTTAATCGGTAAACATTCTATCGACTCAAGTATCTACGACCTAGGCTGGGGCGAGGATACGAGCGCAGTATTCGCCCTCGACACACATCAGAATAAAATTCATTATTTTCCCATTCAAGGCGCACCAAATTTAGCCGCCCTGCCTGCCCCTTTAAATGATTTTCCTTTTGGTTCTTTAAATGATCTGAAAATTGATTCCAGCGGGAAATCAATTTTTATTACTGCAAGCACGCAGCCTGCAAAACTGGATCAAAACAACCCGCAAGGCATCAAGCATCTGGCGGATATTAATAACTTAATTAAAAGCAGCGTGGCTTATTCGCCACTTGAGGATGCAGTTATTTATGCAACCCACCAGAATAGCCAGGCGCAGATTTGGTTGTTAAAACATAATCAGGCGGAAGCCTTATATAAATCCGACGGCCCTATTCAATCTATCCATTGGTCGTCACCCGAACACTTACTTATTAAAACTAATAGTACTATCGATCTCTATCAGCTAAATAATCATAAATGGAGGACCCTAGTTGAGCAGGCTCACGACATGGACCCATTAGCGTTTAACCCGGAAACACATACGCTTTTAGTTGTTAAGCAAATAAATGATGTACGCAATATTTGGCGCGTTAATGTAGACACGCTCCAGCAGAAACAACTGACGTTTGGAGAGGTCGGTACAGCGCGCAGCTGGAACAACAGCGTATATTTTCAATATGCAAATCAGGCCGGTCTTTGGCAGCTTAATACACAAGACCCAAACCATATCGCAATTAACGATAAACTTCCGCAGCACAGTATGTTGCTCGGCTTTTCGTCAAATAATGTTTATTTCATCACGGGCGGCTCTTGCCACGAGTCGGATATACAGCAGCTTGATTTAAGTCATAACACTCTTAGTACTTATTTAAAGCGGCAGGACAGCAAGGTCACGAGTATAGATTTTTCAACAACGCAAGGCGTGTTGCAAATACCTTGCAGCGCCCATGCGTACACGAGCTACGAAATACGCGCGCGATAATTTAAATCTAAGAGGTGACTCTCTACTACCGGTTTTGCATTTTTATGCGGCGAGCTTTTTCCGCGTACCCACTCGTGCACTAGCATTCGGCTATCAGCATTTCTTATTTAACTCAAAACATGTCGGCATTGTCGTGGCAAAATTTATTTTTAAACCCATTCCGTTACACCTGAGATAGTGGCATCAACAAGAACTGCCAATGAGAACAACGCAGGAATCTACATCCGTGAGTCAAAGTGGACTAACCTGTATTTACTAGAAAATTGATTTCCCTCAATTCGCTAAAAAGCAGCGTTTCTTAACCATTCGAATTGGGTAATAGTTTTTATTTTTCAAAAGAGAAAAGTGGCGCCTGGGGGCATACCTACTTTGAATACAGAATATTTTTACGTAACTTGCATGCGCAAAAAATTTCCCGAGAGATTAAGCGTCAGAAAATAACCAAAGCCGCAACCGCTCAGAATCAAACGGCCAATCCAACTCCACCGCTGTACTTACGCAACGCAAAACCGGTATGCGCATTCCGAATTCATCAATTAAATTTTCTTCTGCTATATCGATAACTTCAATTTCAATATCAAAACCCGCTGCCTGAGCCTCTGCCAAGAGCGGAAGCAATAAAGCTTCCGCATCCTCACATAGGTGACAGCCTAAAGTTGAATAAAGATAAAAACGCCGCATGCTGGGGAATTAACTCACCTCAACAAATTTAACCGGTGACACAGCACTTTGTTTGCGGGATTTAAAATCCTGCGCGGCGCGCTCAACGGCTGCTATGGCATGGGCTTTATGGCGGGCGGCTTTGCCCCAGCTGCTGATTACGGCTTCGCTAGTACGGGCGAGCCAGGATTTTTGTTGGCATTCGGCTAAATAATGCAGCGTATCTAGCGCATTACAGGCGCCGACGTGGGGGCTGCGGTGATTTGCGCGGGTGACTTCTGGGTGTTGTGCTACCCAGGTTTTTAATGTTTCAGTATTTATGCCTAATTGTTCCAGAGTTTCCTCTTGCTGGCGCTGGGCCATTTGTTTGGCTTTGAATAATTGCATTTGTACACGGCTATACACATTCACCGCGCCGTCCCCATTGGTTTCTATCGGTAAAAATATGGCAGCCGGATATAATTCGGTAATTAACGATTGCACGCCGTCGGATACACTGCTTGAAGGCATACAACCAAAGGGTTTAATGCTCAGCGTCATATTTACTTTTTGATCGACAACATTGTGAATCAATTTACCTACTTCCATATGGCCTTCGCCGCCGCGCAAATTATTGTCGTAAAACGCATGGCTAATTTTGGCGATAAAATTCATATCCGGTAGATGATAGCCTTTCAGGCCTAAAATTTTTGCGTAGCTGTAAAATACCCCACGCATAAAATATTCAGCGCCCTTGAGCATCCAGCGCTTTTTCGCTACATTCACGCCTTCCAACGCAAATTTGCTACCGGTGCCTGTGCCGCTTTTATCAATGGCTTTATCTACACCTTTTAATTGCGCGCGCTCGGCTAAATCGTACTGGGCGCCCCACAATAAATATAAACCCCAATTTACTACCAGCTGAATATCAACCTCAGCGCCTTCCTGCTCTAAAAAGCGGTGCATTTTATAGTTGCCATCGCCTTCGGTAGTCATAGCCCAAAATTCGCCAATAATGGCCACCTTTGGTTTAATGCGTAAATAATCTACCGGAATAGCGGCGATTTCTTTGCGGGTTTGCCACAGGGCGCTCCACAGGCCTTTGCGCGTTTCAAAAGCGCGGGCAATGCGCTGCTTAGCATTGTGTATTACCGCATCAGTGCGGCCAGATTCTAATTCGTAGGGGCGGATGCGGTACATTAAAGCGTTTAATACATCGCCTAATAAAATTGCGCGCACCATCGTTAAGAAAAACTGCGCGTCGATTTTAAGACCTAAATCTTCTCCAGTTGCTTGTTTAATGCCGCCGGATTGCTGGAATAAAATTACGCGAAAACCCTCAAAACCTGCGTCGCGCAGAGCCTTGCGGTATTCAGTCACATAGGTGCCAAATCGGCAGGGGCCGCAGGAGCCAGCGGTAGAGAATATATAATTTTTAATAATATCTTGTTTAGCCATCCCTTCTGATTCGAGGAATTTTAAATGTTTTACCAAATTACCAACGGTAAAATAAGTGGGGTTACACTGGCCACGGTTGCCAAATTCTCGGCCCAATTGCAGCGCATCATTATCCGGCACTTCCATCGCTTGCACTTTATACCCCAAGCCGCGAAATGCCGATTGAATAAATAAATCGTGGGCCACCGTAAGGCCTGCGTGCAAAATTGTCGTGTGGGCGCGTTGGGATGCAGTGAATGTTGAGGGTACGGCGTCAAACCAATGGGGTTTAACTTCAGCTACATCCGGTTGAACTAGGTTTTCATCCAATTGTTTAAGAAAATCGGCGGCGCTCGGTTCGTGCAAAGGATCTTTTAATGATGCGTTCATAATAAATTCCTAGTCAATTTCAACAGCAGCAATTAATTGGGGAGTAATAACCTCAACCATGGATTTAACAGGAAACCCCTGGTCGTTGGCAGCATATTGTTCCTTTGATTCAGCTAGCTCCTGACGACACTTTTCTAATTCGGCAACAATAAGTGGATCGCTACGGATTTTTTCCGGCGCCTGTTGCAGAGCAAACATACGCTGCTTAATACGCTCTAAATGCGCCTGTTTTTTAAGTTTTGCGGCATCTTCGAGTTTTTCTTCATTTATTTTTAATGTGTAGCCGTAGGTCTTCACACGAATTTTAATTGAACCAGAGGGCTTGTTAGCATCTATATCGTGCAGTGCTGAATAAGGTGAATTGTTTGCACCGATAATACGATCAATCAACCCATAAGTAGGCGCATCGTGGCCGCACTTAAAGCTGGATAAATCCAGCACTGCTACATTCGGGTGGCGCGAGGCGAATTTGGCTGCCCAGACTTTTTGCACGGAATTCACGCTATAGTTTTCCGGCCATACATCACTAATATCCAATGGCGAAGACACATGCCCAAGTTTTAAATCTTCAGCAAAATAAGGTGCTAAATATTCTTTGTCTTTAGGAATGGAGCGCATAGATAAAATTGGATAGCCCATCGCCTGATATTCTTCCAGCACGCTGTGGTTCATACCCGGGTCGTTATGGTAGGGCCTGCCGATCATTAATATAGCAATGCGATTTTGCTCGGCAACCGCATCCAAAATCATACGGCCCTTTGACTGCATGTGTTCATCAAAATAATGCCAAGCTTTAAAAGCTTCATCTACAGCAAAATTATTTTCATCTTCACTGATGCGCAAATGCTCAGCAAAGGTTTGCCACATTTTATTTTTCAGCAATAAAGGCTCATTTAGGCTTAGTGCTGGGTCCAGGTAGGTTATATTGCGCGCGCCAAAATAATCTTGCTCTTTAGTAAATGCAGCGCCCATTACCTTCGGGGTGCCTGCCACAATCGGGCAGCAAGCGGTGTCCATTACGCTTTCCACAAATGTGGGGATATGCGTTAACGCGGGGAAAAATATAAAATTTAACGGCTTTTCTTCATGGTGCACAAACAATAAATTGTGAATATGTGCCTGCGAGACCTTAGCTGGGTAACAGGGGTCGATAGAGCCGTATTTACCTCCGGCCTGCCACATCTCTTCACTGGTATCATCGGAAAATACAATATTGCGCGATTTAATACCGAGCGCTTCAAAATAAGCCCGCCAAAATGGCCCGGTGCTCCACATATTTAAGGCTTTGGGCATGCCGATACGAATCTGTTCACGATGCTGCAGGCTTGCTTCATCCGAACGAATAAAACCGCGTACAAAAGCCTCGCGTTTAATACCGCCGAGCAAACCTTTTTTAATTTTTATATCGTCAACCGGGCTGCCCGCCTCCGGCAGCGGTTGGGTTTTATACAAACGCTTAAAACACCAAGTTGCTTCGTAATCAACTAAATTAGGATAAGCCACCGTGCGCTCACGGCGCTGCTTATTAAGTTTTTTCAGTGCATCGTGATCTTCCACCGTGCCTTTTTCGCAGCTAAAACCCGAAATATAACGAGCGGTTTCGGTTTCACTTATATGCGCGTCAATAAACGTGCGTGAGCAATCATTGGCGCAAAAATGACATTGTGTGGTTTCGTCGTTGCGCGTTGTATAACGCAGATTAATTGCTTCATCTAAACCGATAAATCGGCTGCGGCCTTTGCGTTTTACCACTCGCATTGCCTCAAATGCTGCACCTAATGCACCGGCTTCACCTGTGTGTGGGTGAACATAAACCTCGGCATTGGGCACACGCTCTTTAATATAATCAACCTGCGCTTTTACCGCCGCCATATTTTTTTGCGTGCCGCCCTGCAATACAAACACGCGGCCTAATTCTGCCATGCGCGGAATCTGCACTACGTATTGCCAAATATTTTTCGGCAACACCAAGGCTAAGCCTGCTAATAATTCTTCGCCGTTGTAACCTTCTTTTTGGAAATTTACGCGGTCCGAATCTAAAAATACCGCGCAGCCGTAACTGAACTTGGGGGATAAATCCGCTTTAAATGCCCGGTCGGCGTATTCGGTTACCGGCACGCCAAATTGATCGGCCATCGCTTGCAATAACATGCCATTGCCAGCACTACAGGAATTACTCAAGCGGAAGTTTTTAATGACTTTATTTTGCATAAACAGAACTTTAATGTCCTGCCCGCCTACATCACAAATGACATCTACATCAGGGAAATACTGCTGGGCACTTTTCATATGCGCCACAGTTTCCACCACATTGGCATCGGCTTTTAACGCCGATTCCATAACATCCCCAGCGTAACCTGTAACACCGAA
Organism: Cellvibrionaceae bacterium; assembly: GCA_036520615.1. Taxonomy (GTDB): domain Bacteria; phylum Pseudomonadota; class Gammaproteobacteria; order Pseudomonadales; family Cellvibrionaceae; genus CAMCXE01. Next base: position 4,596 of record DATDJI010000077.1, on the reverse strand, counting down.
TCCTTTAACTTTTAATTCACATCCCTGCTGCTGTGCCCAGGTTTTAAGCTGTACAAACATTTGTTTCATATCTTCCAAAGGGTTACCTTTGGAGAGTTGATACACCTTTTGAACAATTTCCCCAGCGTCATTTACCAACACACATTTACTAGAAGTAGAGCCGCCGTCTAAACCTATATACCCCTCAATAATTGCCTGGCCCAAATCCGGCTGACCATTAATATGTTGGCGCACGGTAATCGGTTCAAAATGCGGTAATGTGTAATCGCGATAAAAATCCGCAGCTTCATTTTCCGATTTAACCAGCGCAGGGCCAGCTTGATTACCCAACTGCGCTTTGCGGCCTTCTTTAATAAAAAATGCCAGCGGCTCAAGCCCGGTACAAGGTGTAATAGTCTCCTCGTGGCGGCCAAATAACACTGCGCCAAATGCCGCGTAATATTCAGCATTACTTGGAGCAAAAATTAATTCTTCGATAGGCACATCACGCGGATAATTAAACCCGCGTTCCTCCCAGGTTTGCGGAATGCGATAACGCCAACAGGCTTGCAAAAAGGGTAAATAAGTATTGGGCCCACCCAATAATAAAACCTTGGGTTTTAATGTGTTGCCGCGTGTTAATACCGACAAATTCTGTCCCACAATGGCATCAGCCAGCGAGCACATAATTTCCGCAGCCGGGATGCCGCTTTTAACTAAATTAACTATATCGGTTTCGGCAAATACACCGCACTTTGCCGCGACGTGGTGTAATTTATGCGGGTTAAATATGAGTTTTGCTACCTCTTCCTGAGGCATACCCACTTTAATAAAACATTTATCAATAGTTGCGCCAGTTCCTGAGGCACATTTATCGTTCATTGAAGTAGTCGCGCGTTTTTCGCCGGTGTCTTCTTGGGTTTTAAACATAATAATTTTGGCATCCTGCCCACCCAATTCAATTACGCTGCCTACATCCGGGTGTAGATATTCCACGGCCATAGTGACCGCATTCACTTCTTGGATAAATTTGGCATTAATATGCGGTGCAATCGGGGAGGCACCTGAGCCTGTGATAAAAATTGGTGTTTGCGTAAGTACCAACTCCGGCAACTCCTTCGTTACTTGCTCTAATAGTTCTAATACTTTTTCCGCCTGACGGGTTTCGTGGCGCTGGTAGCAGCTCCAGGCAATCTCCAAACTCTGCCCTTGGATCGCGACGAGTTTGACCGTAGTGGAGCCCACATCAATTCCCAGAATAAACAAAGGTGTATTCATCTGTGCTATGCCCGTAAGAGTGTTGCTGAACACTAGCTGAAATTCACACCAAAACCAAGCGCCACCCTCGGGTATTGATGCGTTATTTAGCAGGCTGTGAAAAAGCTTGCGGCACAGGTTCACGCTTCAGGTCATTCCTACGTACTAAACATAAACCTTAATTTTTTCCTGGGTTTGCCAACTTCTGGCTAGGCTGTCTGAATGGCCGTACAATCGCAGGCCAATAGCTCACCAGCGTATATTTTTTAGCCACAATGGATACAGCCCATTATATTTTGCAGCACACATTCGGCTACGGCGCCTTTCGCGGCCAACAGGCGGAAATAATTCAAGCGCTGCTGCAAGGTGAAGACGCACTGGTGGTTATGCCCACCGGCGGCGGTAAATCTCTCTGTTATCAAATCCCTGCCCTCGCCCGCCCAGGCGTTGCCGTTGTTATTTCGCCGTTAATTGCATTAATGCAGGACCAAGTATTGGCGTTACGAGCACTAGGTGTTAACGCAGGTTTTATTAATTCCACGCTTAGCGCGCAGGCTTTTTTTGAAATGGAAAATGCGCTCTTAGCTGGCGCCATTAAAATTCTCTATGTGGCCCCTGAGCGGTTAGTTCAACAGCGCACATTGGATTTGCTCGCGCACTGTAATTTATCTTTATTTGCTATTGATGAAGCCCACTGCGTAGCGCAATGGGGGCACGATTTCCGTGCGGATTATTTAAAACTCGATATGCTAGCAACTTATTTTCCTCAGGTTCCGCGCATCGCACTTACCGCCACGGCAGATCCGCGCACGCAGCAGGAAATTATCGCGCGCCTGCATTTATCCGCAGCAAAACAATTTATCGACGGATTTGATCGCCCGAATATTCAATATCGCATCGAATTAAAAGATCGCCCGCGCATTCAATTATTGAATTTTTTACGCAAAGAACAAATCGGCAATAGCGGCATTGTGTATTGTTTATCTCGCGACAAGGTTGATAAAACCGCCGAATGGTTAAGAGAGCAAAACTACCACGCCCTGTCCTACCACGCAGGCTTGCCCCTGCAAACGCGAGAGCAAAACCAACGGCAATTTTTGCGTGACGATGCGGTAATTATGGTGGCCACAATTGCGTTTGGTATGGGCATTGATAAACCGGACGTACGCTTTGTGGCGCATTTGGATATGCCGAAAAGTATTGAAGCCTATTATCAAGAAACCGGCCGCGCCGGGCGCGATGGAGAACCAGCTACGGCTCTATTGTTATACGGATTTGAAGATGTAATTAAGCTGCGGCAAATGGCAGAAAAATCCGAAGGCAATGAACAATTCCGCCGCCAGGAACAACAACGTTTATACGCGATGCTCGCTCTGTGTGAAATGGCCAGCTGCCGCCGCCAAGCATTATTAAGTTATTTTGGGGATGAATTAAAAGAGCCCTGCGGTAACTGCGACAATTGTTTATCACCGCCGGTAAGTTGGGATGCCACCGAGCCCGCACAAAAGGTTTTATCGACGATTTACCGCAGTGGGCAACGCTTCGGCTCGCAACATATTATTGATATTTTACGTGGCGAAGAAACCGAAAAAATAAAACAATATGAACACACGGAAATTTCCACATTTGGGATAGGTAAGAATCTCGCTGAAAGTCAATGGCGATCAGTTTTACGGCAATTAACCGCACGCGGTTTTATTGATGTGGATACCGAAGGCTTTGGCAGCCTGCGTTTGAGTGATAGCTGCAGGCCCATTTTACGCGGCGAGACCGCTTTATTATTGCGGCAAGAATTGCCTTCGGAGAAATCCGAAAAAGGTAGCGGCAGCAAATCCAAAGGTCAAGATGTACCCAGTCATTTATTGCCATTTTGGTTCGCCTTGCGTGCCTGCCGTAAGCGTTTAGCGGATACTGCTGGCGTGCCTCCATATGTAGTCTTTCACGACAGTACGCTTAAAGAATTAATGCGCAAAAAACCGCAGAATTTAAAACAGCTGGGACTAATAAGCGGCGTAGGCGATAACAAATTAAAAAAATATGGCGAAGAATTTTTGGCGGTTGTAAGAGAATTCGCATAGCTCAGAATTTTTTAATTGCTTTAGTGGGCGCTGTTTTATTTTTATTCGCCACTATGATGCACATCGGGCCCAGCATTTACTCCACTTAACTTCGATATAAAAACCTCGATTACATCCTCTGCGATTGTGTCGCGGTAGATAGATTTTACTGATCAAGCGTGAATAATGGGCATTCGCCGTCTGAATCCTCGTTTATCCAACCACTTATTTTTTTGGTCGCTTTTTGAGTAGCCTGCTTATGCTTTCTATTTTCCCTATTACGCGTCGTCTAGCTGCGCTTCTGCTAGTGGTGACGATGTGTTTAAACGCAAGTTTTACAGCTGCCACCACCTATACGATGACGGCATTCACTAATAAAAGTGAATCGAACATGTATGTATATGAGTCCGACGATGGCAGCCATTATGCGCTTATTAAGGGTCCCGCCTTCACACCGCCGAAGGGATTAATTCGCGACCCGAGTATTATTCGCCATACCGACGGTAAATATTGGGTCACCTACACGACCGATTGGTCCGCAAAAACCATTGGTTTTGCCGTCAGCAGCGATCGCGAACACTGGACGTTTTCTCATAATTACACCATTCCCGTAGCTAATTTAACCGAATCCTGGGCACCGGAATGGTTTATCGACAGGGACGGCTCGGTGAATATTGTCGTATCGCTGCGCAAATCTACCGACAACGGCAATTTTACGCCGAGTTTAATTACCGCTCAAAACGGTCAATTTACCGCTTGGTCCGCACCGGTTGCGCTGCGCGGATTATCACCCAATTATATTGATACGTTTGTTACTAAAGTAGGCAGCACTTATCACGCGATGGTGAAAAACGAAACGACAAAATTTATTGAGTACGCCACGGCAACCACTCTTACTGGCCCTTGGACATTTAAAGGCACAGGTAATTGGGCGGGATGGAGCAGCGGGAATGAAGGTCCATCGTTATTAAAATTGGACAACAACAATTGGCGAATTTTATTTGATTGTTATTCCTGTAATCCAAAAAAATATTATTACAGCGATAGCACCGATTTTAAAACTTGGACCACAAAAGCCGAATTACCTGGCGGTTTATCTGGCTTTGTGCGACATCTTACGGTATTAAAAGAGATTGATCCGGCAACCTCAGATTATGTTCGCTTACAGTCCTATAGTTTCCCTAATTATTATTTAGGCCATGTAGATTTTAATGGCTCCATTGATGACAGCTATGTTAATGCACAGGACTCGCGCTGGAAAATAGTCCCGGGCCTTGCAGATACGAAGGGCATTTCCCTGCAA
>DATDJI010000076.1:0-102979 GCA_036520615.1 Cellvibrionaceae bacterium | reverse complement strand
CAAACGTAGCCGATTGAGTTTCTGTCACCCAACCCGCCTTCATCCACTTTTCGCGCAATTGTTGCCAATGAAGCTGGTTCACGCCCGCACTTACGAAGGCTAATTCGTTTACCGGTTTCCCCATAAGCTGCCCCTCCCGTAACAGGCTTAAACATATAATTGCGGACGCAAAGTCGTTGTACCTTTCAGGTACTAATAAATAGCGCTTTTCTGCCAGAATCCGTACCAAAAGAGCCCCGAGTAAAACCGTCATCCACAAAAAATTCAGCCACAATAAAAACAGCGGTAAGGCAGCAAAAGCACCATAAATAAACTGAAAATTGGCATTTGTAACCGCAAGCCCAAAGAAAAATTTTAACAGTTCAAAACCCAGTGCAGCAGATACGCCACCAATGACGCCATATTTAATAGGCACGCTACAATTAGGCACAGTAATGAACAAAAGGCTAAATGCCGTTGCTGTCAATATCAATGGAAATACGGCCACAAATGGCGACCAAATAACAGAGCCGCCCCACATCCAATATTTAGACGATACAACGTATGTAGATATCACAAATGCACTGCCTATTAATAGCGGTCCAATACTTAATACTGCCCAATATAATAAGTATTTATTTAAGCCGCGCCGCCCGCGACGCACTCCCCAAATACGATTAAACGTGCGTTCAATATCTCCTAACATTAAAAATGCAGTAATGCCTAAAAATACCACACCAATCCAAGTTAGTTTTTGCGCCTGCTGATAAAAACTGGATAAATAGGACTGAATTACAGCACTTGATTCTGGAACAAAGTGTGAAAACAAAAATTTTTCCACTTGACTGGCAACACCTGCAAACTCAGGCACCATTGAAAATACCGCATAGCTAACGGTCATTAACGGAACCAGTGCGAAAAGTGTCATATAGGTAAGAGCTGCAGCCTGGTCTTGGCAGCCAGATGCATGATAATCGCGGTAAAACTGCACGCATAAATCCATTATCCAACTTAATCGGGTACGCCGAATATGCTGTTTTAAACCTGCTGTTTGCATGTTGGGTCAGACTCCTAGCGGTGTTACACTGCAAAAACCGAAACTAAATTGAATGACTATGGCAGCCCAATATCGCATTTACCATAATCCTCGCTGTACAAAATCCCGCCAAACCCTCGCATTATTGCATGACGCGGGCATCACTCCTGAAATTCTACAGTATCTTGATTCGCCTCCAAGTTCGAAAGAGTTAAGCATGCTAATTTCCAAATTGGGATTTAGTTCTGCCCGCCAACTAATTCGCACGGGAGAGGCACTTTATAAAGAGTTGTTGCTCTGTGATCCTAAGTTGAGCGAAACACAACTTATTGCAGCTATGGTGGAACATCCTAAACTGATAGAACGGCCGATAGTGGTAAAAGATAACAAAGCAATTCTTGGCCGCCCACCGGAAAATGTTCTAAATCTAATCGGTTAACTTCATGTCATATCCTTTTATTCTCATCTTGTATTACAGCCAAAGCGGTAGTACTCGTAAGCTTGCCCGCGCTATCGCAGAAGGTGTCGATGGCGTCAAGGGTATCGAAGCCCGCCTGCGCACCGTACCTAAAGTCTCCACCGACTGCGAAGCAACGGCCCCCAATATTCCATCCGAGGGCGATATTTATTGCACTGAGGATGATTTGAAAAACTGCGCAGGCTTGTTACTGGGCAGCCCTACGCGCTTTGGCAACATGGCGGCGGCGTTAAAATATTTCTTGGATGGTACCGCTAATCTGTGGGTTAACGGCCATTTGGAAGGTAAACCGGCCGGAGTATTTACATCGACCAGCTCCTTGCATGGCGGCCAAGAAGCAACCTTGCTGAGTATGATGATCCCCCTTCTGCACCATGGGATGCTCGTTGCAGGCATACCCTATTCACAATCTGCCCTACACTCCACTGCATCTGGCGGCACGCCTTACGGGGCTTCACATTGGGCTCATGGCACACAACCGGCTCAGCTCACCGTTGATGAACAAGCACTTGCTCACGCCCAGGGCCGCCGTATAGCTCAATTAGCCTTACAACTAGGAACATTATGAATTTTCTAACCCCTTTGCAATTGCGTGCTGCGCAGTTGATGGCGATTTTTCTGCTGATTTTATTAATGAGTTTTTTTCAACTATCGCTCTCAAGCGGCCCGGTTTATAAAATATGGCTGCTGCAGGTTTTGCCCTTAATTATTCTGATTCCCGGTATTTATCAACTCAAACGCCGCAGCTTTCAATTTATGGGCTTTATTATTTTACTCTATTTTATTCGCTCCATTACTAATGTCCTTGCAGGTGACCCTGCGTTTATTGATTACGGTGTATTGGGGCTAAGTATATTAATTTTCTTATTAAGCCTAATGGCTAGTCGCATTTTGACTTCAAATGCAAATTCAACATTACCGCAACAGGACTAGTTATGAGCGAGCGCAAGGCTTCTTTACCCGTACGAATTTGGCAAGGGCTTTGGAGAGCGGTGGGTTTTATCCGCGCAAGTCTCGCCAATATCCTATTTTTATTAGTGCTGATTATTTTTATTAGCACCATAGCCAGTAATCGCAGCAAACCAATCCCCGCCGCCGCTCCCTTATTAATTGCACCGTCAGGCCCGCTGGTTGACCAAATAACCTATTCAGAACCGCTATCGATATTATTAGGTGGTAAAAATAATCGCGACAATCAAACTAACCTACGCGAATTAATCAAAGTTATCGAAGCTGCCGCTACGGATTCACGCATTACCGCGCTGGTGCTGCAACTTGATTATCTCTCTGACAGCGGCAGCGCAAAAATGGCTGAACTTGCCGAAGCCGTTTTGAAATTTAAGGCCAGCCAAAAACCGGTTATTGCTTACGCCGATTATTTTTCCCAACAACAATATTTCTTAGCATCACACGCCGACGAAATTTACCTCAACGACATGGGCGGAATTTTACTTAACGGGATTGGACTTTATCGGAATTATTACAAATCAGCACTTGATAAGCTCTCAATCAAATTTCATATTTTTAAAGTCGGTACGTTTAAAGATTTCGTAGAGCCTTACACTCGTAATGATATGTCTGAAGCCTCTAAACAGCACAACAGCGAATGGATGAATGAGCTTTGGAGCCTTTACACCAATCGAGTTGAAGCTCAACGACATCTTGAATCAGGCAGCGTCGATAAACTCATCAATAACACCAGCGAGGCCTTATTAGCAGCTGGTAATTCAGCCGCACAAATGGCGCTTAATGCAAAGTTGGTTGACCATATCGGCAACCGCGTAAGCCGAATGCAGGATTTAATTGCGCGCTTTGGTGCGGATCCAGACATTGCAACCCAGTACCTACACGTTAGTTATGCACAATATAAGCATGAGCTCGCCAGCAAAAATACTGCAGAGAATAAAGGCAATATAGGGCTAATTGTTGCTAGCGGTTCAATAATCGATGGTGAGCAACCGGACGGAAATATCGGCGGCGATACATTAGCGCAACTGTTGCGCAAAACGCGCGAAGACAAAGACATTTCCGCTTTAATTCTGCGCATAGATTCCGGTGGTGGTAGCGCCTTTGCTTCAGAAGTTATTCGTCAAGAAATGCAGGCCGTGCGTGCCGCAGGCAAGAGTATTTATGTATCTATGGGGAGCGTGGCTGCATCCGGTGGTTATTGGATTGCAAGCGCGGCCGATGAAATTTGGGCCACACCTTTTACAATTACCGGCTCAATTGGTGTATTCGGTTTATTTCCAACCCTCGATGAAGGGTTAAATAAAATCGGTATTTATACGGATGGAATTGCCACTCACAGATTATCCGGCGCTATGCGACCGGACCGCCCTTTAGACCCAGCAGCCGAAAAAGTTGCTCAGCAAGGTGTAGAAGCTATTTATCAGCGCTTTTTAACTATTGTCGGCGAAGCTCGTAAGCGAGCTCCCGCTGAAATCGATACTATCGCACAAGGCCGTGTTTGGACTGGTAGCAAGGCGCAAGCATTAGGCCTAGTCGATCAATTGGGTTATTTAAACGACGTGGTTGCGGCCGTTGCGCAAAAACATAATATTAATGAACCCAAATTAAAATTGATTCAACGAGATTTATCGGCACAGGAACAATTAATTCGCAATATCGTAGAACAATCGGCTGGCACTTTTCATTCGGATGTCTTTAGCCGATTGTTCGCAGGCGTGGGCGCGATTATGGCAGATCCGCTGGTAAATCAAATTGGTGCATTCGACCAATCAGTTAAGCCACAAGGATTTAGCATCATGGCTAGCTGCTTGGCGTGTTCAGCTCCCTAATACAACGATTTTTTGCAAATGCCAAGCGTTAAACAGCTTGGTATTTGCCTTTAAAAAAGATTAAACGCAACAGGCAATCTAAAAACATTATTGGAAACTAGAGCTATTTAACGGATGCATAGGACCCGCTAAATATTAAAACGTACTTATCCCCCTACCTCTATGTCCCAAAAATACAGGCTTAGCTCGCAGTTCTTTGCCCGCCCAACCAATTGCGCACCTTATTAGAGATAACTACAATCATTCTAATTATTTTCGGCAGCAGCCAAATAATTAATATTACAAACGCTACTAGCAGCACCAAAAACACTACTGGGTGTACCAGTGCCAGCCAAAGTGCTGTAAAAACCAATACATCCTCGCCAAATGATGCCGACCAATTACTAAAAGGCTCTGGAGAGGTGTTAATTAATAATCGTGCTGAAGCCTTAGTCACATGTGTGCTGATTGCTAATAAAATCCCGAATAAAAGTACAGAGATTTCCAATGCGGGGGCTGCATCATTCATAAATGCGCCCACCAATAGTGCAGCTGCGGGAATTCGAATAAACGTATGCAAAAAATCCCACCCGCTATCAACACCCGGAATTTTATCGGCACAAAACTCAGCGCAATACATAAAACCAGCTGCAAAAATCACTAAAGGATGGGCTAAAAATTCAATATCAGCAGGCAACGAGATATAATTAAATTCGCCGCAAATACCCAGCACGAGCAACACCGCATAAAGATTGATGCCACTTGCCCATGCGCAACACAGCGCAAGGGCAATTAGAGAAACATTAGTCATATATACCTCCGCATTATGGTAGTTAAGCTGTTGACCAGAGAAAAAACTACAGAAGCTTCGAATACAGCCAATTCAAGTCCAGCTTAAAACTTTACGCTCAGAATAATCACAAGCGACTGCAAGCGCAATCAGTTCGATTGTGCAGCAGATCTTTATGCATTTCAACGACTGACTCTCAACAGTGTTCGCTATGGTTTTTCACGATCATTAATTAGCTAAAAATTCAGTTGAAATCGGTGATCAGCCTGAATCAATTAATAAAAATTAAAATATGAAAAATAAAATGCGATTACACAATTGTTATCTGCTTGTAGGCAACTTAATTATTGATTGAATCAATAATTTTTCAGAGAGTGTAGATCAAACATGGTTCTCAGCAAAATTTGCCAAGAGTACCACCTCTACAGAAATTTTTATTGTGAAAATCGCGCAAACCCCAGAGGGTTGATAGCAGCACAGTATATTGCGCTAACGGACAAACCTTTGGATAAGGGAGGGTGTAACAGCCAGGGGGCAGTTGTCGAGGCAGATGGAATAGAGAACTTGCTTGTAGAATGAGATATCGGAACATCGAACCGAATTTAGAATTGACTAATGTTGTTCAAAGCTTTTAATACAGTTCAACACTTCCTCGACCTGACAGATCCGTACGAATGTCTGGCCCCGAGGGGAACGCTTTTAACCGTTTTAATGAGTGATCCAGCAGAGATTCCAAAGTGCGCTCATTATTTTCTGAGCTCATCGCAAGCTGAATTTCATTTAAAAAGTCAGCGCATTTGGTAACCTGTTCTAGCATTTGCGAAACTTGGTCTGCAGACTGTAATGCTGTGAATGCACGCGCTACTTCTTGGTGAATGCTGTCGCCAATCTGGGATCCTTTAGTAACGCCTTCGCTAACCATTCGATTCATTTTTTCAAGTTCGGCCAGCATCGAATCTAAATGGCCTTTTGCGTCAATAGCAAGATTCATATCCATAGATGCGATATCACCTACTACCGACTCAACTTGAGTTACGGTTTCTTTGGCTTTTTGCGCCTTCTGCCGAATTTCATCATTCAATTCGTTGGAATCTTTCGATAATTTCCGCACCTCATCCGCCACCACTGCAAAGCCTCGGCCAGCATCACCAGCACGGGCAGCCTCAATAGCTGCATTCAGAGCCAATAAATTTGTTTGATCGGCTATGCCGCGTATTTCGTTAATTAAACCGAACATGCCATCAAGATGCTTCACCATATCTTGAATTTTATGCACGGCTTGAACGCTTTTACTGCTGACATCTAGAAACAGCCGCACATAGTCATCTAAAATTCGGCCCATTTCATGGGCAAAATGCGCCAATGACACTGTTTTTTGCTGCGCGCTATTAGACGTTCCACTGGATAAATGTGCAGAAACCGACTCTAGTAAATTCTTTTCCGCAAGTGCATTAGCGCTTAACGACTGGAAACTACCATGCAGGGCAACGCTATTACGCTCCACAGCGTCGCGAATATTGCCGGACACTGAGTTAATATGATTACACGTGTGACTATGTTTTTCAGAGAAAATGCGCATTATTTGTTTGAATAATTCAAACGCTTTTGCCTGGCTTTCAGAGTGCTCCAGCTGAATTGTATCGGCCGGCATGGATACGCCAAAAGCGGCCATTAGACCGATAACAATTAACGCTCCTATTGCTAGGTAAATAGAATCCATCGCATAAACCAGCACACTGGCGATTAAGCTTGTCCCGACGTAAATAATTATTCGAATTGTGGCAGCATTCATAGACATTCTTAACCCTTAACCTGGGCCAATTGACGCACCCGAAAATATAAAATCGTTACTAACGTAACACTAATTGTGTTTATTTTTACTTATCTAATTGAGCAGGCCGTAGATAAAAAATGGTGCAACCTTAATGGTATAGTTAGCAGTGCAAGTGTTTAAAAAATTCTTAGGGCGCAAACATTCAAAAATCAAAATAACTCTACCGATTTATCCGGTCCTTTATGCGATACTTTGCTGCCCAACTCCAATTTTATTGAATCTTTTTCAACAGAACTTAAAGCCCGCAGCAAAGCGTGCTCCAAGCGCACAAAAATCTCATCCACCTTAAGGCCATTATTAAACACTTCGTTTGTCTCTTTCACTAATTGCTCAGTAACTCCAAACATAAAACTTTCATCCGCCTCATTTAACGCTAAATGAGGTAATCTGTGTTCAATTAATTCTGTGGCATTTTCCACTTCCGTTAAAATCTGCCGCATAACGGTTTGGTAAGAAGTTTTAATTGTGGACATCACAGCATTTACATCTTGTGATATCTTTCTTAAGGTTTCTTTCTCCTCAAGTAGAGCGCAGCGATCTTCCAGTGCAAGAATTCGAGCATCCAAGCCCTGTAAAAGCGAAAACGTGTTGTCTTTTATTGACCCGTACTTTTCGGGGTCGTCCACGGGCATGTTTTTAATAAGCAAAGACACACGCCCGTAATTGACGATAGTCCGCACACCAAAATCAATATAACGATTGGAGTCTTTAAGTTGGTATAAAAGCTGAGATTCTAAATCCTTTGCCATTCCGTGTGCTTCCATATCTTTAATGCCCAGGGTGCTGCGCATTTGTAAGCTGCAGCGCAATCCGTAACGCTCTATTGTATTAAAAAACTGTTGGCCGACCTGATCCAAATTATCGCAATCGTTTACCGCCAAGAGGAACTGAATATTAGCGCCAAGGTCCGAATTATCGACCATCGCACTACGCGCGGTTTCCGTGGCTAATTCCAACCGTTTTTGCAATTGTTCGTTAGCGATGCGGTGAAAAATACTTTTGGTAATACGAGCGTTTATTTCATCTATTGAAGCGAAATTACTATCAATTAAATCATCACAACCTATTTCAAACGCCCTTAATTTTTCTTCGGGAGTGACACCATTGGTAAGTGCAAGTAGCGGCAACCCTTTAGGTGCTAGCAACGCTGCAATTTGCTGGCAATAACTAAGATCAAGAGAGGTATCCGCTAAACCATCGTAAACGACTATGCGGTAATTTTTGTTTTCGAGTGCTGAAGAAAGTTGCGTCAAATCATTTGTTACATCTCCCTTAAAATAAGAGATGACCTGATCTGCGATCTTCGAAATTTGCTTACCTAATACTAAAACGTGGTACATGAATTTTTCCTTCGGGCGCCAGATCCTCACCAATACTACCGAATGACGAGAGCATCTACAGAAGGGCTCCCTAGCATAAGGTTAGCTGAGACTCTGGGCTTGTCCAATCCACGCCGGAGGTTAAAAACAGGTGTAAAGTCCGCCAATAAAAGAGTAAATACGATCAGATTTCTAGGCCTACCCAGTCAAACCGCACCTATTTAATCGATATGCTGAGTATGGGTTTTATTCCAAATGATCATGGTTTTGTTATGAGACGTTAGTTGTATGGAATTCGCGTAAGTGCAAAACGTCATTCAAGGCAGTGGCTTGTTTCAACCAGCATATCGACGGGTTTCCAGTCCTTAAAAAGAAGAACCTCGATTAAGATAGGAAAGATTTCAGCAAGCACTTTCGTTTTCGTCTAAATTAAAAGGAGCGTATTAAAAGCCAAGGTTAGTATCTGCTATGGAAACTTCAGTTGTTGCCAAAACAATCTCACAGCAATTGGCAGCCAAAATTAAACAGAGAAAAATCGAAGTGCCCATGCTCCCTGAGGTTGCTAACCGGGTTATGCGATTAACTCAGGATCAAAATGCCATAACAACCGATCTTGCCAAACTGGTCCAAAGTGATCAGGTACTTGCAGGTCACGTTATGCGTATAGCTAATTCTGCGCTTTACTCACCAAACACTAAATTGATCTCGTTACAGCAGGCTATTTCTCGGCTCGGCATGAGCATTATTGGCGAGATCGCGCTTGCGGCATCCATCAACAGTAAAATGTTCAATGCGCCAGGGCACAATAAAATTATTCAATGCCAATTGCGCTATGCGCTTTACACGGCGCTTTGGGCCAAAGAAGTTGCCCGTGTATGCAGGCGCAATGTAGAGGCGGCATTCTTAGCCGGTTTATTACATGACATCGGCCGACCAGTATGCTTACAGGCAGCGGTAGAAATCGCCTCTCAATGTGGTTTTTCGCTTACCAACGCTGATATTGAGCCGATTGAAACAACATTTAGTCGCGCCATCGGAGTTTTAGTCGTGAATTTGTGGGAAATGCCCACAGTTGTTTGCGATGTGTTATGCAAGTTTGATCATTATGAAGAAGCCGGAGAAAACAAAGAATTAACTATGGTTGTAGTCGCCGCTTCAAAATTCGCTCAATACGGTTTATCAATTAATTCTGATCAACCCACGTATAGCCGCAAGCAATTAGAAGAACAATCTGTGATGGCGGATTTAAATCTATACCTTGAAGATATAGAACTATTGCTGGCCAAGCAGGCAAATGTAAAAAGTACAATGGATAGCATGAGCTTATGATGTCAGACCAAGACGCTGATTTATTAGTAATCGGTAGCGGGCCTGCTGGCCAGAAAGCGGCTATTCAAGGTGCCAAAAGCGGGCGCTCAGTTATTCTCGTGGAAAGTAGCCGCGAACTAGGTGGCTCCTGTGTTCAGCGCGGTACAATTCCGTCAAAAACACTCAGAGAAAATGCGTTGCGCGTTAAAAATATGCGGCTAAACGCAAAGCTTGCCAACTATAAATTACCCGAAGATTTAGAGTTAAATACATTAATTAATCGTTTGAGTGAAGTACTTGCTGCACACGATGTGTACATGCGCAATCAGGTTGAGCGCAACGGCGTAACCTGTATCCATGGCAAAGCCTCATTTATCACCCCTCATCGCATTAATATTACGCAAGTGCGCGGCACCAACCTGGTCATAAATGCCAAAAATATTGTCATCGCCACAGGCTCTATTCCACGTAAGCCGGATAATATAGAGGTTGATCATGAGCATATTTTTGACAGCGATTCTATTTTATCCATGCTTTATTTACCCCGCAGCCTTACCGTACTAGGCGGCGGTGTAATTGCTAGTGAATACGCTTCAATTTTTCAGGCATTGGGCGTAAAAGTAACCATGATCGATCGCTATCCTCGCCCGCTAGGATTTTTAGATGGCGACTTGACGGAAACATTTGTACAAGCGTTTGAGGAGATGGGCGGCACTTGGATAGGCAATAGCATAGTGCGCAGTGTCCATTGGAATGGATTTAATGCCGTCATTACCGAATTAGACGACGGCCGCAAAATATCTTCTGATAAGTTGCTTTGTGCGGCTGGAAGAATATCCAATGTTGCCGATTTAAAAATCGAAAATGCCGGTCTTAAACTCAACACAAAAGGTTTAATTGAAGTTAATGCTGCACTAGCCACAAATGTTCCGCATATTTACGCTGCAGGAGATATTATCGGCCCGCCCTCGTTAGCCTCCGCCTCAATGGAGCAAGGTAGACGCGCGAGTAGTAACGCGCTGGGCTGCCCGTTAGGTGCTATGGGCGATTTAATCCCTTCTGGAATTTATTCTATTCCTGAATTATCGGGCGTGGGGTTAAACGAGGAGCAGGCGCGCAAAGTCTATGGAGATGTAATCATTGGCAAAGCAAAATTTGATGAAATTGCACGGGGACAAATTTCCGGTACGCAAAACGGTATGTTAAAAATTATTTGCGCTCCGGATGGTGAGCAAATCCTTGGAGTCATGATCGTATGTGAGGGCGCAACCGAATTAATCCATATAGGCCAAATGGCACTTATAACTCATTCAAAAGTTGATATTTTTGTGGAAAATATATTTAACTTTCCAACTCTTGCAGAGGCTTACCGCGTAGCCGCACTTGAGATAATCGGTAAACGGCCGGTGCGCCAGCACGTATTTTAAAAACCGCACTTAAAAATACTCAGCGCTATACCTGGCATCGCAGGAATTACCAAAGCAGCAACCGCCTAGCGACTGACAACGTAAGCAAAAACAATCGTATTTACAAATACCGTAAGCCAAAAAATTCGACGAAACTTTATTTTTCGCGACTTATGCCGTAGTGTCTGCTGGGCGTACCAGGCCCCTGGCCACCCGCCTATAAGCGCGACAAAATGTAATGACTTTTCATTTACGCGCCAGAGATTTTGTTCCGCTGCTTTTTTATCAATAGCATACATGATGTAAGCCACCAAACTTGCTACGACATACAAACCTAGAGCGCACTGTAGTATCCCCACGATTAGCCCGCCAACACTGCAAGAAATGCACACAACATAATTAAAAATTTACTCGCACCCCATCAAGCACATTATTTTAATAAAACAAGCCTAAGCTACCGCTCTATTAAAAGGCACCAATTTAAAACACATAATTAAAAAGCGCCGCCAGAACTGAAATTGCGATAGTAGTTCTACAGCAAGCAAGCTAAGCGAATTCGCGTTTTGAGTGATAAAAACCATAGCTAAAGTAGATGACTAAGCCTGCGGCTAACCAATAAACAAATCGCTCATAGGTGTGATGTGGCAAAAAAGTGATTAATGCAGAACAGGATACGGCACCCAGTGAGCAAACTAAAATCCCGGCGGGTATTTTAAACGGGCGCGGCGCATTAGGTTGTGTGTAACGTAAAACAATAACACCTAAACACACCAACACAAACGCGAATAAAGTTCCTACATTTACCAGTTCTGCTAATGTATCTAGAGGAATAAAGCCTGCCATTATTGCCATTAAAATACCGCACAGAAGCGTATTTTTAACGGGGGTTTGAGTTTTCGGATTTACCTCGGCAAATAGCGGCGGCAATAATCCGTCGCGGCCCATAGCAGTAATAATGCGAGTAAGCCCATAGAACAAAACCAGCATAACGGTGGTTAAACCTGTAATTACACCTGTAGCTACCAGTGCAGAGGCCCAGTGAATACCTACTTGCTGCAGAGCAAACGCCACGGGTGAAGGAACATTTAATTCAGAATAGGGAATTATTCCGGTTAATACGCCTGATACCACTATGTAAATAATCGTGCAAAAAATCAATGAGGCTAAAATGCCGATGGGGATGTCACGCTGTGGTTTATTGGCTTCTTCTGTTGCTGTAGAAACTGCATCAAATCCTACATAGGCAAAAAACACTACGGACGCGCCTGCAAATATACCTATGGGTTTGCCTACTTCATTGTGAGAAAACCAGCCAAAGGGTGCAAAGGGATGCCAATTGGCACTGTCGATATGGAAAATACCGACACTTAGGAATATTACAATGGCTAATAACTTTACAAATACCATACAGGTATTAAGTTTAGCGCTTTGTTTTACACCAACTATCAACATAATTGTCAGCAATAAAACAATAATAAATGCTGGCAAATTTACCCAACCGGCGCCATCTGCACCTTCGGCCCAGGGGCCGCGGACTAAATAAGTAGGTAAATCGATGCCTATAACATGCAGAGCATTATTAAAATATCCTGCCCAACCATTGGCTACAGCAGCCACTGCTACGCCATATTCTAAAATTAGATCCCAGCCGATAATCCACGCAATTAGTTCACCAAACGCCGCGTAGGAATAACCGTAAGCACTGCCAGAACCACCCACCATTGCAGAAAACTCAGCATAAGCAAAAGCAGCAAAGGCACAGGCCAAACCTGCGGCAACAAACGACAATACAACGCCCGGCCCAGACGTGGTTGCTGCGGCAATTCCAGTTAATACAAAAATACCCGTACCAATAATGGCGCCAACTCCCAACAGAGTTAAATCAAATGCACTTAAACAGCGCTTCAATTCATTTAGCTGCGGCGTATCAATAGGTTTTTTGCGCGTTAATTTTAAAAAGAACGGGCTTGAAAAAATAGACATATATTCATCTCAGAATAGATAGTTCGCGTTAACAGGGACATCGATTAATAGAAGCCTTGCCGCGTGATTGTGGATAGCGGGAATTTTGGTGATAGCGGAAAAATTCCGCTTCAGTCATAGGCACAACGCCACAATGGTGGCTACGCATATGAGCTAAATAATTTTGATAATCACCCTGCCCAACCATTAAATTGGCCGTTTGCTGGCAAAGCCGCCAAAACTGTTTTAGCGATGGCTTTGGTTTATAATTCATGCAGATTACTCAAGGTGTTAAATTTGCAGTTTTAGCTGTAAGCACCCGTGGTCTTCTGCGTTGCCGCCACAAACTATGCAACGCTAACCCCAATACACTTACCACTACAAAAATAAAAATAATGGTCATAGCGGCATCCACATAATCGTTAAATACAACTTGCTGCATTTGACTAATAGATTGTGTGGGCGGCAGTACTTTTCCATCTTGCAAACCCTGTGCATACTTTTTTGCATGGGATAAAAACCCGATTTTAGGATCAGCAGAGAACAACTTCAAACCGCTGGCATACAGAGTAATTAATAAAATCCATGCAGCAGGTACAGCACTGATCCACACGTAGGCACTTTTCCCCGTGCGCATCAAAATAACACTTACTAAAATCAACGCGATGCCTGCAAGCATTTGATTGGCAATCCCAAACAAAGCCCACAAACTATTAATACCACCAAACGGATCGGTAACGCCTACATATAAAAAATAGCCCCAACCGGCGACGGCTAAAAACGTGGCAATAATATTTGCACTCCAAGATTGTGTATCCGCCAATTTCGGCACGGCGCTACCGAGTAAATCTTGAATTAAAAATCGACATACCCGCGTACCTGCATCCAAAGTGGTTAATATAAATAAGGCTTCAAATAAAATGGCGAAGTGATACCAAAACGCCATCAAGGCTTTACCACCTATAAATCCGGCTAAAATATTTGCCATTCCCAAAGCAAAGCTCGGGGCACCTCCGGTGCGCGACAATATTGATGTTTCACCTACATCCTGAGCAATTTGTGTAAGCATTTCCGGGGTGATAACAAATCCCCACTGGCTAATTACCTGGGCCGCATCTTCTACCGTTTTACCTATAATTGCGGCTGGACTATTCAGAGCAAAATAAATGCCGGGCTCTAATACGCAGGCAGCAATTAACGCCATAATGGCTACAAAGGATTCCATTAACATAGCGCCGTAACCAATCGGCAGAATATGACTCTCCAGGGCCAGCATTTTAGGTGTGGTGCCTGATGCAACCAATGCGTGAAAGCCGGAAATAGCGCCGCAGGCAATTGTGATAAACAAAAAAGGAAATAGAGAACCTGCAAATACAGGACCGCTGCCGTCAATAAAAGGGGAAATAGCGGGCATTTTTAATACTGGCGCAGTAATGACAATGCCAAAAGCCAGCACCACAATCGTGCCAATTTTTAAAAATGTAGAAAGGTAATCTCGCGGCGCTAATAACAGCCAAACTGGCAACACTGCTGCTACAAATCCATAGCCCATTAATGCTATGGCTAAAGCTTCTACAGAAAGCGACAACCAGCTCTGCGCGGAAGGCATATGGCTCACCCATTCACCACCGACCAGGGCGGCCATCAGCAACACAAAACCAATTAGCGATACCTCGCCCACTTTACCAGGCCGCAAATAACGCGAATAAATGCCCATAAATAAAGCTATTGGAATGGTCGCGGCGATCGTAAATAAACCCCACGGGCTGTGCGCAAGTGCTTTGACGACTACCATACCCAACACTGCCAGCAAGATAATAACGATCGCAAGAATTCCTAACATTCCTATAGCTCCTGCTGTAGCGCCGATTTCCTGCCGAATCATTTCGCCTAGAGAGCGTCCGTCGCGCCGACATGATGCAAATAACACCAAAGCATCTTGCACCGCACCGCCGAGCACTACGCCGATCAGAATCCACAACGTCCCTGGTAAATAGCCCATTTGAGCGGCAAGAATAGGCCCCACTAACGGGCCCGCCCCGGCAATGGCAGCAAAATGATGGCCAAATAAAACCCATTTATGCGTGGGCACGTAATCCAAACCATCGTTACGCAGACTTGCAGGAGTGAGGCGTTTATCGTCCAATTCCATAACCTTGGTGCCGATAAACCGGGCATAAAAGCGGTAGGAGATGAGATAAACACAGATTGCAGCGACTACAATCCAGAGCGCATTAATAGATTCCCCCTGATGCAGCGCGAGAACAGCAAAGGCCCAAGCCCCCAAAAGCGCCACGCCACCCCAAAGAATCGTTGTTTTTAGGCTATTCATAGTTATCTCATTACGGCAGTTAAAGGGCAGCCGCGCCGATGCGGCCCATAAAAGCGCGTAAGTGTACCTAAATTTCGGGGAAGACTTGTAACTCGTGCAGAAGAAATTATACCGCCGCACATACTCGCAGGCATAATTGGCTGTGTGGATTACGTTAGATAATCACGAAATTACTATATTTATACAATGACAATTTGAGCCCTGGCGTTGAAGATAGGATTGTAGCGCCTACAAATTTTAATCGCGCTCAACGCTTTAAAAAAATTACGATAACAACCGCTGGAGGTTGTTGTGCGGCGACAGGAATTTTGCGAACGATTGAAAGCAGAAAATGCAATCGAATTTTTAGTGAGAGTAAAAATAAATTATTTATACATGATGATAGCAATGGAAGAGCAAAAGCCTAAGTCACAGCGCATCCACCTGCATACGTGGCTTAATTAACTTTTGTCTAAAAGGCCAAAGATTTAATGAGCGCTAAAATATCGAAAATAACAATTCGTTATCTGGCGCTTAAACACTGCATAAAACTCACAGCGATACGCACACTAAACAAAATGATCGACACCCGAAACCGTTTCAGGCAGACCGATCGTTAATAGCTCTTCCTCACCGAACTCATCGACAGAGGCATTAGACGTAGTGTCTTGTTGTGGGTTGTCGCGCTGCTGGCGCTGGCCATTTACATCCGCGTGTGACAATTCTATTCCCTGCTCATGCAGTAAATCTTTTAAGCGTTGCATCGTTTGATCCATAGCATCTTTTACCTGCGCGCTATTCACAATAAAAGTCACGCTTACTTGATCCTGATGCGTGTGGATTTTTACTGTGATCGGCCCAAGCTCAGGAGGATCAAGCTGAATTTGTGCCGTATCCAACTTATGCTCAATTAGCCAGCCAGTCTTTTCCGCAAGATCAGGTGCTAATGTTTGCTGATTAAAGCGTAATTGGAAAAATGATTTATTTTCATCTACGGACATACCCGCTGGATACGAGGTGTTTTCCACGTGACCAACCCATTTCGCGTCCTGTGCGGAAGCCATTGGCCCAAATTCAAGCGTTGGAAACTCTGCGGTTAATTGTGTTGTTAGCTGCGCAGAAACTTGCGGTGTCGCCCCCTCCAACAAGCTCTTAAAATTAACCCCCGTTAAACCTGCGGAGGTTAATGATGAAAACGCTGTAATATCCTGGGGAGTTGCATTGGGAGTATTAGATGATTGCAAACTATTGCTAAGCAGAACATCGCTATAATCCACGTCGTTAGAATTTTTAGTGTCCAAGGATACATTACTCGCCGCAAAGTTTAGCGATGCAGCGTTCAACTGCGTTTTTAGCATTAAACCGTTTTTATTATCTGGAATTTGAACTGTACTATTAACGACGTTAATTGCATCTTCAGTTGGCATAATTAATTGATCAGTCAACGCCTTTTGCACATCACTGGAAATTATCGATAAATGCGCGTTATCTTCAAGCAGGTTATCTGCATCCGCGTTTATTTTGGGTGTTACAGCTTGAATATGTTGAATCCAAAAAGGCCAGGGTGTATTAGCGTCTAATCCAGCCGAATCACTTGTTGAATCATTTACATCGTTATTACTAATTGCAGGCGGCTGATCTTCACCGATAATGTTTTTATTATTGCGCTCGTAATCAGTATCTGCCGATTCTGGCTCGCCAGATGCGTGGGTTTTTAGGCCAGACGATTTATCTACAGGTTTTGCAGGTTTATCTTTTACCTGTTCACGCCCTTCGCTGCTTTTGTTATCTTTTTGGCCATTATCCTTTTGGCGCAGCTGTTGGCTATCTTGTTGTTGAAAAACCCTACCAAAATCGTCAGGCTCAGCGCTTTGGGCTGGTGATTTAAAATTCACGCCGGGCGCCGCAGAAAGCGATTTAGTCGGAGCATGAGTCAGCAGCGGTGCAAGCATAATAAATCCAAATAAAATGTTATAAACATGCACTAACGCGCATTTAAGAACCCCTAAAACCCATCTTTACGCTCTGAGATTTTTTGAGGCTAGTTTAATAAATTTATTATTGACGTAATAACTGTAGCACTTGGTTAGACGAAGCATTGGCCTGAGCCAACATGGCCTGAGACGCTTGTTGTAACACCTGTGCTCGGCTGAGCGCAGAAGTCTCGGCAGCAAAATCAGCATCCATAATTCGTGACTTAGCCGACGAAGTATTTTCAGAAACTACTAGTAAATTATTAATAGTGAAATCAAGTCTATTATTCGCCGCACCTAACTGAGAGCGTACGTCATTAATCGACTCTAGTGCTTTATCAATCACACCTATTGCCTTTTGTGCATGAGCTGCAGTATCAATACTGACATTTGCAATCGCCACACCGAAGCGCCCACCAGCAGTCGAATTAGCTTCAATAATTCCCATTGATGCTGGATTGGCATTTACACCCAACTCAATACTGATCGGACTTTCATTCGTGCTGGTCATTTTAATACCGGCCTCTACCGTAAGAGTCAGGTTTGAACCTGCTGTTACGCTAGAAGTTGTCAAAGATCCGGTCGAAGAAGCAATATCAGAAGTAATTGTTGCACCGAATAATGCTGATGTAGAACCAAATATACTGTTTGCTGAATAGGCAGCCAGCTGAATTGATCCTTGATCAGACTCTAAAATTACGCGCGTGCCTGATAAGCGTGCATGCACACCCGTTAAATCCGAATTTACATTAAATCCGTTTACCAAATCTGATGCTGTCGCGCCACTGGCGAGCCCTAAATCTATAGCCACACCATTAATCACTAAATTATCAGTTGCGCCTGACGCCAAACTTAAATTAGCGGTACTTAAATCGATAGCAGCCGTAGCAAATGCATTGGCGACAACACCTGTATCAATACTGCTTGCATTAATTGCATTCAATTTTCCTTGTAGGCTATCGGTATCTTTGTTATCAATAATAGTACCGTTTATTTTTAAATCACCTACATTCCAAGACGTAGCAGCATGGGCCGAATCCATTCCAACTCCTGTTATCGAGCCTGGCTCATTGGACTCACGAAAACCTAAATCAAGTAAATCTGCAGTAGTTCCCGTAGCACCACGACTTACGGTTATCGGATCACCGTGTTTGCTGGTAAGAATAATCTGCCCTTCGGCGGACTGAGTAATACCTTGGGAGTTGGCAGCCAGAGTTGGATCAAATACATTAAAGCCTGTCGCTTGCTCGACCAACTGGGAGGCCGTATCAGTAACTGCACCAGTTATATCGATGGCGTCCACAACTATTGTCGAGCCAGAATTATTAGTTAATAACAAATGCCCAGCTTCGTCTTTATCAGCACTTACGATACCGCCAGTGAGAGACGTGATTTTGTCGATTAATTCATTTATATCTTTCGTATCGGTAATGTTAAAAACGTTGTTACCACTGCCATCTGCAGCTTGCACTGTAATACGTAATTTATTGCCATTTTCCAATACGCCATTGCCAACTAAATCACCATCTAACGATGTGTAACCTGAGGCTTCAACGCCTAAAACGTTAGAATTAATGTTATCAATGAGATCTTGGAATGTATCCAAAGAACCCGTAAAAGATCCAATAGTTTGGCCATTAATTAAAACGTCAGTTTCATTTAATGTGACCGCCGATAAATTAGCAGTAACTGCGGCTCCTAATATGTCCACACTTACCGAACCCATGCCTAGGGTTTTAGAATCCATGGCCTGAATTGCAATATCTATGGTTTGGTTGGCCTGGGAACCGACTTGTAATTGCACGTCACCCAAACTGCCATCTAATAATGTTTGTCCATTAAAAGTAGTGGTTTTTGCAATACGGTCTAATTCTGCAATCAGCTGCTGAACCTCAGCATCTAAGGTTGCACGGTTGGAATCATCATAAATTCCGTTGGCCGATTGAATCGATAGTTCCCGCATCCTTTGCAGTATATTAGTAGTCTCATCAAGCGCTCCCTCTGCCGTCTGAATTAAAGAAATACCATCGTTTGCATTGCGAACCGCCTGATTTAATCCGCGAATTTGCGAGGTCATGCGATTAGAAATTGCAAGGCCTGCAGCATCATCCGCTGCGGTATTAATGCGTTTGCCAGAAGAAAGACGCTCCATGGCGGTTGATAATTCGTTACCGGAATTCACCAACTGGCGCTGTGCATTTAGCGACGACACATTGGTATTAATAACTAGAGGCATAGCGCTTCTCCTATTTTAAAATTCTCGTCGAGATCCTATTAAGGAATTTACTGAGCAGATCTTCGACCTTAACCAGCAAGAGCAAACCCCATACCAATTATTTTTATCCTTTAAAAACAGACAGTTAAAAAACAACTAACGACTGTATTATTAAAAGCGGCAATATTTGTCCCCTGGCAAACTCCAAACGTTGCCGCCCTGTGCAGAGCAATTTGCGCAGTAATAGTAGGTAATTGCCGGTACACGATTAGAGTGAACCATTAATAAAAGAAACATTTGTAATGCCTAAATACACGGATATCTTCCAATACAGACAGAGGCTAAAACCCGTTGCAGAGCCGAAGAAATACAGTGTAGGAAAAAGATTTTCCCGTTCAGGTGGAAGCACTAGGCGTACTTCCTGGGCCATCTAACCAGGTGCTTTAAGTACTAAAAATCGCACTGAGCTGTTAAAATACCCGCCTTTTCGCGCCGCACCTGCGCAGCACCAACCTTTTTAACGAGAACGCTATGACCCAACCCACCACACCTTCCCTTAGCTATAAAGACGCAGGCGTCGATATTGATGCCGGCAACCGGCTGGTTGACCGCATCAAAACGGTAGCTCGCAAAACGGCGCGCCCGGAAGTACTAGCGGGCCTCGGTGGCTTTGGTGCGCTGTTTGAATTGCCCAAAGGCTATTACGAACCGGTTCTGGTCTCCGGTACCGACGGAGTTGGCACAAAGCTGCGCCTGGCTATGCAATTAAAAAAACACGACACGATCGGCATAGACCTTGTTGCCATGTGTGTAAATGATTTGATCGTCGGCGGCGCCGAACCATTATTTTTCCTTGATTATTACGCGACCGGCAAACTGGATGTGGACACCGCCGCTGCCGTTGTTAGCGGTATAGGTGAGGGCTGCCTGCAAGCAGGCTGTTCGTTAGTAGGCGGCGAGACGGCTGAGATGCCTGGCATGTATGAAGGCGAAGATTACGATTTAGCTGGATTCTGTGTAGGTATAGTGGAGAAATCGAAAATACTCGATGGCAGCAAAGTAACTGCTGGCAATGCAATTTTGGGCTTAGCATCTAGCGGCCCGCATTCAAATGGTTACTCTCTAATTCGCAAAATCCTTGAAGTTAATAACGCAGATTTAACCCAATCTATCGGCAATCAAACACTGGCTGATGCACTCTTAGCCCCGACGCGAATTTACGTAAAACCTTTATTAAAATTGTTAAAAACCTATCCTGTTCACGCGATGGCGCATATTACTGGCGGCGGCCTATTGGAAAATATTCCCCGCGTAATGCCTCCTCGTACAAAAGCCTCAATTAATAGTAACCGCTGGGTAATGCCCGAAATATTCAATTGGCTACAAAAAAGCGGAAATATCAATCAAGATGAAATGTATCGTACATTTAACTGCGGTATAGGTATGGTAATTATTGTCCCCGTTGATGTAGCCGACGCCGTTAGTGAATTTTTATCTAACGAAGGCGAAACCGTTTATAACCTTGGTCAAGTACTTACCGCATCACACGATACACCTTTTGTGGAAGTTATTTAATGACTGGTAAAATTGTGGTGTTAATTTCCGGCGGCGGAAGTAACTTACAATCATTAATCGATGCTTGCGCGGCAGATCAAATAGACGGGGAAATTACAGCGGTTATTAGTAATCGACCTGGAGTTAAAGGCCTAGTACGCGCGCAGGCAGCGAATATTCCTCACCAGGTAATAGATCACACCCTTTACGCCACACGAGGGGAATTTGAATCTGCATTGTTCGAAGCAATAAATCTATATAAACCAGATTTAATTGTATTAGCTGGCTTTATGCGCGTGCTTACCGATCAATTTGTAAATTCCTACCTCGGTAAATTAATTAATATTCACCCATCGCTTCTACCTAAGTTTCCAGGCTTACATACGCACCAGCGTGCGATTGACGCTGGCGATAGCTACCATGGTACAACCGTACATTTTGTTACCGCTGAACTGGACGGTGGCCCGGCTATTATTCAGGACCGTGTCGAAATTGACAGTACTGACACTGCTGAAAACCTTGCAGCCAAAGTTCTCTCTAAAGAACATCAAATTTATCCCCAAGCTGTGCAATGGTTTGTCAGCGGTGAGTTAACTTTTAGCGATGGTGTTGGGTATTTACACGGCAACGCACTGGGGCCGCACGGGGTGCAGGTGTGGCTGCATCGTTTATAGATTTTAGGCTCAGCTCAAACCACATCGGAATGATCATACGTTTACATAAGACATTTATAATTGTTTTTTATCTTTTAAGCTATTTCTGTACTATCTGTACTAATAGCTGTAAATTAAAAAGATATTAACTAAAATATTCGCGGCTTTTTAAAAGTTTGGCGCCCAATTTATGTTGTAGCGCATGCCGAAAAACCATTTTTATAACACGCGCGCAATCAGCACTTTGTTCTCCCTGGGCAATGGCCAACAAGTCGGCGCCTCTATAGCTTCCGTTATTTAAAAATTCCCCGGCAGGTTCAAAGCCTAAGCGAGGATTAAACCGATACAGTTGATCCTTACAAATAGGCTTGTTATTAAAGCCTTCATGGGTAAAGCTAAATTCAAATCCAAGATGACAAATTAATTGCCATTCAAAATAGCGCAGCGGCTGCTCTAAACCATCGCTAACAGCCAACTCATGCAACGTATTTTCGTAGCATTTAAAGAGGCTTGACGACTCGTCATCCACCAACAATAACCGCTCACAAAGCTCATTAATATAAAAAGCGCAAAATAACCTATTCCCGTGCAAGGCAATTGGGCTACCCATACTTTCGCATCCGGCAACTATTTTTTGCTGCCCGCGATGCGTCCAGGTGGCGTGATAGGGCGTAAACGGGATAAGCGGCGGAGCTTTTTTATTCTTGCGCCAAAGGGCGCTAATACGGCCATGGCGCTCTGTAATAAACTCTACCCAATAGCGTGAATCACTAAAGTGTTTTTGATGGAGTACATATACGCGCTGCCAGTCCATTTAAGCAAATACGCTGTATACGATGCGCGAACGCATGTTTAGATTATTCGTGAAAACCCAGACTACGCAATGCACGATCATCATCGGACCAACCTGCTTTAACTTTTACCCAAAGTTTTAACATAACTTTGGTATCAAATAAGGTTTCCATGTCTAGGCGAGCGGCAGTGCCTATTTGCTTTAAGCGTGTACCGCCTTCACCAATCAGAATACGCTTTTGTCCGTCACGCTCCACCAATATAGTCGCAGCAATTGTGATCAGCGTAGTTTCATCAATAAATTGGTCTATTTCCACGGCGATTTGGTAAGGTAATTCAGCGCCTAACTGGCGTGTGATTTTTTCACGAATAAGCTCAGCAGCTAAAAATCGTGAACTTTTATCGGTGATTTGATCTTCAGGAAACAAATGAATTCCCAGCGGTAAACGCTTAACAATTTGCTCTTCCAAACAATCTAAATTATGTCCCCGCAATGCGGAAACCGGGATTATTTCTGCAGGTTTTAAACGTTCTTGTAATAGCGCTAAATGAGGAATCAAGGCTGCTTTATCATCCTGACAATCCATTTTATTGACCACTATAATAACTGGAACATTCGACTGTTGCAGACGTTCAACTACGTTGTCATCATCGGTGGTCCAAACGGTGCGATCTACAACAAACAATATTACGTCTACATCCAAAGTGGCAGATGTCGCTGCTCGATTCATGTAGCGATTAATGGCTTTGGTTTGTTTGCGGTGCATACCAGGAGTATCTACAAAAATAATTTGCACATCTCCTTGAGTTTTAACACCGGTTACGTTTTGCCGCGTAGTTTGAGGCTTACGCGACGTAATAGAAATTTTTTGTTGGATTAAATGATTTAACAGCGTGGACTTCCCCACATTTGGCCGCCCAACAATGGCCGCATAGCCGCACCGGGTTTCTGACATACAACCCCCTAAGGTTTTATTAAGGCCAGCATTTTTTCAGCGGCCTCTTTTTCGGCGGCGCGGCGATTTGATGCCACACCAGTAGTTACCAACTCTAAATAGGCTACAGTGCACGATACGGTAAAAATCTGTGCATGGGATTCTCCCTCTACATCCACAACCTCATATATCGGCAGCTGTTTTTTGCGCCCTTGTAGTAATTCTTGTAAAAGTGTTTTCGGATCTTTTTCGTCGAAAGCTAAAGACATATTACTCATACGTTTAGCAAACCATCGACGCACAATTTCGCGCGCCTGGATAAAACCTGAGTCAATAAATATAGCGCCTATAATCGCTTCCACGGCATCAGCAAGGATTGAACTACGCTCTTGGCCGCCACTGCGCAACTCACCCTCCCCTAGGCGCAGATAATGGCCCAAGCCAAAATCACGGGCTACCTCTGCAAGAGTATCGCCCTTTACTAGGCTAGCACGTAAGCGGCTAAGATCTCCTTCGCGCGCCGACGGAAATTTTTCGTAAAGAGCTTCAGCAATGACGAGATTTAAGATGGAATCGCCTAAAAACTCCAGGCGTTCGTTATGAGTCGCGCCAAAACTTCGATGCGTGAGAGCCTGATGTAATAAATCAGAATTTGTAAATGTGTAGCCAAGAGATTGGACTAACGGATTATTTTTTTGCTGATTCACTGGGCTTGCAACAGGCTTGTGGATTTGTAGAATCTAATTCCGTTTTAAACCAGACGATTAAATCTACGTTTTTAATAAAGGGCACACGTGTTTCATACGCATAGCGGAATACAACTTTTTCACGTAAACGCTCAACCTCCAGGTGTTTTGAATCAGCAGCCTCGCCACGCACACCATTTACCGTAAAAAATTTGCTCAAATGGTTATTCATCTCATTTTTAGTCATACCCCCCAAATCATCCTTATGCTCTTCGGCAAAGGTTTTGAAGGCTTCTTTTACCAGCATGTCGTCTTGATAAAGCGGAAATAATTTTAAAAAAACCGTTAAAGAAAAACCCAAAACCAAAAAGAAGAACAATAACGAAGGCAAACTAAAACCTAATTGTCGCGAAAAGGACATAACACGGCTCCCAAATATTATTTAATTATACCCACGCTGGAGAAAGTCGGCAGATCAGTGATGTGGGGCCAATGTAGCCATACGGCAAACGCTTTACCCACGATATTTTTATCCGGCACCATACCCCAGGCGCGACTATCCAACGAATTGTCTCGATTGTCTCCCATCATAAAATAGTGGCCTGCAGGAACAACATATGTACCTTCTATACTCAATTGGCCGGGTCGATTACATTTTTGCATAATATGGGGGGTATCGCCCAATAATTCGGTCACGACAGAGTACTGAGAATTGAATTGAAAACACATTGACGCCGCTTCCCCTGGGGCTGCGTAAGGCGGTACGCGGCTTTCCAGAAATTCCTGTTTAATCTCCTCGCCGTTAATATAAAGAACGTTATTGCTATAGCGGATTGTATCGCCGGGCATACCAATCAAGCGCTTGATAAAATAACGTTTATCATGCGGTGGGAAAAACACCACTACATCACCTCTCTTGGGATCTCCTATAGGAATAATTTTAGTTTTTAATATCGGTAGACGTATGCCGTATGCGAATTTGTTTACCGCAATATAATCCCCCACTTCCAATGTAGGGATCATTGAGCCTGACGGAATTTGAAATGGCTCGAGCAAAAATGAGCGCAACACAAATACCAGTGCAAGCACAGGAAAAAAGGACTGCGAGTATTCAGCCCACATAGGCTGAGATTTAGCTGCTGTACTGGCTGCTATGTAAGCGTCGTCCTGGACTTTCTGCTGTTCATCCAAATGAGAAAAACGCGCTTCAACCTCGGCTATCGCGCGCTTACGCTTAGCTCCGTTAAGCCACCAATCTAAAATCCAGCCAATGCCGGTTGCTGCAACGGCTATAAATAAAATGAGTGGCAGATCGATATCCATGAGTCCTCAGTATGCGGTTAGGTTATTAAATAAGACACTTGGGGCAATCTCAATTGAGCTTGTACCCACAGGATGCCTTTAAGAATCCATTTTTAACACAGCTAAAAATGCTTCTTGTGGGATCTCGACACGCCCAACTTGTTTCATGCGTTTTTTACCGGCCTTTTGTTTTTCTAACAGCTTCTTTTTACGGGTGACATCGCCGCCATAACACTTTGCTAATACATTTTTTCGCAGAGCTTTAACGGTACTGCGCGCAACAATTTGCCCACCGATTGCCGCTTGAATAGCTACATCGAACATTTGTCGCGGTATTAGTTCTTGCATTTTCTCCGTGAGAGCCCGGCCTTTATAATGGGCGGTATCGCGGTGTACGATCAGCGCGAGAGCATCTACTTTTTCACCGTTAATTAATACGTCCAGTCGCACTAGCCGCGCAGACTGAAACCGCAAAAAACTGTAGTCCAATGAGGCGTAACCGCGGCTTACGGATTTTAATTTGTCGAAGAAATCCAACACCACCTCATTCATCGGCAGCTCATATACCAATGACACCTGACTGCCCATGTACTGCAAGTCTTTTTGCATACCGCGCTTTTCAATACACAAAGTAATTACCGCACCTAAATACGCGTGAGGCACTAAAATATTCGCCTGTACTATAGGCTCGCGCATATCTGCAATATTGGAAATTTCCGGCAGCTTCGAAGGGTTATCAACGTAGACGACTTCACCATTGGTTTGCTCAACTTCAAACACAACCGTAGGCGCCGTGGTAATAAGATCTAAATCGTATTCGCGCTCCAGTCGCTCCTGAATAATTTCCATATGCAGCATGCCCAGAAAACCACAACGAAAACCAAATCCTAGCGCGTCTGAGCTTTCTGGCTCATAAAACAGCGAAGCATCGTTTAACGTCAATTTAGATAGCGCATCGCGAAAGGCTTCAAAATCGTCTGAACTTACAGGAAATAAACCGGCATATACCTGCGGCTGTACACGTTTAAAACCAGGCAACGCCTCAACGTGGGGGCAGTTAGCGTGAATGAGTGTATCGCCCACTGGCGCGCCGTGAATATCCTTAATTCCTGCTACTACAAAACCTACTTCGCCGGCTTTTAAAACGCCGGTTTCCAAACGTTTAGGTGTGAACACCCCTACACTATCGACAACATTGGCTTTGCCAATTGTCTTCGACATAATTTTATCTTTAACGCGCAAAGTACCGTGTTTTACGCGCACTAAGGAGACGACCCCCAAATAATTATCAAACCAAGAATCGATAATCAGCGCCTGCAATTCGCCCTCAGTGTTGCCTTCGGGCGGAGGCACGCGCTCTATAAGCCGCTCCAAAACCTCTTCAATACCCAGGCCCGATTTAGCGCTGCAACGCACAGCATCGGTGGCGTCTATGCCGATAATATTTTCTATTTCTTCGGCTACGCGATCAGGCTCCGCCTGGGGCAAATCCATTTTGTTGAGGATAGGAATAACTTCTAAGCCCTGTTCAATGGCCGTATAACAATTAGCAACCGACTGAGCTTCTACTCCTTGAGCTGCATCTACAACCAATAAGGCTCCTTCACAGGCTGCTAATGAGCGGGACACTTCGTAGGAAAAGTCTACGTGCCCTGGAGTATCGATAAAGTTTAATTGGTAAGTTTTACCGTCTGATGAGGTGTAATTCAGCGTAACACTTTGAGCTTTAATCGTAATACCGCGCTCGCGTTCAAGATCCATAGAATCGAGCACTTGTGCTTCCATTTCACGCGCAGATAAGCCGCCGCAATGTTGGATAAAGCGGTCAGCCAATGTGGATTTACCATGGTCGATATGGGCAATGATAGAGAAGTTACGAATATGGCTAAGGGTCGACACGAATAAAAAGCCTAAATAATGATGTAACTGAAGTCCCGCAGGGGCGCAAAAAGGCGGCAAGTCTACTCTATTTACCCCAGCGAGGTAAGGCTCGTGCAGTCATGCCACCTTCCCCGCGCATCCTTATCAAATTAAAGTGCGCAGGCGAAGTACAACTTCATTACTCGGCCTCACTTCGAGCGATGGATACAAGTACCGCCTGCGCTGTTTCCGGCGGGATTTCTCCAGTAAGACTCAATTGATAGTGCTTATCTTTGTGGTTAAAGGTTGTCGCCATCAGAAGAGTTGCGCCACGCAATACTGCCCCCACTCGACGCGTAGCGGGATTATCTAAAGGCACAATACGTACAGAAAAGACCGCTAATCCATCAGTAAACGTAAGGAACTCACCACTCTGTTCGCGGCTGGCCTCGGCTAATACAAACCCAGGTGGCAACCAGTTAAAGCGCCACTGCATCGGTTGCACTGGTTCACTAAAACACTGCGCCTTAGTTACGCTCAGCCCAACTGATATATTTTCTGACTTAAAATCGCCTTCATTGAATTTAGGATCCAGCTGGATATCAACGAATTGCATACGTTCGAGAATTTTTCTCTGACTGTTCTGTATTAACCACATCAAAGGTAAGCCGGTGGCTTTATCAAGCGCCAAGGTGACGCCGTAGCGTGTCGTATCTTTTGGAACGATTTGAATCAGTGCAGCTTGACGCCCAGCGATGCGCTCCTCGCCTCTTAATACAAACTGGTAATTTTGATTCACACTGGCAGAGAGCCCTTTCGAATTACTTGTAAAGCCTCCGCGCAGTAAAAAACTGCCGGCATTGACACAACTAGCCAAACGTCCTTGTCTAACAGCTTCTCGAATTGGGCCAGACAGATGCAAGATTTTTTCCTGCTCTACACCGTTGTTAAGGCCGTGTACGACGACAAGTGAATCCATTTGACCGCCAAATTCATAGGTGAGGTGGCCGCGAAAGCCTTGCTCTTGTAGCGATTGAGATAGCTGCCGCAACAAATCATCCACTGTCGCCAAAGGCTCTAACGCATGAATCAAAGGCGCGAAAAAAAACCCCAACCAAAGCGGTAGGGGCTTAAGGAGTGCACACATTCGTTTAACCATCAACGTTTGCCTGCAGTGGACTCAGCGGCATTGTTGAGAGAGACATCAGCAGGAACGTTTGAAACACGAGTAAACGGCAACAGCCCAAAACTGCCATGGGCAGCTGAACGAGTGGCATGATCCAACAACATTTGATTCAACTGCGCTTGTACTTCAGGATCATTACGCCAATCAGTTTGATTGAGCGAAACAGGCTGAACCTGCAAAGATTGCACGCGATCCGCTTGGCTACTTACGGTACGGGCCATTGGCACAGGCAGCGCAAACCCATCGGGCGCCGACTGCACTTGAGAAGATTCAGGTAAATTCAATTCAGATGATGCCGCCACACCGGTTGCTACCTCGGCACTCACAGGCCCACTAGATAAAATATTAACATCCTTAGCCGGAGCGTCTGCTAAAGCGGCCAAAGGCGCTAGCACAGGATTGGAAAACTGTTGTGCTCCTACCAAAATCGCCAATGCAACGGACGCCGCCAAAGCTGACTTACCACCCCAACGCAACCAAATTGGTGTGGATTTAGATTCCCTTTGGGAAACATTAACTACTTCAGCACTTCCGTTACCCCAAATCGGCTCGCTCGCAATAGCTTGAGAAATAGCCGCTGATAAATCCAGTTTCAATAATGCTGTTTCATTTCGACGAATAAGGGTTGAAGCAAGTTGGTAACGGTGCCAGGTTGCACCTATTTCTTTGTCTTCGGGTAATTGCTTAAGAATTCTACGTAGCTCAAGATCATTCGCTTGATTATCCATTAAAGCGGATAACGACTCTTTTAGCATTTCATCGGAGGACGTCATAGATAAAACCTGTGGGTTAAACAAAACTCTAAAATGAGCCGGTTGGGTGCTGTTGTGACCGAGCCTTGTGGTCTAGGTTCCAGCAGCGGGTTTATTTTTAATAATTTTTTATAACAGCGGCGCCATCTGCCGATCAATAGCTTCTCGCGCACGAAAAATTCGCGAACGCACAGTACCAATTGGACATCCCATCGCCTCAGCAATTTCTTCATAACTAAGTCCTTCAATTTCACGCAACGTGATGGCCGTGCGCAAATCCTTCGGTAAATCTGCTATTGCTTTGGTGATGACCGCGTCTAGCTGATCGCGCATCAAACTATTTTCTGGATTTTCAATATCACGCATATTGTCTGAATCCGTCAGAAATTCAGCTTCCTCCGCATCTATATCCATTGCGGGGGGTCTACGTCCTCGAGAAACTAAAAAATTTTTCGCAGTATTGATGGCAATTCGATAAAGCCATGTATAAAACGCACTTTCACCGCGAAAATTCGGCAGTGCTCGATAGGCTTTAATAAAGGTTTCCTGTGCGACATCCTGAACTTCAGCGTGATCGCGAATAAAGCGGCTTACAACCGCCATAATGCGGTGTTGGTATTTTATAACTAAAAGGTCAAACGCTTTTTTATCACCCTGTTGTACTCGACTAACCAAGGGTTGATCTGCATCGGGGGCAGATGGCTCAAGCATTAAGAACTCCAATTACGGTGATGCCACCGGGTAAAAAAAGGTACACCCCAGCCTGCAAATTAACCGGGTATTGCCAAAAAACTGCTCGAAGCCCTGCAAATATCCGCTCACAAACGCTCAAAGTCTGCGAATGCTAAACAGTTAGGCCGTCATTGTTTATAAAAATTTTGCGTTTGAGCAATACCCAATAAGCATTTCATCGCTGCAGACAGAATTTAATGCAGCGAGCAATGACTGCATGGCAGTTGCAAAGTTCATCCCAAGGCCTGGATAATTCCCACACACAGCCATACGCGCCGATTAAAAACGCGTATAAGGTCATACACTTTCGACGATCGAGTATTCCAGTGCAAGCAGCTTCAATTTTTTACAGCGATGTTTTAGTTATAGGCAGTGGTGCTGCGGGCCTAACGCTCGCACTTAAACTCGCTCAAACCTGCAGTGTAAGCGTATTAAGTAAAGGCAAACTTACTGAGGGCTCTACATGGCATGCGCAGGGAGGTATTGCTGCAGTACTTGATGACGATGACAGTATCGAATCCCATGTTGCCGATACGCTCGTCGCTGGCGCAGGCCTTTGCCACCCTGAAGCGGTACGTTTTACTGTGTCCCGCAGCAAAGCGGCTATAGAATGGTTAGTAGGCCTTGGTGTTGATTTCACTCGCAGCGACAACAGCCAATATCATTTAACCCAAGAAGGCGGCCACAGCCACCGCCGCATTATTCACAGTGCGGACGCCACGGGTAAGGCCGTGCATACGACACTAATAGAGCAGACCCTAGCTCACCCGAATATCACATTACTTGAAAATCATGTTGCCCTAGACTTAGTCCGCGAGCCGGATCTAATTAGCGGCAAAATGCGCTGCGTTGGCGCCTACGTTTACGATCGCAGCCAAGATACTGTACTTACCTATAGCTCCAAAACAACCATTCTTGCTACCGGCGGCGCCAGTAAAGTCTACTTGTATAGCAGCAACCCTGATAGCGCCAGTGGAGATGGAATTGCCATGGCTTGGCGAGCCGGTTGTCGAGTAGCCAATATGGAATTCAATCAGTTCCACCCGACCTGTTTATACCATCCCAAAGCAAAATCATTTTTGTTAACGGAAGCCTTACGCGGCGAAGGTGCTTATCTTAAATTGCCTAACGGCGATC
Source organism: Cellvibrionaceae bacterium (assembly GCA_036520615.1). Lineage (GTDB taxonomy): Bacteria > Pseudomonadota > Gammaproteobacteria > Pseudomonadales > Cellvibrionaceae > CAMCXE01. Next base: position 72,002 of record DATDJI010000076.1, on the reverse strand, counting down.
GCTTTATGCACAATTTTCATCCAATGGCTGAGCTTGCACCACGGGACGTTGTTGCTCGAGCTATTGACCATGAAATGAAACGCCTCGGAAGCGATTTTGTTTTGCTGGATATCAGCCATAAGCCCGCCGATTTTATTCAGCATCACTTTCCCACCGTTTGGAGCAATTGCTTACAGTTTGGTTTTGACATTACTAAAGAGCCCATTCCGGTAGTACCCGCCGCCCATTACACTTGTGGCGGCATAGTGGTTAATTACCATGGCCAAACTGATTTAAAAAATCTGTTCGCCATTGGAGAAACATCATTTACCGGCCTGCACGGCGCCAACCGTATGGCGAGTAACTCGCTGTTAGAATGCATTGTGTACGCCCATTCGGCTGCAGAAAAAATAGAACAGGATTTAGCGTCTATAGCAGCGCCATCAGCAATTAAAGAATGGGATGAATCCCGTGTTACCAATTCCGATGAGGACGTCGTGATTTCCCACAACTGGGACGAATTGCGCCGTTTCATGTGGGATTATGTCGGCATAGTGCGCACCCATAAACGCCTTGAACGCGCCACTAACCGCATACGGCTGCTGCAAAAGGAAATTCAAGACTATTACGCCAATTACAAAGTCGGCAGCGATTTAATCGAATTGCGCAATCTCGCTATGGTAGCTGAATTAATTATTCGCTCAGCTATGGAGCGCAAGGAAAGCCGCGGGCTACATTTCTCTTTAGATTTCCCGGAAATTTCTCCCATTGCAAAAGACACTATATTAGTACCAACCAATTTTGCTGATCAGGAAATTTTTGTCCATGATTAAGCAGTGATTTCGCTATATACACTTTAAATACGCAGCGCGTCTTACCAGCGCATTTACATGACCTAGAGACTGATTGACTAATCCACGCAGAATTTACCTCTCAAAGTCCGCGTACTTAGCTGATATATTTTTAATTTATAGTACTAAAAAATAGACGGCGCTCAGGAGTAGGAGCTTTAACAAAACACTTGCTTTCTAATGCCTGCTCGTTCGTCAGGCTAAGATTACAATAATCCGAGAACATTCTCGCACCAATTGAGCGCGCATCCCCTCTGCTTTAAGCCTGAACACATCTGTCGGCCTTTTCAACGGTACAGTCAGATCCTGCGTAATTCATAGCAAGCCCCTCAAGCTTCCGCTAGAATGCGCCCCTTTGCTCAAGGCTGGCTCTGATTTTTCTATGCATTATTTATCACCAGAATTTGCCTTTATATTTTTAGCATTTTTATGGCTATATTGGCTACTTGGTATTGGCTCAGGCCCTCGCACACAAAACTATGTACTTCTCGTCGCCAGTTACGCTTTTTACGCAAGTTTTGACTGGCGCTTCTTAGCGTTATTAATCAGCTTTTCTTTTATCATTTTGGGCCTCGCCGGATTGGTTGTACGCTCAGACGGTAGCCTGAGGCGCTGGCCCGTTACAGTCGGCGTTATCTCGGCTCTGGTGAATTTAGGCCTATTCAAATATTACAATTTTTTTCGCGAAAGTTTCAGCGTAGCACTGGGCGCTAGCATCGAAACGAATAGCCTACCGATTCTGGATATTTTGTTGCCCGTCGGAATTTCATTTTATACTTTCTGCGGAATCGCTTATTTAATCGAAATAGGCCGGGGATCAGAAAAACCTGTCCGCTGGCTCGAGGGATGTTTGTTATTTGCGTTTTTTCCTACATTACTTGCAGGCCCAATTTGTCGGCCCAAAGATCTTTTGCCGCAATTAAATAATGAGCATAGCCGCACAATTATGGAGCCAGAGCGCATTGGTCTGCTTATTATCAGCGCGCTGGTTAAAAAAGTTTGGCTAGCCAGCTGGCTGGCAGAACAATACGTCAATCCTGTATTCGCAGATCCGAGCGATTACCACGCGATTGATTTAATCGCTGCTGCGATTGCCTATGCTTGGCAAATATTTTTTGATTTTTCTGGCTATACCGACGTGGTAACCGCTTGCGCCTTATTGTTAGGCTTTAGGCTTCCCGTTAACTTTCGTCAACCTTATTTAGCAGCCAGCGTCAGCGATTTTTGGCAGCGTTGGCATATTAGTCTCTCCAGCTGGATTCGAGATTACGTTTATATCCCTTTGGGCGGAAGCCGCAATGGCTGGTTGCGAACACAAATTAACGCCGCTTTAGCCATGGTGATTTCCGGAATTTGGCACGGAGCGAATTTAACGTTTGTGGTTTGGGGGCTATGGCATGGTTTGGGTCTGATTGTGCAAAATTGCTGGCGTCGTTTTGTCAAAATTCCTTTACCCAATGCGCTAGGGAAAATTTTTACTTTTATATTTGTATGTGCAGGCTGGGTGTTTTTCCGAGCAGAAGATTTACCTCACGCGTTAGAATTTTTTAGCGGTTTAGCCCAATGGCAACATCCAGCACAATTAAATTATATTGCTTTATTCTTTGCAGTTTTGGGGTATTTTTATATCTCCAAGCGCGCGAACACTCTATTGCCTTTAATACAGCAAGTACTTAAGGGTTGTCATTGGAGTATTTTGGCTGCAACACTCTCAGCTTGCGCATTAATTATTTTACAGCTTTCGCCAAGCGGAATGCCTAACTTTATTTATTTTGGTTTCTAGGATGAAAACTACCCACTCACCTATTACATATGCGTTAAAAACCCTCACGCTGTGTATTGTCGTGATCGCCTTGGTAAAAGCAGATGCCCTTAGCCGCTACTGGCAACAACAGTGGCGCATTGCGTTACCCTTAGCGGGCAATCTCGCCGCGCCGACGAGGTTTAACCAAATCTGGGCTGATTACTTATCTCCTGTCGAGCAATTTTTAACAACACTCAATTCTCGGCTGGGTCGAGCCGGCCAAGCGCTTAGCGCGGACCCAATAATTATTTCGCCAGCGGCGCCTGTCGCCCCGATTATTACAACCTGTGAAACTCCCAGCGCCACTTCTGATATTAATAATGAGCAAATTACGCCACCGAGAAAAATGGAATGGCCTATTGCGCTATCGCCTAACGACAAAGTTTTATTAGTGGGCGATTCGATGATGCAGGGGGTAGCGCCCTATGTTAAAAGCGGGTTACGCAAACAATACGCAGTTGAAAGTGTTGACTTAAGCAAACACAGTACCGGGCTTGCTTATCCCGGTTTTTTTAACTGGCCTGACACTATTAAAGAAAATCTATCGCAAGCTCACTATAAAGCCTTAGTGGTTTTTCTAGGGGCTAACGATACATGGGATATTATTTACAAGGGCAAATCTATAGCCATCGGCAATGAATTCTGGCGCAGCTTATATACTGAGAGAGTTGAATCCATTTTGACCTACGCGCAAGAAAATTCCGTCCAGGTAGTTTGGTTGGGTGCCCCACCAATGGGACAAGAAAAAATGAATAAATATGTTCCCGCGCTCAATGAGGTTTATCAAACTAGCATTGAAAAATTCGCACCCATTGCAGTATTTTCTCCAACATCATCGAGCTTAAGCAGCGATGGCCATACATTTAATAAATTTCTTACATTTCCTGATCAGGGTGAAGTAATGGTGCGTACGAACGATGGCGTACACTTTACCCCTACAGGTCAAAAAATTATTGCCAATTTGGTGTTAAACCATTTCCGTGCAGCGATAGCTGAGAACACCACACAATGAAAACGTCCATAATAGGGTGTGTTTTGCTTGCGCTGTCCTATATAAATTCTGCATTCAGTGGTGAATTAATAGATTTTGGCGAGCCTAACGCAACCTCATTGTGGCAGCAATTTCGCGATTTGGAGGCAGGCAAATTCCGTCAACCACTGCGCATTATGCAAATCGGCGACTCTCATACCGCAGGGGATTATTTTACCGGTCAGCTTCGTAATCGCCTGCAAGCCCGTTATGGCAATGCAGGGGTCGGATGGATTCCACCAGGCAATATTACTAACCAACGCTCAGCGGCGTTTCGCTTAAACAGCAAAGGTAAATGGGATTTATTAGACAGTAAAATTCCTTCACAGAATGGCACGTTTCCACTGGGTGGCCTTGTCAATATTACGCAAACTAACGCGACGGCGGAATTTACTGCCAAGGATCCACTTAAAGAGGGCCATTGGTTGTTACACATTTTGCTGCAAGGCAAACAGCCGTGGCGCCTGCGCTTAAGCGATGGAAGCGTCACACATCTAAGCCCAAAGCGAGATAAATTTACCCCCTGGAGCCTTTTATCTGTAGAGACCCATGCGCCAGCACTTGCCGCATTTTCGCTAGAAGGACCAGCGGTTTCAGCGTTAGGCGGTTTATTTTTAGATCGCGACAGTCCAGGTATAACGCTCGATGCAATGGGTATTAATGGCGCAAAAGCCAACGTAATTGGTCGCTGGGACGGAGCAACGCTACGCAAACAAATGCAGTGGCGCAGACCGAAATTAATTATTTTGGCCTACGGTACTAACGAAGCTTTTGATTTGAAATTTGACTCGATTGAACTTGCTCAAACTTTGCGAGATAACATTCGCAGCCTTCGTTTTTTAGCCCCCGGTGCTGCCATATTAATTATCGGTGCACCTGCCAGCGCAAAGAATTCCCCGCCAAATCTCACCACCAGCTGCCCGCACGGTATCGCAAAAGGTCTACCGAATGTTGTTAGCGTGCAAAAACGCGTGGCTCAAGACGAAAAAACTCTTTATTGGGATTGGGCAGGCTTTATGGGAGGAATCTGCGGAGCGCCCCGCTGGGCACAATTATCGCCTCCACGCATGGGCAAAGATTTGATTCATTTATCAAAAGAAGGCTACGAAAGTAGTGCTGACGATTTTTTTTCTGCCCTGCAGCACAAAATTCGCCCTTAAGCTCTGATTAAAAATCAATTTGAATTGTTAAACTGAGTCAGCAAAAAGTTTAAGACTTTAAAATAAATTAAATATACAGAGCAAATAACTCAAAAATATATTATTAAGCCGGCAAATAAACCAGGTCGCACAATACCTGTTCGCGATAGCCGCAAATTACTGGAATTAACCCCTGCCATTGCTCATCTAATGTTTTATCTCCACTATCAATCAGTAACTTACCGTGCCCAATAGTTGCGAGTTTTTCTTTAGTTGCAATTGGGTGCAGTGCTCGCCGTCCGATGTTATGCAGCAATTTAGAAGTTAGCTGTTGGTTGCCGCGCCCAATAATATGCCCCTGGCCACCTATTACAGTCAAAAATACCCAAGGCTCACTTGCATCTAAAAGCAATGCAGATAATTTCGCAGCATCAGCATCTAACGCCAAACACTGATTTTTAATAAACACATCAAAACCAAGCAAGGTAAAAGCAAGCCCCATCTGTTGCTGAATATCCGCCATTGTTTTGCCTGGACCAAACACAATTGTTGCCCGATCTGGCACTAATTCAATTAAATAAGCCGCTATATCCGCAACTATTAACTCTTCTGCGACTAACCCACCCTGCTTTACACTTTGTATGAAGCGACCATCGAACGGCACTACCAAACTTCCCATGTATTGGCTTGTCACACGACCTTGCTTTAATGCTAATTCATCCAAATCCCTTACTTGAGCTGATTCAGCATTTAATACCGCACCTCGCGCTAAAGCTGCCACTAACTCACCCGCAGCTGCCGGATTAATTGCAAAAACTCCGGAATGAATTTTTACGCCTGCAGGTATACCTAACGCCAATTGAGCAGGATTTAAATCAGCAACCACACGTGCAACATCTGCCGCTGTCCCGTCCCCACCTGCAAAAACAATTAAATCAACATTTGAACCGATAAATTCTGCAATAACAGCACGTGTATCTACTGCACTGGGAATTTTATGCGGAATAAAAGAGGTAGTTTTAAAACTAACGTTCTGATGAGCGAAAACGTCTCCTCCCATTAAACCTGATGGCACTAGCCAGTCGATATTATGCACCGCCTCACCTAAAGCATTACAAAAATCCTGCGTGCGCTTGAGTGCATGTAACGCAAAAAAATTTGCCGATAAATTATTTGCAAGTGATAAATTATCGCTGCCTTTTTGTGCAAGCGGGCCGCCCATGCCCGCAAGCGGATTAACGAGCAAGCCAACTTTTAAGCGGCGCATTAAACGCTAAACCCTAGAGCGCGCAATGACTCAACAAAAGGTGTTTGAGGTGAAATTACATAGTGAGACAATTCGCGCCGCTTAGGATAATTCTTGCGTAATAAATCAAAACCCAGACGAGATGTCCCTTCCTTGGTCACAAGCGCGCGCAATTGAGCGTCATCACGGGCAACATCATAAATTGATACTAATGAATCGTTTAAATCAGTGAAATTTAAACATTCAGTACCGCCTAAAGCTTCCGCCATGACCTGTGCTTCGTGTTCATCTAATTTTGTTTTATCAACCTTTAGAAACTCACCTAAAGCACGATGAATCATTAAAGATCCATTGACTCGTCCTTCATAGCTATAGCCCGCAATATGCGGAGTTCCCAGTGCAACCTGCTCCATAAGCGGCGCCAAAATATCAGGCTCACCCTCCCACACATCCAAAACCACCATTAAATCCTGTTTCTGCTGCAGCCGATTTAATAGCGCAACATTATCTATTACCTCACCGCGCCCGGCATTTAATAATAAGGTTCCCGGTTTAAGTTGAGCTAAAGCAACTTCATTAAATAAGTGCAAAGTGGGCGCTGTGCTGGCGCGAGTCAAAGGTGTATGCACACAGATAATATCGCAGCTGAGCAATTCGTCCCATTGCACCCAGCGGATGTCACTATTATGTTTGAACGGATCAAATGCACACACATTTACACCCGCAGCACTTAATACACGATAGAGCCTTCCACCTACATTTCCACAGCCTACAATACCGATTTTTGCATTAATCCATTGAGGTTTCACCCTCGCTAACGCACTCAACACATATTGCACAACACCACCCGCATTACAGCCAGGTGCACTTGCCGTAACAATTTTTTGCTCGTTAAGATAATCTGCATCCAAATGATCGACCCCGATCGTGCAGGTGCCCACAAATTTCACCTGACTACTTTGCAACAGCTGTTGATTAACCCGCGTGACCGAACGCACCAATAAAACATCTGCCGCTTTAAGATCCTGTGTACGCATTGCACGCCCAGGCAAAGATGTAATCTCACCAAAATGACCAAAAAATTCGTTTAAAAAAGGTATATTTTCGTCCGCTACAATTCGCAGCATGTTTATTCACCTAGATATTCAAGACGGTAATGATCAGGATTTAAAGGATTTGATACCCGGTAATAATCAGCAAGTGTCCTCGTCCACACAGACGCACGCTCAGGCAGTCCCTCCTCACAATATATTTGCGCCTGCGCCGTGACAGCACACTTGAACGCAGAGCTAGCACCAAGTCCCTGAGCTAAGTTATCCGCGCTGACACTAAAGCGCGCACCGCAAGCTATCGAAAAAATCCATTCCAGTGCCTGAGGTTTGACTTCGACGCGCTCAAATTCGCACTGCTGCTCGGAAGAGCGCCCATCAGGTGCATACCAATAGCCAAAATCCACCTTTTTTAGGCGTTCCGGCCCTGCGACACACCAATGAGCAATTTCGTGTAATGCAGAGGAGGAATAATCTTGCGTAAAACAAATTTCATTTAAGCGCTTATCGCAAGCGGGCAAATAAATGGGCTCCTGATTTCCACCACATAAACGTGTATGCAGGCTTGGCACAAATAATTCATCAAAAAGCCTTATTAGATCAGCAGAGTTAATTTCTGACGGGAGAGCACTATGCAGATACTGCGAATCTGCAGGAGTTGTTATCAAGGATTTGTCCGCCTGCGGAGAAATTTCAAATAAATCTGTAGCCAATGTTTTCTCGTATTGTTAAGTAAGTGACAGATATATAAGTAAAACGCAGTATTATTTCGATGCACTCAGCGAATATTTGAACGGCTTAAAAATTTTTTATTGACTCGGGTGTTGAACTAAGCGCTTTGTGCATATACTGTAAGTACTGATGGTACCTTACCATTCTGCCTGTAGGCGGCATCTCGTCTACTTTCTTGCGGAGGTAGTATTATGAAGGCCTCAAACTCGACTCACAACACTAATGTTGTTGATCTATTTACCCGCAAACCCTATGTTCCTCTTGAACAGAAACGCTTTATCCGCCTCGCCTTGGAGCTCGATGGACTGGAGATGCTCTATTCCAATGACACCAGTTCTGAACGCTTATTTAGTCTAAAAATACTCGCCTGGGGCCTGCGCGCTAACGGTGAAGTAGTAGGCTTGGTTCCCTGGCTTAACGATTTAATTCCATGCTCCGAGATCCACGATCCAGTTCACGGCCATTGGGAAGGTTATTACGACCCGGGCATTGACGAAATTTTTGTCGAGCCTCCGATGCACAAGGTAATCGAATTAGAAACTGCCGCCGAATATTACAATTATTTGTGCGAAACATCCGATGAAATTGTGCAAGAATTGCCAGACACCTTAGGCACTCATGCGGTATTTTCAGATAGCAAAAACAAAACCCTTGTTTTACAGGAAATTATCAGTTGGCGTCTGCATAGTGATGGAGTAATTTTGGGTATGTTAATTGACCCAGAAAAAATTCAAAATACACCTGTTTTACCCGGTGATGACTGTTTGTTTCCAGCGCAGGCGAAAGAAAACTTTCGTTATTTTTTCCAGCATCACATTGCCAACAAAATTAAGTCCGAAGATCCAGAAGCGCTAGCGGCTATGTGTTTGTTGGTAGAAGAATCGAGCCGATAGATTAAATACCGGCATGGATGCTTTCTTGATAATTGCGCAGGGCGCATCACCCTCCCGATTCCTGATTCTGTTTGCTACAAATATTTAAAGTTATTTTTTACAAATCCAATATTCGTAACAATCTGATTCAGACCGAGTATTGACCAATTCATGCCCCAGGAAATGGCAGAATTTTGGAATGTCGCGAACTGAAGACGGATCTGTGGCAAGCACGTGGATAACGTCTCCTACGGCAGCCTTACGCACCACTCCATGTAGTAACATCACCGGCTCCGGACAATAAAGACCTGCAGCATCCAAAAAATGCTGAACAACCATATCACTCATACTTTTGTCTCCGGCAAGTGATAACTTTAAACCGCTCACCATTTTATCCTCTTGAAATACACCAAATAGCTTAACACCAAGCCAAATCTAGTTAGTTTCATCAACTATCCCCATGGCTTTAGCATCTCTTAAGGTAATGATCTGTAAAGATTCGTCTAAAAGCGCATAAATTAATACTGCATCCCCATTTTGCAGTTGGCGCCGAATTATATCCACACGCATGGTTAGGTCTAATTCAATGTCCCCGTAATCCGTCCCTTCCCGCGTCGCGAAGTCTTCCAGCAAACACTGTAGCGTTTCAGCTGGGATACGGCTGTGGGGAACAACTATGGCGGATGTCATAGGGCATTACGTCCAAAAATCGGCAAAAGACAGTAAATAAAAAAGAGTGCGTCATCCCTTTGAAAAGCTAAAGAAATTCACAATTTATTTAACCAGTGCGTTCCCCTTAATAATTCTCTTGCAGCAACGCCGCGTCAAAAAAGGGCAAAAAATTTAGCGGATTCTGTACAGAATTCGTTTACTGTTTAACTAATCGCAATAATACGGATTATTAATAGCAAAATATGTGGTGGCATTAATGAAATAAATGTTGTAACCAAGCCCACAACTTATGACAATATGGTGTCAGAAATCTACTGCCATAGCTAACTCTTCTAAAGCTCCTCCTATTTAATCAGAATTCGTGACATGGGTTGCAAAAACCTAATCCATGTTTGGCGAAGCTCATTCTGTCTTCATAGGCTTATGAAGAACCAGTCAAGGTTGGTTCAGTAGGTTTGTTATTCTGCTGAGGCTGTAAGGCGTTTATGAAGTACTTTTTAATACTACCGTTTTTCCTAGGGTTAGTGGCATGTGGTAAAGGGAGCGAGTCTGCTAGCAGCCTCAACACCAATACATCTGTAGTCCCTGTGGTAGATTCGTCAGCTACAATACAACTATCGAGTAGTTCGTCGTCTAGCGGTTTAGTGCTCGCAAGCATTCTGACCAATCCGATCAGCAGTAATTCTTCCAGCTCCAGCAGTTCATCAACTAGCTCAGGGCGCCAGTCAAATTCAAGCACATCATCGTCCAGCAGTTCTTCAAACTCTGGTCGTTCGTCAATCTCAAACAGTTCTTCATCCTCAAACAGTTCTTCGAGCTCCAGTGCAGGCCGTTCAAGTAGCTCTTCTAGCTCAAGTAGTTCTTCGAGCTCTAGTGCGGGGCGTACAAGTAGTTCTTCTAGTTCAAGCAGTTCTGCTAGTTCTAGCACTGGTCGAGCGAGCAGTTCGTCTAGCTCTAGCAGCTCTTCAAGTTCCAGCACTGGCCGTTCGAGCAGCTCCTCTAGCTCAAGCAGTTCTTCTAGTTCCAGCACTGGTCGTTCGAGCAGCTCCTCTAGCTCAAGCAGTTCTTCTAGTTCTAGCGGCCGTACAAGTAGCTCTTCCAGTTCAAGCAGTTCATCAAGCTCTTCTAGTTCATCAAGTTCAAGTTCAAGCAGTTCCTCCTCAGGTGTTTCATTAGCTGCCCACGTACATGAAGACGTTATTCAATCAAAGTGTATCAACTGCCACAAATCCACTGGCCTTGCGAAAACTACCGACCTTGTTTTCACCAAGGGAGATGCGACAGTCGAAGCAGAAAATTTAGCTCGATTAAACACTTTTGTATTAAATGAATCTGCACAGCGTATTCTCAACAAAGTTAAAGGCTTGGATAGCCATGGAGGCGGAGTTGTCTACGCGCCTACTGATAGTGAATACATCTGGCTTGCAAGCTATTTAAGCGAGTTAAGTGGGCAGAATTTAACTGCGCTATCCGTGACTAAGTCGACGTTATCGTTAGAGTCTCCCGATGCCACCTACCGCCGAGCCTCGCTTCTTCTCACTGGAAAAATACCTAGCAGCCAAAAACTCAATGAACTTCGGCAAGCGGACGACACAACTCTTCGTAAGGCTTTGGAAACATTATTCAAAGATGCCGGATTTAAAGAATTTATCAAGCGCGGAGCGAATGATCAGCTGTTAGTGCGCAGCTTGGTGGTAACTAAAGATTATTTAGACGATCTTATTTTCTATTACCCAGTTTTCAACCAAAAATTTCAGTCGGTTGATCCCCAAACTCAATTTGAAAAATCTGATTACGTTTATGGCGATGCAGTATTAAATGAATTAGCTGAAGCGCCGCTGGAACTAATCGCTCATGTCGTTCAAAACGATTTACCTTATACAGAAGTACTTACTGCTCCTTACACGATGGTCAGTGAAAAAACTGCTGAAGTTTTTAAAACTGGCCTAACTCCAGTGGCTGGCAGTTTTATTCCAGCGGTAAATCATGGCCAACATATCTCCACTGGGCCTCGCGCATTCCCCAAATTAGACTGGGAAGGCTCTCAAGAAATAGCCATCCCGCACGCAGGTATTCTGTCGGAACCGGCCTTTTTACAACAGTATCCAACTACTGCTACTAATCGAAATCGAGCCCGATCCCGCTGGACCTATCAGCATTTTTTAGGGGTGGATATTGAAAACTCTACCGCGCGTACGATTGATATGGCTGCACTCTCTGATAAGGATAATCCAACGTTAAACAATCCCGCCTGCTCTGTCTGCCATACCCGCTTAGATCCACTAGCTGGAGCATTTCAAAATTTCGGTGAACGTGGCACTTTTCGCAATCAGGCCTGGGGGTTAAATTCGCTTGATGAAGATTATCGCCGCTCCAAACTCTATAAATCTGGCGATGTTTGGTACGCAGATATGCGTACACCCGGGTTCGAGCAGACATTGGTTGCAGATAATTTTAATTCCCTCAATCAGGCCGCGACCTTAATCACTAAAGATCCACGGTTTGCAGCGGGCACGGTTAAATTTTGGTGGCCTGCACTATTTGGTGAGCCAATGCTGGATGACGGCTTAACGCCGGCTCAATACGACGCTAAATTATCTGCGCTCAGCCATTTCGCAGATTATTTTGTTAAAAATAAATATGCGCTTAAACCACTCATAACGGAAATCCTTATGAGCGAATGGTTTAGAGGAAAAGCACAATCTGTAGATGCTACAGAAAGCCCAGCTATATACACAGGCGGCAGGCGCCTATTGACACCTGAAGAGCTGTATAGCAAAACCCTAGATCTAACCGGTATTGCTGATGTCAATTTACTTAAAGGTTTTAAATTAATTTTTGGCGGCATTGATTCTGTAACTGCTACCAAACGCCAACGCGATCTAAGTCATATTATGCTAAGAGTGGTTGAACGGCATGCATTGGCAAAAAGCTGCACAATTGTGGCTACTGAATTTAATAAACCAATACAAGAACGCAAATTATTTACGCGTGTAGAAAGACAAACACTGCCTACAAGCGCTTATCAAACTGTAGAGGTATTTGACCAAACTACAGCACGGGATTTTACCTGGTCTATTCCGGTAACGGCAGCGCCGGGCCAGCAAATTAATTTTGTAGCGACACAAACAAAAAGTGTGCAGTCAACTCCTGCCCTCGATACGGTGACTTTAAATCAATTACAAATAATAAAACCCGACGGTAGTATTTTAGTCAGTGGTACCACCGGAGACTTGTTTGATAAATACGACTGGATTAACGGCAGCCCGTTAGGATACATAGGCAAGCCATTTAATATACGCAAATCAAATACATTGCGCATCGACATCCCTGTTGATCAAAGCGGTATCTGGCAGGTTAAGCTCAATGCCAAAGCACAAACCGTAGGTAATCAACTTGAAATCAGTCTTGCTCCCACCGTATTAGTTGCCAATGCCGTCGATACCACTACACAGAATTTTCGCGCTCAGGTAGCAGCTTTAATTGAGCGATTCCACGGTAAAGTACTTTCTGCAGATTCCGATGAAGTCATCCGCTATACCGATCTATTTCTTCAATTACGGCAAAATAAAATTAGCCGTAAATCGGGAACCGCCCTTACAGAAACAAACGTATATTGTGACTATAATTCTAATGGCGTCCCTTGGAGTCAATGGGCCTCCGACCCAACAAGTAGCCTTAGTGCTTGGCGCACGCTAGTCGCCGCATTAATGGCTGATTACGACTATATTTACGAATAGGTATTGTTAATGAACCGCCGAAGTCTCCTCCAATATTTAGGTTTAACCGGTTTGGGCATTGCATTACCCTCGGTGCCCTGCCAAGTTTGGGCTGGCACTGCCACAGACTACAAAGGGTTTCTCTTCGTTAATTTACAGGCCACTGGTGGATGGGACGTCACTAGTTTTTGTGATCCTAAAATTAATCAACCTAACGAAAAAATAATCAATAACTGGGCTTCAAATGCCGAAATTCAAAAAGCAGGCAATATTGCGTATGCACCAGTAGGTAATAACGCCCGCTTTTTTAAACAACACTTCGACAAAATGCTCGTTATTAACGGTATAAATAGCCACACCAATGCCCATGTAGCAGGACGGTTATATAACCACGCGGGCTCGCAAAAAAATGGCGCGCCTTACTTATCTGCATTACACGCTTACACGCAAAAGCACGGTCTTGCCATGCCACTTTTGGTGTACGGCGACACAGCAACCGCCAACCTTATTGCACCAACAAAATTATCGAAAGATACATTTCAGATTGTTGAGCCAAATATTCGCACCCCTGGGCAAACAGCGCAATGGCTGCCAGATGACGACCTTGCCGCCATTAAAGCTATGCAGTCCAATCGCGCGCTGCATTTAAAAGAGGCCAAGCAGCAACTAGCAAAACAACAACAACAAACCGGTGAATATTATGATGCTGTATTTGCTAATACCGATGGATTTAAAAATTTCTCGTCGATGTATCTAGGTTTAAATGAAGGCGAATATATTAAGGATAATTACACAGACGCACTAAAATTCGCGTTGACCGCCTTCGCCACTGGCTTAGGGATTAGCGCGGATATTTCCATTAGCGGTTTTGATACTCACGACGATCACGACGTGCGTGCCGTTGATGCACTTAATAATCTGACCAATTCAGCTGGAGCGCTGTGGCATTTTGCCGAGCAACTTGGAATTAGTGATCGCTTGGTTGTAAGCATCGCAAGCGACTTTGGCCGCACACCTTATTACAATGCAGGTAAAGGTAAGGACCATTGGAACTATGGCAGTACAATCTTAATGCAAAAAAATGCGCCCTGGGCAAATCGAGTCATAGGCAAAACCTCTGAACTGCATAAAGCTTATAAAATAAATCCGCAAACATTGCAGGTTGATGCAACTGGTATCGAGTTGGAGCCCAGTCATATACATCAAAATTTGCGCAATTATTTTGGTATTGCCAGCAGTGTAGCGGCGCAAAAATTTAAATTAGACTCAACTACGTCTATAAATCTATTTAATTCTACATCACAAACTGTTTAAGCCTATAAAATCTTCAACAAAACCAGACAAGATAAAAGCGATATTAATCACGATGAGTAAATTAAAAAATAATCCTTTCCAGCACCAAAGGTGAAAGTCTGCAAAACTCTATTGTTTTGGGGGGCTTCCACCTTATGCCTGATATATTAAAAATTCTGACTGCAAGTTCCCTTTCCCAGCAGCCCCACAACGATCCTGCTTATTAGGAAAGTTTTTAATTCCCACCTAACAATGATTGCTTTATATAGTCTTTACAAGACTCCTTCGCTTGATCAGCTTAACAGGTCAGACTAAAGGCATATAATAGATTCGGCAGCACTCATTTTAAGTGTTTAGCATTGCCATCTATTCTCCCAATAAGTATCTGCAATGACGCGCCTAATATTGAGTTTTTGCACTCAATACGCTTCCTTTTCTCGCACTAGATTTGCGCACCAATTCCACATCTCGTGGCACCAGAACAGCAATAATGGCTACGCAAAATACCTTGGGGCAGGTTGTTGCGTGAATTAGGTAGTGTTTGTTCGTCTATTCAAAAAATGTATACAACTCACTACGAAGAATGCAACAAACAATGGGTTAACCGCAGTTCAAAAAAACCACAACAATAACTCGGTAACAATATGAAAACCAATTTTACATACTGTCTAATTTTTATCGCTGGGCTGGTTTTATCTGGCTGCAGCGGAGAGGGAACTAGCTCATCTAGCTCAAGCAGCTCTTCCAATTCGAGTAGCTCATCAAGCTCAAGCAGTTCTTCGAGTTCGTCTAATTCAAGCTCATCCAGTTCCAGCTCATCCAGCAGTTCGAGTAGCGGTAATTCGGTTGCTAAAATCTGGGTGGGAACCTGGGCAACGTCCGAGCAATTAGTAGAAGTCGATAATAGACCGCCCTCCCCCGGTTTGAGCAACAATACATTGCGCCAGATAGTGCATGTTTCTATCGGTGGTGAAAAAGTGCGTTTACGCCTATCTAATGAATATAGCGCAAGCCCTTTAACGATTAAAACTGTTCACCTCGCCAAATCAGTTAGCGCCAGTACGATAGAACCTACGACTGAGAGTACATTAACGTTTGCCGGAAAATCCGAAGTGACAATTCCCGCCAAGGGTGAGGTTACTTCAGACCCAATTGCATTTAGTGTTGCCCCACGCGCAAATTTGGCTATTACCATGCAATTTGGCAGCGTCCCACAAGATATCACCGGCCATCCCGGATCACGTACTACCTCATATATTCAAAGCGGTAACGCGGTTGCCACAGCTAACTTAAATAGCGCCACAAAAACCGAACACTGGTACGTCATTTCTGCGCTAGACGTGGAGACGCCCGCCACAAGTGCGTCAATAGCAATTTTAGGGGATTCAATTACTGATGGACGCGGGTCAGGCACTGATAAACAAAATCGCTGGCCGGATGAATTATCTCGGCGTCTACAAGCTGTTGCGGACACGCAGGATGTAGGCGTACTAAATCATGGGGTGGGAGGTAACTGTGTATTAAAAGCCTGCCTCGGGCCTGCAGGTAACGCGCGTTTTGATCATGACATCCTGCAACAAACCGGTGTGCAATGGATGATTATTCTCGAAGGGGTTAACGATTTAGGTAACTCCGGCAGTGCTGGTACTATCGCGAATGACTTAATTACCAATTTTGGGCAAATGGTCGAAAAGGCGCATAACAAGGGTTTACTGGCCTACGGAGCAACAATTTTGCCTTTTGGCGGCTCGTCTTACGATAACGCCGACCGCGAAACCGCGCGTAAAAAAGTAAATAATTGGATCCGCACCAGCGGTAAATTCGATGCAGTTATAGACTTTGATGCGGCAATGCGCGACCCCAATAATCAATCACGTTTAATGAGTACGGTGGATTCCGGTGATCATTTACATCCTAACGAGAATGGTTACAAGGTAATGGCGGAGGCGGTTGATTTGAAGTTGTTTTATTAAAGTAGAGTGGCAGGGAGGCAGATTTGCAGATTTGCAGATTTGCAGATTTGCAGATTTTAGAATCTAATTCTGCATTGTAGAGATTGTTAAAATTTGATGAAAAAATGGCGGTTGCTATAAAAAATGTAAGTGTAAGTATTTTTTATCGCCTCTATGCCGCACATCCACATATTTATTTAATAGAGCCACCCGCAGACCGGCTCGTGCAGTAGATAGAAAGATTCAAATAATCGATACTCGAGCTTTCCCGGAAAGCCCTATATCTCAGCGCTGTCCTACAGGTAAAACTCATAAAGCGAGCCTAATTTTGTGGCCGATTTTTATCGTCGGCAGGGTCAGGAATTAGAATGATTTAAGCTCCGACGCTCGAATAACTTCAACTGAATCACTCTCATAATGCGCTGAACCAACGGACCGGCCCGTGCACTATGGTGCGCAAACGCGAGCAACAAATAAGTAAATGTCGGCATCTAAATTTAGTCAAAACTGCATTTATATTCAGCCGTATAAATAATCACAGCTTCTCATAACACTTTTTATCAAATTACGAATTTGGCCTTTAAATAAGCCTACGAACATATCAATATTATAATTCGGCAATTAATTTTTATTGCTCCAAATGCGACATGCAATATTTCGGCACTGTTATTTTCATAAATGGTTTTTACAAAATCTGTGTTAAAGGCTAACTGACAACCAATTATGAGTCTTTTAGGCTGTATTAAAATTTGATATCCAGGTGAGTTACTCAGCAACACAAAAACTCTAAGGCAAAGAAAAAGGGCCGCAAGGGCCCTTTTTTCAATAACGTGATTCTTTTAAGCAGCAGGCTTTACTCTTACTTGCCAAATTCTTATGCCTTTAGACTTGGTGCCATCAGGAAATTCTGCATTTAAATAAACGAAGTAATCTCCCGGTTCTTTAGGTGCTTTATAAGACATAAAGGGTAAAGTGGTTGGAGTTTTCGTGTTTAAAACGTCGTATGTATCAGTGTCGGCAACGGTGCCCCCGCCCTGTGCACTAAAACTTAACTTAGTCCCATATGGTAAGGGATTACCGTTTGTACAGAGATTGCCTGTATTGACAGCATAAGGATTGCCATCTGAAACACCGATATTGGTAAGAATAAATTGCCCTTCTGGAGCCACTTCTGTGATGGTACCATCACGGGGTGTAGATGGCGATCCATAACAAAGGTCAAGCCCCTTCATTGAAAAGACAACTTGTACTTCCTGACCAATTACCGTTCCCTTATTACCGCAAAGGCTAAGGTGAGCACACGCATGACCGTCCCATTTTTTATTGCCGGGACTACGCACTCCGTCTCCATTAGTATCATCATAATATTCGCCTATGTCGTATTGACCATTATCATTGTGATCTGCATAGGGTTCGCCCAGATCGTCTTCTGGGTTAAATATATCTCCTTCATCAAAAATACCGTTTCCATTATTATCGATGTAATTTTCCTGGCCTGATACTGCAGCGAATACTTTTATGCGGCCATCCAAAGGAACACCACCTGAGGCGCCAAAAGGAATTGAACATTTAGATTCTGCATCAACTGCGCATGAATTTTTTAGCGTAATACCACCCTCTTTGGTCACGAACCTAACTTGTAAATCAGAGCGCACATTGTTGCCGCGTTCGTCAGTCATAGAGGCGGAAATTTCTGTAACTTTTGTATTGCCACCAACGCTGTATGCAAGAGGATTAAAAATACTCAATGAAAGATTGAACTTGCCGTCCTGAGGATAGCCGGTTGATATAACAATCTCCTGAGACGTAGTCTTTTTGCCGGTACCATCATGAGTGGCTTCAACTTGTAAATTGCCTGCTGTAGGCCCGGATACCACATCAACGGTCACTCGCCCATCTTTATCTGAGGTTCCAGAAGATTGCAACAGCTTTGCACCGCCTGCATTACCAATGGACCTGAATGATACTCGCTCACCAGAAATGGGCTCTCCAGTCAAACCTTTAACTATAAATGCCAAAGTCGCCGTTTCAATCCCCCCAACACCTTGTATTGCCATATAGAGATTTTTTGATGATTCAGGAGAAATAATGCCTACCCCTAAAGGAGCAAGTTTGATTTTCCCAGCGAGGGAATAATCAACAGCTCCCCATTTCCCTGTGACGATAACAGAGTCCTCACCCAAACAACCTTTGAGCAAATATTGAAAACTTACTTTGTTTGCCGAGACAGTAGGACCAGAAACAACTTGTGAATCGCTATTGGTAATACAGGGTGATGATAGTTTTACCGTGGATCCGTCTTGAACAGGAACAGCAGTCCCAGTGTCATCGGTAAATGTTATATCCACACTTCGAGCGTCGTTTTGTGCAAGCTCGGTTGTACCTGCATCAAATTTAGCGGTGATTTTTTTACCCGATACGGCGTCAGTGAAATTGGCGGTGTTGCCCAAACTACCAGAACTTGAAGAGGAACTTGTGCCACCTGAACTGGAAGACGAAGAGGAGCTACTGCGGCCCGAGGAGGAGCTGGAGGAACTTGGAACTGGTGTCCCCAACAATCCATCCCCTTTTTTTCCGCCACTGCCACAACCTACCAACGTCAGTACTAACGCTGAGGTTACGATTTGTATCAATAGATTGCGTTTATATTTTGAATTTTTATTAGACATAGTTATTCCCAGTCAGTTATGTCGATCCAGGTAGGTGGATTCTAGGGCCAGCTTGCAGTCGGGCATGCTCTAATTACCTGACAGTTGACTCCCCAAGAGGTAAGGCAAGGGTCAATGAAGCATAATCACCCTAATCCAGCAACGCAAGGTAAGTAGGCGCTCCTTAGACTTTTTTCTTAATCCATATCTCAGTTTACTAGTGCGAAACAGTTAGGCTACTCTGTTGATCGCCCATCTGCTAGGACTGCCTTATGTATGATTTGACCCCTAAAGAAGCCCGTGTCATCGGCAGTTTGATAGAAAAAGCCCTGACTACACCCGACCAATACCCTTTATCGTTAAACAGCTTGACGATGGCATGTAACCAAAAAAGTAATCGTGAGCCAGTTATGGAGATGACCGAGGCTCAGGTGCAAAGCACGTTAGATGATTTGGTGAAAAGACACTTGGTCTCGCCTATTTCCGCTATGGGAAGTCGCGTTGTTAAGTATCAACATCGTTTTTGTAATACTCAATTTAGCGAATTGCAGCTGTCGCCTGGAGAACTAGCTGTCGTATGCGTGTTGTTACTGCGCGGTTGGCAAACACCGGGGGAGCTGCGCACACGCACTCAACGTTTGCACGATTTTAATGACGTGCTTGATGTTGAAAAAGCGCTACATCAAATGATGGCGCGCAATCCGCCGTTGATTTGTAAGCTTGCGCGAGAACCGGGTAAGCGCGAGTCTAGGTACGCACATTTATTTGCTGGGGAAATAACGGAACAAGAGCAGACAACTGCCGGGGAATTCACGCATCGTGCTGAAGACGGGGTAGACGAATTGACGACGCTAAAACAGGAGATCGCGGCATTACGAGTGGAATATCAGCAACTAAGTGAGCGTGTGGCATTGTTAGAGGGGTTAATTTAAGGGCGAGAACCTGCTAGTGGGTAAAACACGATCTAGGAAATACTAATGGGGTTTAGGCTAAAAAAATGACTTGTTTAAGACTCGGCAACGGTCAAAAAATTTACGCCACTTTCGAGCTGAAGTTGGCTTAGCTTCATGAAATAGTTAAATTTTTACGCTCATTAATAGTCGTTTCCCTAAAGGTCCCTCCCCTTAAAATGGGGAGGAGAAGTAAAAAGGAAGTTACTCATTCGACGCCCAAAACGGCCATTTATACTTTATTTACAAGCATTAAACCGCTGTAATGCAGCTTCATAGGCCTCATCAGCAACGCCAGGCACGCTTAACCATTCAATTATTAAACCTTCAAAGGTCTCATCACGTTTGCCGAAGTTAAGTTTAAGCTGCTCTACCTGGTAGCCCATACGTTGAGATTTGAAAGCTTCAGGCGTTTCTCTCTGAGTGAGAATTTCTGCGCGGATACATAAAAGCTCTAATGTATTTTGAGCGTTGGCACTGGCGTTACGCAGGGTCTCGATGCTCAGCTGTTTGCGGTTGGTCAATACTTCTTGAGTGCCGGCAGGCCACTGGATTATTGCACTCCAAGCCGCTGTTAATTTCTGAGGCTCGCTGACGCTATCGTTGGTAGCCAAACGCTCACATTCGTAGCGGCGCAAAATATCCGCGAGGTTAAATACGTCACTCCAGGCTTTTGCTTGGGCAAATTTCCGCGCGTCTTGCAAAGCTTGTTTTATTTGCTCTGAATAATGATGATATTGCTGGGTCAATTCTTGCGCGGCTTTGCGCGGCAATTCTCCTAAGCCTTCAAATTGAGTTTTTATTTCATCTATATGAGTTTTAGCGCTAGCAATGGCTTCGGGTGCGGATTCAACCCAAGACTTTAATTGATTTAAATAGTCGTGAGCTTTTTCAACGATAGCATCGCGCTGAGCATTTACTTCTTCATATAGCTGTTTGCGTTTTTCAAAAACCGCGTCGCAATGTTTACGAAATTCATCCCAAAGATTTTGATCATCCTTAGGCCAGCTGCGCCCAATAGATTTCCATTGTTGTTGCAGCTGTTTTACTTTTTCCGCAGCCGCAGCTAAATCAACAGAATTTTTTAGCTCGGCAACTTCAGCAATTATTTTTTCCTTCCACGTTTTATTCGCCTGATATTCGGCTTTAATTTTGCCGTGGAGTTGATCCAATAATGCGTCGAACTGCGCCTGTTGCTCTTTTAACATTTTGCGCGGCACGGGCCAATAGGTTTTCCATTCTTCTCGCGCGAGTTTTAGCGTTTTTTCCACGTCTTTCCAAACAGCGTTTTGCCAATCGTATTTTTCTAAATAAGACTGCAGTTGCGCGATCAGGCCTGTGCGCTTGATTAAATTATTTTCTCGCTCAAGTGTTTGCTGTTCGAAATATTCTTTACAGGGTGTATAGGCTTGTATTGAGGCCGCCTGAAACTGTTCCCACAGGCTTTCATCGCTCTGCTGGCCACCACGGCTTAATTCTTTCCATTGATCCTGCAGTTCATGAATTTTGCTCGCCAAGTCATTAGGCGCGAGTTTGCTTTCACTTAAGCTTTGCATGTGTTTAATTAAATCTTCTTTTTTAGGCGTGACGGCAAACTCATGCCAATCGCCGAGCCTATGCATAAGCTGCTCAAAATCCGCCATTTTGCTTGCGATATTAGCTGGCAAGTCATCGGCAGTTTGCTGGATTTTTTCTTGTAAATCTTTATATATACCGCGCGCGCGCCGCACCATTCCCTGTTCAGCCGCCCATACACCACGGCGCGTTAGATCAGCTAAATCTTTTACCATTTGTTTGGCTTGGTCTTCTTTTTCTTTTTGTGTATCCAGCCAGGCACTAAATTGCTCTTTGGATTGCGTCAACCAAGGTGCTATTTGCTCATGCTGAAAATCTTTGGCTTCTTGCAAAATTGAATGCACATAACGCTTTGCTTGCTGCGCAGTTTCCGACGAGCTTGCGTTCTGCAACTGCTGTAATGCTTGAGTAACCGGGCCGGATTCAGAAATTCTGGCAAATAAATTTTGCGCGCGCTCTTTATAACTATTAAATAATTTTACCTGCTCTGCAGCATGAATATTGCGCGCAGCGAGCGTAATTGCTTGAGAGAGTTCTTGGATTTTTTTCGGAACATCCATTGCCTTAAGCTCATCCATGTGGCTTGCCGTATAGAGTTTTGCCAGTAAATTCTGCATATCGTGCAGAGCGGCTTCTACAAATTGGCGGGCCTGCTGTTCGAGCGCTATTTTTTCTTCTTCTTTAGCAATTACTTCTGCTCGGCTGGCGATTTTTTCCTGACAAAGTGCTTTAGCGCGTTCATAACGAGCAGTAACATCAGCCGGCACCGAGCCGTTTTGCGATTCTTGCAGCCACTCATTATCAAACGCGAGAAATTTGCCTTTGTATAAATGATCTGCTTCGCGCTTGCCTAATGCTTCGAGTTTTTCACACAATGTTTCTAGGCCATGCCGGTATTTAGCATCAAGCGCATCTTGAATTTTAAAGACATCAAGTTTTGTACGCGCAATTTTATAAACGGTTTTATCTTTATTTTGCGCAATTTTTGCCAATTGCTCTAAATCTTCGCGACCGTCAATTTTATTAGCAGCGGCTTGGCGAATATGAGTTGTTGGGCCGTTGCAGGCTAATTCCACCAATACGGTTGAGCTTTCAACCTGCTCAACTAATTCCAGGCTCGCTTTAACCGAGCAACTGGCTAAGGCTAACAGTTCAATTTGGCGTGGGACATCGCGAATTAATTGCGTAACGGCTAAAACGCCGGAGTCCAGCAGCTCACCGATGCGTTTGCGCGCGGCCATTTGCTGGCGGCCCGACTGCGCTTTAGCCAGGGTTAGCAGCACTTCGTCATAGGGCAAAAATCCTATGGCCGCTTCTTTTACTGCTTCAGGAGCATCGCCTGATAACAACGTTTTTAATTGCGCACTGGTGCTGTTCGGCAGCGCGGCAAGTTGTTCTTCAAGGGTGAGAATTTTGGGTTTGGAGCGAAAGAAGCGACTCAGTAGCTGCATTGCGATCTACCGTAATATTAGTGAGTGAAAGGCCGATTAGCATAACTGATTCTGAAGTGGCTTTGGGTGTTGAACAGGCGGCAGGCTTATTATTACTCCTCGGCCAAACCAGTTTGTCCACGCACATGTAGTTCACTAGTGACGCTCCTGCCCACGCTGGGTATGATTCGAGTTTTTCGAGCGGGTCACCATGTCATCAGCAGCTTTGCCAATTCTTACTGGCCAATCACATCAGCCTTTTGTGCAATTAATTCACCCGTGCGGCGATAGCGCCGAAATTTATCTGCAAGGCGCGCACTTAACATCCTGGCGCTGCGTGCAAAATGGTGAACAACTATTTTTAAGCCGCCAAGCTGTATTTGGCGAGGGCAAGGCCATTCGCGGCGGTGTGCCGGTGATTTTTCCGCAATTCGGTGCGTTTGGTCCCGGTGCCAAACACGGCTTCGCGCGCAATATACTCTGGCAGTTAGATGTACAAGCATCAGGCGCCAGCTGTGCTGAATTTACTCTGGGGTCTAATGCACAAACGCTTGCGGCTTGGGCATTTAATTTTGCTGCTCGGTACAGAGTTGAAATAGCTCCCGGCGTTTTGACACTGCAATTACAGATAAAAAACACCGCCGATCAGCCCATACACTTTACCAGTGCGCTGCATACTTATCTTGCGAGCAGCGATTACCGACAAGGAACGTTAAGTGGGCTAGCAGAACTTGAATATTGGGATAATGGCACTCCCTGGGATCAGCGCAAAATACAAACTGATAATGAACTAACAATTGCGGACGCTTTAGATCGAGTCTATTTCCATGCTCTCCAGCCACTGCTGTGGCGCGATCAAACGCGTGCATTAGCAATAACGGCAAAGGGGTTTAAAGATGTTGTGGTTTGGAATCCCGGCTATACCGGAGTTACCAGTTTACCGGATATGGCTGATGACGAATTCCAAAATATGCTGTGTGTTGAAGCTGCGAATGTCGCCGAACCGATTGAATTACTTCCGGGAGATACCTGGCAGGGCAGTCAACAATTGGCACTGACTGACTAATAAGCGTAAATGCGAGAAAAACCAGCGCTTAATAAGGCCGCAGTGGCTTAATTAATCCTTCTAAACACTCGCGTTTAATTTCCAGCGCCAAAGCCATAAAGCCGCCTAATTCGCCGGGCGGAAATCCTTTCTGGCTCCACCAGATCAGGTATTCCTCTGGCAAATCTACAATGCGGCGGCCTTGGTAGCGACCGAACGGCATTTGGGCTTGCACCAGCGCTAACAAGGCTTCACTTTGTAGCCCAGACATTATTTACCTAGTAATTTATCTTTGAGCTCCAGCAAGCGGTTCACCCCTGCCCCTAGCTGCATCAATCGTTGTAAGCTCTCAGGGCTAAGGCTTTGAAGGTCATTCGACCACTGCGACAACATACTCAGTAATTCCTGTACCTGCTGCATTTTCGATTGCGCATATTGATCATCAATGGATTCAACTGGCTCTTTAAGCAAAGCATCAAGAATAGCAAGTGTTGGGTCTATCTCACGTTTGCGGCGCTCTTCCATCACCCGCAACGCCATGTCCCAGGTGTCACCGGCAAGGGAATAATATTCTTTGCGATCGCCGGGTTGGTGCTGCAATTTGACCAGGCGCCAGCTTTGCAATTCTTTTAAGCCTACGCTCACATTGCTGCGAGATATCTCTAGGGATTGGGCGATATATTCAGCATTGAGAGGCGCTTGGCTGAGCATCAGTAGAGCGTATATTTGGCCTACGGTGCGATTGATGCCCCAGCGGCTCCCCATTTCGCCGAAGTGCAGCACGAAGGATTGAATTAATGGCGTCATAACAGCAGCTTAGATTTCCGAACTTTTTGAAAACAATGAAAAGATACCATAGACGAGAGGCGAAGGCTAAGCCCGTTTATGAGGGCAATGCCTGGTTATTTAACCTATGAAGCCAAAGCCCCAACGTCTATTAGCGCTGGGAAAGTACCTATGAGCTGAGCACATAAGTAGCTGGCCCGCCTAATGCTGGGATTTGCTGCGACTTTAAGCGAGCATGCAGGAAACTCGCTCCCCCTTTTGAGGTAAGCTTCATTCTTCAGCCTGAAGGACACACCATGCACAGCTCAGTACAACTTATTAGCACGCTTGCCTACGGCCTAGGGCTTGCTCTGTTATTTGGCTTTATTGCCATACGATTACACCTACCAACTCTCGTAGGCTATCTATTTGCAGGCATGCTATTGGCGGCGACCGGTTTAATTAGCGATCAAAACCTCTCCCATGAACTTGCTGAAGTGGGGGTTATTTTATTGATGTTCGGCGTCGGGCTGCACTTTTCCCTCAAGGATTTGCTCGCAGTAAAAGCCCTCGCCATCCCCGGTGCCATTTTACAAATTGTCCTCGCAACGGCTATGGGTGTCGGCCTCGCCTGGTTTTGGCATTGGCCCATGGGCGAAGCACTGGTTTTTGGGTTGGCTCTATCAGTAGCGAGCACCGTGGTTTTATTGCGGGCGCTGGAATCCAAAGGCCTGTTGGCCAGCGTGAATGGGCGCATCGCCGTCGGCTGGTTAGTGGTGGAGGACCTCATTATGGTGCTGGTACTCGTGCTGCTGCCCGCATTCGCCAATTTCGTTAACCCAGATCCTGCACAAACTGCCGATATACCCTGGGTATTCTCGCTGGCATTAACCCTGGGTAAGGTGGCGGCATTTGTTGCACTTATGTTGGTGGTGGGCCGCAGAGTTTTCCCCAAATTACTCTGGTGGGTAGCCCGCAGTGGCTCGCGGGAATTATTTAATTTGTGTGTGGTAGCAACTGCTTTAGGAGTCGCGTTTATGGCAGCGACTTTGTTTGATGTTTCATTTGCATTGGGGGCTTTTTTTGCCGGCATGATGATGCGCGAATCCGAATACAGCCACCGCGCTGCCGATGAATCCCTGCCATTGCGCGACGCTTTTTCGGTGTTATTTTTTGTCTCCGTGGGTATGTTATTTAACCCACAAGTAATTATGAGCGAGCCGATTAAACTGCTCGCTGTAGTGTTTGTAGTCGTTGTAGGTAAAACACTGGTGGCGAGTATTTTAGTTTTAATTATGCGCTACCCATTAAATACTGCATTAACTGTGGCCGTAAGCCTTGCTCAAATTGGCGAGTTTTCGTTTATTTTAATTGGCCTGGGCAAAACCCTCGGCTTAATGAGCGATGCCGCTAGTAATTTAGTGCTCGCCGCGGCGTTTATTTCTATTTCAGTTAATAGCTTTCTATTTGCTGCTGTAGAACCTGCACAAGCATGGATACGCGCTCGTTCCGCCCTCGCCCGCCGTTTAGAAACACGCGACGATCCATTGGCAGCTTTGCCTATGGATGTAGACCAAACTTATTTAACCGGCCAGGTGGTCATCGTAGGCTTTGGCCGCGTAGGTCGCCAAGTGAGCAATTGGCTGCGTGGCAACGATGTACATTTTGTAGTGGCCGAACAAAAGCGCGCATTAGTTGAATTATTGCGCGAGCAGGAAATTCCAGCTGTATTAGGCGACGCCTGCGAACCTGCCACACTGATACAGGCACACATTCATAAAGCAAGTTTATTAATCATTACGCAACCGGATTCATTAAAAACGAAACAAATGATCGACATCGCCAAAACGCTAAACCCCACGGTGGAAACCTTATTATTAGCGGCCAACCCGGCTGAAGCAGAATTAATGTTGCACGATCATTTAGGTGAAATATTTGTAAGCGAGTGGGAAATAGCTAAAAACATGGCAAACCATGCACTTAGACGATTTGGCAAATCCGTAGAAATTAAAAATGATGATTAAACCAACATTCACTGCTGGGAATCTAAACTACGCACAACTAATAATCACCTAACCTAATTGCATTTAGTGTGAAACCACTGTTTCAACGCGCACTCGTGGGTAAATGCAGCCCCGCTTTATCTATTTACATATGCACAAATACCTCATTTCGCGCGCCCTTGTGTTAGGGTATTTGGCTTCGGCACACACCAGTAATTTATCTTTTTATTGAGGCAGTAGATGCTCCACCATACTCCGCTGATCACCACTATAGCCGCCGCCCTAGGTTTAGCCTTAGTACTAGGGTTTATCGCAGCCCGCTTAAAATTACCCGCACTAGTTGGTTATCTGCTCGCAGGGGTCATCATCGGCCCATTTACACCCGGTTTTGTGGCCGACACCAACCTTGCAGGTGAGCTGGCGGAAATCGGCGTGATGTTATTGATGTTTGGCGTAGGGCTGCACTTTTCCATAGAAGACCTGATGCTCGTGCGCAAAGTCGCCATACCCGGGGCATTGATTCAAATACTTGTAGCCACCGGCTTAGGTGCGTTCCTTGCCACTTCATGGGGATGGGATTTAGGCGCAGCCTTAGTATTTGGGCTTGCACTTTCCGTGGCCAGTACCGTTGTTCTATTGCGCGCCCTGGAAGCTAGCGGTTCCCTTGAAAGTATGAACGGGCGCATCGCCGTAGGCTGGCTTATTGTGGAAGATCTAGCCATGGTGCTGGTGCTGGTTTTACTTCCACCATTGGCCGCCTGGCTAAGTGACCCAGTTGAAGGTGGCTCCTCCGCTAGTATTGTGTATGCACTGGGCTTAACTCTACTGAAAGTATCGGCGTTCGTTGCACTGATGTTGGTAGTAGGCCGCCGGGTATTTCCAGCCTTGCTGTGGCAAATCACGCGGACCGGCTCGCGAGAATTATTTACCCTCTGTGTGGTTGCGGCGGCGCTCACCATCGCCTGGGGCGCTAGTGCTTTATTTGGAGTTTCATTTGCACTGGGCGCTTTTTTTGCGGGCATGGTGCTGCGCGAATCGGAGTTTAGCCACCGTGCGGCAGAAGAATCCTTACCCTTACGGGAAGCATTTGCCGTGTTGTTTTTTGTCTCCGTAGGCATGTTATTTAATCCGGCGGTTTTATTAGAGCAACCGCTGCGAGTTCTCGCCGTAGTCGGCACAATTATTATCGGCAAATCCATTGCGGCCATAGCCTTGGTATTGGCTCTGCGTTACCCACTGAGCGCGGCATTAAATGTCTCCGCCAGCCTTGCGCAAATTGGCGAATTCTCCTTTATTCTCGCAAGTCTCGGGCTGAGCTTAAAATTACTGCCATTAGAAGGCCAAAACCTCATAGTGGCCGGAGCACTTTTATCCATCACATTAAACCCGCTGTTATTTGCGGCAGTAAAACCACTGCTTAAATGGTTAGTGGCCAACAGCCAAACCGCACGGGCATTAGAGCATCCCATTGATCCTTTGGCTGCATTACCGATGGCCACGGAAGATCAGTATTTATCAGGGCAAATTGTTTTAGTGGGTTATGGGCGTGTGGGACGGCGTATCGGCAGCAGCCTTTTAGCACGCGGGATTCCGTTTGTAGTTGCAGAGCAAAACCGGGAAATTGTCGAGCGCATTCGCGCCACCGGTATAGCCGCCGTAGCTGGCGACGCCGCTGAACCCTCGGTATTAATTCAAGCCCATATCTCCCGGGCCACTATGTTGGTGGTTAGCACGCCCGATACATTCGATGTGCGGCAAATGATAAAAAACGCTCGCACGTTAAATCCTAAAATAGAAACACTCGTGCGTACGCATAATGAGGAGGAGGCGGAATTTCTTGAAAAGGAGACGGCGCAGAAGGTTTTTCTTGGGGAGAACGAATTAGCGAAAAGTATGATTGGGTATATTTTGGAGCGGTTTGGGAAGGAATAGACTAAGTACGTTAATTTAATCGAACATCGCCATCATAATTCCCGGATTGCACTGCGCTGCATACGGGCTACGAATTACTTCGGCACCCCAATTCTCACTCAATATATTTTGTTGTACGAACAGGTGAAATGTTGAAACAGGCCAATCCTCCACCTGTGTAACCAATCCGTGTTTTACAGGATTGTAATGAATATAATCCACACACACCGAGCAAAATATTCTTCATCCCTAATCCTGTGCTCCCAAATCGGCTTTGCCATAAATTAAATTTACCCCGCATATTTTTCTTCAACCCGAACCCTGCGCGCACGAAGCGTCTTGTAAATGATGCTTTAATTTTTTGCCAGAGAGCAGAATAATTATCGCTGCTGTCAGCCAAAGTCAATACGGCATGAAGATGGCCTGGCAGGACTACCATCGCATTAATCGCACATTTAAACTGTATTTTTGCTTCTCGAATTGCCGCGCGCAGATCATCTATATATTCCACCAGATAATTTGTCTGCCTATCTTTAAGTGTTACAGTAAAAAATAGGTCCCGATTGAAACTCTATGTCTACGAAAATTAACCAGGCTATATCCTTTTTATTTAATTTGAAAATTCCAACCTGACTTAGTCTGGGCGCATATGTAACCTAGGATTGTCATTCGTACGTGAACCGAAATTCGGGCGGCACATCCCCGTAATGCGCTTTGCTTCATCCGGGCTGCTTGCTTTTTAAGAATAGAGAGAAAGCAGTAAAAGTTCAGGGCGGCCGATTTGATTTCACCAGCGAAATCGCAGATAGGCGAGCAGATTTTCTGCGCGCCCGCAAGGACGACCGAGGTGTCGCCTTAGCTATACAACGGGATCATTTAAACATCCACCAGTTGAATTTGAAGAGATTGTCGCCGCTGCCAGTGAACACCAGGAAGAGGTCGTGGGTCCCGCTTCCACCGCTCACTGGGCAGGTCACCGTGGTCCAGGAAGCGCGCCCGGAGACATCACACGTCCCCAATAAGGTGCCGGTTTTGCTGTCCAGATGTAGCTCGATTTTCGCGTTAGCGGCCGAGGACGACACTCGTGCCTCGAAGGACGTCACACCTTCCCCGAAATTAACGTTCTTAACCTTGATGTAGTCGCCAGAGCTGATTTGCGTGACGTTCTGACCACCGCCGGTGTCGCTGCAGTTCTCCGTCTTGACGCCGGAAGCGAAGGCGATGGTCTCTGCCTCGACTCGCGCGAACGGGTTCAACCTGGCAATGCCTTCGGGGGCTGGACCGGTCATCGCAAGCTTCGGGATACTGCCGTCGTTTGCGTAGCTAAACTCCTGTACGCGCACAGAACGCTTGTAGTTATTGCCACCGGGCAGCGAGCTGTCGTGATAGAAAAAGTAGGAGTGCCCCTTGTATTCGACGATGCCGGGGTGGTTGGTGTATGTCCTGCCCGCATCCATGATGTCGCCTTTGAAAGTCCACGGCCCGGTTGGACTATTGCTGGTGGCGTAACTAATCTTCTCGCTCCCGCCGCCGCTTGCGGCGTAGACCATGTAGTAGCTGGAGCCTCGCTTGTAGATCCATGGTCCCTCGGTGAAACCGGATAGATTGGCGGTCTGGATGCCTCCAGAGTAGCTGACCATGTCCTTGTTCAGCCTCACGTATTGCAGCGTGCCATTGCCCCAGTACATGTAGGCCTGTCCGTCATCGTCGATGAAAACGGTGGGGTCAATGTTACTCGTGGCACCCTGCGCCAGGTGCTTGCCAAGTGGGTCCTTGTAGGGGCCGACTGGGTTGTCGGCAACCGCGACACCAATTCTGGAACCAGAGTTGTTGTTCAGCGGCACATACAGGAAATACTTGCCGTCTCTTTCGATGGCCTGCGCCGCCCAGGCGCTGTCTCTGCCCCAACTGAACGTGCGGAAGCTGGCCGGGGAGCCGTGGTCTGTCCAGTTCACCATGTCTTTCGTGGAGTAGAGCCGCCACTCATTCATGGTGTAAAAGTTGTTCACCGTGACGTCTTCGTCATGGGTCGTGTAGAGGTACAGCGTGTCTCCGAACACTACGGGAGCTGGGTCTGCAGTGTAGTTGGTTTGGATGATGGGGTTTTCCCCGCGCGACCATGGACCTGTATCTGCGTCGAGACCTCCGTCTTTGGAGTAGATAGCAAAGCCACTGATGGTGGCGTTGTCGGTGGTGGCTGTCAGCGTGATGCTCAGATGACCGTCGCTTACTGCCACGTCCTTGATCACTCGGGAGTAGGCCGTGTCGTGACCTGCGGTGGCGTATAGATCAAGGTCGCTAAAAAGCGTTTTGCCTTCTACAGTAACGCTAAATGCACGCGCACCAGCAGTGGTTTGATACAGCTCGTTAAAATGCAACTCAACATCGTACGTTGCCTTAGAGACGGGTACCTCATAGGAAAACTTGCCGTAGCGCTCCGTCTGATACAGGCCGTCATCATCCGTACCCGCAATAGGGTCTGCCGTTGAATTGACAGTACCGCCATTAGAATATTGATCTGATTTAAAAGGCACGCCCGCAACCGTTATGGCGCTGCCTCCAGCGTTCACGGCCACCACCAAATCCCCCTGAACTGCCATACCACTTGAACTAGAGGAGCTACTGGACGAACTCGACGAAGTCGAGGACGAACTACTAGAGCTCGAGGAGCTGGAGGTGCTTGAGCTGGAAGCGCTAGTGGAATTGGAAGAGCTAGAGCTGCTACTTGAACTGGCAGTGTCTGCGCCACAACCGGAAAGTAGCGTTGTCGATGCCATTAATGCGATACACACAGTACGCAAGCGGGTGCTATTTATATCCATCTGCCGGGTCCACTCATTATGTTTATCTAGACCGAACCGCCGATATCTCGGTCGATATTTATGCAGTGGAGTGTCTTGTATTTTGTCTGACCATTGCTTTGAACCAGTCTACTTTTTAACAAAATATGAGGGAATTGTGAGGTATCTCACAGGCAAATTCTTTGGGGCACTTGGGTGCTAACCGGACACCCAGTCGTGTTGGAAGAACGCAGCGGAACCCAACGTTGTGTTACCAAGGATATAAATTTGCGTTGGTATAAAAACTGCCCTGCCGATTATTTTTCGGGTTGCGAGCACATGTTGTGTCGGGTTTCGCTGCGCTCTACCTGTGCGCCCGAACCCACCTACCCACCAAACCATTTCAACTTATCATGCAAACTCGCCACCCAACCCACAATTAATAACGTCGGTGCATGCAGCAATTAAATCAGGCAATTTATGCCGAGAAAAGATTAACTCACACTCAGACTGACAACGAACTTGGATATCAGCACCTATCAATTTAATTCCAAGCTGGCAAAGCTTCATTATTATTTTTTTCTTTAAGATTAATGCTCACCTTATAAACTGGCCTGGTGATTTTTTCTTTTGTATCGGCATTAAATATTGTCCTCTCAAATCGGGTCATATCCACACTGACCTGTGTATTATCCTTAAGCCAGCCACCATTCGGAAATCCGCATTCCCGGTCTGGCCGACATTGCTTAAATTTTTCAAACAATTCATTAAGTGGCACATCATAAACATCTGCGGTTTTCACAAGCCCCAGGGCATTAAAAAATTCCATCCATTTCACAAGCTCCGCTCTGGCCGCTTCAAAATCATTTTCAAAAATTGGGTAAATCTCTACACCAATAGCAGATAATTTTTCATCTTCAGCATATAGCGATAAAGTATGTGTTCTCGGAATGTTAAAACTCAGTAATCCCTGCTGATAGGTAAAATCAAAAGGCTGATTCATATAAGCAGAAACATGGTTGTTAAACGCTTCCTCGTTAATTTGATCAATTAATGCCGGATGCATTTTTACAGTATGTGAACTCTGCCCTAGAGTTAAGGTAAGCTTCCTAATAGTCATTTCTTCTTCTTTTGACGATGCCGGAGTCGCTGCACTTTTCGGTACAGTTAGGTTCATACGCGCCACTCCCATCCCCACTACTAAAATAGCAGTGGAGATGGCCGCCGTAACAATAAGCTGTAAACGCATTTTCATATCAAGACCTTTTTTATGGATTCAACGCAGCGGTATGTGGGGTAGAATGTAGCGAAACCCGGAAAATACGTTTGCATTTACTTAGGTATTGCCATGACAGACATTGCTCAGATTGTAGCCGCGTACACTATTGCGGTTTTGTGGAACCCCACCGAACTAATTGCCATTAATTTAATGCACGATAATAGGTAAATCCGTTCTGATTTGGGGTTGAAGCATGCACAGCCTGGATGTAACGCAGAGGAATTCAGGGTTGGCATTCTTACTTTTTCCGAAATTCGGGTGGCACATCCCCGAATTGCGCTTTGCTTCATTCGGGCTACTTGCTAACTTAAGGTTTTTCCACAGGATGTCACATTGGTACGCCAAAGATTTTGTCCCGGCGCACAAAGAAATGCCGTACAAATTTAATGTACGCTGTGCACTTCACAAATTTACATTACAGCTTATGAATCAAAACCAAATTCAATTGTTATTAAATACTCTTTCTCATCCGCCCCACCAGCTGGTGGATTCGTAAAATGTAGACTCCTCTCAATATTTATCTCTATGCAATCTTTATTGTTTACCCACGAAGCGACCCTGACTTTTTGCAAGGACTTGTTTAATGTTTTATCCAAAAACATTGCCTTAACCTCATCCAACGAAGCGTAATTGCGAGTTGGATCAAACGAATATAAATTCGCCGTGCGCTCTCGCGCCCTTTGCCAACCTGCCTTATCTATAATATCCATATACCGATTGCTCAAGGCGACAACTTCATCGATAGTCTGAAAGTGGCTAACAGGTCTATCACTTATAATCGTAACTTTATCTTCATACGAAGATATTGCCAATCGCTCCATGTCTGGAATTGTAAACCCTAGATTTGGGTGGACATATTTTAATTGGTGATGTATATCTTTATGAAAGCTGTCCGATGGTTCTTGGCTAACTGAATTATAAAATCGAACTTGCCCAGTTGAACCGGCCTCAACTTGCTGAATCGTCATCCCTAAAGACACAGCGATAACCGGCAATATATCTTCGTGAGCAGAATTCTTCATATCTTTGCCCATCCCACAATTAGACAGCAAAAAAGCAACTGCAATAACACCAATTTTTCGCAAATCCATAATTATCTCTCAATCGAGTTTCATCAGTACCCTGCGCAGACATGTCCAACGGGATAAACCACAAGCCAGAATGTATTTTGTAAAAAAACTTCTAATCAGATGCAGTGTTGGGTATCACTAACTGACTTACGGACTGCGCTCACCCACCGAATTTAAAAATGGTACTTGCCGCATACGTTGGGTTAATTCGTTATCGCGTGGGTCGGAAGCGAAGCACCTTCCGACGTCTATTATTCACCACCTCGTCCTCGAATTTTAATCGCTGCTGTGCCAAATATGTTCATGTCAGAAGGCGCTTCGCCTTTCCAACCTACCCGCCAAACCACTTCAACTTATCATGCAAACTCGCCACCCAGCCCACAATTAATAACGTCGGTGCATGCACATCATTTGCAGCAATTAAATCCGGCAAGGTCGCCAAGGTCGCCGTATAAACTTTTTGCTCTGGCCGTGTACCTTTTTCAATTAACGCACAGGGAGTTTCGGCAGGTTTACCGTGATTAATTAATTCCGCGCATATAACCGGCAGGCCCACCAGCCCCATATAAAATACTAGCGTCTGTTCGTTGCTAATTAATTCTGGCCAAGGCAATTGGAAGCTGCCGTCTTTTAAATGGCCGGTAATAAAGCGCACGGAATGGGCAAAATCGCGGTGGGTGAGTGGTATACCGGCGTAAGCGGCGCAGCCGGAGGCGGCGGTGATGCCGGGGACTACTTGGAAGGGAATTCCGGCAGCGGCTAATAATTCTATTTCTTCACCGCCACGGCCAAAAATAAATGGGTCGCCGCCTTTTAAACGCAAAACGCGTTTGCCTTGCAAGGCTAGGTCTAACAATAATTGATTTATTGCTGTTTGTTCCATCGCATGATCTTGGCGCTTTTTACCGACATAAATACGCTCTGCATCCCGGCGCACTAAATTCATTATCGGCTCTGAAACTAAACGATCGTATAACACCACTTCCGCCTGCTGCATTAAACGCAGGGCTTTAAACGTTAATAAATCTGGATCGCCTGGGCCTGCACCCACTAAATAAACTTCGCCTTGCGGCGGCAGTTCTGGGTTGTTTAATTGTGCAATTAATTGTTGTTCGGCTTTAGTTTCCTGCCCGGATAAAAATAGTTCGCCGATCGGGCCAGTCAATATTGCCTCCCAAAAACGCCGGCGCTTATCGCCATCAGCGAATTTCTGTTTTACCGGCTCGCGAAATTTACTCGCTAATTGCGCTAAACGGCCATAGGTCGCAGGAATTAGACTTTCAATTTTCGCGCGCAGCATACGCGCAACCACCGGTGCTTCGCCGCCACTGCTAAAAGCAATCATTAAAGGGCTGCGATCTACAATGGCAGGGGTAATAACGCTGCACAGCGCAGGAGAATCCACGACATTTACCGGCAGATTAATTGCAAAACAATCAGCGGAGACTTGCTCATTAACTCTCGCATTATCGGTTGCGCAAATAACCAATACGCAGTCTTTTAAGTAGCTATTCTGGTAGGCGCTGATAATTATCTCGCCGTGATGGGCGTTAATTAATTCTATTAATTCCGGCAACACAGTGAGGCTGACTAAGCGTACCCTCGCCCCTGCGCTCACTAATAAGCGAGCTTTGCGCAGTGCAATTACGCCGCCCCCCACTAATAAACAGGTTCTATCCTGTAAACGATGAAATAGCGGCAAATAATCCATTATTAAATCTGCGTTATGCCGCCCATATAGGGCACCAACACGTCAGGCACAGTAACTATGCCGTCGGCATTTTGATAATTTTCTAAAATCGCGACTAAAGTGCGGCCTACAGCAAGGCCTGAACCGTTCAGAGTGTGTAGCAATTCCGGCTTATTGGTTGTGGGATTGCGAAAGCGTGCTTTCATGCGGCGCGCTTGAAAATCGCGAAAACTACTGCAAGAGGAAATTTCGCGGTATTTATTTTGCGAGGGAATCCAAACCTCAATATCATAAGTTTTGGCGGAAGAAAAACCCATATCGCCGGTGCACAAAATTACTGTGCGATAAGCAAGGCCAAGTTTTTGTAAAATCGCCTCGGCGTGACCGGTTAGCGCTTCTAGTGCTGCATCGGAATCTTCAGGTTTTACAAACTGTACCAATTCAACTTTTTCAAACTGGTGTTGGCGAATCATACCGCGCGTATCGCGGCCATAACTACCCGCTTCAGAACGAAAACAGGGTGTGTGGCAGACAAATTTAATCGGCAGAGTTTGTGCATCGACAATTTCATCGCGCAGTAAATTAGTCACCGGCACTTCCGCCGTAGGGATTAAATATAATTCGCGCTCATCGGTAAGTTTAAATAGATCAGCTTCAAATTTAGGTAATTGACCGGTACCAAACAGTGAATCCTTATTCACCATAAAGGGTACATATACCTCGTTGTATTGATGCTCATTAGTATGCACATCAAGCATAAATTGAATTAATGCCCGATGCATACGGGCGATGCCGCCTTTTAATACCGCAAAACGCGAGCCAGTAATTTTGCCCGCTACTTCAAAATCCAATTCGTTAATACGCGCGCCCACATCCACATGGTCTTTAATGGTGAAATCAAACGTGGGCGGCGTGCCCCACGTGCGCACTTGAATATTATCGTCTTCGCTTTTCCCTGCAGGTACGCCCTCGGCGGGAATATTCGGCACTGACAACACCAAATCATCCATCAATGCTTGTACTTCTGCCAATTCAGCTTCGGCAGTAGCGAGATCGCCTTTTAAAGATTCAACACCATCTAACAAGGGCTGAATATCCTGGCCTGCGGCTTTGGCTTGGCCGATTTTTTTGGACGTATCGTTGCGCTCTTTTTGCAATTGCTCACTGCGCACTTGCACCGCTTTGCGTTTTTCTTCCAGCGCGGTTATTGCCGCTACGTCCAGTGAGAAATTGCGCGCCTGCATGGCAGTTTGAAGATCAGCTAAATGGGTGCGAAAATATTTTGCATCTAACATGGGTAAAATTATTCCGAATTAAATAAATGATTTTGCCAACCAATAACTTAAGCCTACGGCGCTTAAGTTAGCCAGCCAACTGCTAATTAAATACACCATCGCAAGGCTTTGAGCGCTTTGCCACAGCACTACAACTTCCATTGCGTAGGAAGAAAATGTTGTGAGCGCGCCTAAAAACCCCACCATTAAAAATGGCCGCATCGCTTCAGGCCAAATGTGTTTTTCCACAATACACACATAAAAAAAGCCCATTAAAGCGCAGCCGATGATATTGGCGCTAAAGGTCGCCCAGGGAAATTTACCTGTAACAGGACTTAACATTAGGCTCAGCGCAAAGCGCGCTAAAGCGCCTAAGCTGCCACCGACTGCAACGGCCAACCAGATCATCGTGAGGCGGCTCGAGCTTCGGCGTTTTTTTCTGCCAAGCGTTTTAATTTTTCGCTAATTTGAATTTCCATACCGCGTGGCACAGGAAAATAATATTCGCGCTCACCCATTTCTTCAGGGAAATAAGTTTCTCCTGCGGCAAATGCATCTGGCTCATCATGGGCGTAGCGATAGGCCTTACCGTAATCCAGGCCCTTCATTAAAGTTGTCGGTGCATTGCGCAAATGCATGGGTACGTTATAGCTGGGCAAGCTTTGTACCTGCGCTTTGCAGCTGTTATAGGCGTTGTAAACCGCATTACTTTTTGGCGCAGCGGCTAAATATAAAAGTGCTTGCGCCATAGTTAATTCCCCTTCCGGGCTGCCTAAGCGCTCTTGCACGTCCCAAGCGTTTAAACATAATTGCAAAGCGCGCGGGTCGGCATTGCCAATATCTTCACTGGCCATACGCACTAAACGACGCGCAACATACAAAGGGTCGCAGCCGCCGTCTAACATGCGCATAAACCAATACAAACTTGCATTTGGATCGGAGCCGCGTACGGATTTATGCAGCGCGGAAATTTGTTCGTAAAATAAATCGCCGCCTTTATCAAACCTGCGCACATCCGTGGCTAAAACTCGGGCCAGAATAGACGGATCAATAGCTTCACCATCGGCCACTAAATCACTGGCAATTTCCAATAAATTTAAACAGCGCCTACCATCGCCATCGGCGGCGGTAATTAAGCCTGTTTGAGCTTCAGGCGTTAAATGTAATTTACGCAGACCAAGGCCGCGTTCGTTATCGTTTAGTGCGCGGTTTAATAACTCAGCCAATTCATTGGATTTTAACGATTCCAATATATAAACACGGCAGCGGGATAAAAGTGCGTTATTAATTTCAAACGAAGGATTTTCCGTTGTGGCGCCAATAAACGTTATAGTGCCGTCCTCCACATAGGGTAAAAAAGCATCCTGTTGCGCTTTGTTAAATCGGTGTACTTCATCGACAAACAATAGCGTTTTACGACCATGTAATTTTTGTTCGTAATCAGCACTGGCCACCGCTTCGCGAATATCTTTCACACCCGCCAAAACTGCTGACAATTGAATAAAGCGCGCATTTATTTCGTGTGCAAGTAAACGCGCTAACGAGGTTTTACCCACACCCGGTGGGCCCCAAAAAATAATTGAATGCAGTTGCCCGCGCTCAAGAGCCTGGCGCAGGGTTTTACCCGCACCTAAAATATGCTCTTGGCCAATATAATCCGCCAACACCGCAGGCCGCATACGCGCAGCGAGCGGCCCGAAGGGTTTTGGCGCTTGGGCAAATAAATCCTCAGTCATTCTCGATTACATCAATGCCGGGTTTGGGGACAAAAGTAAATAAACTCATATCCACCGGTTGATTAGTTGCGGTATTGACTAAATTTAACTGCGTGGTTTGGCCTAATTTATCTTCAAACGCCATTGCGGAAAGACTGCCACTTGTGAATATAAATTGAATTTGATTGAGCTGTTCTTTATCGCGTTTTTTCGGTACCAAAGTAAATTCCTGCTGCGCACCGGTAATTTTTTCGGATACTTTAAATAGAGGCGCCATTTTGGCCACGTCGCCACTTAATAATCGCGCCGGGCTGTTATCGCTTTCACCCGGATTTTTACGTACGGTTACCTGTTCTAAATCCGGGTCGTATACCCAGAGTTTTTGCGGGTTGCCAATTACTTTTTGTTCTTGCGTGCCTTTGCTCGCCCAGTAAAAATAACCGGGGCGTTTAATAACAAAATCACCTTGAGTTTTTTGTACTAACGCGCCTTTTTTATCAGTGATCGTTTGTGAGTAATCGCCCTTTAAACTATCAATGGCTTGTAATTGGGCTATTAATTTTGCACTGGCATCTTCCGCCCAGCTAGCACAGGCAAAAGTCGTAAGAGCAACAGCTAAAAAAATTCGCATAGGGATTCCACAGTTGAATAAAACGGCAAGTGCCAACAATTAATACCGGCTGGGGCCGCCGGGGGGGATAACTTCACGATTGCCATTATGGCCCTGGGCCGTGACTACGCCTGAGGCTTCCATTTGGTCAATTAAACGCGCGGCGCGATTGTAGCCGATTCGCAATTTGCGCTGTACCGCTGAAATACTGGCCTTGCGCGATTCCAACACAAAGGCCACAGCTTCGTCATAGAGAACGTCCGACTCAGAATCACCGCCGCCCTCGCCATCTTCGCTATAACCAGGCACGGAAATGGATTCAGTTGATTCGCTAAAAATATCTTCAAGATAATTCGGTTGCCCACGGCGCTTCCAATCCGCGACCACTTTATGCACTTCGTGATCATCGACAAACGCGCCGTGGATACGCACGGGCAAACTCGTGCCCGGTGGTAAATACAACATATCGCCGTGGCCAAGTAATTGATCAGCGCCGCCCTGGTCGAGAATAGTGCGTGAGTCGATTTTGCTGGAAACCTGAAAGGCGATGCGCGTAGGCACGTTCGCTTTAATTAAGCCGGTAATTACATCCACCGATGGGCGCTGGGTAGCAAGGATCATATGAATGCCTGCCGCCCGGGCTTTTTGCGCAATACGAGCAATAAGCTGCTCTACCTTTTTGCCCACAATCATCATCATGTCGGCAAATTCGTCGATGACGACGACAATAAACGGCAATTGCCCGAGTAAGTCGGGCTCGCTCTGGCCGATACCGCTTTCATCCGGGCGCCAAAGCGGGTCGCTAATTGGCTCACCGGCTTTTTCAGCATCAAGAATTTTTTTGTTGTAACCGGCAAGGTTACGCACACCTAAAGCGGCCATTAAGCGGTAGCGGCGCTCCATCTCGCCTACGCACCAGCGCAAGCCCGTGGCGGCATCTTTCATATCGGTGATGACAGGCGCTAGTAGATGCGGAATACCCTCATATACGGATAATTCCAACATCTTCGGGTCCACCAGCATCAGCCTTACCTCCTCTGGCGATGCTTTATAGAGAATGCTCAGCAGCATGACGTTTACACCGACGGATTTACCCGACCCGGTCGTTCCCGCCACCAATAGGTGTGGCATTTTTGCCAGGTCGGCGATCATCGGCTGGCCGGAAATATCATGGCCCAGTGCCATCGTGAGGGGCGAGCGTGACTTGTCATAAAGCGATGAGGCAATTACCTCCGATAGGCGCACCATTTGCCGCTCTTCGTTGGGAATTTCAATCCCCACAACGGATTTGCCCTGAATAACTTCCACCACCCGCACGCTGATTACGGCAAGCGATCGGGCCAAGTCTTTGGCAAGGTTTGTAATGCGGCTGACTTTAACGCCCGGCGCTGGTTGAATCTCAAAGCGCGTTACCACTGGGCCAGGTAAAACTTCCACAACTTGAGCTGCGATACCGAAATCCTTGAGCTTGGCCTCTAGCTGTCGGGACATGTAGGTAATGGATTCTTCTGAGTAGCCTTTTTTCGCACCGGGGGATGGAGGATCGAGAAGCGTAATTGAAGGTAATTCACCCTCGACCGGTTCATCGAATAGCGGTTGTTGTTTCTCGCGCTCTACCCGAGGACTCAACGATACTGGCTTTGGCAGCTTGGTGACGACTTTAATCTTGCGATCGTCTGCACCTTCATACGTATGTTGAGTCGCCTCCTGCGCACTGGTAGTCGCAGTTTCAGGGGGAGTTGATTGTTTGGGGACAAGTTTTGGGTTAGCGACGTTGGGATCGGGCAATTCGGCTGCTGGTTTTTCCGTCGATTTGGTATGCGGTAAGGCGTCATTGATTTTATGCGCAAGCTGTACAGCTTTTTCCCGCGCTTTAGCGACCATTAAGGGTTTTAATTCCACGCTTTGTGGCGAGAGCGCTTCAGGTGCTAAACGTGCCACCGCTTTACGCCGCAGCAGTGCCATTAACCGCGCCCAACCCGCAAGCGTCAGCCCACCGATTTTCTCCAATACAGCAAACCAAGAAATATCCACAAATATCGTCAAACCAAACAGACACAGGGCGAATAACACCACTACTCCGCCGGTTTCGCCAAACGAATGATCCGCTACCTGAGCGATGCTCGCCCCTAGAATACCCCCATCGGAAAACGGCATATTGCTACTGTGTGTGCCTTGATGTTGCACGGTAAGGCCCGTGGAGGCCACCATAACCAAGCTCAAGCCGACAAAACGCAGGCCAAGTAAAACTGGGTCAATCAACTGCTGCTCGCGATTGCGTAACAGTAAACCGACCTGATAGACCAGCATAATGGGAAACAAAAACGCAGTTACACCGAATAGGGAGAAGAAGATATCCGCAAGCCAAGCACCAAAGGGGCCACCTGCGTTGGCAAGCACTTCATTTAAACCAGTGCTAGACCAGCCAGGGTCTTTTTGGCTATAGGTACTTAACGCCATGAGTAAAAACACACAGGCCGTAGCGAGCAAAATTAATAGCCCTTCCCGCAACATTTTACCTGCCAGCGTGCGTGTTACATGCTGCGGTCGTGGAGTAGATTCGGTCTGTTTCAATCAATTACCTTTTATTGAGTACGCCGCGAAATATAGCGGAGCATGCAAGCTCAGTGCAGGAGTTATTTTAACCTGATTTAACCGTTGGCCGCGCTGCAACCGTGCACAGCAAAGGAGTTTTGTGCCGGATGAAACAAATAAAATATCGTATATTTGGCTCTTTGAAGTCGTGGCGCAAGCCCCCAAGTTTCACTACACTATCTCGCCTCTAGGCACTTGCCATGTACCCTGATACACGTAGGCAATCTCTGAAAACCAAGCTTGCTCAGCCCGGCATCGTTAATGTGCCTAACCGGGAATTCTGCTAAGGTTTTTTCAGAGGTTCCTTAGATATTTACCTCAGCACTTTCAGTTTAGGAAGCACATATGAGTACTCCCCAGCACCATCGTCTGATTATCTTAGGGTCAGGCCCCGCCGGCTACACCGCTGCCATTTATGCCGCTCGCGCCAACCTCAAACCGGTTGTAATTACCGGTATGCAGCAGGGTGGGCAACTTACCACAACCACAGAAGTGGAAAACTGGCCGGGCGGTACACACGACCTGCAAGGCCCAGATTTGATGGTTCAAATGCAAGAACACGCCGAGCGTTTTGAAACGCAAATTTTGTTCGATCACATTAATGAAGTGGACCTTCAAAACCGTCCCTTCCGCCTCAAAGGCAGCGAAGAATATACCTGCGACGCATTAATTATCGCCACCGGAGCCTCGGCTCAATATCTTGGATTGGAATCGGAATCTGCGTTCCAAGGCCGCGGCGTTAGCGCTTGCGCTACCTGTGACGGATTTTTCTATCGAGATCAAACCGTAATGGTTGTCGGTGGAGGCAACACAGCTGTTGAGGAAGCTCTTTATCTTGCCAATATCGCCAAAGAAGTGATTCTGGTGCACCGCCGTGACTTTCTGCGTTCGGAAAAAATTCTCCAAGATCGGCTAATGGCAAAAGCCAAAAATGGCAATATCACGTTGATGTGGAATAGCCAGGTTGATGAGGTACTCGGTGATGAAAAAGGTGTTAATGCTGTGCGTATTAAAAGCACAACTGATGGCACAACCAAAGACGTTCCTGTTAACGGGCTCTTTATTGCCATTGGCCACAAGCCAAATACCGAAATATTCGCAGGCCAGTTAGAAATGCACAACGGCTACTTAAAAGTGAAGAGTGGTACTGAAGGCAATGCCACGCAAACCAATGTCGTAGGGGTTTATGCCGCAGGGGACGTAGCTGACCATATTTACCGCCAAGCCATTACCTCTTCTGGTTCCGGCTGTATGGCCGCCCTAGACGCTGAGCGTTATCTCGACGCTCTCAAGTAATTGATGCGCCCCCAGTGGCTGCGGGCGGATACCGGTTGGTTTCCGCCCACAAGCTCGGCGCTGAATGAGCCGAACGGATTGCTCGCACTAGGGGGGGACCTTACTTCAACACGCTTAATTAATGCCTACCAGCGCGGCATTTTTCCGTGGTATAGCGAGGGCCAGCCTATTTTATGGTGGAGCCCTGATCCACGTGTCGTCATCTATCCTGGCCAAGCTCATATATCTACTAGCTTAAAAAAATTCCTTTGTAAAAGTACCTGGCAGATACGCGTTAACCAGGCATTTAGGCAAGTGCTGAAGTATTGTGCCGCGCCCCGTCGAGATAGTCATGGCACCTGGCTATTGGACGAGATGCAGCACGCCTATGCTCAATTACATTCTGTAGGCGTTGCTCATAGTATTGAAGTCTGGGCTGATGATCAGCTGCAAGGTGGGCTCTATGGCGTATCCTTAGGAAAGGTGTTTTTCGGCGAGTCTATGTTTAGCCGCGCAGAAAACGGCTCAAAGGTGGCGCTTATCGCCTTAAGTCATATGCTTAAAGAAGCTAACTTTGCGCTTATTGATTGCCAAGTCGGCAATCCTCATTTATTTTCCATGGGCGCAATACAGCTAAACAGGGCCAAGTTTGAAGCGCTGTTACATCATTACGCCTCGGTACGTACCGAGAGCCCTTGGCCTAATTGGAGCACGCTGAGCCTTCCCTGTGAGCACTTTATCTAACCTTAAACTCTATGCGACCTACCCGCACGCCTGCAGTTATTTAGAGGGGCAAGAGGCGACGACACTCTTCATCGACCCGCAGGCCAAAGTGGATCACGCGTTATATAGCCATCTATCGGATTTGGGGTTTCGCCGCAGTGGCGACCATATTTATCGGCCGCGCTGCCATACGTGTAAAGCCTGCATTCCCGTACGCATTGTGGCGACCAAGTTCAAACCCACGCGGCAGCAAAAGCGCTGCTGGACGCGCAATCAGGATCTTCGAGTTAAGGTTTCAACGGGTCTAAATTTAGCGCTCTATTACCCTCTTTACGCGCGCTATATATGTAAACGCCACTCGGACGGCGATATGTATCCACCTAGCGAAGAACAGCTGGTGAATTTTTTAAAACCCGCCGTCGACGAAGGCACAGACTATTTAGAATTTTGGCTAGAGGAGGAACTAATTGCGGTTGCCGTAAGCGACCGCTTAGCCCAAGGCTTATCCGCAATCTACACATTCTACAGCCCTGCGCCAGAGCATGAATATCGCAGCCTAGGCGTAATGGCGGTGCTTTATCAGATCGCACGAACACAGCAGCTGCAGCTGCCATATTTATACCTGGGTTACTGGATTAAAAACTGCCGCAAGATGGCGTATAAGAACCAATACCGACCTTTAGAGTTGTTAATTGACCAAGTCTGGGTACAGGCCGACGCACAATGATCCAAGTACGCATTTGATTGGTTACCGCAATCAAATGCTATGGGTCAAAAAGCGCGAATCGATCGAGCAATCATCTCACTACAGCAGCGCTAGTAAGCACATCAGCGCCCTTCAAACTTCAAACCAATAACGTTGCGCTGCGCATAAACGATTTTCATCGGCACTGGCTTTTCGTTTACCTGGCCGACAGTTTTTTTGAATAGAACATTTAGCACCGTGCCCACCGGCGGCAGCGCATGGTTGTCAATAAC
Source organism: Cellvibrionaceae bacterium (assembly GCA_036520615.1). Taxonomy (GTDB): domain Bacteria; phylum Pseudomonadota; class Gammaproteobacteria; order Pseudomonadales; family Cellvibrionaceae; genus CAMCXE01. The sequence goes on along the minus strand of DATDJI010000076.1, from coordinate 27,348 downwards.
TACTTGTGCACCCCCATCGGATATATCTCGGGCGGTGCCCATGATAGTGCCGATTGCAGGGTGAGTAAGTACGACCTTGAACGACGTTTGCGTGCGTTCATAGACGCGACGATCTTCCATCTCTTCTGCTCCTATATATGAGACCTTTCTTAACCTTAGCAGGCAGTTGAATACTTCTCCAAACACTCCGACTAATGGTCGCCCGCGTTATCCACACAGTCTGTGGATAAGTCTGTGCATGCAATATGGGTAACTACCGCAAAAGCGCATTTTTTCTGAGCCTGCGCTCACTGGTGGGGATTTATACAGAATTAAATTATTCTTTAATTTCAATAGCTTAAAATAGTCAATCTATTGGAGTTGATTTTTTTAGTATTTTTTAAGGTAAAAGCACTTGAACTTTATCACTTGTGGAAAATTCATTAGAGCACGCCTTTAATTTGTGCTGACCTGAACGAAAAACAGCACCCAAAGGGTGCTGTTTTTGCGCAGAGTAGATGAGCGTTATACGTCAGCGCCCAATTTAGCTCGCTAGCGCCCGATATTTTTTGCCGGGCAATTACCTTCTAAGTGATTAGAACTCCAGCCCTAAACGACGCCCTACTAGCTCATAAGACTCAATAACATTTCCCAAATTTTGGCGGAAACGGTCTTTGTCGAGTTTTTCGCGGGTTTCTACATCCCAAAGTCGGCAGCCGTCTGGTGAGAATTCATCACCGAGAATCACTTGGTCTTTATAAACGCCGAATTCCAGCTTGTAATCCACCAGCAACATGCCGCTTGCGAAAAACAGCTCTTTTAAAACCGTATTCACTTTAAAAGTCAGGGCTTTCATTGTTTCTACCTGCTCTTCGGTGGCCCAACCAAAGGAGCGGATATGGAAATCATTAATCATCGGGTCGCCAAGGGCATCATTCTTCAAGAAGAACTCAAACGTTGGCGGATTTAATTCCAGCCCTTCTTGTACGCCCAAGCGACGACAGATGGAGCCTGCCGCTATGTTGCGCACAACACATTCCACCGGAATCATTGTGAGTGCCTTCACTACCGATTCATTATCGGACAGCAAGCCTTCGAAATGCGTAGGGATACCAGCGTCTTCAAGCTTTCCCATAATAAATGCGTTGAATTTATTATTTACCATTCCCTTTCGATCAAGCTGCTCCACTTTCTTGCCGTCAAACGCCGAGGTGTCGTTGCGGAAAAATAAAATTAGCTTGTCCGGGTCATCAGTTAAGTAAACCGACTTAGCTTTGCCTTTGTATAACTCGTCTTTACGTTGCATGAGAAACCTCTTTTTACTGAAGTGTCAGCCAGTCAAAGCCCTGATTTTGACAGGCATAGTGAATGGGAAAGCGCGGCAGTATACCTTCCAGAGCTGCCGCTGCACGGCAAATACTGTTGTTTGTTTGACTGATATGACCAATGACCAAGTGCTGCAAACGGCTGATATCGAGCTGCGTCAAAAGACTTTGCGTTTGAGCATTACTTAAATGCCCCCACTGGCCGGCAACCCGCCTTTTTAGTGATGCTGGATAGGGGCCGCAGGCAAGCATGATCGGATCATGGTTGGCTTCTATCAATAAGGCGTCGCAGGACTGATATGCGTCTATAACACCCGCTGTGATACTGCCCAAATCGGTTAACAAGCCCAATTTTTTACCCTGTCGATAAAAAACAAACTGACTGGGTTCGGCTGCATCGTGGGCCACTGGCACAGGCAAAATTGTAAAACCGCCCAGCTCAAACGGGATAGAAGGTTCAATGATGCGCTCTACCGGCAGCCGCCCCAAGCGGCCACTAGATCGAGTACCTGCAGTCATAACCACTGGTAAACCATACTTGCGCGCTAGAGGTCCTATCCCACGGATATGATCTGAATGTTCGTGAGTCACTAATACAGCTAATAAGCCGCTGGGGTGTGCATCGAGCCTAAGCATGCGCGCCTGTAATTCGCGCAGACTAAAACCGCAATCGATAAGTAGCATCTCGCCATCGCAACTGACTAATGTGGCGTTGCCTTGGCTGCCACTACCCAACGACGCGAAGCGCATGTTTACATGAGATTCCGTCGCAATACACTCAATCGTGCCTTGGCTTCCAGCGGTGCTAACGGCAAACCGCGTATCGTACGGATCAATACAAACTGTTCATTTCCATGGGTCAGAACACGCACCCAATAACCTTCTGCGTTTTTATTCGCTTCACCAAAAGCGGCTTCAGGGATACCTTCAAAAGCTGATGCCGCCGCTGGATCAAGATGTTTTATCGCTACATCCCAAGGTACTTCGGCCTTGTTAGGAGCGTGCGCTTTGCGGCGTAAAATTGTCCGAGCGAACCATCCGGGCGGTGATTCCTGATCCGCATAACCTTCCAAATATACTAAGCCGTTTTCCGATTGGCCCCATTTAACAAACCCTTCTGCTTCAAGGGCACGGTTTAAACTTGCTTTGGCTCGATCCAAAGGCAGACGCAGACGCAGTACAGGCTCGCCTTCATATAGCGTAAGGCCGGATTTGATATCGCCACCGACGGTCTGGCCCAATAGGGACGCAGAGCGATTGGTGATGCCCAAGGCTAAGCTGTTGGCCAGATTATCGATAAGCCACGCCTCACGGGTTGCATTACTGGATTCACTGGGCCAAGCAAGATTACCCGGCGCTACCGTTTTGGCTATTTGCTGTTCGAGCACGTGTACTTCGGTGGTATCAGCATGCACGCCTTGCTCAATGCGAATGGTAAAGCGGTGCAACTGGCCAGCCTCATCCTTAAATTCCAGCCAATTAGTTTCGATAAGGCCAACGGCCGCTTGAGTTTTGGCAAGACTAAAGCCGAACTCGGCAAGAAAACTTTGTGTTAAAGGCCAGATTTGCCCGCTCGGCGCCTCGGCCAAAATCCATCGGTCATTGCCAACTTTTTGAATTTTAACCTTCGCTTCTTCAAGATTTTTACTAAGAGGATCTGGCCTTGGGGCGGTGCCGTTGCCTAAATCGGCAAGATTAACTTCCTGCTCAGCAATTTTGGGGATGGGATATAAAGGCTCAAAGACCTGTCCTGGGACGCCTTCGGGTAAAACGATAGGTTTAATAGAGGCGGCTCTTTGATAGTCGCGGCTGTGGTCGCTAAACATTCCGCAGGCACTTAAGAGCACGACGGAGCAGATACTGACAATAAAATTGTTGGGCACAAACTTCATGGAGGGGGTATCGCCGGTTGAGTTATAAAATGCCCGCAGCCCGTAAGGCGTCGCGCAGAATGCTGTGGTGCTCCACGGAAAGCGGCGTCAACGGTAAGCGAATACCGCTGTCTATACGCCCCATTTGATTGAGCGCCCACTTAACCGGGATCGGGTTAGCTTCCACAAATAGCAATCGATGCAGTGGCACCAATGTCTGGTTAATAGCCTGCGCCCGTGTGAAGTCGCCATCCAGAGCAGCTTGGCACATTTGAGCAACCGCTTTCGGCGCTATATTTGCGGTGACAGAGATTTCGCCTTTGGCACCAAGTTCCATAGCTGCTACAGCGCTGGCATCATCTCCAGATAGCAAAATAAAGCCATCCGGGCAGGTATTTTTCATCGCGGTGATACGCGATAAATCTCCGGTTGCCTCTTTAATGCCCACAATGTGGGGCACCTGCGCCAAACGCGCCACTGTGGCAGGGCTCATATCTACACCCGTGCGGCCGGGAACGTTGTAGAGAATTTGCGGAATCGCTACAGCCTCAGCAATGGCCTTGTGGTGCAAATACAAACCTTCTTGCGTGGGGCGATTGTAATAAGGAGTAATCAGTAAACAGCCGTCGGCTTTTAATTCTTTCGCCGCTTGAGTCAGCTCGATAGCTTCTGATGTAGAGTTAGAACCAGTGCCCGCAATAACGGGAACTCTCCCGTTCACCTGATCAACGACAGCCGCTACTACATCCATATGCTCTTTGTAATCAAGCGTGGGCGATTCACCCGTCGTACCCATAGGTACTAAAGCGCGTGTCCCCTCTTGAAGATGCCAGTCAACCAGCTTATGCAGCGCATCCCAATCCAGCGAGTTGTCCGCTTTCATTGGGGTGACCAGCGCCACCATACTGCCTTGGAACATAAGCTTCTCCCAGGTTGCCTGATATAGATAAAGGGGCGCCATGTTACTGAGGGGCAGTACTAGACACAAGGGTGCAAACTAACCAACTGCTAAGTTCTACTTCCCCGCTCAATACCTACCTGTTGATATACGTCGGTCTCACCATCCGGGCGAGTTTTAAAACGGCGGTGCACCCACAAATATTGCTCGGGTTGTTTGGCCACTTCGCGCTCAACGAGTTGGCTGATGGTTAATGTATCGCGGTATTCGTCCTCACTCGGGAATTGCGCCAACGGTGGGAGGATTTCAACGATATAACCCGCGCCGTCCTCGCGCCGATGCTGCACAAACGGAATAACAACACCCCTACCTAATCGCGCTATTTGGCTAGTGGCGGTTATTGTGGCTGCGGGAACCCCAAAAAAAGGCACAAAAATAGAGTGATCACGACCGTAGTCTTGATCAGGCGCATACCAGACCGCGCGACCGTTGCGCAGAGCTCGCACCATCCCGCGTATATCGCCCCGGGTAATTACGCTGCCGGTAGTATTGTGCCGTTCGCGGCCTTTTCGTTGCAGATAGTCGTACAGCAAATTGCCGTGAGGCCTGTAAGTGCCATCAATGGAAAACTGCATACTGACCGCGGCCGCCCCGAGCTCCAAGTGAGTAAAGTGCATGGCGAGTAAAACGACACCCTGCCCTTCGGCTTGAGCGGTTTGCAGATGCTCTATACCTTGCAGCGTAATTAGCTTGCGCAGGCGAGCATGAGGCATAAACCAAGCGATACCAGTCTCAAAAAATGCCTTACCGACAGAATCGATGACACCATCGACTAGCTTTGCTCGCTCCTGGGCAGACAACTGAGGAAAACATAATTCTATATTGCGGGCGGCAATGGCCCTGCGTCTAGGCGCCACTCGGCCGAGCAAACCGCCCAATTGAGCGCCGATAAACATTTGCCAACGGTAGGGCAACTGAGCGCTCAACCACCAGAGCAAAAAACCCAGCCCAGTATGCCAATAACGCGGGTGCACAAGCTTGAGACTAAAGTGAGGCTTGGCGAGCATTGTTATTTCTGCCCAAACGACTTAGGTAAAGTACAGTGGTTTAGCCTGCGTATTACCAGCAGAAAATTTATCAAGCTGCTAAAACCGGACACTTAGCTCAGGATTGGTGTCGGCCTCGTAATCCACACCAGCGGCACCAAAACCAAATAACTTGAGAAATTCCGCGTTGTAACCCTTGTAGTCGGTCAATTCAAACAAGTTATCTTCGGTTACCTGCGGCCATAACCGGGCAACTTCAGCTTGTATATGTGCAGTTAATTCTTTGTCATCCATACGCAAACGATTCTGCGCATCCAAGCGCGGTGAGGTCGTGTACAGGCCTTCGGTAAACAACCGGTATAACTGTTCGATACAACCCTCGTGACTGCCCTCGGCTTTCATAACCTTGTACAACAAAGAAATATATAGCGGCATGATCGGGATAGCAGAACTCGCTTGAGTTACCAATGCTTTGAGCACGGCAACATTAGCCTGCCCTTTAAGTTTTACCAATAGCTGATTAATAGCTGTAGCGGCACGATCGAGATCTTCTTTTGCTTTGCCAATTGTGGCTTTGCCATAAATAGGCCAGGTGATTTTTTCCCCCAGATAGGTGTAAGCAACCGTTTTTACGCCCTCAGCTAAAAGATCGGCCTCAGCTAAAGCATTCAGCCAGAGCTCCCAATCTTCCCCGCCCATTACCTTCACAGTCGCGGCAATTTCCGCATCGGAAGCGGGCTCAAGTGTTATTTCATTTATTTTTAGCGTATCGGTATTAAGGTTTTTGGCGGTGTAGGATTCGCCGATGGGCTTTAGTACGGACTGAAACGTCTCTCCTGTGGCGGGATCCGTGCGGCGCGGTGAGGCTAGGGAATAAACCACTAAATCCACTTTGCCTATGCCAGCTTTAAGCGTGTTAATGACCTGTTGTTTAATTTCATTGGAGAACGCATCGCCATTAATACTTTCAGCGTACAGACCCTTAGCGCGAGCGAGCTCATCAAAGGCTGCGGCATTATAAAAGCCAGCTGAAGCGGTTTTTTTATCCGTACCGGGACGCTCGAAAAACACTCCCAAAGTGTTTGCTCCACACCCGAAGGCCGCCGTAATACGCGAGGCCATGCCATAACCGGTGGAACTGCCAATGACCAAAACATTTTTAGGGCCACCGTTTATAGCAGGCTGGTTTTGTACAAAAGCAATCTGCTCTTGCACATTAGCCGCGCAGCCTTGCGGGTGAGCATTGATACAGATAAAACCGCGAACCTTGGGTTGGATAATCATTTAAGCACCGTGAGGACAGGTATAAAGCCGCGCATTATAAAGAGCATGCGCAAAATATCGACTCTTTTTGCGCGGGGCCTATGCAGGCACCCTATAATGCGCCGCTTTTTCACCGAGTCGTTTTATGGATTCCCCGCTCCCCACTCGCTATTGCCTCCGCTACGCTACGCAACCGCTTTGGATAGAGGTAGTACTTGCCAACCTGGACCACTTTTTACTCGACCATGCCGCTGCTGAAAAAAAAGCCTCTGGCATGGCTATGTCGATGGTGTCTCACTATCCAGATAAAACCGACATAGTGCTCGCTATGGTTGATTTGGCCCTTGAGGAGTTAGCCCACTTTAAGCAAGTAGTAAAAATTATTGTGGAGAGAGGATTAATGTTGGGTGCCGATAGCCCTGACCCATACGTAAATCAGCTGCGAGCGCTGCATCGTAAAGGCAGTGACGTGTATTTATTGGATCGGCTGCTCATCGCCAGTATCGTGGAAGCACGCGGCTGCGAGCGCTTTGGGCTTATTGCAACACATCTACCTGAGGGCCCGCTAAAACACTTTTACCGCGCAATCTGCGATTCAGAAGCGCGGCATGAGGACCTGTTCCTGGGCCTGGCACTGCAACATTTCGAGCAACCAATCGTAATGACTCGCTTGGATGAGCTTCTTGATAAAGAAGCTGCCATCGTTGCCGCCCTTCCCATTCGAGCTGCGCTGCATTAATGCCGCATCAATATTTAACCCTTTACGCCGAGCCAGAGGCACACACCGCTTTAAGTCTAGTTAAAGGCTGCACGCCGTGGCGCTGGACTATCACGCTGCCAGCACTTGATGAACCACCAGAGTTTGTTCATCGGCTAGCAAAGCGCTCAGAACGGGTATTAATTATCCTGGTGATTAATCAAACCTGCACCCCGATTACCAGCGCGAACCAAACCCTAATAAATGCCATTGAACAGGATTATCCGCTGATTGCTCGGCAAGGGCATTTAGCTTTGTACTCGCTCGGAGAGCCAACCTTACTTGTTGTAGATCGTGCCAATACTCCTTTGCCTGCTAAAACCGGCGTTGGCCTCGCGCGCAAAATCGCTGCTGACATCGCGCTACGGCTCATTACAGAAGGCCGGATAAAAAGCAGCTGGATTTACTGCACTGACGCTGATGCTCAATTACCCAGTGATTATTTTTCGCTTTGCGAACAAAGCTCAGCGGTTGCTGCAAGCCTGCCTTTTACGCACATTGGGCGCGCTGGCAAGCTGTTAGCTGCTACAAAACTTTATGAGCAGGCGATTCGTTATTACGCTCAAGGGCTGCGTTTTGCCGGTAGTGGTTACGGGTTTTTAAGCTTAGGCAGTGCTCTGGCATTCAAAGCCACCGCCTATGCAAAAGTTCGTGGATTTAATGTGAGGGAGGCGGGAGAGGATTTTTATCTGCTCAACAAGCTCGCCAAACTCGGTACCATTTTTAGTCCCGAATATGCTGATAGCAAAGGAGAAGGCAACGTTTTACCTGGCATAAGTCGAATTGAAATTAGCGCCCGCTTATCCAATCGCACCCCGTTCGGTACTGGAGCATCAGTAACGCAGATGTGCCAATTGCCCCGTTTAGAAGGCTTTCACTACTACACACCCGAGTGTTTTTTTATGCTCAAACACTGGTTCGACCTGACAGACAGACTCACCCAAAACTCTCTGATGGCTGAATTTGCAAACCTGCCTGAGCCATTGAAAGACGCCTTAGCGGCACAAAACGTACATTCGCTGGCAGAGCATCTAGCTCGCCAAGGCAAGTATCCGCAGCAGATTCAAACAATTTGTCATACATGGCTGGACGGCTTTCGTACACTAAAAATCATTCGGCATTTACAGTCCCATTGCTTTCCCGCTAAGCCATTTATGCATACCCTCACACAGCAGCCTTTTTTAACTCACACCGACATAAGCGCCTAAAGGAGCAGCCCCATGCAAATAATAAAAATACACTGCCTGGCATTTTTGCGCTTTTGGACTCCACCTGAAAAATGGCGCGAGCTGGTGGAAATTGATAATGACCCCCGCTCCTACACCCTCGCGCGGCTGGATGCATTAAAACGCATCCATTACACAGCCTTTGTGGCCGGATTGTGCCTGTTGGGAAATTATTACTTTAAAAATTTCGGCCAGATTGAACATCTGTTAATGCCGGTAATTACCGCGCTAAATCCCAGCCTCAGTAACCTGGAATCGCTGCACCAATGGATGTATTACAGCCTAATCCGGGAAGTCTGGTGGGCCATGGATTACATGATTTTCTATGGGATTATTCCCGCCTTATTTATCCGCTTCGTCATCAAAGAGCCCGTGAGCAACTTCGGTTGGCGATGGAATAACACCCATCAGCACCTGCACAAATACGCGTACTTATTGATTCCGATTATGGGCATGGCCGTATCGGCAAGTTACCGTAGTGATTTTACCGATCACTATCCCTTCTATCGTTACTGCTCGCGCAGTGGCTCCGACTGGTTGATGTGGGAGATCTGTTATGTCGTGCAATTTATTTTTTTGGAGTTTTTCTTTCGCGGCTTTTTAGTCAATGCGCTAAGACCTGCCATAGGCGGTAACGCGGTTTGGTTTATGATACTACCCTATTTAATGATTCACTTTTCCAAGCCGTGGCTAGAAGCCACCGGGGCAATATTTTTCGGCCTATTTTTAGGTATATTGGCCCTACAAAATCGCTCGATCTGGGGTGGATTTATCGTGCACTGCGGCCTGGCCTTAAGTATGGATGTAGCCGCATTAATCCAAAAAAACGCCCTCCCAAGCCAATGGCTTCCCTAGACGCGACTGCCAAAAGCCTATGTTAAACTTGCCCCTTTTAACCCTTCACCAATAGGACAACACCATGAGCTACAACCTGGTTCCCACAGGCAAAAATCCTCCAGATAACGTCAACGTCATTATTGAAATTCCTCAAGGTGGCGAGCCGGTAAAATACGAAGTTGATAAAGACTCAGGCGCGTTATTTGTTGACCGCGTGTTGGGAACAGCCATGCGTTACCCATGCAACTATGGTTACATCCCTCATACCCTATGCGGAGACGGAGACCCTGCTGACGTATTAGTGGTGCTTGATCGCCCGTTAATCCACGGCACCGTAATAGCCTGCCGTCCGGTCGGTTTACTTAAAATGACCGATGACGGCGGCCAGGATTCGAAAATTCTCGCTGTACCTGTAAGTAAAATTACCCCCGTCTATGATCATGTAAAAAATTACACTGACCTTCCCGAAATGTTGGTGAGGCAGGTTGAACACTTTTTTCAACATTACAAAGACCTTGAAAAAGGTAAATGGGTGAAAATAGAAGGCTGGGCGGATGCTGATGCCGCCCGCCAAGAAATTCTCGACTCTATCGCTAACTATCAAAACAACGGCGAGTAAGAACTAACTGCTCCTCTGTAAAACAGAATCTGGCAGTTAAATCCTACCTGCATGTGGCGCAACTTCGCGCACGCAAGACGGATTCTGCCCTCGTATAGCGCGGCCACACACCGAGAAAAGCATTGACAATCACTTTCTCGCTGCTATGATGCGCGCCACTTTGCCAGTGTGGCGAAATTGGTAGACGCAGTGGATTCAAAATCCACCGGGCTTATCCCCCGTGCCGGTTCGAGTCCGGCCACTGGTACCACATATAAATTGCAGCCGTTTTATTTGCGGCTGCCTTTTCGCTGAAAGCCCAATAAAATGGGCTTTTTTTTCGCTTTAGGTATTTGTACACCCGTTACGCTCTGCCATCGAAAATATTATCTTCGTTTCTTGAAGCCTCTTTCCCCTCCCGCAATTTACTAATAACCAAGCGCTATCCGGCCCGGTCAATCGCTCTTTATTTCGTCTAAAAAAACCGCGCGGGATTTATTTTGGCCCTCTAATATAGATTGGGAAAAGAAATTGCTAACAAGCACGCACGCTAAAAAAAATTTATTAAAAGTGGCCGCTCGCCGCACCTCTATACACCAGGACATGCTATGCAATACAACCATTCAATGACCGATATTGTTTTTGCCATTCGCGCGCGAGTGAGCTCCTCATATAAGTCATCAATTAAAACCAGCAACCCTGAATTGCTGGGCGATTTGGCAGAGATCTATCACGAAAGTTTAGATATGACATTACGCTCCCAGATCGAACAGCTTATGACTCTTGCAGGTGCAACCTGGTTAGCCTTGCTACAGACGCCGCCCAGAGCTAATCCAGTGGTCAAACTACATAAAATTTCGCCTCTTTCTATTCACCCCACATCATCGGTTGAAGCAGTAGCTTAGCCACAGTAGTTAAGACTCACCTGTGGCAATTTGCCATGGGTTTTTTGAGCTAATTCTCACCCCCTCAAGTCAGTCCTCCGCTTAAATTAACCCGTTTCCTATGCGTCTAATTTTTGACCAAAATTTTTGGCAAAAAAAAATGATGATAAATTTTCGACGAATAACCTCCATAAAACCTCGATAAAAAGTATTAAATTGGGGCAGAATGGACTAGCATGCGGCCTAATACAGTTTCATTGACGGGCGTTGATCATCCCGAGAGCAATTACTTTAAAAGAAGCTGTAATTGGAGCGCAGCGCAATGGGGAGGTAACTCACTGCCTGGCTTTGCTGTTAAATCGAAGTACAAAATAAGGTATTGAGGCTTGTAAAGTGGGGATTTTCTCGCATTACTAGCCTCACTAGTGGTTTTACCATCGCTGCCTAAAAAATAGACGTGAATTGAATTTTTAAGCGTCAAGGCACAAAATGTGCAGCTCGTCACAGTGCAGCCTCATGCCTGAGTATGGATTTAGAGATGTCAGGCTTAGTCGCGTAGTCCTTACGACTGACGATTGGCCGGAAACTTTAAAATGGAATATTGATTATCGATATTTCATGTTCCAGACAGGTATGGAGTGAGTTGAGACTAACTGAACATAATCCCTTTGCTACATTTGGGTCATTATTAGTTTTAGGAGTGAATTATGAAAAACGTTAAACGCATAGGTCTGGCGGTTGCTATAGCTGCTGCCAGCGTATCGGTGAACGCATCTACATTAGTGTTTGATTTCTCTGGTACTGCAAACATTACTTTCGACGCGTCATCCCACACCCCAGAAGTCGCAAGTGCATACAACGCATTTGTAAACTTTGTCCCACAACTGAAAACCTTGTCTGGTCTTGTAGTATTGCCAAGCTTCGAAGATTACCTCACCGGTAGTCACTCAATAGCGCTCAATACTCATGGCCTACACGTGTCCCTCTCTAGCGGTTTCGCAGGTACGCTGGAAGGAACAGCCGCCATGGGCAGCGTAATTCCTGACAACACTCAAGAAGGGGATTCAGGGTTTTTAACGCTTCTAGACGGTCAAGTTACCGGTTTTGAGTGGCACGCTGGTTCCGGCAACGCTATTATCAGCCGTTTTAATGCTGGTTTACCGTCAGGCTTACCTTCTACTTTAAGTAGTGTTGACGTATCCGCCGTAGGAACAACTTTCTCCTACCATATTGGCGATGTTTACTTTTCTGCTAATCGTAGCGCGACTGCAGACATCACTATGGTTCCTGAAGTTGATTCTTCTGCAATGCTGCTTGCTGGACTCGGTATAATTGGCGCCATCGTGCGTCGACGCCGTTTAGACAAGTAGACCGAAAGATAGGGGGTATTTTTTTACCCCCTTTTTTCTTCTCTTTCGCCGGTAGCAAAGACACTAAGCACTTAGCAATTTAACAGCACTATTGATCATACTGGGCAATTCTTGTATTAAATGCCCTCCGCAGACTCAGTAAAGATTTAACATGCCCCAAGTCGTTTCGGAAAAATTCACACGTCTACCACCAAACACTCGCATAGGAGTGGGTCGTGAAAATTTACACCAGCTTATTGAAGCGCTTCTTTGTCCGTGCGTATTAGTCGCCACGATATTAGGCGTTTGCTTCTATTTTGATGGTGAAATTACTACAGCAACACTCATCGCATCCCTATTAGCATTTTCGGTTACCTTTCCCGGCCGACCTCGCCTGCAAGAAAGCCTAGGACGCAGCGTTGCGTTTATCACCCTTCGCTGGCTCACCATCGCGTCATTAATTATATTTTTAGGTTACACCACTCGATCCTTGAATCTATTTCACCCCGATGCAATAGCAAATTGGTTTTGGATCGGCCCGCTCGCTCAGGTAGGCAGCCATCTCGTTTTTCGAGCTGCATCACCATGGGTGCTAAAACTGCAAGGCAAAGGCCGCAGCGCTGTAATAGTGGGCATGAACGATCAAGGTATAGAGTTAGCCAGACGTATTAAAAGCAACCCTTACAGCCACGCTCATTTGGTTGGATTTTTTGAAGACCGCGATCCGGCTCGAGTCTCGCAGTATGGCCAGTGGCCATCGTTGGGGACGTCCGCGCAATTGAGTCATTTTTGTAAAGAGCATCATATACAGCTGATTTACCTGTCGCTGCCAATGGCGAAGCAAGATCGTATTCTTAAAATTCTCGACGACTTGCGCGATACCACCGCATCAATTTATTTTGTCCCAGATTTATTTGTAACTGATTTAATCCAGGGCAATATTAGCCAAGTAGCTAATATGCCGGTAGTTTCTGTCTGTGAGACACCCTTTACCGGCGTTAATGGTTTAGTAAAACGTATTAGCGATATAGTGTTATCAAGTTTAATTTTAATGTTGGTACTTCCCGTACTTGTGGGGGTGGCGATCGCAGTAAAACTCTCCTCACCTGGCCCAATCATTTTTAAACAGCGCCGTTATGGTCTTAATGGGGAAGAAATTACTGTTTATAAATTTCGCTCGATGACTGTATGCGAAAATGGCAGTGACGTAAAACAGGCGCAACGGAACGATCCTCGAGTGACTGAAATTGGTGCATTTATCCGCAAAACATCTCTTGATGAATTACCTCAGTTTATTAATGTACTGCAGGGCCGCATGAGTATTGTAGGGCCGCGTCCTCACGCAGTGGCTCATAATGAGCTGTATCGAAAACAGATTAAAGGCTACATGATTCGCCACAAAGTAAAACCCGGCATCACCGGCTGGGCGCAGGTTAATGGATTAAGAGGAGAGACGGAAACCCTCGATAAAATGCAGGCGCGGATCGAGTTTGACCTTGATTATTTGCGCAATTGGTCAGTCGCCCTGGACGTTAAAATTATACTTATGACGGCGATTATGATGTTTCGCCATCCACAAGCTTATTAATTACCACAATAAAATTTGGCCGCCTCCTTAGAAACCAAGACAAGGCTGCGGTCAAAATAGGCTTAGCGCCGACATTAATTAAACCTAACGATGACTTGCCGATACAGCGGTCACGCAAAAATTAATTAATTGCCTAGTAGAAAAAATTTCAATTAGCCTATTACGCATCAGCGTCCTTGCTGCCACTTCTGCCGGCCGTCCCATTAATATTTTTACGCCTGCTTGCGTCTACGCAATCCCAGGGCCGCAAAACATAGACCCAAAATACCTACGCCGTCAAAACTTCCCGCTAACCCGCCGCTGCTACCACCGCTTGAACCAGATGAGCTCGCACTTGATGACGATGAACTGGACGAGCTCGATGCGCGGCCGGAACTAGAACTACTGGAGGAAGAACTACTTGAAGAGGAGCTACTGGACGAAGAAGAACTAGTAGATGAAGACGATGAACTACTAGAAGAACTTGCAGGTGCTCCACCATATATGGTTGCGAGCACGGATGTTTGTTTAATACCGTTAGTGCCGTTAATTAAACGCGTACCCCAGGAACTTAAACTTGCCGCATTAAAGTCTTTAACTATATCTAAAGGCACACAACAGCTGCCATTGCCCGACCATGACCACCCCAAATAACCCAGCTTGTATTGCTGTGTCACAGCCAGAATAGACTCTACATCCACCCTATTACCATTATTTTCAACGCCAAATTCGCCAACGATAATGGGCAAATTATTTGTGTTGGTGAATTTGGTCAGATAGTTTTCTACTTTGGCACGGGACTGATAGACCTCATACATATGCACGCTAAAAATAGTATTTTTACGCGTATCCGCGGCAGCGACAGTTTTGGCATTGCTAAGCATTACCTCATTACCATCTTGCCCCCATGCGGGTGCATCGACAACGATTGTATGGGTCAGCCCTGCATTGCGAAGCGTCTGAATCGCCAATTTGTGGGCATCAATCCAAGCAGAAGCCGCCACCCCATTTCCAAAGGGTTCGTTGGCTATGTTAATCAGGACATAATCTTCCTGGCCTTTTAACACGGATGCAATTTCTACCCAGTATTGAGCAATTTTAGCCACCGTACCTGCGGCAGTTTGTTCCCCATAGCCGGTACCATCATGTACCTCAAGCATACAAATTAGTTTATTGGCTTTGCACAATGTAATGATGTTGGCTACTTCACTGGCGGGGGTTTTTGTCCATTGCTGGCCATCACTTAACACTACACGCACTGTATTGGCGCCGGTGGCAGCAATATCAGATAGTGCTTTGGTCGTTCGCGCTGTATACCAGGTATGCGCATGGTTGATGCCGCGCATAATAAAGGGGCTACCGTTACCATCAATCAACTGCGTACCGCTTACGGTGAAACCTGCATTAGAATTGACTGCAACCATTGATACAGCAATGCTCGTAGCCAACACTAGTTGTTTAAAATTAAACATATCTAACCTCATTTTTATTGTCGTTTGTGCCCAGGCAACGTGAAAACACGATGCACGGAACGCTACTCACATTTTTGTTTTTAGCGGCAAATGCGCTAAACATTAATGGCCTGAGGTTTGTTTTATTACCTTTGAGGAAAAGTAGGTACCGTTTTAATCCACGCAGGAACCGTAAGAAGCTCCGCGTAAACGGTTACATTCTATGATGATGACATGAGGGCACAAGATAATAATCAGCCAACTTAGTCACGGATTGCGTAAATGGACACTTGCCCATCCAAACTGGAGATACGCAAGGTGACGCTGAAAGTCTCAATAAGCGACGGCTATAAACGCTATATCCAGCGAGGTTCTTTAGCTACCGTCCCTGGCAACTAATGTCAGATTTAGAAGAGATCAGTCTTCTCGCTTAGAGCGGGTGGGTTTAGCGCGGGGGGCTGTTGATTTCGGACGCGACGAGCCTGCGGGTCTTGCCGCCTTGTCTTCTTTGAAAATGCCGGGCTTGTGCGAACGAGCAGGCTTAGCTGAGCTTGCAGATTTGGGAGAACCAGCAGACTCGCCACGAGGGCGATTTTTAGCGGGCTTTTCAGCTGCGCTTTCCCAGGTGTCAGAATTAGATTTAGGCTTGGGCCTGGGTTTAGCAGGTTCCGCTCGCGATTGTATAACCCCAGGCTTGGCGTAAGGATCAGCGCTTTTACGGGCGATAAACGCTTCGCGCTCAGCTCGGCTGCGATTTGCACGAGAGCTGGTTGTTACTGGTTTGCCTGGAGAGGCCCGCAGGCGCTTTTCACGGCGTTCGCGTTGGTTAAATTCGTTTTGTGTAAGACTCTTTTTGCTTGGCGGCTTGATGCCGGCTGCTTCGCATAATAAAGCCGTCTCACCCACGCCCAATTCCACCCATTGGCCCATGCGGACAAATGAAGGGATGAGAATTTGCCCATAACGCACGCGTTTTAGGCGGCTCACGCGACACCCCTGGGCCTCCCACAGACGGCGCACCTCGCGGTTTTTACCTTCCATCAACGTGCAGTAATACCAGGTGTTTGTGCCTTTCCCGCCGCCTACGGTTATATCGGTAAATTTGGCCAAACCGTCTTCTAATTGCACACCGTCGCGCAGCAGCTGTAATTGCTCTTTCGTCACCTCGCCTTGCACACGCACCAAGTATTCACGGTCAATACCGGACGACGGATGCATGAGTTTATTGGCCAGTTCACCGTTATTGGTAAACAGCAACAGGCCACTGGTATTGAAGTCCAAACGGCCCACCGAAATCCAGCGGCCAGTATTTAACGGCGGTAATCGATCGTATACGGTGGGGCGGCCTTCAGGGTCATTGCGGCTACAAATTTCGCCTTCTGGTTTGTTGTATATAAGCACTCGCAGTTCATCTTGTGTTTCCTTGCGATCTGGTACCTGATAGCGGTTGCCGTCAATTACCAGCTTATCGCCAGCTTTAACGCGGCTGCCCAGTGTGGCAGTTAGACCGTTGACGGTGACCAGACCCGCATCGATCACGCGCTCCATTTCACGTCGTGAGCCGAAGCCGGCGGTGGCGAGGACTTTTTGCAATTTTTCATCTGTCATAGCGAGTTCTTCATGATTCGGGCTGATTCTCATCGGGCCTAGGGGTGTTATCAGTTAAAGGGTATTGAGGTTCTTCGGTAGAAATTGAGCCTAAATCGTCAAAGTAATTAGCGTTCGGGTTCCTCCCGTTTATGCCTGGCAGCTCAGCAAGACTTTGCACGTTAAAGTAATCTAAAAATTCATCCGTGGTGCCGTATTGCAGCGGGCGCCCGGGCACTTCCTTGGGGCCCAAGCTGCGCACCCAGTTGCGATCGATTAATGTTTTAAGTACCTCGACACTTACCGCCACCCCTCTGAGCGCTTCAATCTCGGCGCGGGTGATTGGCTGGCGATAGGCGATAATCGCAAGGGTCTCCAGAATAACACGGGAGAAGCGTTTGGGCTTTTCCTGATAAAGCGGTTCAAGCGCGAAAGCAATTGTTTTAGGAACTTGAAATCGCCAACCACTTGCTACCTGCACGAGCTCAACTCCACGATTTTCATAGTCTTGTTGCAGCTGGGTGAGAATAGCTTCAAGTTCGTTTTCTGCGTCCGGGTTATTAAGCAGCAACCGTAATAATTGCCCTGTAGGAACAGGTTCTATCGCCGCGAAAATAGCCGCTTCAACTAGATTTCTGGCATTGAAAGTATTTTGGACTGCCCCATCGAATGGGACAGAGCTTATCGCAGGTTCGGAAGTTGCGAGAGGTTCTTCAGGAATGTTCATTGACACGGACCGAAAGATCATCTGATGAGAGTTGTTCTACCTGCACAAGGCCCTCCTTAACTAATTCGAGCACGGCTATAAAGGTGACGACTACACCGGCTCGGCCTTCAGTTGCTACCAACAGAAACTTAAATGGTAACCAGATCTGTAAACCGCGCAATTGCATCAATATATGCCCCATACGTGCCTGGGTATTGAGCCGCTCCGGCAAAATTATATGGTGGGAATTTACCCGGTCGCGCTCGACTAATAGGCTCCACGCCTGTTCAAGATCACCGAGCGCAAGAGGAACCCAGCGCTGCTCCCACTGTGTGGCAGGCATAAATACATTTACGGGCAGCAAATCCCGCTCCCAGCGAGGCAGCTCATCAAGCTGCCGAACAGACTCTTGTAGCTGTTGATATTCCAATAATTTCGCGACTAATTCCGCTCGCGGGTCGTCTTCTACATATCCGTCGTCCGTTTCGAACTTCGGTTGAGGCAGCAGCAAGCGTGATTTAATCTCCACCAAATAGGCCGCCATGACCAAATAGTCCACAGCCAATTCAACACGCGAGGCGTCCATCGCCTCGATATAGGTGAGGTACTGTTGAGCGACGCTCAACACTGGGATATCCAAAATATCCAGATTATGTTTGCGGATAAGGTAGAGCAGTAAATCCAACGGTCCTTCGAACTGCGCAAGGCAGACGGCTAGCGCTTGCGGTGGTATATACAAATCTTTTGGCAGCTTTTGCCAGGGCTCGCCGTTGACTATAGCCAAGGGTTTACGCTGCAGTTCGGCCACAAGTACCACGTTTAAATAAACGCGCTGGCGTCACCACAGCCCTGACGCACAAGCTTAGGCTCGCCGCTGGTGAGATCTACGACGGTTGTGGGGTCAAGGCCGCAAAATCCACCGTCAATGACCATCTCAACATGATGATCAAGCAGCTCGCGAATATCGTAGGGGTCGGTCAATGGCAGCTCCTCACCCGGCATAATCAGTGATGAAGTCATAATCGGTTCGCCAAGCTCAGCAAGCAAAGCCTGAGTAATAGGATTACGTGGCACCCGTACACCGATGGTTTTGCGCTTGGGGTGCATAAGCCTGCGCGGGACTTCACCGGTTGCGTCCAAGATAAATGTGTATGGGCCGGGAGTGTGGTTTTTAAGTAACCGAAAGGCAGTGTTATCAACCTTTGCATAGGTGGCAAGTTCGGATAAATCCTTACACACGAGGGTAAAGTTATGGCTCTTGTCTAGCTGGCGAATAGCACAAATACGGTCAAGAGCGAGTTTATCGCCGATTTGGCAGCCTAACGCGTAGGCTGAATCAGTCGGGTAAACCACGAGGCCGCCGCGTTTTAGCACTTCAACGGCTTGTTTAATCAATCGGTCTTGAGGATTTTCAGGATGGATCTGTAAAAGTAACGCCATAGTCGTCTCTACTGATGGCCGGGCAGAAGCTGCCAGACGGGTTGGCAAAAGTCCGGCAGTTTGCCAAATGCACCCAATTCCTGCCAGGGTTGATTTGGAATGTGAAAGTCACTCCCACAGGAAGCGGCCAAATCGAATTGCTGAGCAAGGCGAGCAAGCTTATCGGTGACGGTGTTGATCTGTTTGCCGCTGATCACTTCAATGGCGTGTCCGCCCACCTCTTTAAATTGGCCCAATAGCTGGCACAATTTACTGCGGGTCATATCGTATTTATCTGGATGGGCGATGACCGCAACACCTCCTGCGGCTTTTATCCAGTTCACCGCCTCATCAACTAGCGGCCAACACTGTTTCACATCGCCAATTTTGCCTGCGCCGAGATAGCGCTTAAACGCGCTGACCACATCTTTTACAGCACCTATGGCAACTAAATACTGAGCAAAATGCGGCCGCCCGAGCACGCTCTCACCCGCGATTACGAGAGCACCAGCGTATGCATCCGCAATGCCTACTTTAGCGAGCTTATCGCCAATGGCTATGGCGCGTTCAGTGCGGCTAATTTCCTGACGGGCAATACCCTCGCATATAGCGGGTGCGGCCGGATCGAATCCTAAGCCGACGATATGAATTGAGCGCCCAAGCCACTGGGTTGAGAATTCGATGCCAGTAATTAACTCCATGCCACAGGCCTTGGCTGCGGTCTGCGCCTGAGAATATCCGGCGAGTGTATCGTGATCGGTAAGCGCTAAAGCGGTTACGCCTTTGGCTTGAGCTCGCGCAACCAGTGCTTGAGGGGACAAAATCCCATCGGAGGCATTGCTATGTGTGTGTAAATCGTATATCAAGTGCGCCTCATTTTTGCTGTAACCTGCGCCCTCATCTGGGCCTATTCTACGGAACCACTTATGGCTGCTGCGCCTCCCCCGCAAGAAAACATGCTTGTTAATCTGTTGATCAACGTGGCAGCCCCCAGCATCATACTCAGCAAATTCAGCGGTGAGCATAGCCTTGGGCCAACCTGGGGATTAATTGTCGCGCTGGCCTTTCCGATTGTGTACGGAGTTTGGGATTTTATCCGCCGCCGCAAAGTGAATTTCTTCTCGGCCATCGGCGTATTCAGTACGTTTCTAACCGGTGGTATGACACTGTTAAAGCTTCCCCCCGAATATGTAGCCATTAAAGAAGCAAGTATTCCCTTGTTGTTTGGACTGGCCACGCTTGGATCACTCTATACGCCCTTCCCCCTTGTGCGCACCTTTTTGTACAACGAAAAAGTGTTGCAGGTCGAACGCGTCAACCAAGCACTTAAGCACTTTGGCACAGAGCAAGCATTCGAGCGCACACTGATTATTGCCTCATGGATGCTCGCCGGGTCGTTTTTCCTATCGGCGGTTTTAAATTACGGCTTGGCAAAATACTTGTTGATTAGCCCACCAGGCAGTGAAGCCTACAACGCCGAACTTGGGCGTATGACCGCTTTGAGCCTACCGGTCATAACTATTCCTTCCATGTTGGTGTTGATCGGCGCCCTATGGTACCTGTTAACCCGCATCAAAGCCTTGACCCACTTGAACCTGGAAGACGTTTTTAACGATAGCCAGTCCAGCTCAAAAACCACGACAGAAATGTAAAATGTATTACGCCATTATTAGCCAAGATGTGCCCGATAGCCTGCCCTTGCGTACGCCTGCGCGGCCTGCGCATGTCGCGCGCTTACACGAGCTGGCAGAACAAAATCGGCTGCTAGTTGCAGGCCCGCATCCGGCCACTGATAGTGATGCACCGGGAAGCGCAGGTTTTACTGGCAGTTTGGTCGTCGCTGAGTTTGCAAGCCTTGAACATGCCCAGCAATGGGCCGATGCAGATCCTTATATCGCCGCGGGTGTTTACGCTCAGGTGGCGGTGAAACCGTTTATAAAAGTACTCCCCTAGCGGGGTAAGGGCTTCATAGTGACTTCACTAAAATCCATCGCGGCACCCTGGGTGGGTGTTTTCGGCGTGATATGGCTAAGCCTGGGCACGGCCCAAGCTGAAACCCTATTCATTTCCGATGTGTGTTATGCCTCGCTGCGAGCCGGGCAAACTAATGACAGCAAAGTTGTCCATTCGGGCTTAAAAACCGGCACCGTGGTTACACTAGTAGAAGCTCCGGCAGAATCTGATTGGAGCCGAGTAAAAACGGAATCAGGTCAAGAAGGTTGGGTGCGTCGCCAGTTTTTAACTGCCGGCCCCACCGCCCAAATGCAGCTGGATAAATTTAAAAACGAGACGGCGAATCGCCCAGCTCCTGTAGATCCGGCGGCTGAAGTCCCCGCCGCTTGCCAAGGCTATGCCGCAGAGCTTGCAAGCTTAAAAGCACTTTCCACTGATGCGGTTAACCTTAATAAGCGCTACCAAGATTTGCTGGCCGAACATGAAATGGCGAAAACCTCTTTGGATAGTTTGCGCGCTGAAAACGAGCGCCTTAAGGGCAGCACTCAGCACACACAATGGATTTACGGCGGCATATTAGTGGCAGCGGGTATTTTACTCACGCTGTTAATCCAAGCGTTTAAACCCAGCCGCCGCTCCGAGTGGGTATAACGCTCAAGAGCCTTTTCGTCCCCTAGCCTAACTGTCACCCGATCGGCTCCCTCTCTGGAGCCGTTTTTATTTGGAGCTTACTGCCATGGCCATCGCTCTGTCTGTCAATCTTAATAAAATCGCCCTGCTGCGTAATTCTCGCAGCGGCAATTATCCCGATCCATTGGCATTTGGCCGTATTGCTCTAGCCGAAGGCGCCAAAGGGCTCACCGTGCATCCGCGCCCGGACCAACGTCATGTGCGCCCGCAGGATGTTTTAGCCTGCAGAGAACTACTCAGCGACTACACCGATTGCGAGCTCAATATCGAAGGCAACCCATTTGCTGAGGCACTGGGAAACTATCCGGGCCTACTGGAGCTCGTCGACGCAGCGCGCCCCGAACAGTGCACATTGGTGCCCGATACCAACAGCCAATTAACCTCTGACCACGGCTTTGATTTGCGTGCAGACGGCGAGCGACTGCGTCCAATTCTTGCGCAGTTGAAAGATTGGGGGGTGCGCGTGAGTCTGTTTATGGACCCGGATATAGAACAGATTCGCCTGGCAGCGGCCTTGGGTGCGGATCGCATTGAGCTGTACACCGGCCCATTTGCAGAAGCGCATCTGATTCAATCAACCGATCTACCCGATATAATCGAATCGTATGCCGCTGCTGCTGCAGAGGCCAAACTGCTTGGCTTAGGGGTAAATGCAGGCCACGATTTAAACCTTAGCAACTTAGCGAGCCTGTATGCCTTGCCGCGTTTACACGAAGTCTCCATCGGACACGCACTTACCGTGGATGCATTGCACATGGGCTTTGCTGCCGCTGTACGCGCCTATGTAGCCCTGTGTGATGGCTATCCTCATGAGTAAACCCTCAATACCCCACAGCGACTCAGCCGAGTACCGAGAGAAAAAGCGCTTGCTTGCTCGTATGCTAACTATTTACGGCCGCAATCCAGTATTAGAAGCCCTGCAGGATAACGTCATTAAGGTGTTTCGCTTGCACTTGGCCGATAGCAATAAACCTAATGCTCAGCTGAGCCAAATGCAGGAATTAGCCAAACAAAAAGGTGCCGAGATTGTGTGGCACAGCAAGCAGGCGCTGTCGCGCATCTCGAAAAATAGCCAACAAGACCAGGGCGTAGCTCTGGATGTTATTACCGAAGGCTTCCGCCAAGAGGCCGAATGGCTAGATTCGCTGCCGGATCAATTTGAATTATTGGCAGTAGATTCTGTGACCAATCCGCAGAACCTCGGCATGATTATCCGCAGCCTGTGTGCCTCCCCGATGCACGGCCTTTTGTTGCCGGAAAAGGGTTGCGCAAAGCTCGATGCACTGGTTATCAAAGCCAGCGCAGGCACGTTATTTCGCACTCCGATCATCCATACCGCAAATCTAGCTGCCTGTTTAGCGCGGCTTAAACAACACGGCTGTGGCGTTTACGGGTTGGACGCTCAGGGCACGGCGTCACTCGCCGAGTTTCAGGCACCAAAACGCTGTGTAATGGTTATGGGCAATGAGAGCACCGGGCTATCTTCTGAGGTTAAAGCGCTATGTGACGGCTTTATATCGATTCCGATGAATCGAGGCGTTGAGTCGTTAAATGTCAGCGTCGCAGCAAGCCTGATCGCCTTTCGCCGGTTAATGCGCTAGCTGCGATGATTTACCGAACGCTGCTAAGCCCGCCGGCGTTTGCCAATTACGTGGTGTCGTTTTTGGCTGGGGCGCTGTCCGCGCTGGTAGTGCCGACATTGAGCCTACATCTGGCTCAGACCTACAAAATTTCGGCCTGGAAAATCGGCGTGTTTTTTATCGGCAAAGCCGTGGCAAGTATTGTGTTTGCCCAGCTCATTGCGCGCAAATCGGATCACTTGAGCGATCGCAGGCCCCTAATTGCCGCTGCCATGGCTTGCGGAGGATTAAGTTGCTTTTTATTCGCTGAAGCCAGCTCATTTAGCCATATGTTGTTAATCGCTACGACGATTTTTGGCTTGTCGTTTTCGGGTAACGCGCAGTTAATGGCTCAAACCCGCGAATTTGCCGATGCACAATTGCGTCCCAACCAAGCCACATTATTTAACTCAATTGTACGCGCCTGTATTGCAGTGGCCTGGATAGCAGGCCCACCGATTGGTTTTATTCTGCTAACGCAATTGGGCTTTACTCTGCAGTGCAGAATAGTCGGCAGCGCCTATTTTATAGCGGCGTTGATTAGTCTTTTTGTATTACCAAAAATTACCCCACGTATCACGCAATCTGCAACCGCGCCGAACTCAAGTAAACAACCACTTAGCCGCACATTGCTAGGTGGAATAATCGCCTTCAGTTTGATGTTCGGCTGTAATGCCAGTTACCAAATTGCTTTGCCATTAATGATTCAGAGCAAGCTTCACGCTGACCCAGCTCACGCAGGCTTTATTATGGGCACGGCAGCACTGCTGGAAATCCCCTTGATGATCTTGGCCGGTTGGCTGGGCAGTCGCATGCCTTTACTGCCGTTAATTCGTATAGGAGCGGCGGCGGCTGTAGTGCTTTACCTGGGAATTTGGCAAGCAACTGCCGTCTGGCAACTTTTTGTTTTGCAGATATTTAATGCAGTTTTTATCGGCTTTATTGCAGGGCTTGGGATGACCTGGTTCCAAAACTTATTGCCCGGCCAGGCAGGTCTTAGCTCCTCGTACTTCAGCAATTCCAGCGGGTTAGGTGAAATTATTGGTTATTTAATTATTGCTTTAATCGCGCAAAATATTGGCTATGGCGGCGTGTATGGATTTACCGGGCTCGTGGCATTCACAGCTTTGACGGTTTTATTGGGCGTGTGCCGAAAAAACCATACGCCTTTATAAGCGATGTAACAGGTGTTTCATAAGCGTAGGTTAACAATATAGTGCGCAACAAAAGCCCACCGATAGATTAACTCTTTAAAAAATCCAAATTTCGCTGGATAAGCTCATTGCGGGTGGCAACTGAGGCTGCGCTACTCAGCCCATCGGACGGTGTGTTTTTCACATAATCAAGAAGCTGATCAATGCTCGTAGTAGCTACATGCATTCGCGTGTCGGAGGAGGCGTAATAGATAAACACTTCACCAGCCTCGGTACAAATCCAGCCATTGCAAAACACCACATTCGAGACATCACCTACGCGCTCAGCACCTATAGGCGCCAAAAAGTGCCCAGCAGGCTTATGGGTTATTCGCCAGGGTTCATGAAGATCGCTGAGAAAAACATACAACACATAACGCAAACCCGCCGCAGTATTGCGCACCCCATGCGCCAGATGCAGCCAGCCCTGTGGCGTTTTTATCGGTGCAGGTCCTTGGCCATTCTTAACTTCTTGCACAGTATGATAATGCTTGGCATCCACAATCACCTCTTGCTTAATCTGCGCAGCTGTCATAGAAGCTGCTAATCCCCAGCCTATCCCTCCTCCGGCTCCCACTGAGATAAAACCATCCTGCGGGCGAGTGTAAAAACCGTATTGGCCTTGAATAAATTCCGGATGTAACACGACATTGCGTTGCTGGCCTGAATAAGTAACTAGATCAGGTAAGCGCTCCCAGCTGATCATGTCTTGAGTGCGGACAATACCGCACTGGGCCGTGGCGGCTGAGGTGTCCTCAGGACGTGTACGGTCCTTACGTTCAGTGCAGAACAAACCGTAAATGTAACCGTCTTCATGCACAGTCAAGCGCATGTCATAAACATTGATATCCGGATCCTCGGTTTGCGGTAAATCGAGGGGGTAATCCCAGAACCGAAAATTATCTACGCCGTTAGGGCTCTGCGCTACGGCGAAAAACGACTTACGATCATTGCCCTCCACGCGCACCACCAACGTGTACTTCCCTTGCCACAACAATGCTCCCGCGTTGAACGTCGCGTTGATGCCAAGACGCTCCATGGAGAGCGGATTGGAAGAGGGATTGAGATCGTAGCGCCAGGTTAAAGGTGTATGCGCTCGGGTCAATACAGGGTGCTGCCACCGCTGGTACACACCATTGCTGGCCGCAGGATAATTGCTGCGCGCGAGTAAAACATTATGCTCGGCCAGCAGGGATTCAATTGCAGGTGTCATATTGGGCATGATCATTCCAAATTCAAAATAAGCAGATGTATAAAAAGCTTGGCGAAGTAACACCTAGAATTGGCAAAGGTAAATTTTGATGGCGTTTTTTTATCATCCTGACAAGGCCTTCGCTAGGGGAGCGGTACGAAAATGCGTTGTACCGTCTATCTGTTTGCGCGGTCAGCTTAGTGTAACAGACGCATAAATCGAACTTGCATAGCGGATCGGAGAGCGTCTAATTCGCTATTTACTTGATACCATCACAATGTAACCGATTACTCATGCAGCACAAAGAAATGCCAATCGTGTATTCTTCGATCTAATTGATCTGCGTATTTATCGAGCTTGCCATGTCCAATATTCGAGAAGTAGCCCGTTTGGCGGGTGTTTCTGTTGCAACTGTTTCACGGGCCATTAGCAATCCTGAAAAGGTCTCCCCGATCAGCCTTAAAAAAGTACAGCAAGCCATCGATGCGGTCGATTACAAACCCAATTTACTCGCGCGTAATTTTCGCGCCGCTCGCTCTTATTGCGTAGTAGTGCTGCTGCCCGACATCACCAATCCCTTTTTTGCCCAAGTAATTCAAAGCCTTGAAGATCGAGCGCAACAAAAAGGTTATGCTGTATTGCTCGGCGATACCCGTGGCTCGAATAAGCGTGAAGACGATTACATCAGTCGTGTGGAAATGCGCTTGGCCGATGGTGTGATACAACTGAGCCCCTGCTCTCGCAATCATACCCAACGCGGCGCGGGCAGTATCGCCTGGGTTAATGCTTGCGGAGTTGAGGGCACGCCCGGACCTTCCGTTCGAGTGGATAATGTCGCCGCTACACGCTCTATGGTGGAATATTTAATCGCCTTAGGGCACCGCAAATTCGGCGTGGTTACGGGCTTGCAGGATAATCTTCACAGTCGCGATCGCAGAGTCGGTATTGACCTTGCGCTGAATAAAGCAGCAATAAAGCTGGACTCGTTATGGATTCAAGAAGGTGATTTCACTTTGCGCTCGGGCATTAGCGCAGGGGAGGCGTTCGCGAGCATGAATAAACGCCCAACGGCCATTATTTGTATGAGCGATCAAATGGCCATCGGCGTCATTCAAGCACTCGTATCACGGGGTATTCGCGTTCCTGAGGATGTCTCGGTTACAGGTTTTGACGACATTCCCTATGCTCACTGCAACAATCCGACGCTCACTACACTTTCGCAACCCGCGGCAGCCATTGGCTCGACCGCAATGGATCTCTTATTGCGCGTTATTAATGGAGAAGAACTGGCCAACACAGAAATTATTCTGCCTACAGAATTAATTATTCGCCAAAGCAGCAAAGCTATTTAAGCGCGGAAGCAAACTCATTTACTGGCAAAAGTAAAACGGGATTGATGCGCTTGCAGCGGGAAGGATTCGACTGTCGCAGGAGTTACTAGCTCACACAACCGCTTGAGCGTTATTAAACGCCATGGCTTGATAAATAAAGCCGAGCAGAACCAATAATTTATCTTCATTCTGCTCGCTAAATTCTACGCCATAGATTTTATTGGCCTTTTCTGCGCGAATGATGCAATTAATTGTCAGCATACGCACCATATTACCTACCTGAAACTTGCCCTTAATTTCGATCAGATCACCGATATTCCCCAGCCGATCCGAGGACTCAATACGCGCGCCGGACGTGCTGACATCAACAATTTTACCGGCCACGCCAAAAATTGAGTCATCAATTTTACTATTCGCAAGAACAGGCAAAGACACAAAAACCCGTGCGGCCCGCACGCGTTTAAATTTTATATCGCGTGGATAATCTAAATAGACGATTAAAGTCGGAGTTTCTGAAATAAACAGGACTGTTGTGGGAAATAACGCAACTCCACTGGGCAGGCGAATGCGCACAAGTACCCGCTGGCCACATTCAACCCGCGGAAAT
>DATDJI010000075.1:0-6438 GCA_036520615.1 Cellvibrionaceae bacterium | reverse complement strand
CTTCTAACCAACTGATTAAAAAGACTTTTTTAAGAAACCTTCCGGCTTCCACAACCGCTTTTTTTCACCACCTCGTCCGAAGTGGCGCGCATTATCTACACCCATCCCCTACCGGTCAACTCTTTTTTAGCGTTTTTTATTTTTTAAGATGCATCCGTAATTTTTGATCGATTTTTCACCCAGAAAATAGGGCCGGACACAGCATATGCTAGGGCAAGACCCAATAGCGCAAATGCAGGTTTAATGGTGATGACGACAAATCCCAATACGACTGCCAACATGCCAATGAATGGCACTCGACCTTTTAAACCTAATCCTTTAAAACTGTTGTAACGAATATTGGATACCATTAACAGAGCCGCCATTACGGTCATCAGCGCCAAAATGAACGAAAATTGGGTGTTGGGATGATCCTCACTAAATAGCCACACAGTAGACGCCATCAGAGCTGCAGCAGCTGGACTGGCTAACCCAACAAAGTAGCGTTTATCGACTGTATCGACCTGAGTATTAAAGCGCGCCAAGCGAAGAGCGGCACAAGCGGCATAAGCAAATGCTGCGGCCCACCCGAGTTTGCCCAGCGGTTCGAGCCCCCAAGCAAACATCACCACAGCAGGCGCTACACCGAAAGAAACCATATCGGAAAGGCTGTCGTATTGAACCCCGAATGCACTGGTTGTGTTCGTAAGCCGTGCGACCCGCCCATCAAAACCATCTAGCAATTGCGCAACAAAGATTGCTATGGCCGCCTGCTCGAAACGTCCATTAACGCCAGCCAGGATGGCATAGAATCCAGAAAATAAAGCAGCGGTAGTAATAAGGTTGGGCAATAAATAAACACCCTTACGGCGGACGGTTTTGCCATTTTGAGATACATTTTCAAAATGTTCGTCGATCGGCAATTGCAGCGCAGCCGGGGGTTGGGTTGAGTTGTCGGCCTCTTTCGGCGGCTCAATGAAGTTGGGATCTGTCATAGGAATTTCCGCTTGTCAGTAATGAAAAACGCGGCTAAAGCCGCGTTTTTAAGATAATCAACCCACACACAAATTGCAGTAAGGAATGGGTTAATAGGACGTTACTCTTAGTTTTTAGTTTTATCAACAATCTTGTTCGCTTGAATCCAGGGCATCATACCACGCAGTTTCGCACCAACTTGCTCAATCGGGTGCGCTGCATTGTTGCGACGCCATGCTGTCATTGACGGGTAGTTCGCAGCGCCTTCAAGGATGAACTTTTTAGCATATTCACCCTGCTGAATGTCTTTTAACGCTGCGCGCATAGCCTTGCGTGATTCTTCATTGATTACTTTAGGCCCCGTAACGTATTCACCATATTCTGCGTTATTGGAGATCGAGTAATTCATATTGGCTATACCACCTTCGTACATTAAGTCAACGATGAGCTTAAGCTCATGCAAGCACTCAAAGTAGGCCATTTCAGGCTCGTAGCCAGCCTCAACTAAGGTTTCAAAACCCATTTTTACTAACTCAACAGCGCCGCCGCAAAGAACAGCTTGCTCACCGAACAGGTCAGTTTCAGTCTCGTCTTTAAATGTTGTTTCGATGATGCCAGTTCGCCCCCCGCCAACGCCACAGGCGTAGGAAAGTGCAAGTTTTTTTGCGTTACCAGTTGCGTCTTGGTAAATCGCGATTAAGTCAGGTATTCCACCGCCTTTTACAAACTCAGAACGTACAGTATGGCCAGGAGCCTTAGGTGCGATCATGATTACATCGATGTCGGGACGCGGCACTACTTGGTTGTAATGAATAGCAAAACCATGGGCGAAAGCTAGAGTGGCGCCCTTTTTTAAATTAGGTTCGATTTCGTCGCGATAGAGTTGTTTTTGGAATTCATCCGGAGTAAGGATCATTACCACGTCGGCACTAGCAACAGCCTCGGGCACCGACTTAACCGACAGACCAGCCGCTTCAGCCTTTTGTGCCGTTGGTGAGCCAGGGCGCAAACCAACAACAACGTTAACGCCTGAATCTTTTAGATTATTCGCGTGAGCGTGGCCTTGAGAGCCGTAGCCGATAATGGCAACTTTTTTCCCCTGAATAATCGATAAATCGCAGTCTTTGTCGTAATACACGTGCATGAGAATGTCCTCTGTTTATGATGTTGCGCAGTTTAGAGCCTCTGTTATTGTTTCGTAAAATGATATATTCGCAATCATTTATTGCATATTTTGGCACATGGTTATGGATACAGAAAAACTCAAAGCACTGTTGGTATTAGCCGAAATGCTGAATTTCAGCCGTGCGGCGGATCAACTGCATATGAGCCCGTCAACGCTCAGCCGACTAATTAGTCAGGTTGAGCAGGAATTCAACACCGCTTTATTCCTGCGCAACAATCGTAGCGTGCAACTTACTGACGCAGGGCGCCGATGTTATGAGTATGCGAAGAGCACGCTGACCGAATTTTATGGGCTGCAACAGGAGTTAATGCAGGCGGATAGTGTGCTCAAGGGCGATATCAGTATTTATTGTTCGGTAACAGCCAGCTACAGCTTTTTACACGAGATTCTTACGCAATTTCGACAGGACTATCCGCAAATTCGCTTTTTGTTACACACCGGTGATCACGCTCAGGCGTTAGAAAGAATCACCCAAGGGTCAGAAGACGTGGCGATTGCAGCGAAGCCTGACGTGCTAAGGCAGGGCATTGTGTTTAAGTCAATTACCCAATCACCGTTAGTATTTATTGAGTCGGCTCGCTCCCCCCTGCGCCCGACTAATGAAATACTCTGGCAGGAATTGCCACTGATATTGCCGGAGCAAGGCGTAGGTCGTGTGCGCATTGACCGATGGTTTGCGCAGCAGAGTATAAGGCCTTTCATTCAGGCTCAAGTGGGTGGCCATGAGGCGATTGTGAGCATGGTGAGTTTAGGCTTTGGTGTAGGTCTTGTGCCAAAGGTGGTGGTCGACAATAGCCCTTTGGCTGAACATGTACGCTTGTTTGGAATTCAACCTCAAGTTAAACCCTACGAGGTGGGTGTCTGCGTATTGGAAAAGCGCCTCAAAAGCCCATTAGTACAGGCGTTTTGGAGCAAGCTTTAATTGATCAACACTTAATTGAGGAGTAATGGCTAAAACGAGCTGATCTGGCTTAATGAGTTGAAATGCAATCCAAAAGATCCTGATACTTAATAATATTTACGACCTTGCCAGGTTAACTTCAAAAACGGACCGCTACGCTAGGGAAACCCTCAAAAATATCTCGCTCTGACGACGCTGAATTTGCCAGCGCTTCGCCGCTTTACATTTTTCAGAGGCTCCCTAGATTACTTAATATCAAGTCGGACGCGAGTTGCACTCTGATACTTGCGTATTTAACGTCCACAAGTCATAAAGCCACCCTAATAAAAAAAATCCGCCAGTTAGAAGATAGAGAATTCCTGTAATCCATTTACCCAGATACATACGGTGAATACCCAATACACCAAGAAATGTAAGCAAAAGCCAAGCGACGTTATAGTCGTACATCCCCGGGTTGTATTTAAGATCGGCTTCTTTATCCATGCTAGGAATCAGAAATAGATCAATAATCCAGCCTACAAATAACAGGCCTAGCGTGAAAAACCAGATAGTGCCTGTTATTCGTTTACCAAAATAAAAACGATGAGCCCCCATAAATCCGAAGATCCAGGCTATATATCCGATAACAACGGAATGAGTATTGGCGCGCATAAGTGAAGCCTCAAATTAGTGGCTGGTAGTGTCACTTTTTTATAGCGCTTACACAACCATTGCGAGAAGCCTAGCGCCACTATCAACTTTAAATTAACAACGTCGAGCAGTATCAGCTAGCCATTGTCGACATCACGACAATTCAACTTATTGAGCAGAACCTTATAAGCGATTTGGCAAGCTGCAAAGATTTTTATATCAACATAGAGAAAAACTCAGCTCGAAATTCATTTGTCCCCTCAGAAAAAACCTCAACCACCGCCACACAAAGATGTTCCGGCCCTAGATAAATTCTTATTTATTTTTTGTTAATAAATTTCTCAACGCGGAAGCTCTGCTTCTAGAATTTTTAAGATTTCTATGTCGACTTCATACAGCTCTATCGTTACCTGGAATCTGCCATTTTTCGTCCGCTGACGTAGAGTTATGAAGAAATAGCAAACTTGCCACTTCGGCTATAAGCCCGTTCTCTCGATTTAAGTTGCTATAGGTTTTAGAACAATCTGCAAAAATTATTCTAATCACGTCGCTACTTTTATAACCAAAGCTGAACCATCCTTAGACGTAAGAGTTGCTGAATGCTTGTGAACCGCCAAACCTCGCCTAGGTAATTCATAAATTACGTGCCAGGGTTAAATGTTTTTACTACTGCACGACAGCCACGAACAGTACGCCAAAACACGGCAGCAATCGGTAAAATCAGAACGGTGAATATTGTGGCATTATTAGGTTGTCAGCTCAAAACAGGCTCGTTTATTTTTGGCGCTGTTTTATTTTGTTGTGCGAGCACATGCCAAGCAGATAATTCCATTTTTTGTGGGGCCGCTGATCAGCTAAAAAAAATCCAATTTATTCCCATTCGCCAAATGGATAACGAAATGCTATTGGAATCTGTCGCAAATACATTGGATAACAGTATGAGCAGTGAAGCACGGCTGCTTAATAATTATTGGCTGCACAGCAGCGATGAAAACTCCCGCGTCAACAAGGCTGCGGTTAATCGCGTCCTGGCGATTACATTATCAACTTATTATGATCTAGCGGTGCAAAGCCTTATCCCTGGCGAACCGGATAAACATGCAGTCGAACATACTGCATTAGTTGGTCTACTGGGAAACTACAGTGTGCGAGTTTCGAAACATTCGGCGCAAATTGGCTGGAACTTGCAATTCTAATTTTCACTTAATCGCGTGAGTTAAGCAAAACGCATTAATCCTGCCTTCGATTCCCGACCTTAATACTCTGCCTTAAATTAGCAGCCGTTCAATTGGCTGGGACTCAGGCATCCTCATTGGACGAGTACGAATCTGTCATAGCTTGCCCAATTAGGTAGAATAGGCACTTTTGACTCGGCTGCGCCCCTTATTTATGAGCAAACAACACCTCGTTATTTTTGACACCACCCTACGCGACGGCGAGCAAAGCCCCGGCGCGTCCATGACTAAAGACGAAAAAGTCCGCATTGCAAAAATGCTTGAAAAATTACGTGTCGATGTCATTGAGGCCGGTTTTGCCATCGCAAGTCCGGGCGATTTTGCCGCAGTACAGGCAGTGGCACGTGCGGTTAAAGACTCCCGTGTGTGTAGTCTTGCCCGTGCTGTAATTGGTGATATAGACCGCGCAGGGGAAGCACTTAGAGATGCGAATGCATCGCGCATCCACACATTCATCGCCACCTCCCCTATCCACATGCAATACAAATTGCAAATGCAACCGGACCAAGTGCTACAACAGGCCGTGCGCGCAATTCAACACGCCCGCAATTACACAGATGATGTGGAGTTCTCGTTAGAAGATGGCAGCCGTTCGGAATTTGATTTCATGTGCCGTATTGTTGAAGCAGCTATTAATGCTGGAGCGAGCACTATCAATGTGCCGGATACAGTAGGTTATGGTGAGCCTGCTGCCTATGGCGCGCTATTTAAACGTTTGATTGAAAACGTTCCCAATGCTGATAAAGCTATTTTTTCCACCCATTGCCATAACGATTTGGGACTAGCCGTGGCCAACTCATTAAGCGCCGTCATGAATGGAGTGCGCCAGGTGGAATGCACTATTAACGGCCTCGGCGAGCGCGCAGGTAACGCAGCTTTGGAAGAAATCGTCATGGCCGTGCGCACGCGTAAAGATGTATTCCCTGTGGAAACGCGTATTAATGCCGAGCATATAGTTGCCGCCTCGCGTCTTGTGTCGAGTATTACCGGTTTCGCTGTGCAGCCGAATAAGGCCATAGTTGGCGCGAATGCTTTTGCTCATGAATCCGGTATCCACCAAGACGGTGTATTAAAACATAGGGAAACTTATGAAATTATGCGCGCCGAGGACGTGGGCTGGCATACGAATAAATTAGTGCTGGGCAAACTCTCCGGTCGCGCTGCAGTAAAAGCGCGTTATGAGGAGCTGGGCATTAGTTTTGAAACCCAGGCCGAGCTGGACGAAGTATTTAAAAAGTTTAAAACCCTGGCAGATAAGAAAACTGAAATTTTTGATGAAGACCTGCACAGTCTCATCAGCCACAGCACGGAGCACACGGTACCGGAGCATTATGAATTGGTAGATCTGGAGGTGAGCAGCAAAACTGGTGTAATCCCAAAAGCGCTCATCAGCCTTAAAGTGAATGGGGAGCTTATGACAGCGCAAGCAGAAGGCTCCGGCCCTGTAGATGCCAGTTATAAAGCAATCGAAAAAATCGCCGACAGCCAAAGTCATTTGCAACTCTATTCTGTTAACGCAATTACATCCGGCA
>DATDJI010000074.1:0-4675 GCA_036520615.1 Cellvibrionaceae bacterium | reverse complement strand
AAAAATTTGCTGACGCGAAGCCTGCGTGGACAGGCAAAAAAATAGGCGCTAGAGGCAAAAGTCCAAACAGCGCAGGCAATAAATTTGAAAGCCCGTTTAAAACTGATGCGGACAAAAACGCTGCGGGCAATAAAACTACGCGCAGAAGTTCTGACTGGCAAAAGCAAGCTACCGCTGGCAAAAAGCCTGCGCCTGGCGGCGCACAGGGTGGAAAATTCGCAGCGGCTAAACCTGCCGGTGCTAAACACACTGCATTTAAGCAAACCGGCAAAGCAACCGCGAAACTTTCTTCAACCGCCAAGCCCTCCACCGGGCGCGCAGGTGGGCCTAGAAAAAAATAGAGTTGTGAAGAATAAATTTGCTGATAATAAATGGGTGCGTAAAAAACAAGTATTAAAAATAAAAGCTGGGCAAGCTTAGTTTGCCCAGCTTATTTCTGTTACTCCAACCCCATACAATTCGCGTAAAAGCTCACACTGGCAGGCCAATCGGAGAACACACCGACTACCCCAACCTGTCGCGCAATAACATCTAAAACCTCCATCATATCGCCGTCGTTATCAAACGCTGGGTTTATCGTTTGATAATACCAACCACCGCCATTTTTAAGCGGACCTGCGCGCTCAAACGACCAAGTAATAATATCCAAACCTGCCGCTTTAACATTGAGCGCATAATCCGAAGGCACAATTTTATTATTGCCATCAAGTTTTACCAACGCCCATAAGGGTGGTGCAACAATTTTTACACCCTCCGCTTTGAGCGCTTTTAAATCATTCGATGAAGGCAGTTCATCAATTGAGTTGGCGTCATCCAAATAAACAGCTTGGCGGCCAATTTTAGGCTCGTGTTTGATCCAGTAACGAATATCGCCTATATCAAAAGACTGTGCGAATACATCCTTCAGATCAATACCAGCAGCCTTATATTCTTCAATCATTTGCTGCGCATACATAGCTTGGGTATAAGTGCCTTCATAAGGCATAGGCACGCTGGCGGACTTTAATTCTGGGGTAAATTTTGCACCGAGTTTTTTAATCAGTTGGATGCTTTCTGCATGGGTCATTAACGTACCATTGCCGGCATAAAGATTTGTCCGCCAATCAGCCGTGCCTTGCATGTAGTCTGCAGCACTTTTAGCACTGGGATTAAATCCATCCATCTTGGCTTTTAAACTCTTAAATTCGGCAAGTGTAATATCCGTCGTGCAGCATTCAGCCGATGCCGATTTCCCCATCAATTCATCAGCAGGCTCAAACGGTTGGCGACATTTAGACGCTAATTCAGGCACTGCCAATATATTGGTCGTGGTGTGTAAATCGCATTGCGAGTGGCGGCATACTAATTGTTTATCTTTGGTGAACGTAACATCACATTCTATTATGCCTGCGCCCATTCTGGCCGCTGCCTCGTAGGATTGCCGCGTATGTTCGGGAAATTGTAAAGCTGCGCCGCGATGACCAATGGAAAAATCTGTGCTTTTATAATTTTGCTTTTTTGCTGCGCATTCTTGCAGCTTTCTTTTTAATGGACTCGCATCCATATCCTCTACTAAATAAAATGGCCTTGGGCCCAATTCAATGGCAAGACTCGGTAAGTGGTCATGAGGTCGATCAAAACTTTTATAATCATTACCGCGATTATTATCATGATGATTGTTTTCTTGACTATTAGGTATCGCATTCGCCAGTAGCGGCAAGCTTAGCGTGCAGAGCACAATAAAAATCGAACGAATATAGTGAAAAAACATAAGCAATCCTCTAGGGAGTAAGCGTAATAAAACACCGACAAAATCGGCCCTAAGCACCCTAATGTAGAAATATGACGAACAATTGCCATTTTTGTGACACATTTAATTCATCAGATAATAAGTGTTCCGGCGCATGCATGAGTAAATCATGCTTAGCTTGCGGCCATTAAATTGGCTAGCCCCTCCCTTCGTGTAAATTTTGCCTCGATTTATGGCCACTAGGATTTATCACATAATCACTGCGACCAGTTTGTTACCTGTTTGCGCACTGTATAAAAGGCCAAATAAATATTTTAAGCGTTTCCGTGAGTTTTTCGTCAACCTGACTTATCTGCCATTAGTCGTAGCAATTTTGGTTTATTTTTATTCGTGGGATATAATAACGGCTGGGACTTGCGCAAATAAAATTTCCGCTTGATCTCGAACGCAGCTCGAAAGCGCAAACCTATAAAAATACTCGCAGCATTCTTATAAATAGCTGTTCGCATCAGAGAATCTTGCGTTGGCCACAGAGTGTTTGATAAATGCACTTCAACACAGCAGTTTAATTATTCGTGAGCTAAAAATTGCCAGGGCACGCTAGCGCCAAACTTTAGGATAAAAGTTTGCACAATAATGGCTGAATTAAAATAGAGATAATATATGACAGACTTAAAACACAAATGGGCACTGATCACGGGATCTAGCCGGGGCATTGGCCAGCAAATAGCGTTGGGCTTAGCAGCTGAAGGATGCAATATTATTCTGCACGGCAGAACTGCCGCGAGTGTTGCTAAAACCCAAGCACTGCTTGCGAGCTTCCAAATCGAAGTTGCACTTGCGTGCGGAGAATTAGATAGCCCAGAAGGCGTTGCCGATATAATTAATGCTGTACAAGCAGGCCCAGGTCGCGTGGATATTTTATATAACAATGCCGCGATTATGACGCCTGGCCGTTCAATGTGGGAAATACCGCATAGCGATTGGCTAAAAACGTTGCAAGTTAATTTATATGCTGTTGTGCAATTGTGTAATGCCTTTGCCCCTGCCATGGCCGCTCGTGGTTATGGGCGAATTATTAATTTAACCTCGGGCATAAAAGATCAACCAGATTTAACCGTATATAGCGTTTCAAAAGGGGCAATAGATAAATACACGCAAGATTTAGCTGCGCAGATGCGAGGAACTAATGTTTTAGTCAGCCACGTAGACCCAGGTTGGCTGCGCACTGATTTGGGCGGGCCAAACGCTGAACACGAAGTTGAATCTGTATTGCCCGGCGCTTTAGTACCCGCATTGCTGCCGGATAACGGTGCCAACGGACAATTCTACGCGGCGCAGGATTACCGTATTTGTGAAAGTTTAACTGTGTAGTCTATATCTGCAATGCGGGTCTTTAGACCCGCATTGCAGATTCTTAGGATCAATCAGTAGTGTTTTTCCGCACTCATATATTTGCTCTGAAGAAAATGCAAATATACTTTTCTAGCAGCTATGCATTTCTAACAACGAACACCTTCGTGTTCGTGTCGGTAGGTTTTCGCAGGTTCTGTGTCCCGCTATACAACTACTATATTGTCTCTCATTAAAATCCATTATAAAGTCGATAAACCCAGTGGTTGAAAACCACTTCACATGCTATAGCACTCACTCAACGGAATTTTATATGTTTAAACTTATTACCAAAACTCTCAGCATCTGTATTGTGTGTTTATCTCTACCTTTGCTTGCACAAGTTCCGGTTACGGCCAGCCCAGATCAAAAAGCCTTGCTTGCAAGCAAAGACACAAAACTCGCCGCGAATAAAAAGCTCGTTTACGATTTTTGGCGCGAGGTATTTGAAGCGGGGCATTTAGAATTAGCACCGCAATACATGGCGGAAAACTATATTCAGCACAACCCCAACGTCGCCACCGGCCGCAAAGCTTTTGTAGAGTTCTTCGGTAAAATTAAAAAAACCCAGCCCATTGCAGACAAAATTCAAGCGCCATTAGTATCTATTACTGCCGAAGGCGATTTAGTTGTTCTCAGTTTCGCTCGCGAATACAAAGATCCGAAAGACGCCAGTAAATCCTATACCACCACCTGGTTTGATATGTTCCGCATTGAAAACGGCAAAATTGCCGAACATTGGGACCCGGCGTTGAAAAATTAATAGCTTAAATAGAGGCCTTTCCACGCAACAAAAATCCCTCGTCATTCCCGCGCGGGCGGGAGTCTATCTACTCATAATACTTAACGAAATCAATCAATGGATTCCTGCCTACGCGGAAATGACGGTTCGATTTAGTTGTGTTTGTTATTTAATGGCCGGTCAGTAAATCATGTCATTAATTAAAATATCAAACCTTGCCGGAAACAAAATTATCGTCTTTCTCTCGCAGGCGGGAATCTATCTACTCTTAATACTTAACGCAACTAACGGATCCCCGCCTACGCGGGAATGACGGTTAGGATGTGGTTGAGCGTGTTGTTTAATGGCAAGCCTGCAAGTCAAATTCATTAGTCAAAATAACAGATTTGCCCGAAACAAAATTATCGTCGTTTCTGCGCAGGCGGGAATCTATCTGCACACAATACTTAACCAAATCAGTCAATGGATTCCCGCCTGCGGGGGAATGACAAGGCAAAATTAATCAAGTCTACTGCGTGCAAAGTTCTCATACAGTTAATTAAACGAAACTCGCGGCCGAGACAACCCCCTTCTTTTGGCCGAGTGGAGGTGCGATTTTGGTGGTCAATTGGGCACGACGCCTAATTGAGGAGTGGAGGGCCATGGATGGCCCTTCGCGACGACCCCGAAAATTGTGCCGGAGGGAGGGTATTTTTGCGGAGCAAAAACCAAAAGCAGGGTGCACTTTTGATAGGCAGGATGCCTGAATGGCGCGAGCGCATGGATGCGTAGGAGCGACCTTTTGGTTACTTTTCTTTGTGCACGCAAAGAAA
>DATDJI010000073.1:0-101000 GCA_036520615.1 Cellvibrionaceae bacterium | reverse complement strand
TTAGCGCGGGTATTTTTTAAGTATGCCTCAAGCGGAACAGCCAGTGTTTGTACAAAAGCCAGCCCAGCGATCGACTCCAACACGTGCTTACACTGGCCTTCGGTTTGCCCCAACCAACGCACGGTGGCAACCACACGTGTATGACAGGCAAAATGATTGAGAGCCTTTTCCGGTAAATGGTGGCCCTCATCAAAAACATAAAAAGTATTTTTCGGCGCGGGTAAAATAGCGCCGCCACCAAGAGCCAAATCAGCGAGTACTAAATCGTGATTGGCGACTAC
This sequence comes from Cellvibrionaceae bacterium, assembly GCA_036520615.1. Taxonomy (GTDB): domain Bacteria; phylum Pseudomonadota; class Gammaproteobacteria; order Pseudomonadales; family Cellvibrionaceae; genus CAMCXE01. The sequence goes on along the minus strand of DATDJI010000073.1, from coordinate 100,719 downwards.
CACGTCGGCATCATCCAACGCATCACGGGCGCGAAAAAAAGCGCAATTGCGCACGTGGCTGCATCTGCGGCCCGTACATTGACGATGATCCGTCGTAATTTTTTGCCAACTCTCTTGCGGTAATTCGTCGGGCCAAGCGTCTTTATCACCGTCCCAATTTCCTTGGCTTAACGCGGACATCATCGATTGAAACAGCTGGTTATCCTGCTCAGTAATAAGCTCTTCATAAAGCGGAATTAAAGGTTGATTATCAGCCGATAAAATTCGATCCAATTTACTCAAACACAAATAACGACCGCGGCCTTTCGCTAATACAAAACTAAAATTTAACCCTGAATGCCGAGCGATATCGGGTAAGTCTTTAAAGACAATTTGCTCTTGCAGTGCAATTGTGGCCGTAGAAATAACTACCTTTTTTTTACGCGCCTTCGCCATGGGAATAGCTGATAATAAGTAGGCAACCGTTTTACCCGTTCCCGTTCCAGCCTCGACAACGCAAACATGATTAGCGCCAAACCGATCACCGTCTTGAGACAGCGATACCCCACCCAACGTACGCGCAATTTGCGCAATCATTAATTTTTGGCCGTAGCGCGCTTGCAGCTGCAGGCTTTGTAAATACTTGCGATAGCTGTTCTGGATTATTTGTTTAACATCTTCATCCAGCATGAGCAGGCTTCAATTTTGCCACTACGGGATTTGCGTAGGCCTCGATAAGCTTATGTTGCCAACGCGGTTCACAACCTTTTAAACGCTCAGCAAATAACTCGCGCTCACGATTAAACCCATCGGCACTAAAATTACGTTGTTCAGCACCCACTAGCACTTGTGGAGTTTGCCCGGTTAAATGTTCATAGGCGATACAATTGGAGGGGTGTAAAACGTAGTTATTGATAATGGCATTATCCAGTGCCTCGGTTACCTGTTCTACCGTTTCAAAACCTGCACCTATGGGCTCGCCAAAGGCCAGATGTACAGCTCCTTTAAAGCCTGTAATACCCAAAGCAATACTCTGCACGTCTTCCTGCTCTCCTTTTAAATATTTGCCTTCTTCAGCTTTTAGCGTCAGCTCACGAGCTTTGGATAAATCACATGGATCGTATTCGTACGAGATAGAAACCGGAACTATATGTGTATCGGCAATATAATCACTAAACGCTTGAGCTTTTTCTTTATGCAGCGCAAGCATACTAATAATAGCTGGGTTAGTTTTATCGATGCCGTCTTTCGCTCGCCCTTCCCTTTGTGCAATCCAAATATTCGAGCGCTCTTCATGCATGGAAAATTGGATATAGTGAGAAAGTTTTTTAGCGACTTTAAATTTTTCGCGCGGCGCTGTTGCAGAACGATTAACAATAAAACTCTTGTTAAGCCGCATTAAATCCGAAGCAAAAGGTTTAGTTAATAAATTATCGCCGATGGCAATTCGCAGGGTTTGATAACCACCATGGAATAAAGCCCAGTTAACAAATGCCGGATCCATGGAAATATCGCGATGGTTACTAATAAAACAATAAGCACTATTTTTATTCAGCTGATCCAGACCAGAGATTGTTAAATGGGTAATGGTCTTTTCCAACATTTGGCCCATGTAATATTCAATACGCTGCTGAAACGCAAATACGCTGCTAATATCACTGACTTCTCGGCACAAACGTTTTTTAACTAATGGACGAAATAACGGCCGTAAAGATTTAAGCCAGCCTGGCAATTTAAGGCTGGCGATCGTATCTAAAAATTCGGTGTCATTTAACAGGCGTTGTAACGTGGGTTTTACTTCATCATCGTTATACGGACGAATATCATCAAATTCAGACATAACGGCACAAAATTAGCTAGGTAAACGGCGTCACACCATACCGAAAAGACACATTAATTGCCACCCGTTTCATGTGCGACCACTCGTCGCATCCCGGCAAACACGGCACGATTACTGGGCCAACGTCACAGGGAAAGCGCTCTGTACGTGGTAAGCTGCCAGCCCTACTTTGCATATAATCCTAATTAAGTGAAGTGCAATGACGACGCCTTTAAGACCCCTCAAAATCCTGCTGGTTGAAGACAGCCCGACGCTGCGCCATGTACTGACTGGTGATATCCGCCACGCGGGCCATGAAGTAATCATCGCGCAAAGCGGTGAAGAGGCTCTACAGATAGTGGAGTCTACCGCCGTGGATATGATTTTGATGGACGTTGAAATGCCAGGACTTGACGGTTTTGAAACTACTCGGTTAATCCGAGAAATGTTGTTTAACCATTGGATTCCCATCATTTTTGTCACTGGCAAGGACAACGACGAGGATCTCGCCCAAGGCATAGATGCCGGTGGTGATGATTATTTAATTAAGCCTGTGAGACGCGTTATTTTGCAGGCTAAAATTCGCGCAATGGAACGAATAATTGCCATTCGTGACCAATTGCGTCACGTCAACGAGGAATTAAGAGATCTCTCCGAACGCGATAGCCTGACTAAATTATTTAACCGCAGAGTATTTCAAGACCGCGCCGAGGAGCGCTGGAAGCAATCAGTACGCAGCCACGAACCTCTTGCCATACTGCTATTAGATATAGATCACTTTAAAGCTTATAACGATTGTTACGGGCACGTTGCCGGTGATGATTGTATTTCCCAGGTCGCTAATGCAATTGGTCGCTGTGTGAACCGTCCTGGCGATGTACTTGCGCGCTACGGCGGCGAGGAATTTATCGCATTACTTCATAATACTGGCGAAGCTGGTGCCTGGCACGTGGCGGAATCTATACGCGAAGCGGTCACCGCGCTGCGAATCCCCCACCAAGATTCCCAAACAGCTGACCATGTAACTGTGAGTATCGGCGGCTCGGTCATCCATATCACTGCAGGAACTACGTTATTAGGGCAAATTAGCTCTGCGGACAAATTGCTTTATAGCGCGAAACAAAACGGCCGCAATCGTTCAGTCATTAAAACCTTTAATCCGCAAAATACACTTCTGGTAGTAGATGCTCACGGCAGCATAGTAGACGCAGTTGATCGCGCTCTGCACGGTCAGTTCAGTTTACTCTCTGCTAATAATGTTGACGGAGCGCTTGCACAAATCCAAGAGACCCAACCAGATATCATTGTTTTAGATGCGCAGCTGGGCGGTAATAATGCATTAAGGCTCGTGCAAAAATTGCGCACCCAGGCTGAAACCGCGCAAATACCTATTTTGTGGGTTACCGAATATGCCAGCGATTTTGTCAGCCTTTCCCACAACCAAAATTACCGCATTGATGGATTTATTAACAAACCTATAGACGGCAATAAATTGGTAGCCAAGGTTGATAGTTTGTTGAAATAGGTTTTAGCTGCGAGCGCTCATGGTATAAACGCTATCAAAATGAAACCTATAAATAATTTACATTTTATCAAGTGGTAAATGTCGGCAATCCTGTTTTTGCCACTGTCTGCAAATTACAATAAGCACCGGGATTTTTAGCCAAATACTGCTGATGGTAGGGCTCGGCGAAATAAAATGCCTGCGCTGTTGTTATCTCCGTAGTAATAGGCATCTGCTCCCCCAACAACTCTTGATAACGTTTTTTAGAATCTAAAGCTGCTTGCAGTTGTGCGTCGTTAAAGCAATAAATTCCCGAACGGTATTGAGTGCCTACGTCGTTGGCCTGCTGCATAGGCGTCGTGGGGTTGTGGCTCTGCCAAAATAATTCCAACAATTTAACAAAGCTGATCTCCTCTGGCTGATATACCACTAACACCACTTCGTTGTGGCCGGTAAGTCCCGAGCATACTTCCTCATAAATAGGGTTGGGCGTGTAGCCACCGCTGTAGCCTACGGCTGTTACGTATATTTGCGGGTGAGACCAAAACACGCGCTCCGCACCCCAAAAACACCCCATACCAAAGAGAATACGCTCAGAACCTGGCGGATAAGGTGCGGTCATCGAACGGCCTAATACGGCGTGTACACCCTGGACGGGCATGGCATCAGCCCGCCCTTTTAGCGCGGCTTCTGGGCTTACCATTTGTTGTTTCTTGCGTTCAAAGCTCCACATAAGGGGCACCTGTATCCAAAATTAAACCCTGCACATTATAAGGATGCGGTACAGACCAATTTTCAACCGCCACAGATTTTGCCGCTTTTTGCTGCAGCAAGGCCTCCACCACCTGAATAAATGGCGGCCGGCCAGGGTCTGCAATAATCGCGCGGCGTTTTAACTTTTGTATCTGTTCAATAAGCGGCAATAGCAAAGCCGTCTGTGCGTCCCAAAAACAAATATCGCTACCGATAACAACATCAAAAACAGTCAACTGCTCCTTTGTAATGGCAGCGTAATCGTGCAACCAAGGAGTAATTTCTACACCGTTAAGTTCAGCGTGTAACTGCAAATAAGGGAACACTTCTGGATCTACATCTAACGCCGTGACTGAAGCATTAAAATTTTTTGCGCAGTAAATTCCCGCTAACCCCCAGCCTGCGCCTAGTTCTAATACGCGCAGATTTTTATCAAGAGGGAATTCTTGTAAGTAATCCAGCAACACACTGGCACTGCGCCACACCTTTTGGCCGTGTACAGCGCATTTATGCATGCGCTTTAACTGCCGAATGCGCGTATCCTGCGCTGTTAACAACTGTAATCCGAATAAATTGCGCACACCTACACCGCTGTTAGAAAAAACTGATTACACTCTGAACCGCTTCTCAGGGCAAGGTGTTTATGAAAGCCTTGTAAATCGGTAGGCAATAGCCGGTTGCCTTGGCATAATCCCAGCTCATCCCTTCGCACCAGGCTCCCCATGCCCAACGTTACCAACCCCTATTTTGCTGCTGTTGACCTAGGTTCAAATAGCTTTCACCTATTGATCATGCGGTTACATCAAGGCGTTTTAGAGGTAGTGGACCGTGAAAAAGACATGGTGCAGCTCGCGTTGGGGCTTACCTCTACCGGAGGCTTAACACCAGCAGCACAGAAGCGTGCGCTGACCTGTTTACAGCGCTTCGGCGAGCGGCTGGCGAGCATTCCACCAGCCCAAATTCGTGTCGTTGGCACTAAAACTTTGCGCGCAGCGGAACGTGCCAAAGGTTTTATAAAATCGGCAGAAGAAACCCTCGGCCATACAATAGAAATTATTTCCGGTTTTGAAGAAGCGCGCTTGGTGTATAACGGTTTGGCACATGGCGTTGCCAACGACAATTACAATCGCCTAGTAATTGATATTGGCGGCGGCAGCACCGAATTAATTATTGGCCGGGACGCCACGCCACATATTCTAGAAAGCTTAAATATAGGCTGTATAACGGCCAGCCAAATTATTGGTAAGGAAAAAGTTACCCGAAAATCCTTCCAACGCGCTTATCTCGCCGCGCAAGCACAAATTGAACAGGTGCGTCCGACTTATTTAAAAGCTGGCTGGGATATAGTTTACGGTACCTCAGGCACTATGAAGGCCATCGCCGACGTATTAGCGGAAACACAGGGTAACGCAATTATCTATAAAGATGCCCTGCAGGCTTTAGCCGAAAAATTAATTAAAGACGGTCATATTCACCATTCAAAATTAGCCGCCGCACGGGAATTTGTGCTTCCCGGTGGGATTGCGGTGTTATTGGCCTTATTCGATGAATTAGCTATCGACAAAATTCATGTAGCCGATGCGACTTTAAAAGAAGGCTTAATTTACGATTTAATTGGCCGGTTTGATAATGAAGACGCCCGCCCGCAAAGTGTTGAGCGCTTACAAAATCAATATTATGTAGATGCCGCGCAAGCCAAACGCGTTGCCCGCTGTGCTTTAGGACTCTGGCAGCAACTTAAAACCCCGACAATTCCCGCTGTATCGCGCACCAAATTATTAAATTGGGCAGCGCTGTTACATGAAGTGGGCCTTGCCATCTCCCATTCCGGGCACCACAAACATGGGCACTATATTTTACTAAATAGTGATTTAGCCGGTTTTGGCCGCTATGAGCAAAATTTATTGGCGGAAATGGTGCGCGGGCAACGTAAAAAAGTGCTTAGCGAAGGATTTGATTATATTGAACCAGAAACACTTTCAGCCTTACTGCCGCTATTGGTGTGTTTGCGCCTGGCTGTGTTATTGCACCGCCGCCGTGAAGACCTGCCTTTTGAACCCATAATCACCCAACGCGGCGCGCAGCGCTTTTATTTAAAATTTCCGCCCCAATGGTTAAAAGATCATCCACTAACAACTGCAGGCCTCGAAATTGAAGCTAACTATCTCGCTGAAGCGGGGCTGCATTTAGGGTTTCAATAATATGCTGCAACTGATGTTAATTGTGGGTGTGATTGCGGCGGTTTATTACCATTTTAAAATAAAACCCATGCCCGCCGCCGAGCAGAAAAAAATGTTCTGGCGTCTTGCCATATGGGCAGCTGCTGCTTTAGCTATATTGGGTGTTATGACCGGCCGCGTGCATTGGCTCGGCGGTGTAGCTGCAGGTGCGTTTGCGCTGCTGCGGTCGGGATTATTTACCGGCCTTACGGTGGGACGATTCTGGCTTGCCAAAAACGGCGGTGTTGCTCGTTTTACTACCGAACATCTCGCTGCAGAACTAGATGTAAACCAATTAAATTTAAACGGCCTCATCAAAAAGGGCCCTTATGCAGGCCAAACGTTGCAACAACTGGACAAAAATCAGCTAGAGGAATTGCTTGAGTATTATCAAACGCGGGATAAAAAATCCTATTACTTAATTAAAACCCTGCTGCAAAGGCGCGGCTTTTACGGCGAACACCAGAACTACAACCAGGACTCCTCTCCGCCTGCAATATCCGATGTGCAAGAAGCATTAGATATCTTAGGCTTAAGCGGCACACCTACCAAAAACGACATTTTAGCCGCTCACCGCAAGCTAATTCACAAATTGCATCCAGACCGTGGCGGCAGCGATTATTTAGCAAGCCAGGTAAATGCGGCGCGAGATCAATTGTTAAAACGGTTTGATAATTAGTTGAAATATGACATAGGCTAGGCAATTCATTGCCCCTCCACAGTTCCTCGTACAACAGCGCTAAACTCACTCTTCAATGCGTCCCTGCTCACACGTTTCAAAATTTTATTAAAACGCGAAGGCTCTTGTGGAAAGTTTATTATATTGGGCTGCCTATACAACTCCCTCACCCTATCTTATATATTTACTCATTCTCAGGACATTAACTGAATTACATTGATATTTACCCGAAAACTCTGCAATGACTTCAAAGCCGAGACTATCATACACGGAAATAGCAATGGCATTAGAGCTTGCCACATTTAACGTAACCTCACCTTTTAATTCTGACAGGGCGGATAACACTAGTTTTTTGGCAAAACCTTGGCCGCGAAAATCTGGATGAACAAACAACCACGAAATATGATTCCCTTTAACCCCAACAAACCCAACTACGCCGTTACTTTCATACACAAAAATTCTAGACTCAAAAAATAAATGCAACATGTGCTGATCTTGACTTAGAGGAGTTATTGCCACATCAAAATCATTTCCAAAAAACTCATCCTTTTTGGGTAAGTTATAAATATCCTCAACCTCGGAGAAATCAGAATTTTTGTATACTCTTATCATTTTTCCGCCGTTTACGCTTATATTGTTTGGTTATCACTACAAACAACTTGCCTGCACCTCCTCAAGGAACAAGCCAGATTATTAGCAAGCATTAAAATAGGTCAACATAAATTGATAAACTCGCGTCTCTAAAGTTGCATCAAATAAATAAAAGCCTATACATCGCTATATTTTTACGTATTTTTTTAATTTCCGCATATTTTTATCTTTAGAAGTATCATTACTGATAGAGTTGAGCACTACCGCAGAATTAGCAACATCATATCTTCTGAGTGTCTTGCATATCCAAGCTAGAAAATCTAAATGATCATCACTTTTAATGTTTGTTTTTTGCGCTTGAAGAATTTCATTCATTTTTTTGTACACAATAGAATCTTTTGCGCCTTCACGTCGTGTCAACTCCTCAAGCGCCCAACGTCCAAAAGTGGGGTCTTCAGATAACAATAAATTAATATAGCGATGGCTCATTAAATCTTGGCCCGGCTCGTAGAATTCGGGGTTTTGCATCACACGATTACGGTGTTCATACCAGCTTAATTTAGGAACCAGCCGGAGTGCACGCTCGCGCACTCCACGCGAACTGGCACCATCGATTAGCGACGATACAAGGTCTTTGGAGTTTACATTCATCGATCCCATGGCACGCATCATGTCATTCAATTCATTTGCAACAACATCATTTTTAGGGTCAGCTTTGTGCTCGGCTACCAACATTTTGGTTTTGCTCTCTACAGCAGCATACAACTCTGCATCGGATAAACCGCTCCCAGCAATAATGTCCGCCGTATGCATAAGAGTAGTGCCACGCTCGGATTCGACGAGTTTCTTCAGAGTATTCCGCTCATCAAGCAGTTTGGCTGCCAAATCATCCTTCTTTGCCGACTGTGCACCCGGTGACGATACACTTGGCGCTTGAGCCAAAGTAATAACAGGAAAACAAACGGCAGCGAACAAAAACCAAGTAATCAATTTCAATTGACAAACCTCATAAAATTTAAATTTTGCACTCTAAAAAAATGCGTGAAAATAAGGCCTGTTTAGATAAATATTTTGGGCCTTATATTGCTCTATTGTTAGCAGAATCGCATTCGATATCAGTAAATGAGACCGATTAGCGGTGAGGATAGTATTTTATTACCTATCATCAGGACATAAATAATAGCGGTTATTTATTGGAGAATATTTTATCAAGGAAAACCTGAATTAGGCTTCGCTTTATCCGGGCTACTTCTGAGTATTTGTGAAATTGAACGCGTGCAGTTATACGAGGTAGCGATACGGAATTATGTGGTGTGCATCATTCGCCTGCCTAAGAACGGAAATTAGATAAATTCAAGCCTCAACACCCTATCCAAAAACTAAAACAATTCTATTAATTTCACCACATTTAAAAAACGCAAAAAAAAAGCATACGCCATGACGACGTATGCTCCTAAAGTTTTAATGCCTGTAAAAATTAGGCTTTAAAACGACGACGTGAAAACAAACCGATGCATGGCAGAGCTAACAAAGCCAGCATATCTAAAAGACCCAACGCACCACCGATGGTAACTCCACCTGATGAACTGCTGGAAGAGCTTGAACTGCTGCCTGAAGAGCTTGAGCTGGAACTTGAAGAAGAAGAGCTTGAGCTCGAACTGCTGCTTGAAGGTCTACCGCTGCTGCTTGATGAGCTAGAGCTTGATGAGCTTGAACTCGATGAACTAGAGCTGCTAGAAGATGAGCTTCCGTTGCAACGCTGAGCAGTAGCATTTCTACCTGCAGCTGTACTTTGTTCATCTAAATAAGCGGCAACCCAGGCCAACGGTGAGTTCCAGTTAATGGTGATTTCATTGGTTCCATAGGAGCCAATATTATCCAGGTAACACTTAAGCGCGGTGCAACCAGCTAAATCAACTTCAGCAATTGGATCGTCCTTTGTATTTTTGTTGGGGCCGCCGGCCAATACACCAGCTGGGGGAGAAGGAAATGCAGTGCTGGCAGCTTTCGCCCAAAAACGGTGATGCGGTTGTTGCGTAGCACGTTCACCGTAACCGGTGACGTATGATTGGTCTAAAGGGTTGGTACCCAATAGATAACTAATGCCACTTTGCAGCGTATTTACATAAGCAGATTTGCTGCCACAGGTGAAATCATTGGCAAGGCCAACCACAATCATATTATTCACCACGTTTGAGTTAGAACCCCAGCCGGCGTTTTCACCTTTGAAAGGAAGGCCATAACCTTGTTTTTTCGCTTCGGCAACATAAGCATCAGCGCGGCTAACAATGAAATTCTGCGCTTTAGTTAATAGGGCAGCGTCGCGTAAGAACTCACCTTTAGCGGTAGCCAAAGAAATTACACCTAGCAATTCTGTAGTCGGCCAACCCAAGGAACTCTCAGGAATTAATGCTTCAGCCGTACCGCTAAAAACTGTGCTGTGGTGTTTGCTGGATTTCATGTCGTTCAAATAGGTGTTATCACCAGTAGTCACATAAAGCTCTGTGGCCGCCCAGTAATACTCATCGGTCAAATCTATGTCCCCATACATTCCTGAACCGACAGAATCCACCGCTTTTTCATTGGGGAATTGTTTAGCTGCGCTGTAGGCTTTTTTGGATGCGGCTAAACATTTGTTGGCGAAGTTTGCGTCATAGGCTTTGTAAGTGCGGTAGCACTGTGCAGTCACAGCGGCAAAGTTTAATGTTGCTGCAGTGGAAACAGGCTGTATTACGCGAGGCTTTTTATCATCTGCAGGCAGAGTAGGAATTGCAGTCCAGACTTCAGTATGTACTTTTTGGTACACCATGCCAGAGCTCGCTTGCATTTTTAAAAACCATTCAACTTCCCAACGTGCTTCATCCAAAATATCGGGGATGTTATTAACCTGTTCTGAGGATGGCAGAGACATTTTGCCAGTGCCAAAAGCGGCAACACTGCTACCCAGATTTTGCGCGCGCTCAAATTGGTTTAATAAAGTCCAAACGCTAATGCCGCCATTTACAACGTATTTGCCGTGGTCGCCCGCATCGTACCAACCACCGCTAACATCAACAGTGGCGCAATCAGCAGAGCTTGGGTTGGTTGCACAGGCAGCTGTTTGCACCGCTGTGTCCGGATGGCCCGCTTCACGTGCAAATGCATCACCCACAACGCTTGCCAAAATCGGCGTACTGGAGCGGTTGTGATAAAAATACGCTAATGCGTCGTACTTCATTTTTTTGTAGGCAGTGCTGCTAATAGCAAATGGCAGGCTTGTGTATTCGCCGGAAGCACCTTTCACCACTAGGGTGTAATCGTCGGCTTCAGCGGTTACAGAACTAAAATCGATACTATGAATAGTGTCGCCAGATGCCGCGTCGAGTCCAAAATAAACGGTTTGACCAGACGAGATCAATGAAGCGCCGCGTCTTAATTCCCAGGTACGCGTTTGCGATGCGTTGTCACCGGTAGGTACAACGTATACCGCTTTTTTAGCAAATGTAGGTAAATACGCGTGCTGGTTTACGCGCACTTGCGAGACAGGAATATTTGCAGGACCTTCAATTACTACGCCTGCAGGGTCGTCCAATACGATATTGTCTAAACACACGATGGTATCGGCAGGAACCAAAGTGTTTCCTAATAAAAAGCTTAACTTACCGGTAGTAGTGCTGCGCTTATTGGCAAATACCGCACGAATTTTCGTAGGCGACCCAGCGACTGGTGAATTAACGGCAAACGTATTACCAAAATGCCAAACATAAGTGCCCGTTTCATCGGAGCCATCGACTTTGACAGTAACAGCCTTTGACGACCACAAATCGGCGGTCAACGTGTAAGTGTGACCCTCGACATAGGTCATGCCGTTTTGTCGAAATTGCACCATCCAAGACTCTGCGCCCGGGCTAGTGACATTAATACAGGCTCTGCCAGAATCCAAGCTTAACGTCGCTTTAGATGATTCCCAAGCGCCAAATTCCCATGGAGACGATTTATTGCCGTCAAAGGCGCCATTTTGCAAAACATTGACAGCCATGGCGGGTGCAGCAAGCATCCCGGCTATCAAAGGCACTGCGCCCAAACGTACTATTTTTTTAATATTCAAAATTAGACTCCTATTTAACATACAATTTTTATCGGATTTTTGTACTACGTATATGGAGCACCCGATCTTTCAGCGGTGATTGACTGCGAAGACAGACGCTAATTAAGCGATGGCAATCAATAACTGCAATCTAACATGAATTAAAAAAGCAAAACTTTAAGCCTCCCACGTTTTCAAACTTTTTAAAAAATTATTCGTAAAAATTCGAACGACACATAAGGAAATTCTAAGCCAAAGGTACTAACTTTAATTCCACCTGCTGATCGCCGAGCTTCGCATTGCGCCCATCTGCGGCCAGATATTTTTTTATCTTCGCCGCACGCGCAAACGGCCTTATGCATTTTGCAATTGAAACGGGCGCTCCGACCCACTTTTTATGCATTTTTTCATCGAGGCAAATCGAAAAAAAATCCATCCAATTATCATACAAAGAACCCTCGCCTAGGGCTGGCAGTGTTAATTACGCGGGGCACGCGTCGGAGCCTGATAAAAACTGGTTATAACTCGCAAATAACATTAATAGTTAATAAAGCGTAAGAGTGCTAAATATTTGCAGATGACTACGAGAGCAGATGATCTTGCGGCACCCATAAATCCTATTTATTTATAGGGCGCAACGCATAAATTTTTCACTATACGCTAACGCCCTCACGAAGTTATTTGTTTAAAGCCAGGTGCGCTTTGGTCTATTCGCGCGAATTAGGAAGGGGTTAGCGTGCAGTGACGAGGAATTTTTATGTTGCCTGAATTGAGCATTACAAGCGTAAGATTGATAATCGAAGAGTGCCTATTTTTATAATTAGTCCTTTATTTCAATATCAAGCCTATCGAGTAATCGCATTGCCTCAAAGCGGCTAAACTTGGCTTTTTTAATTATGTTGCGAAGGACATCAATGTCATAATTGATAGCTTCTGAAAAATCCGCTGCGGACAAGTTGGTATTAAGAAATAGACTGCCAGTTAAATCAGTATAGGTGAAATTAGCCTGATTAAAATCGCCGTCACGGAAATCAACATTGTGGGCTTTACATTCCTGCAGAACTAACTCCTGCAAATTAAGCCCGTAAAATGAACAATCGCTGAGTATCGACTGAAAAAACTTAATTGGTGCGCTGAACACAAACCGAGGCCACGCAACCTGCGTCCAATCCACACCAATTATTTTGGAATCCCGAAAACACACTTCGGAGAATTTACTGAAGCGCAACTGTGCATTACTTAAATTACACTGAATAAATTCACAATCGACAAATTTACAGCGCTCGAATATAACTTCGCTAAAATTGCACTTTTCAAATAAACACTCCAAAAATTCGCACGCATTAACCTGCGCACCGACATATTCTATATTTTTAAAATGCTCCGATTGATATTCATGTCGCTTATTTAAATTCACCGCTTCGCTTCTCCTCTCATTTATCTCGCTCATCATAACACTTGCGCTGCGACATCATCGCGTTACTAAATACTTCTGCGTTCGCCAGCGCACTGTAGATTTTATCCCGAAGTAGAACACTTGAAGCTTAAAAACCTAAGCGAACTGCCCGATGAATTACATAACAACCACTGATCAAACCAAATTATATTTTAAAAGTTGGGGTGCTGGTCGCCCGGTAATTTTGCTGCACGGCTGGCCATTATCAGCTGACAGCTGGGACGACCAGGCGCTAGCAATTGCCAGTGCAGGCTTTCGAGTGATCGCTTATGACCGCCGTGGCTTCGGTCGCTCATCGCAGCCTTGGAACGGGTATGACTACGATACTTTGGCTGATGACTTAGCCGCGGTTATCGAGCAGACCGAATCTGAAGATGCGGCCCTAGTGGGATTTTCAATGGGTGGTGGAGAGATTGCACGCTATATGTCGCGGCACGACGGCAGATCTGTCAGCCAGGCTGCGCTAATTTCTTCAATAGTACCTTACATGTTAAAAACTGAAGATAACCCTACCGGAACTGACCAGTTTGCATTTGACCAAATGCTCGCTGCCATCAAGGCTGACCGCGCGCATTTTTTTGGCAGTTTTTTTAAGGATTTTTTTGGTGTGGGTGTGTTATCGCATCCAGTTAGCGATGAATTACTGCAATGGTCGCGCGCGGTTTCCATGCAGGCTGGTCTTAAAGCCGTTTTAGACTGCGTTAAAGCTTTCGCGACAACTGATTTTAGGCCCGATCTAAAGGCGTTTAATGTGCCTACTTTAATAATACACGGCACTCAAGATAAAACTGTGCCCATAGATGCGTCTGGCCGAGCTGCAGCGGCGGGTATCGCCCAATCCGTATTAATAGAATACGAAGGCGCACCGCACGGTTTATTTGCAACTGAAAAAGAGCGCTTAATCGCAGACTTATTGGCGTTTCTCAGACAGAGTTAGCGGTGTACGCACGCACAGATAGGCACACCTGTATAAATCTTAAATGCTCTAATTAGAAGCCATTTTCAACCCTCACAGCTAAGACTCTTGCGCTGCCGCTACAACTACTTACTAAGCCATGCATGAAAACTAGGCTTTTAAGGTGGCTTTTTTTAGATGTTCCTTGCGAAGCATTTTTAATTCTCTTCGTTATTGTGCAGTACCTTATAAATGAGGAACTAGCTGGTTTAACCGCCATTTAATATGTTGCCGAGGCTGCACGATGATTTCAGAAATTCAGGTTCGATACGAAAACACCATTAAAAAAATATTCAGTGGGTTAGTTATTGTAATTACCGGCTGCAGCGAAATGGCCACCCTGCCAATTTCTGAAGGTAGCGGCCCTCACCCTGCTCTTCCTAAACCTGTACATCAGCTGGTACCTACGCTGAATATTGCACCGGCCGTGGGCTGGCCAGTGAATTCAACGCCTACATCTGCATCTGGAACCCGTGTTGCCGCCTTTGCAACTGGATTGGATCATCCACGTTGGATTTATGTTTTGCCTAATGGAGATGTACTAGTTGCCGAAACCAATGCGCCGCCAAAACCTGATGACAGCAAGGGCATCAAAGGATGGATCATGGGTTTAGTGATGAAAAAAGCTGGTTCAGCGACCCCAAGTGCTAATCGAATTATGCTTCTGCGCGATACTAATGACGATGGCATTGCAGACGCGCGATTTACACTATTAGAAAAGCTCAATTCCCCGTTTGGAATAGCTCTTATTGGCAACCGACTGTACATCGCGAATACAGATGCGATATTAGAATTTCCCTATGCACCTGGTACTACGCAGATTAAAACTGCTGGTACAAAATTGCTGGATTTGCCAGCTGGCTCGATCAATCATCACTGGACAAAAAATTTATTGGCGAGCCCTGATGGTAGCAAGCTCTATGTCACTATCGGATCAAACAGCAATGTCGCTGAACGTGGTATGGCGGTAGAAAAAGGTCGTGCTGCCATTTGGGAAGTGGACATGCGCAGTCGCAAGCATCGCATTTTTGCCAGCGGACTGCGCAATCCCAACGGCATGGCCTGGGAGCCTGAGAGCGGAAAATTCTGGACCGTGGTCAATGAGCGCGACGAACTCGGAAGCGATTTAGTACCCGACTATCTCACCTCCGTGCGCGATGGAGGATTTTACGGCTGGCCCTATAGTTATTTTGGCCAACATCCGGATGTACGCGTAAAGCCTGCGCGGCCTGATTTAATTGCGACGGCAGTAATTCCTGATTACGCCTTAGGTTCACACACAGCGCCGCTCGGCCTTGCCTATTCCGCTGGCAACAACTTGCCGCCACGTTTTGCAAAAGGAATGTTCATCGGCCAACACGGCTCCTGGAACCGCCGCCCCTACAGCGGATATAAAGTTATTTTTGTACCCTTTTTAAATGGCGTCCCATCCGGTGCCGCAGAGGATGTATTAACAGGTTTTTTAAGCAAACAGGACACCGCATTCGGGCGCCCGGTTGGAGTGGCGCTGGATAAAAGCGGTGCACTATTAGTTGCCGATGATGTTGGTAATTGTATTTGGCGAGTTAGCTCGATATAAGTTGTTCGGTTGCTATTTCTCGTTATCTCGCAGACAGGCTGCATTTGTCTGCGAGATAAACTCTCTGCACCTTTACAAAAATATTCCGCCCGATGCTTCAATGCGCTGGCCATTTACCCACCCCAGACTATCGCCCGCTAATGCTGCCACTAATGGGCCTATATCGTCGGGTAATCCTACCCGCCCTAAAGCGGTAAGCGAGGCGATGTGCTGATTAATTTCAGCGTTATCGCGAATAAGTCCACCACCAAAATCCGTTGCAATTGCGCCAGGAGCTAATGTGTTAACGCGAATTTTACGCGGCGCTAATTCCAGCGCTAAACAGCGGCTAAAAGTTTCAATAGCGCCCTTCATAGCCGAATAAGCTATGTAGCCGGAAAAACTAAATCGCGTCAGGCCAGAAGTAACATTAATAATGACAGCACCGTCGTTTAATAGGGGTAAGAGTTTTTGTGTGAGAAAAAACACCCCTTTAAAATGCACATTTAATAATTCGTCAAATTGCGCTTCAGAGGTTTCAGCAAAAGACGCGTAGTGACCCATACCGGCATTATTCACTAAAACATCTAATTTAGCGTTTTGCCATTGTCCTGCAAGTAGCTGTTGCAGTGTTTGGCAAAAGTGCGCTCGCTGTTCTCCATCACCTGTATCCAATGGCAATGCAACGGCTTTGCGCCCTAAATCGGCAACTTCCTTCACCACCTCATCTGCTGCAGCCTGATTTGAATGATAGGTAAACACTACGTCGATTCCTGCCTTGGCTAAAGCTAATACACTGCTGCGACCTAAGCCTCGTGAACCGCCAGTAACTAATGCTAATTTGGTCATATAAGCCTCTATTTGTGAGTTAAGTACAGATAGCTTATTGTTCAAATCAAAGCACATAAAGATGCAAATTTCGATTACAGTGTTTACTTTATGTGATCAATGCAGGTGCCATGTGTTTAGACCAGAAACTCTTTTAGCCTTTGTGCGCGTAAGTGAATTAAACAGTTTTACGAAGGCGGCAGAGAGTTTAAATTTGCCGAAAGCCAGTATGTCCGCCGCTATTAAACAGCTGGAGCATCAATTGGGAACTCAGCTAATACATCGCACTACTCGCCTCGTGCAATTAACTGCTGACGGAGAGTTATTTTACGAACGCTGTAAATCGTTACTTTCAGAAGTTGCCGAATTAGAAACATTGTTTATTAATGACCCAGCTGAAGTTTCAGGACGCCTGCGTGTAGATATGCCGCTGAACACTGCAAAAAATATTGTCATTCCAAATTTACCTGAATTT
Organism: Cellvibrionaceae bacterium; assembly: GCA_036520615.1. Classification (GTDB taxonomy): domain Bacteria; phylum Pseudomonadota; class Gammaproteobacteria; order Pseudomonadales; family Cellvibrionaceae; genus CAMCXE01. The sequence continues at coordinate 83,837 of DATDJI010000073.1, read as the reverse complement.
ATTTCCCGTCATCCTAAAATTCAGCTAGAAATTAGTTCCACTGATCGTGAAGTAGACGTTATTCGTGAAGGTTTTGATTGCGTAATCCGCGCCAGCCGCCTGGAAGATTCCACATTGATTGCGCGGACGCTCGGTGGCTTTCCGCAGGTAAATTGTATTAGCTCAGAGTACGCTCAGCGGATGGGTGTGCCAATTCGCCTGGAGGATTTACAACATCATTATGTAGTGCATTATGACCGCAATTTTCATACAACCCGTGCATCTTTTGATTACGTAATAGACGAGCAAGAACAGTCAATTTCAATGCGACATAGGGTTACAGTAAATAATTCCGATGCCTACCAGGCAGCCTGTTTGGCAGGTCTTGGAATCGCTCAAATGCCAACTACGTGCATTAAAGAACTCTTAGAACAAGGAGAAATGCTAACTGTTTTACCGAATTATCAGGCCGCGCCCATCCCTTTACATTTAATGTATCCCAACAAAAAAAACCTACCTCTGCGCGTACGATTATTTATGGATTGGGTAACCGCTCTGATAAAGCCTCATTTAGCGTAAAGCTATACAGAAACGAGTAAGGCCAGCAACGATCATGAAGCTATATATTGACCATGGAAATCGCTTTCTAATAACAGTACTTTCGACAAAATTAGCACTGAGCTTTCCGCCGAAATTTACCGCCTATCTGTAATGTTATGAATATTTGTGTTGGATTTACGTGGGTATTTGTGAAGATAGGGCGGATCATTAATTTTGGCCTTATACAAGGCTAAACGTAAACCAAAACAGAATTAAAAGATTGGCAATTACGCAAGAAGCCCAATTAATTGCGGTTCAATCTGCAAATAAGCTCGCGTTAATCGGTTCGCCCAATCCATAACTTGAGCATAGGTTTTAAGACCGTCCTGGCGAATTTCGATCATGGCACTGAGCAAACCACGGCCTTCTCCTTGTACAGGCAAGGTGTAATCAAAATTGTCATCAATATTATAAGGCTGATTAAAACCCACATTTATATCAGCCGCCTCGCCAAGCACATTAAATAATAATTGAGCAAACCGCTGGTCATGGCGAGCCGCTACACCTATATTCCAAGGGCGTAATTCTCCATGCAAACTCGGCGTGAAGCTGTGGATACTCAGCAGCACACGAGGATGAAATTGTGCAGCAGCGGATAAGCGCGCATCTATTAATTGATCAATAGCCTGATGATAGGGCCAAAATAATTGATTAATGCGCTCTTGCTGCTGCTGGGGCGAAAGCATTTGATTACCGGGAATTATCACACCCGCACTCTGCTCAGGAATTAATTCTGCACTGGATAAAGGCCTATTGCAGTCAATAACCAAACGGGAATAATTACTCAACGCTAATGGCGCATGTAGATTTTCTGCGAGTATACGTGCCACCTGAGCAGCACCAGGGTCCCAACCAATATGGTCATCTAATTGCGCCGCTGTCAGGCCTAAAAACTCCAAGCTGCTGGGTACACGGTTAGAGGCATGGTCGCATACCAATAACAAATTGCTCACACTGACAGCATTGACAATTTCAAATGCTGGCGGCTCAGTGGTAGCTAACAACGGCTTGTCTTTAGGTGAAGGCACTATTAACACTGAAACACTCGCAACACTCGCAACACTCGCAACACTCGCAACACTCGAAAATATGGATTAAATCAATATCGTAAAATCTGATTACGCTTGAATTCGGACATTTTGAAAAAGCAGCTAAAGCCGTGAAACTGCGTCGCGGTTATTCTAGCCGCGACGCATTTACGCTTCCAAACGTCGTTAGAATTCTACATAAAAATAATTAAATTAAAGCTTAACTTCGTCAGTCCAGACTTTAAAACTTGTCAAAACGTTGGGGCCAAATACATTGCTAATAGGCACGTCCGTGGCGTCTCGCCCACGTGCAATTAGTATGTGTCCGATACGCGGAATATTATTGCGCGGGTCAAACGTATACCAGGTCCCATCTAAATAAGCTTCAAACCAGGCGGAAAAGTCCATTGGCGCATCTGAATAGGGAACGCCTATATCGCCTAAATAACCGGTACAATAACGGGCTGGAATATTCATACAGCGGCAGAGTGTGATCGCCAAGTGAGTAAAATCGCGGCACACTCCTCGGCCCTCATGAAATACTTCCCAAGCCGTTTTGGTACTGCGCGCGAATTCGTAACCAAACGTAATATGATTATGGACAAAATCACAAATAGCTTGCACCCGCCGCCAACCCATGGGGGTATTACCAAATAATGCCCACGCTGTTTCGGATAAGCGATCAGTTTCGCAATAGCGGCTGCCTAACAAATACACTAAAGTTTCTGAGGGTAATTGTTCAACGCTATGCTGTTGGGCCTCGATAAAAACAGGATCGTGCAAGCCGCTGTCGTTGATTAATGCATTTGTAGAAATCGTGATATTCCCCGCTGGAGCTACAATTCGGCTGCACCAATTGCCAAAATCATCTCTGTAGGTGACTATTGGCACTGCAGGTAAGGTGGTTATCGTATCTGGAATGACAATATCAGCCGCGCGCGAATAATGGATATTTAACATCAGTATCATTGGCGTAGGTTGTGGGCAGCTATAAATAAGTTCATACCCTAAACGAATTTGCATCGCTATTTCCTCTTAAATGTGTGACTGAATAACGTGGCACAAGGCAACACAGATAGTTATAAGCATACATATGAAAGGCTATCACTTATCCCTCCTTTGGAGGTATTTTTTATGGAAATACAATATTTTTTTACCATAAGGACCTTTAATTGCTCATTTGTGGGGCACAGCGAAAAAGTTAAGCACGAGATCGTGCATTCTGACCCCCTGAATAAAATAGAATATTCCGAATAATCATTTATCAATTAGTGAAAAGACTTCTTAGAAGGCACCGCGATAGAACTTTGCTAACATATAAAAGAAGCGCCGAAGTATTAGTAGAGCAAATGTTATTCACAAAATACTAGCCCGAGTGATGTTAAGGCCTAAAAGTCAATTTTAAACACAATAAAACCTAATCTTTGAATGAATTCAGCCCGAGTTTCGACAAGTCTTGCAGTTTTTCAAAATTTTTTTTGCGTAATTCTTCTGGCTTGCAATAACAGCTGCACAAATATCAGCAAAAACTCAAAAAAATTACTAACAAACTAAAATTTAAGCCTGTTTATAACGTATCTTGCAATAGCCGTACCGCGCTGATCAGTTTGTTATTTTTTACAATGGCATTCGATCACTAAAATTCAGTCTCTTTATATGTTTAGAGAGCCTCTGAAAAATATAAGCGGCGAAGCTTTAGCGGAGCGAATTTCCAAAAAGGAGCAACACAGTGAGCAACGTAGATTTTACATAAGTTCCCCAGACCACTATCAGTCGATGCATATTTTTTTAGCGCCCCAACAACGAGCTTCTTATGACGCAGTCAATTTTAAATATCCCGTTAGAAACCATTAATTTTAAGCCGGCAAGCTTAGCTGATTTTGCAGCGCGGGCTTATCTCATTGTAAATACTGCCAGCAAATGTGGCTTTACCCCGCAATATGCTGGCCTTGAAAATTTATGGAAAACCTATCGCGAGCGGGGACTGTACGTACTAGGATTTCCCTGTGATCAATTTGGTAGCCAAGAGCCAGGCAACGAAGAGGAAATAGGCCAGTTTTGTGAAATAAATTTCGGCGTAACATTCCCGTTGTTTGCAAAGATTGACGTAAATGGCAAAAATACCCACCCGCTTTTTGCGCAGCTAAAAAAAGATGCACCTGGCATTCTAGGCACAGAAGCAATTAAATGGAATTTCACAAAATTTCTGCTCGATAGTACAGGCAAGGTCATAACACGCTATGCGTCTGCAACAAAACCTGAAGATTTAACTGCAGATATTGAGGCTTTATTGGCACGCTAGCGCTACTTTTTGTGCAGGCAAACGCTCGCAAGGGCGTATGCCGTAGCTGCAAAAGAATAGCGCTTTACGACACTTAAGAAAATCTGATCAAGTCTGAAGCGTTTACGGAATCGTCGTGGGCAGGAGGCCCTGCGAGGATATTGCATTAAAATATTTGTACCTTTTGCAAATGTCCGAACTCGGGCTTATAGAAGATTCAACGCTTTTATTTATTCACAAAATTCGTTGACTATTCGGCCATCATTAAAAACACACAAAAAAGGTAGGCCCACCTCATATAGCCACTGCAGACAATGCGTTTCTCCCATCAAAAGCGCGAGAGTTGATACACTGCCAGCAATTAAACAATTTTCGGCAACCACTGAAACTCCTGCAGGCGTGATCATCGGCCAACCTGTTTTTGGGTTGAGAATATGGCTGTAGCGCTGTCCGTTATGAATAAAATAACGTTGATAATTACCGCTAGTGGCAAAACCCCCTGCTTGTAGGCGCAGTTGGTACAGCGCTTTACTCGGCTGCCTTGGATCACTAATACCGATGGGCCAGGAGTGTTCGCCAAATACACGGATATCACCACCCAACTCAATTAATCCGCTGCTTATACCTCGTTCCTGAGCAAAACGCGCTAAAGCATCAGCTGCATATTCTTTTACTACACCACCTAAATCAATTTGCATTTTATCCGGCAGGCATATTTTAGGATTTTGCCAACTCACCCGCTGCCAGCCGATAAAAGGCAATAATTTTTCAATAGTTTGCGCCGATGGGACCTGTGCGGATGAAAAGTCCCAGGCTCGCCGCAGCAGCCCGCTGGTGATATCGAACAATCCATTACTTTGCTCAAACAACTGGGCGGCATAATTAATAATCGCCGCAGTCTCATTATCTAATAGGTGCTCAGCACCTTGAGATTGATTAATTCGGCTGACAAGACTGTCGGATAAATAACGACTGAATTTGGATTCGAAGCGGCGAGCTTCATTAATTAATAGCTGGCTGACAGATTGAGCACTATTGCGGGAGGGCGCATAAAGGCGGATTTGACAGGGGGAGCCCATAGCCTGAAAGGCGACGGAATATAGGCTCTCCACAATAAACGCCTAATTTAAGCGTTAAAAACGATGTTCAACACCAAACGTAAATTTGGCGTATTTTAAAAGGCCGGGGTGCTCAGGTTCGTCGGCTTTATCTAACGACATATCCGCACCGGATACGTAATATTCTCCGGAGATAATCCAATCTACTGGTTTTTGCTTGAATACCAATTTTAATCCAGTCGTAATTGCGCCGAAATTAGACAGGCGGTGATCATCGGCGTAATAGTTATAGAGATTGGTATCCCATGCAGAAATCGAATAAAACGAAGCAGATGTCTGGCTGTAGTAACGTAACGAGGGAATAATTTGCAGCTTTTGCCAGTTTTGATACAGCGCCAGACTAATAGTATGTGAATCGATACCCCAGTCATCGACGTAATAACGATAGTCGGCATGTACAGCGGCTTTTATGGGTTTAATCCAATAGCGGGAGCCGGCGTTAAATGTATAAGAATTACGCTCGTCTGGGCGCTTGTCATTAGCCTTGTATGGGTCGCTCAAATGCCCCGACTTTTGCGTATAACTGACACCGCCTTGCATAATCCAATTGGGTGAAAGAATACGTGAGGCGCTGACAAATCCGGACGTACTTTGTTTTTTCGCTGTGCCGATTACAGGATCTGAGCCGTTTAACCAACCACCAATTTTGCTTTCAAGCTCCGTACCTCTGTAGCTTCCTTCCTCCGGGTTAAGCGTGTCGTCGGAATAACTAATTCCTACGGCAAGGCCAGTTTGCTTATCATCAAATTCTCCACCCCAGCTTAATCCACCACTTGCAGATTCGTAATCATCTTCCTTGGAAACCCCCAGGTTACCGCTGATAGTGCCTGAACTGTAATAATAGGTGGTGCCAAGGTTGGCCTCGGTGCGGTGTTCTTTAATTGTGGCGCCGCTCATCACCAGTTTGATCTCATCATCGCTGACGTCCGAAGGTGTCCCTTTTACATCTTCTTTGGCAACTGTCCAAGGCGTTGCGCCAGTTAGTACTTCGTCTTGAACATCAATGGACAGCGAAAAGTGGTCGCCGATGGGGGTACTAAACGCGTATTGGTTAATATCAATATCGTAACGCTGGCTTGAGCCGCCGCCCTGATCGACGTTTATAGAACTGACTTTTTCCGCATCAATACCCATTTCGTTGTATTGCGTGTAGCGGTAGCTGAGAGTTCGCTCAGTGGGTGCGACCGCATGGGCCTGCGGTGTTAATGCTGGCAAGGCCATAGCAGCGGTAGAGAGCGCTAATAGCGTGGAAGACGGTTTTCTACGTGTGGTTTTAGTCATTGAATTGCGCACCTTTAATTACAACCGCAACCGCCGCCAGCGGCTTCAGCACCACCGGAGGAAGCTTCTTTTGCGAAGTAAATGTGTTTTTGTAACGTGGCATCCTGGTGATCAGGCGTCCAGCTCATCTCGGTTTTAGACAGTGCACCGCGCTGATATGGGGCGACATGCGTACAGCCCTGCAAAACTGTTATTGCTATTAACACTGCAAGCACGCTTAAGAATTTTGGCTTCATAGGGTTTCTCACTATTACCGCGTTGCGCCTGCCAGCGAAGACAGGCCAGATTCCGATGCATTCTAGCAGCCCCTGCAGCCCCTCTAAAGGATAAGGCGCAGATTTTGTGGCCTATTGAGCGCGAGGATATTTAATTCGACGATATCAACAGAGAAAATCGCCTTTAAATATACGTGTAGAACTGTCGAAACGCTCAAATAATGCTTTGTTAGGGGATTTATATTCTTAAAGATCCTTGCTAGCAAATGGTGTTCAGAAACCTTTAGCGCCAGACAAGAGTGTTGCGCAAAACGGCTTATTCCGAGATTAAGGTAAATATCGCACAATAATTTGCGTTTAATCGCACTGATTTACGCAGCCGAAGCGACTGGTTCAAGGCGGCTAATTGTTGAAAATTACGCCATGACACCACAGCTTTTAAAAAAGGATTTTTATGCGAGAGTTAATTTATGCGCGCCCGCCTATATCTTTAAAATCTACCGGTTTTACGCTGTTTGATTTATTGATTGCGCTTGCCATAGCAATCATTTTACTCAGCATCGCCGTGCCGAATTTTAAGCAGCTACAGCTGCGGGAGAATTTGCAGAGCCAAGCAGAATTAGTGTTCCGCCTCACCCAAGCCAGTCGCGCCTCTTCTTTAGATGGTGCTTCTAACATCATCCTATGCGGTACGACAGATTTCAAAACATGTCAGGAAAAAGAGTTTCGCGATTTGATGGCATTTACCGATACGAATGACTCAAAAGAGCGCGAAGAGGACGAGGCGATTCTTTATCAATATCGCGTTCCAAGCAGTTTAATCATGCATCTGCGCAATTCAGCGCAATCGCAAAAAAACTGGCTGCAATACCGCTATACCGAAGCTGACGCCAACCCTTATGGTTCTTTTTATTTATGCGCTGCAGATAAGGCTTCAAATTTGGGGCAGCGAGTGGCCGTTAGTAACGTTGGCCGCAATCGGTTATGGGAACCTAGACCTTTTGCAATGGATGAATGCGGGACACATTAACGTGTCCAGGCCTGATAGCAGAACCCTAAAGCTGTACGCAGCTATACGATGTTTTTTACCCAACGCGTAATTCTATCGACGACTAAAGCCTGATCTTCTGGCTCGGCAAGAATATGCGAGGCATTGGGCAGGTACATCAACTCTAATAACGAGCCGAATTTAACCGAACTAAAACAATCCACATATTGGTTTGCATAGTTGTAATGTTCGCTGCGGCAAAACAAATTGAAGAAACGCACCTGCCGTTTCACCAGCTGCCCAAGACCTTGAGCAACGTCTGCCTGAGGTGGGAAATTACCGAAGTTGGGCACTTCAAAGAACTTGGCTTCAATACCTGAAACAGCAGCGCCGCTGACAGTTTTTTTTAAGCCCAATAAACGCTTTAAGACGCTTATCCAGCGTGCGCTGGAGAACAAGCGCGGCATAAAATGATGCCAATAAGTTTTCCAGCTCATATAACAGTACCCATCAATCTGGGCGATAGCGATCACGCGGGGATCTTTCAGAGCTGTGCGATAAGACGCATAGGCACCGGAACACAGGCCGTAGAGAATAAACCGTTCAATTTTTTTGTGCTGAGCGAGGTAATTCATTACCTCAATCACTTCTTCCATGGCGACTTCATCCGCTGTCAACGCACTGCGGCGGGCATCGCTTTCGCCGATGCCGGAAAAATCAAACCGTACGGTGATGATATTGGCGGCTTGGCATATTGCTCGTGCAAGCGTTACCGACAAACGACATGAGCCAACGCGGTGGATAACACCTGAGTTAAGTAAAAGCATTGCCGTATTCGCACCAGCTGCGGCCGGTAGAGGTTCGCAAATAATGCCTTGCAGCGCAGGCGAATGCCCTATGGTTAAAGTCTTTTCCTTCATGCCCCTTGCCCTTGCACAAAATACTCTTCAATCGCGGCCACAATCGGCGCTGGCCATAAGATGCCACCTACATGATCGACATAGTTCCAATCGTGGGGAGCCGGCGCAAGCTTGTAGGTGTATCGAGGATTAGCCACAAACGCCTCGCGCACGCGAGTGAAATCTGGATGCTCGTGAGAGACGATTTGACTCCATTGCATCTGCGCCAGATGCGGCATTTGCAGTAAATTCAGCGCATTTAAACCGGTTTGAAGAGTCTGCGGCAGGTTAAATCCATTGAAATACATATCGCCATTGGCCGCCACAAAACGCGAGCGCGAATTTTGTGTTTGGATTTCACTACCGATTTCATTGCAATAAGCATCACCGCTTAAGGCGCTATCCCATAACACTAGCCGGCTAATGTGTTGATTCTGTGCAGCAGCAGCGGCAAGCAAACCGCCAAGACGCAGGCCCATAAGGGAAACAGTGGTTACTGCGGCTATGTCTTTTAATTCCTGGATCGCACTATGGATATCATCAATCCAGTGTTGAGCGGTAACGCCAGTCACATCACCAGCGGAATCTCCGCAACCGCGATAATCAAACCGCAATACGGCAAAGCCTCGCGCAGCTAAGTTAATTGCCAGGCGGCGGAAACTGCGGTGGGCGCGCATATACTCCTGACCGAAGGGATAACATAAAACGATCCCTTCCCGGCGCGAAACCCCCTGGGGTTCATGGTATGCGCCGTACAGGGATGAGGCCTGGGAACCAAAGTAAAACGTTTGCAATGCGCCTCCTTTAAAAAAGCATCAAAAGCTTGCCGCAGGAGCGGCAATATAGCCGGTTGCAGTCAGTAAAGAAACACTCACTCAGTCGCGGCCAAAGAGCCTGCCCAGCCAGCCTGAACGCTTCTCTTGATCTGCCTCCAATTGCGCGAAAATAGGTTCAGCGGTCTTCTGAGTCTGTTCTATACCGCGCTTTGCATCTATTTTTGCAGCCAATTGTTCTAGGGTGTTTACCCACATATCCTGAGGCGCGAAGCGTACATTGCAGGCTTCTTCAATGGCCAGAATCACCTCAAGGGCAAGTAAAGAGTGACCGCCAATATCGAAAAACTGGCTATCAACACTTACTTGCTCTTTAAGCAATGCTTCACCCCAAATGCGCGCCACTATTTTTTCTGTCGCTGTGCTAGGCGCTGTAAAAGCTTGCCCCGTAGCCTGTGTAGCCGCTTCAGGGGCGGAAAGTTTTTTGCGATCAAGTTTGCCGGATACCGTGACGGGAAATTGCTCCATGGCCGTAAACTGTTGAGGCAGCATGTAATCGGGTAGCACTTTACGCAGATGGCTGCGCAGCTCTGATGCCGTAGGCTCCTCACCGTTACAGTAAATAACGCAGGCGACTAAGCGCTGATCCGAACCCGCTTCTCTGACCACCACAGCGGCATCCTCAACCGCCGGATGTGTGCGCAGTTGAGCTTCAATTTCGGCTAATTCAATACGAAAGCCACGCAACTTAATTTGTAGATCGCTGCGGCCTTGGTACTCCAATTGGCCGGATTGCGTCCAACGAGCTAAATCGCCTGACTTATACAACCGGTGACCTTGGGCATCGGTAATAAAACGCTCGCTGGTTAGCTGCGGCGCACCTATATAGCCCTGGGCGAGCCCAGCACCGCCAATCCATAAGTCGCCGAAAACACCTACGGGTAAGGGTTGCAACTTCTCGTCATAGATATACAGCTGGGTGTTTGCAATAGGTTGACCCAAATAGACTGGCGCTGCCCCCTGCGACTTCACCTGTTCAGCATCATTTACGTGGTAGGCGGCGGTCCACACTGTGGCCTCGGTTGGACCATATAAATTCCACAGGTCAACACCATTTTGCAGTAGTGACGCGGCCAAATCCCCGGCTAGCGCCTCGCCACCACACAAAGCAGTAAAACCTTGCGGTGCACGCCAACCAGCCGTTAGCAACATACGCCAGGTAGTGGGAGTAGCCTGTAAATGGGTAATGGCCGCTTGCTCTAATTGCTGCTTAAGAGCAAAGCCATCGACAACAAGGGCTTCATCTGCCACTCGCACGCTGCCTCCTGACACCAATGGCAAAAACAGCTCGAGAATAGAAATATCAAAACTCAGCGTTGTGATGGCCAGTAGACGATTGCCCGGTTTAAGGGCTATCAGGTCTTTCATGCTGCGCAAGAAATTACTCAACGCACCGTGGCCGACTTCAACGCCCTTAGGCACGCCAGTAGAGCCAGAGGTAAAAATGACATAGGCGCGCGAGGTTTCACTGAGTTGCGCGATTGGATAGGGTTCGAACGAAACTTGCTCAAGCGTTTCTAGCGAGATGTAGCGATGAACGCCAAAGTCTTCCGCCCAGCGTTGGTGCCCGACAAGCGCTGTGACCTGCGCGAGCTCCAGCATAGTTTCAACGCGGGCCTTGGGTAGTAATGGGTCCAAAGGCATATAAGCAGCGCCGATTTTCCACAGCGCAATAACCAGTGCGGGTAAGTCATAACCGCGTTTGAGCACCAAACCAACCAAAGCGCCCGGCCCTATGCCTTGGGCTTTTAGGCTCCACGCCAACTCGTTGCTACGCACTTCTAACTCAGGCAAGTTGTAGGTGCCGTCGCTGGCTATGACTGCAGGCTCTTGGCCGGAGCGTTCTTTGGCGCTCGCCAGTAGGCTTAACACACTTACAAACGGCACAGATGCCGGAGCACCGCTCAGATCAGATAGGCGCGTCCGCTCACTAGGAAGCGCACTGGCCAATTCGGCGATCGTGCTATCAGGCTTGTTCACCAGAAACCGGGCGGACTCGATCAAACTATCGGCGAACGCCTGCACGGTGGTGACGTTAAATAATTCGGACGGAAACTCCATGCCGCCGTCCATACCTTTTATTTGGCGCTTGAGCCAAACGTCCAGGTCAGTTTGCACCCCCATGCGCTCGATATCAATTTGACTGCGTACCAATCCATCCATTTGATCGGCTCGATTACGCACATCCTGAAAGCTAAACAGAGTTTGTACCAGCGGCGGTCGGGCTGGGTCGCGCGGGGGGTTGAGGGCGTGTACGAGGGTTTCAAACTGAGTGTCTTGATTATCTAACGCTTCGAGCAGTGTCTTTTTAACCTCGTGTAACCAAGAGGCAAAGCTACGCTGGGGTTTAAGGGCAAAACGGCAGACTAAACGGTTGATAAAAGGCCCCATCAATTGGGCAATTTCCAACTGGTTGCGGGCGGACACCGGTACGCTCACCAAAATATCCAGCTGGCGGCTATAGCGATACAGCATCAACGCATATAGCCCAAGCATTACCATAAACAGCGTTGCACCCTGCTTTTGCCCCAGCTCTTCTAGTTGTTCTAACAGCCCCTCATCAAGATGAAAATTCACTCCCTCAGCGCGGTGAGCCTGCTGGGCGGGACGCGGTTTGTCCAACGGTAAATCCAACACTGGCAGCGTGCCGCCGAGCTGTTTCAGCCAATAATTAAGCTGTTTTTGCACCGCGTCGCTGGCCAGCCATTGGCGTTGCCAGAGGGCGTAATCGGCGTATTGCACCGGAAGCTCAGGCAATGGATTGGGTAGGCTCTGGGCGTAAGCGTTATAGAGCGTACAGACCTCTTTTAGGAAAATATCGAACGACCAACCATCAAATACCAAATGGTGGATCAGTAAGAAAATTACATGATCATCCGGTGCCACCTGCACTAAATGAGCAGTAAATAAGGGGCCAGTGGCGGTGTTAAACGGCGTAGCTGCACGCTCGCGTAAATGCGCTCTTAGCGCGGTGTAATCTGCAACGCCTAACTGCGCCAAGGTGACGGGGGTCAGGTCCAGATTCAAACTAGGCAACAAGGTAACAACCAGTTTACCGCCTTGGGTGGAAAACCCCGCGCGCAGCAACTCATGGCGCTTTTCGATCGTGTCAAACGCCTGCTGCAAAGCTTCAACGTTTAACCGTCCGTTCAAACGAAACGCGGCGGGTAAGTTATAGGCTAAAGATTCAGGCTCGATTTGTTCCAAGTACCACACGCGCTGCTGCTGCGTGGAAGCAATCAGTTGTTCGCCAGGGGCACGCGGTACTATTTTGCTCTGCACGTTGCCCGCCTGGGTTTCTGCCAGGATAACTGCTGCCAAGGAGCGAATAGTCGGTGCCTCAAACAACCTGCGCAAGCCTAGGTTCACGCCGAATAGATGTTTTACGCGCGCAAACATTTGTGTGCCGAGTAAGCTGTGGCCGCCCAGTTCAAAAAAATCGCTGGTAACGCTCACGGTTGTCAGACCCAGCACTTCTTGCCAGATACTTAATAACTGCTCTTCGATGAGGTTAGCGGGTTTCTCCACTGCATCGGCGCTTAAAGTTTCAGTGACTGGCGGCGGCAAGGCTTTGCGGTCGACCTTGCCGCTGGATGTAAGTGGGTAAGAATCCAAAAACACAAAATGCTGCGGCACCATGTAATCCGGTACATGCAAGCGTAAGTGCTCGCGCAGCGTGGCAGACTCCGGCAGAGGCTGGCTTTTGCACAGCATGTAGGCCACCAAACGCTGGTCATTAACGCGATCTTCCCGTGCTAATACGACAGTCTGTGTAATACCGGGGAACTGCGATAACACCGCTTCAATTTCCCCCAACTCAATGCGCTGGCCGCGCACTTTTACCTGGAAGTCGTTACGGCCTAGATATTCGACCACGCCGTCATCGCGCAGGCGCACAAGATCGCCAGTGCGGTAGACGCGCTCGCCTGAGCTTAGAAATGGATCGGAGATAAAACGCTCTTGAGTTAAATCGGCGCGATTGAGATAACCCCTTGCCACCTGAACACCTGCCAATAGCAATTCACCAGGTACGCCCGGCGGTTGCAACTTGCCTTGCTCGTTTACTACATACAATCGGTTATTCGGCAGCGCTCGGCCAATGGGCACAGTGCTGCCAGCATCGCCAAGGCCGCATTGCCAATAAGTGATATGAATGGCCGCTTCCGTAGGCCCATATAGGTTCCACAGCTCTACATCAGGAAACGCTTGAGTAAAGCGCTGTTCAAAATCTTTTGTGACCGCTTCGCCGCTAGATAACACGCGCTTAAGGCTAGGGCAGCGCGCCTGATCGGCCTCCTGTAAAAATAAGTACCCCATAGAGGTAACAAAATGCGTGTGCGTTATACCTTCTTGTTGGATCAGCTCCACCAAATAACCAGCTTCTTTATGACCGCCGGGTTTGGCCATAACCAATTGAGCGCCACACATCAGGGGAAGAAATAACTCCCACAAAGATACGTCAAACGTGTACGGGGTTTTCTGCAATATCTTGTCGGCAGTGGTCAGCGCGAACTGCTGCTGCATCCACAACATATGGTTGCAGACCGCTTGGTGTTCGTTCATTACGCCTTTGGGTTTACCGGTAGAACCGGAGGTGTAAATCACATAGGCCAATTGCTCCGGCGCTATGGTCAACCCAGGCCGAGTCAAAGGAAGCTGAGCTATGCGCTCCGGTGCGTCCTCCATCGTCAGGCACTGCACGTCAGCTGGCAGCTGGGCCACATAGGCGGCTTTGGTTAACACCCAGCGGGCACGCGCTTCATGGACTATGTATTCGATGCGATCGGCAGGGTGTTCAGGGTCGAGCGGAAGGTAGGCAGCTCCCGCCTTCAACACGGCGTTAATAGCGATGACCATCTCAAAGGAGCGATCCAGCATGATCGGCACCAGCTGTTCTGCACCAACACCCTGCTGAATTAAAAAATGCGCCAGACGATTGGCCATTTCATCCATTTGTTTATAGGTAAGGCGCTGATCGCCCACGACCAATGCCGTGTGATCCGGGTAGCGGTCCACGGCCGCTTCGATCAGACCATGCAAGCTCACCTGTTTTAGCGGGTAAGGGCGGATATCTTGCTGCCAGCTGGCACGAATCGCGCGCAGATCGGCGGGCAAAATCAGTTCTATGTCGGGTAATTTAAGGCTAGGGTTGGCCACCAGCTGTGCATACAACGCCACATATTCCTGCATGCGACGCTGCATTGTTGGCAACCGCCAAAGGCTTAAATTGTATGTAGCCTCAATCTCGGCGTGATCCGCTGCAAGAGTGATGTTGATATTCAAATCGAAGTTTTCAAACAGGCGCGGGTTGGAGCCGAAAGCACAAGTGAGGCCTTCGTAGGCTTCACTCGGCGGGCCTTGCTGGTCCAGGTTGAAAATCACCGATACCAATGGCGGCTTGCTCGGGTCGCGGGCGGTGTCAAGATGTTGCAACAGCGTTCCGTAGGTCAGATATTGATTATCGAACGCCTCAAGCATGGCGTTTTGGCACAACGTAATTACTTGGCCGAAGGACTCCTGGCCTGTCAGTTCAAAATACAAGGGAATAATGTTGACGCAATGCCCGACCAAACCGCCGTCTCCCTTGGCCATTTGCCCGGCAAAGGGCACGCCCAAAACGATTTGTGTGGCGCCGCTCCAGCGGTTGAGGTAAACCACAAAACCCGCCATCAGCGTACTCATCAATGTGCTTTTGTTGCTGGCGGCAAGTTTTTTTAGCTGGCCGACCAAACCCATCGGCAGGTCGGTATCCCAGCGCTTAGCGGCAAATGTGCGCTGCGCAGGGCGGGCGTTGTCGTAGGGTAATTCTAAATTTGGCACACCTGCGGCAAAGCGTTTTAACCAATAATCAACGCTTGAACGGTGCAGCGCTTGAAACTCCCCTGCCCGCTCCCAAAGAGCGTAATCGGCAAAACATGGGGCTTGCGGCAGTTCTTCCACCGCACAACCGCAGTGTTTGCTGTACAGAATGCCCAGTTCTTCTGCTAGAACATAGAGCGACCAACCATCACATATGGCGTGGTGAAAGCTTAAAACCAGCCGGTGTTCGGTATTGCTATGTACGACTAAATCAAATCGTGCCAAAGGCCCCTGATATAAGTCGAACGGCTTGGTCACGACCGCTTCGCGTAATAAATTGAAGCGCTGGACAGCATCCTCGGCGGATTGACCGCGTAAGTCATGGCGAACCAATGGCACAGTGCGCTCTTGGTAGAACACCATCTGCTTACCATCGCCACTAAAACAACCGCGTAAGGATTGATGACGGCGCACGAGATCCTGCAGGGCAGCCTCAAGTGCCGTGTAATTAATAGCGCCTACCAAGTGAATATTGATCGATTCATTAAATCCGCAGTTGGCGTCATCACCATACAAAGCGGCTAGCCAGACTTCGCGTTGAGATTCGGTAGTTGCAACTGCCGCTTCAAGCTCGCCGAATGAAAAAGGGTTGTGGGTTGTGCGCGCAACAGTCATTGATCAACCCTGCCACTTTACAAATTCAGCCGGATTGCTGGTTGATGGCACAAACCAACAGGCATTGCCCTCTTCATCACGGCCGAGTTTGGCATTGGCAGTTGGCGGACTGAAATGCTCATTGGCATAGGCTTCAGCAGGGGCAGTTTCAGTCACTTGAGGTTCAGTGGCACCTGCCAAAGAAGTTGTTGCGGCAGCACTAACACGCGGGAAAAATTCCATCGCTAGCATTTCATCAATAGCCTCTTTAAAGGCATTGACGATGAACGCTATGTCTTCGTCGGAGTGAGCCGTGGTGATAAACGTAGGCCGCGCATCCCAGACGTGGATACCTTTTTTGCGCAGCAGTACATACACCAATTCCTCATAGGGAATTTCCTGCGGCACTTTAATTTTGCACATTGAACCGCAGTTGGCGATTTTAATCGGCGCACCGACGGATTGGGCGTAGCGATTAATCTCACCTACCATGTTATCCGCCCGCGCATTCAGCCAAGACTGTAAATGCGGTTCGGTTTGCATTTTCGTTAGCACCGCCACGGTTGCCGCCAAAGCCAGCGGGTGGCGCACAAACGTACCCGCAAAATAGGTCACACCCACCTGCGGGATCGAATCATCGCCGAACTGCCAGGCGCCGCCGTCGAGGGCATCCATATACACGGCTTTGCCCGAAATGGCGCCGACGGGCATTCCGCCGCCGAAGATTTTGCCGTAGGTACAGATGTCCGCCGCAATACCGAAATACCCCTGGGCGCCCTGTTGGTGGATGCGAAAGCCGGTTATTACTTCATCGAAAATCAACGCAATATTGTGCTCGGTGCAAATGGCGCGGGCTTTTTCCAGGAATGCTTTGGGTTGTAACTCTGGATAGCGGCTTTGGATCGGCTCGATCAGCAAGGCTGCGATTTCATCGGCGTGCTCAACGATATAAGCCAAGGACGCGTCATCGCCATAATCCAACATAAAAACATTTTCCACCGCCGCTTCCGGGATGCCGGCAGCGGCAGGGCTGGCAAAGCCGCTGGCGCTGCGGGTGACGATTACTTCATCAACAATGCCGTGATAGTCGTTTTCAAACATGACAATTTTTTCTTTGCCGGTAACCGTGCGCGCAAGACGCATGGCTCCTAATACCGCCTCAGAACCGGTATTACAAAATGCCACGCGCTCGTTACCGGTAATTTCACAAAATAACTTGGCCGCCTGGCCGGTTAGCGGGTGTTGCGGGCCGATCTCATAACCCGTATCCAGCTGCTTGGCCACGGCATTTTTGATAAACGGCGCACCATTACCAAAGAAATTAGAGCCGAAGCCACAGGTGATATCCACCAGGCGATTACCGTCTATATCCCACAAATAAGCACCTTCCGAACGCTCAACCACAATCGGGTAAATGATCTCTTTTAAGCTCGTGCGAAAACCCGATACAACACGCGGGTCAGCAAGGTAAGGCCGGTGGGTTTGGGCATAGGTTTTAGAGGATTTAAATTGGCTGTTGTAGGAGTCGGCGAGCGCCTTTAAATGCCCAGTTTGCGCCTCGCTCATTTCGTTGCTGCGTTTCACGTTAATGCGCGTACCGGCACCAAAGGGTTTTACCGCCCCGGCAGGCTTAGATGTAGGGCTTGCGCTCGCAGCTGCGGACGCGGCGGACGGCTCGGCAGACGGCACAATTTGCCCGGTTAAAAACTGCAGTTGCTGCTGCATTACTAATAACTGCTGCTGGACAAGGCTCATCATGCTGCCGTCTGCCGGGAGCACCGCCAGTGGTAAAGCCGGTAGCGACACCACCCCATGAGCAGCAGGTGCAGGTGTGCTCGGCGCCGCTATTGCCGTGGGATTACCTAGCGTATTGGAGACAGCTGCAGGTGCCGCTGCCGGGCTTAGCACAGGGGCAACACTCGGTAAGCCCTCGGCCTTTTGTTCAATTAAATAACTAGCCAGCGCGTCTAGGTGATCCAGCTCATTGAGTAGTTGGCGAAAACTCACCGGCACCTTGTAGAGCTTTTTCAATTTAATCGCCGATTGGGTAAGCAATAGAGAATCAAGCCCCAGTTCAAAAAAGCTAGACTTCTGATCAGCGCCGTGCAGATCCATGCCTGATATATCGGAAAACAAAGTCTCAAGTTGAGGTATTAGGGCGTTTTTCATAAGGTCCTGCTCGCTTTCTAAAGGTGAAATAGTGGTGTTTGCGACGTATGGGGCGGCAGTACTTCCAGCATCGATGCTGGAGTGTTGCAGGTCGCAGGGGCTTATAACGGGAGTATGCGTTGCAGGCGCAGCGACTGCGGGCGCAGCGATAATTTCATGGCACCGCAGGGAAAATGGATACGGCGGTAGACGGCTAAAACCGGCGGGCGTTATCGGTAACTCCGGCCATTGAAGCGGCAGCTGGTACTGCCACAGCAACCCGAGCGCCTGGCTAAACCCGCTCACTTCTTGATCACCAAATTGCGCCAGTAGAGGCACAACTCGCAAATCACTGCGCTCGAAAAAATCGCTAAGTACCATGCCCGAGACAGTACGACCCGGCCCGGCTTCAATGACAACTAAGTTGGGCATGTCCGCCAGGGCTTTTAGGCCTTGGCTAAAGCGCACGGGCTTGCGCAACTGGCTGGCCCAATAGTCGATGCTTTGTGCTTGCTCATCGGTAATCCACTCGCCGGTAACACAGGAAATAAATCGCCAAGCCGGTGTATGCAGCGGAATATCCGCTAATAGCTGAGCAAATTCCTTTGCGGCAGCATCCATGGATGGCGAGTGAAACGCGTGGGATGTTTCCAAACGTTTGGTTTTCATCCCCGCTGCTTTTAGCGCCGCTTCAGCGACATCAATGGCGTCAAATGTACCAGCCAACGTGCAGCTGTCGCTCGTATTAGTTGCCGCTATAACCGCACCTTCAACAAGATAAGGGGATACCTCACTGCTTGGGCGGCGCACAGCGAGCATGGCGCCAGTTGGCTGCGCTTGCATCACGCGTCCCCGTGTGGTCACCACTTTAAGCGCGACAGGCAACTCGAATACCCCGGCACAGGTGGCAGCCACTAGCTCGCCAATACTGTGGCCAATGGCGCTTTTAATCGGTAGGCCTAAGTCGATCAGGGTTTGTGTCAACGCGTAGCCGATGACAAATAGAGCTAGCTGCGTGTAGTGCGTCTGATTTAACGCCTGTTTGTCATCCCCCCAAAGCACTGATGCAAGGTCAATGCCCTCGTCCTGCAACAAGCGCAAGCACTGTTCAATCGCCTGGGCAAAAGCTGGCACCTTGTGCATCAATTGTCGGCCCATACCCAGCACTTGGCTGCCTTGGCCTGGGAACGCCAAAATCCAATGTTGCGCTTTAAAAGACGTGTCCTCGAACGAAGTCTCATGCAGTGTTTGAGATAAGGCCGTGGCGCTACTGGCTCCGAGGCTTAAACGATGCGTGAAATGCGTGCGGTGTTTCAATAAATAGGCGGCCAGCGCATGAGTATTTTTGTCTGGATTTTGCTCTAGATAACGGCTGTACGTTGCCGCTAACCGTGCCAGTGCATCCGGGTTTTTCGCACTGAGGCAGAAAGGTATGAACTCTGGGCCCTCATAATCCGGTAGCGAATACTCAACGCCCTGCAGCACCGCATGTGCATTGGTGCCGCCGATGCCAAAAGAACTCACCCCAGCTAAGCGCTCAGGAGCTGCGATGGGCCAAGGCGTGAACGCCTGCGTCACCACAAAAGGGCTGTCTTCCAAATTCAACGCGGGGTTCGCGGTCGCAAAATTGATGCTAGCAACCCGCGCACCCTGCTCTACACACAGAGCGGTTTTAATTAAACCTGCAACGCCAGCACTGGCAGTTAAATGGCCGAAATTACTTTTTAACGAACCCAAATGACAGTAACCCACGGCATCGGTGTGTTCGCGATACGCCTGCGTTAAGGCGGCTACTTCAATCGGGTCACCGACAGGAGTTGCCGTGCCGTGCGCTTCTACCAAGCCAATTGCCCCGGCACTGACACCAGCATCCAACAAAGCTTGGCCGATTACCCGCCGCTGCCCTTCCAGGCTCGGGGCAGAAAAACTACCCTTATCAGCACCATCATTGTTTATGCCGATACCTTTAATGCTGGCGTAAATATGATCACCGTCGGCAAGCGCGTAGTCCAAGCGTTTCAATACGACCATCGCGCCGCCATCGCTAAATACCGTGCCTGAGCTTGCCGCGTCGAAGGGCCGCGTGTGGCCGTCGGCGGAATAAATACTGCCCTCTTGATGTTCGTGCGGTTGCTGCTGCGGAAATGTGAGCGATGCGCCGCCTGCTATAGCTATGTCGCAATGCCCGAGGCGTAGGGCTTCCACCGCTTGGCAGACGGCAACCAGAGAGGTTGAACAGGCGGAGTGCACGCTTACCGCAGGTCCAACCAAGTTGAGTTTGTAGGCGATGCGCGTTGCGCAATAATCTTTTTCATTAGCGAGCATGGCGGCAAAGGCGCCGTAATTTTCCAGCGCCTCAGGGTTTTGCAACACGCGCTCTAAATAATAGGAATTATTACCCGTGCCACAGTAAACCCCGATGCGCCCATTAAATTGCTCGGGCACGACGCCTGCGTTTTCCAACGCCTGCCAGGCAAGCTCCAACAATAAACGCTGCTGGGGGTCGATGAATTTGGCCTCGATGGGGGGAATATCGAAAAATTGCTCATCAAAGCTTAAGGGCTCAGCAAGCACGCCGCGTGCATTTACACGGCCATTGCTCGTAGGTTCGAAAAAGTGCACGGACTCCTGCCCATTGACCAGATTGCGCCAGAAATGTAATACGTCCTGCGCTCCTGGTACCCGCAGAGCTACACCGACTATGGCTACTGGCGCCTGGGTTTGGGCTTCGAGCTTAGCACCTGGTGCGGGTGCATTAGCTGGCCGAGTGCCGGTAAGCTGAGCCACCAACCGGGCAACGCTGCGGTGTTGAAACAGCGTATAAGTGGGCAGATCCAGACCTAAATCATCATAAAAAGCGGCGGCGACCCGGTTGGCACCCAGGGAGGTCATTCCCATAGCCACTAGATTGTCATCAAGCGTTAATGTGGGCAGCAATAATTCGCGGCGCAAAATCGCCAGTATTTGCGCTTCACTCACAGGCGCGCGCCCGCTCTTAGGCTCCGCGAGTTGTGCACCTTGGGGCGGCTCTGCAGCCTGATTAGGCAATTTAGCATCCGACTGTTCAGTGTCTGCTGCCAATGCATTGTTAAGGTTAAGCTCGGAAGCGGGCTCCGCTGCCTGCAGACTCTCCTGCACTGCCGCTTGATATTCAGCTAATAAACTTTTGCGATCCACTTTGCCGCTGGGAGTTTTTAGTAGCGCGCTACGGCGCACGATCAAACTTGGCACCATGTAAAAAGGCAGTGCTCGGGCGAGATGGGCAAAATGTTGCTCGTCATTCCACGGCATGGCGCCATCGACCATAAAAGCCACTAGCCGCTTAATCTCGCCCTGCTCTTCCACTGCGACGGCAATTTCACGCACTGCGCCAGTGTTAAGCAATTGAGCTTCGATTTCAGCGAGCTCTACTCTGTAGCCACTAATTTTAACCTGCGCGTCAATGCGCCCTTTATAGGCGATCTCGCCATAGCGGTTTTTACTGGCTAAGTCGCCGGTGCGGTAGATGCGTTGAGTTTGGCCATCAATTTCTCTTACGACGAAGCGCTTGGCGGTTTCTTCTGCGTTATTAATATATCCGTTACCCAGCACCGGCCCACCAATCCAGAGTTCACCTTCCTCCAAAAGCCCCATTTCAAGTCCATGCTCATCCAATACCCAAAGCTGTGCTGTCTCAATTGGGTAGCCAATACTCGGCACGGCAGGCCACTGGGTAGGATCATCAGGCAGCACGAGCTCCGTCACCACGTGAGATTCAGACGGTCCATATTGATTGATCAAGCGGGCATGCGGCATGCCAATAAAGGCCTTGCGCACCTCATCACTGATAACAAGTTGCTCGCCGGCGGTAATCCATTCGCGCACGCCTTCGGGGTAAAACTCCAAGCGGTTAGCCCACTGAATCAGCTGTAGCAGCGCAATGTAAGGCAGGAACAAACGCTCCACACCCTGCTGCTCAACAAATGTTAGCAGGGCGCGAAAATCCTGTTTTATCTCCGGTGGCACCAGTACCAGGCAACCGCCCTGGCAGAGGGTTGAAAATATTTCCTGAAAGGAAACATCAAAACTCAACGCCGAAAACTGCAACGTACGGTAGTTTTCGCCTTCAATATAATGCTGGTTTTGCCACTGAATTAAATTATTAAGGGTGCCGTGATTCATCCGCACGCCTTTGGGTTTACCTGTGGAGCCGGACGTATAAATAATGTAGGCGTCGCTGTCGGCTTTTATAGGTGCCAAGGCAAGTTTCGGTAACGGCAGCGTCATATCCAGCGCGCGCACATCCACGCGGCTGACTCCATCTGGGGAAATATCGTCGTTATCGCAGATGATCAAGCTGCAGCTCGCGTTTTCCACCATGTATTGCAAGCGCTCTGCAGGATACAGCGGATCAAGCGGTAAATAGGCGCCGCCCTCGCGCAGTATCGCAATCATCGCCGCGATGGCCAGAGCGCGTGAATGCGTATGAATTGCCACCACCGCGCCTAGAGCTAAGCCTGCGTCTGCTAAGTAAAACTGCAAACGATTAGCCGTTTGGTCAAGCTGCTCGTAACTCCAAACCTCATCAACCGACACCAAGGCTTGCGCATGTGGTTGTTGTTTAATTGTCGCCGATAGCACGGCAAGAAAGGATGGAGCAACCAAGTTGTGATACATACCGAGGTTCCATGGTGGTGGGCAAATGCCAATAAATACAGCCGAAAGTAACAGTGTGCTAAAAATCGCGCCAAAAAAAAACCTCAGGCAATCTATTTGGCAATATTACCTTAGCGCAGCCTATCGGAAGTGCCATAAGCTCCTTAGGGTTTGGCAGGCATTGCTTGAATATTTGCAGGGGTATCCAGAGAGCGAAAAATCACCTGAGCAAGTTTGTCGTAGTCTTCATCATAGTGATGATCCCCCGGTAGAGTAACTGCCTCTATATTGTCCTGACGCAACTTCTGGCAAATACTCTCGTCGTCCTCTGCGCCTTGTACGCAAACTCCAGAGATCGAGGTGATACTTGCCAATTTCTCCACCGTGGAAAATTCCGATTCCCGAGTTTCGCTCGATAACCAGTTGGTTAAGTAAAACTCGAAATGCGCAAATTTAGATAACCCTAAAAAAATCATTTTTTTCACTACAGCTTGCTGCTCTTTAGGCAAGCTGGCCACAACAAATGGCAGCACGTCAGCGCCAAACGAATAGCCGACCAACACTACCTGTTTGGCTTGCCATTTCCCCTGATACAGCGCAATTAATTCGCTAATTGCCGCTGCTGTTTCATCAACACTGCGTTTGCGCCAAAAATAACTTAAGGAGTCAAAACCCAATACTGATACCCCTGCAGTATTAAAATGTTGTGCAACTTCCTTATCCAACTGTGCCCAGCCTCCATCGCCGGTCAAAAACACCACGAAATAATCGGCTTTTTTATTCTGTTCACTGGCGGGCACCTCAACGACCGGTGAATCATCCTCGTTCTGTCCGGATAATGCCTGCCCGGTTAATCGCGGGTCGAGCCAATTGAGTAGCGCATCAACCTCTAACCAGTCATCGTTCTGCGGCTGACTAAAACTCAATTTAACTGACGCAATTGACTGCAAAAATTGCTCGCTCGCCGCTGTATCACACTTGGATGCCGTAAGCGCTGGTGTTTGAAATACATAAAAATTGGCGCCTAGAGCCTGCGTAGGGGCACTGAGCGCACCGGCCTGCTCCGCCCAAGCACGCTGCGGGCAAAATACCGGTGCTAAGGGTTTAGTTGGGCAAAAATCCACGGCAATACCGCCGTGAAATGTTTTTGCAGGCGCCTGCGCCAGTGCAATAAAACTTAACGCGGCCCCCTCGCCACGCCCCATAACCAAGGGTAAGAGCCCTTGCACATTGGGAAAGCGCTGCTCTACAGCGTGTTGTAATTCTAAAATTGGGCCGGCCAAATCAATACAGCTTGGCTGCGCAGATAAAAAAGCAGGCTCGATAACACTGGTCACATACCCCTTATCCGCCCAGCGCCTCGCCAGTTCCCGCCGCTGTGAAGCACTCTCACCCGCTGCGGCAAATACAATTAAATGTCCCTTGTCCGGCTGAGCGACACTGAAATAATGCACGGCACCGAATAACCCGACCCGAGCCTGAAATTCATGAATAGCTTCGCGGCGGTCCGGCAATAAATAACGCGTGGCCACAGCGCCTAGCACGACCAATACGACACACAA
Source organism: Cellvibrionaceae bacterium (assembly GCA_036520615.1). Lineage (GTDB taxonomy): Bacteria > Pseudomonadota > Gammaproteobacteria > Pseudomonadales > Cellvibrionaceae > CAMCXE01. The sequence goes on along the minus strand of DATDJI010000073.1, from coordinate 59,817 downwards.
AAAAAATACACCTACGAACTTCGCCTTACCATCAATATTCACAATCTGAGCTCACAAAAAAACCCCTGCAAGGGGGTCTTTACAATCATTTAACAAAATTAACTGAGTCGGTTTGAATTTAAAATTAACTGTACAGCAGGCGGTAAATTTAATCTTTTGCAATTAAACCCTTCGCCCCTCCTGCTATGAGTTTGGCCACGTTTACCAACGCAAAAACTGCTTGCAATTGATGTTTAGCAATTAAGTAGCGCCCGTGCCACTGAGGAGCAAATTTTTCTTTATAGGTAAAAACGCCAGAAAAATTATAAAAACGCGTATGTGCTGCAAATAAATAGCCGCCTGCTTTATGTAACACACAGGCGAGGCGATGGGCCTGCAACCCCGACAAAGGCGCCATACCTAAATTAAACCAATGATAGCCTGCATCCTTTGCCCACAATAAAGTACTCAGCGTTAAAAACTCCATAACGCGCTTAGGCGCTGCAGTTCCATAGCGCATTAAATCTATAGCCACTTCCTGCTTTGTAGCGTTGCGCCATAAACTCGCGAAGGCTACAACTTCGCCGCGATATTCAGCCACTGCCACTGCACCAAACTTTAAATATTCAGCGGAGAAAAACCCCAGTGAAAACTGTTTTTCGCGCGCTGATTTAGCTTCCAGCCATTGATCAGATAGGTTTTGTAAGCGCGGCATTATGCTAGTGAGCGCGTCCCCTTCTAGCACCGAAAACACCAATCCCTCTTTAAGACTTTTATTATAATTGTTACGCAAATTAAGCTTTTTACTGCCAGCCAAACTAAATTCGTCTAATTTCACCCGCGCTTCATCACCCAGCTTAAATGCCGTCATTCCTAAATCTATATACATAGGCAACAGGGCGGCATCCACTTTATAAAATACCAGCGTGGCACCGGCTGCATCCGCCCGCTCAGCAAGCGACCAAATAAGTGCCGCAAATTCGCGAGCTTCGCCAACAGGATCACCTAGAGCGATCCACATTGAATGGGTTTTGCCAAACGTAATACAGGCTTTACCGCCTTCGCTGAATAAAAAATATTTATCTCCTGCCAATCCTAAATGGCATTGAGTGTCCGCTTGATCATTTACTAATGCTTTGTACAGCTGTAATTCTTGAGCATCGGGTAATGTTAAGCGCGCATCACAGCGAGTGAATAATCCATAGATTGCCAGCCCGCCGGCAAAAAACGTCGTAACAAAAATTAATTTTTCTAACGGGGATAAAGCGCCGCTCGACAACCACTGGCTGATAAACATGCGCTCAATATCGTTGGTTTCAGTGAGCAGCACAGTTGCACTGACCAGCAAAAAGCCGCCCAGACAATAACGGCTCCACAGCGACCACGGGATCAACCCTAACAATAAAGCGCTCGTACGATAAAAATACTGGGAGCTGGAGCTAAAAATCCACAGCATTAATAAACACAGCAGACTGCTAATAACCGCGCTTTGCAAGGCGAACAAAATTGCTGCAAAAATAAAACAGCCGACGACCAATCCATAAGCCAAATCAATTCGCCGCCAGTGGCAGCGCCAAATAATTAAAAAAACCACGCTTAACAAATTATTAATATAGGGCGCTACAAAAGTAGGTGGATGAGGAACAATACCGGTCAAAAATTGCGGCACCTGCCCCAACCAATAAGAAGCCATCAAAGCTATCAACCAGGCTGAAACCAACGGTTGAAATAACTGCCCAGGCAGCTGTGCAAGTGCCCAAGGGGCTTTAACAGTATTTGCTTGGTTTTTGCGAATATCTAATAACAGATAAGCAACAATTCCGGAGATTAAAGGCAGGCAGTAATAAACGGCACGATAGGCGACCAAACAAATAAAAACCTGTGAAGCTGGATATAACTTGGCGGCAAATATTAGAAAAATGCTATCAAAAACCCCCGCCCCACCCGGCACTCGGCTTAGCACCCCCGCCATATGAGCCAATACATAAATACCTACAAAATGCAGCGCCGACATCTGGACTATCGTGCTCAAGGGAATATATAAACTCAGTGCTGCAGGTAAAAATAATGTCAAAGGCTTGAGCCAATTTTGGTACTCGCGTCCAACAATTAACTTAATGAGTTCCGAACCCATTCCGCCATCGCCGCGACCTTGGCTTATTTTCAACGTGCGAATAAATAGCGCGCACAATCCAGCTAAAAAGATACCCGCCGCCACCCATACATGCGCTGAGTATACAAAGCCAAATAATTCTGGCGATGCCACAACGACCGCTGCAACACAGGCAACCAGCCCGGTAATCAATAGAGTCCCGTGGTGCGGCAAAACCCCTGCATGTGAAGAGCTAATAGGCAGCTGCCCCACGCCTAATGCACGGCGCATTTGCGCAGTAATAATCCGCTGAATGAGCACGCTTGAAGAAAGTGTTTGTGCGTGTTTTTTGGCTTCGTTTTTAAGCGCTAAAAAATCCCAAGTGTGTAATAACCCATAGGCCAATACAGCGGCAACCACCATAAAAACAATAACGTTAAAGGGCAATCGCAACCACAAACCGAACGACTGCTGCCAATGAGTAACCGGCTGAATCTGATGAATAGCAACTAGGCCTATCACCAACCAAACGATGTGTTTCATCGGCTGCGCAAGTACTATACGTTGAAGCAATTTAGTCATTTCTTGTCTGAGGTCTCGTTTGTTTCTGTGTTTTCTGTTGCTAGGTTTACGGATTATTTAAATCCATTATTAACCTGCGGGATTAGGGTGCGGTCGTCACGCCAAAAGTCTAGTTCAGCCTGAACAGTGATCTGCGCGCTTATGCGATTAGAATGAAATTAAACCTTTCGTTTCCATTACAAATTCAAAATTACAATCCAAAATACACATACACCGAACCAACTCATCCGACGCAGGCGTGGGCTCAACCGTACGCGCAACTACGGCACAATAAGGCTTTGGCCGCGTGGTAAATTATTTTAAAAGCGCATCCTTTTTGTATTAAAGCGCCGCAGGATGCAATTGAATCGACGGTGCGCCTGAAATTTTTATATCACCACGCAGCCGTGCACCTACGGAGTCTTTCATCGTTTTATAAATCCATCGCCCTTCGGCATCGTTGCGCGCATTGATAATTAGAATTTCATTCGATGCCACAACTCTTTTTGCGATATTGCGCAAAGTCGCTTCTAGCGCGGGTGTTTTCGCGGTCAACTCGGTGATGGGCAGTGCAATGGTTGTACTTTTCGCAGCCGCTTGGGTTTGGGCAAATTTGGCAGCTTTAATCTGTGCATCCATTTGCTTTAATTGAGTATTAGCGGGAAATAAAATTAACCCCTTTTGCAGCTTACGCAATGCGGCATCATATTGTTTGCCTGCGATGGCCTCCTCGACTTGAGCCGGATAAGCATCGGAAACTTTTTTTATGCCCTCCTGAGCCCTCAAATTGGCAGGATCCATAATCAATACTGCCCTATAAAGATCGTTAGCGTTTTCTGATACGGGCTCAGTTAAAGCTGCCATCGATAACGCAAGATCCGCTCGCTCCAGTAGGGATTCGATTTTTAGAGCTTTAGCGTCCAAGACTTTAACCTGCGGCTGCACCGGAGGCAGTATTGGCTGCTCTGGAGTTTTAGCGCAACCTGCCAAACCTAACAACAGTTGTGCGGATAGTAGAAGCGCAACTTGTTTCATAAAATCTCTACACCTGGGAAAAATGCGCCGCATTCTAAACCTCCTCAACTCACTAGAGAAGGATATTCACGCGATAGCTATCAGGATTCTATTAATCCATCCAAAAATTCAATGCTAGTTACCGCATCGGCCGCACGAGGCTCGCTTATGTACTAGCGCGCGGGTGAAAATGTGAACCGCTTTGCAGATCAGTTATGCGGCTGCTTCCGCCTTTTAGCTATTTGTTGAACTAACGATCTAAAGCCTTGCCGATTGCCTTACAATGCCGCCGATCCTCCATGTGAGGGGGCATTTGGCCGTGTTTTGTCATTTCTCCATCGAACTTAAATCCCTATGAAATTGATTAATCGAGCAGTTATTTTACTCCTGTGGGTATGCTCCCTCAGTGTCTTCTCTTTGCACGCTAGCGCCGCTAACGATGTCAGCTCGCTGACGCAAAAAGCCGCTGCCAGCGAAGAGTTTTTACCTGTAGAGCAAGCGTATAAGGTTAATGTTATCCAGGAAGGCGGCTACATTTATCTGGATTGGAATATCGCTAAGGGCTACTACCTCTATAAAGAGAAATTCAAAATTTTCGCACAGACAGAACAGGGTAAGACTGCAATCACCCCTTCTTTCGAGGCAAGCCAGAGCAAATACGATCCGTATTTCAAAAAAGACGTGGAAATTTTCCACAACGCTACCCGAGTGACACTCTCCACAGCCAATTTACCAAAGCAATTCGAGATGAAATTGACATCTCAGGGATGTGCCGATGCGGGTTTGTGTTACGCACCACATACTCAGTTTTTCCAAATAGATCTCACTCAGGGCACGGCACTTGAAACTGCTGAAACCAAAATCGTTGCCGCCGAGCCTGCTGCATCAGCAACAAACTCAGCTGAGGTTGTCGAGCAAACTGCAGTCAACGAAGAAACTCATTCATTTGGAGTTTATATTCTGCTTGCTATAGGCGGAGGCATGATTCTGAACCTTATGCCCTGCGTGTTCCCCGTTCTATCGCTCAAAGCACTTACATTTGCCTCCACCAGCCAAGATGGTCACTCCCATGCAAGTCACGGCTGGGCCTATACCTTTGGTGTTTGCTTATCGTTTGTTATTGTTGCCATTGCCATTCTGGCTCTTCGCCAAGCCGGTCAGGGTGTAGGTTGGGGCTTCCAGCTGCAGAACCCGGTTTTCGTGGCCTTTGTCGTCTACCTGTTTTTGGTCATGGGACTTAGCCTCTCGGGCATGGTGCACTTCGGCACAAGCCTAATGGGTGTAGGCCAGAATCTCACCGCTGCTGAAGGCTTACGCGGTTCGTTTTTTACCGGTGTATTGGCCGCTGTAGTGGCAAGCCCCTGCACCGGGCCATTAATGGCGCCTGCCATTGGTTTTGCACTTACGCAGCCGTGGTATGTCTCGATTATTATTTTCATTGCCTTAGGTTTTGGCTTAGCCCTTCCGTTCCTGGCGCTTAGCTACAGCCCCGCTTTGGCCAAAATGCTACCCCGCCCTGGCATGTGGATGGAAACGCTAAAGCAGTTCTTGGCGTTTCCCATGTATCTAACCAGTGTTTGGTTGTTGTGGGTTTTGGGTAATCAAGTAGGCATAAATGCCATGGCTCTTTTAGTCTTAGGCGGCATCGCTATCACATTTGCACTTTGGCTACTGCAAAATCAACCCGAAGGTGTGTTCGGTAAGACACTTGTTAAGGGTTCGGCTATCGCAGCTATTTTTTACGCTGGGTACGTCGGCTATAACGCAGAATCCTTTAAAGATAAGTCTGAAGGCTGGGAATCTTGGTCTGTAGAACTGGTTGAAAAACACCGCAGCGAAGGGCGCCCAGTGTTTGTAGACTTCACTGCCGACTGGTGTATAACGTGTAAAGCCAATGAAGCAAACGCGATCAACCGAGAAGACGTGAGCAACACGTTTAAAAAATTAGGTTACGCAACGCTTAAAGGCGATTGGACCAACGCTGACCCAAAGATCACGGCAATTCTTAGCGAGTTCAAACGCAGTGGTGTGCCTCTTTATGTTGTATATCCTGCAGGCACAGGCAAAGCAGAATTGTTGCCTCAGGTTCTAACTAAAGAAATCGTCATCGAAGCTCTTGAGCGCAACGCTGCCAGCAAGAAAGTGGCCGCTAACTGATTTTACTGCGACATCCCCTCTCATTTGCCGTCAATCGGCGAATTTCTACGATAAAGGCGCTGTTTTTAATAGACAGCGCCTTTTGTTTTAGGCAAAATCCCCCACCACTGCCAAAGGGCTATTGGTGTCGATCTTCTGCGATTGTGCGGCTTTGTTGTGATCTCTGCACAGTGCATAGCGAATACATCGCACTAAGTCTTTTGAGTCTTCGCCGTTAGCGCAGTATGCATAGGTTTTAACAGAGGCCCCATGGCTAAAATACTTGTTCTGCACGGTCCGAATTTAAATTTGTTAGGGGCAAGAGAGCCGGAAATCTACGGTTTCACCACTCTTAGCGATATTAATAATCTGCTTGCCTCAGCCTGTGCATCGCATCAACACGAATTTTTTCATCTGCAGAGTAATGCCGAGTTCGAATTAATCGACCGCATTCATCACGCTAAAACCGAAGGTGTCGATTTTATAATTATTAATCCCGCCGCATTTACCCATACCAGTATCGCCTTACGCGACGCCTTATCCGGCGTACACATTCCGTTTATTGAGGTGCATTTATCGAATGTGCACGCTCGCGAGCCCTTTAGGCATCATTCTTATCTATCAGATATAGCCAAAGGCATCATTTGCGGATTTGGTGCGCAGAGTTATTTATTGGCTTTAGAAGCGGCTTTTTCCCATCTCAAATCACATTAACCTACCCAGACCTTGCTAAGGGGCATCAATGGATATTCGCAAAATCAAAAAGCTGATTGAGCTACTCGAAGAATCTAATGTTGAAGAATTAGAGATACGCGAGGGCGAAGAATCCGTGCGTATTAGCCGAGGCCAACGCGCAGCTGCTGCACCAGTTCATACCTATATCCACCAGCCGATGGCGCAACCAACTGCGACCGCAGCGCCGGCAGCTGAAGCCGTGGCCACAAAAGCTGCTGAGCCAGTGAGTAGTGGACATGCGGTTAAATCACCTATGGTTGGTACTTTTTACCGCGCTTCTAGCCCAGGCTCACAACCATTCACGTCGGTAGGCCAAAAAGTAAAAGTTGGCGATGTTATCTGTATCGTTGAAGCGATGAAAATGATGAACCAAATTGAGGCTGATCGTGCAGGCGTAGTTGAAGCTGTGTTGCTAGAAGACGGCCAGCCCGTTGAGTTCGATCAACCGCTTGTCATCATCGCCTAACAGGACGCTACGATGTTCGAAAAAATCCTTATCGCCAACCGCGGCGAGATTGCATTGCGTATTTTGCGCGCCTGCAAAGAGCTTGGCATTAAAACAGTCGCTGTTTACTCCCAAGCCGATCGCGATCTTATGCATGTGCGCCTTGCTGATGAGTCTGTTTGTATAGGGCCAAATGCTTCTGCCAAAAGTTATTTGAATATTCCATCGATAATTGCCGCTATGGAAATTACCGATTCCATGGCGGTTCATCCTGGTTATGGCTTTTTAGCAGAAAACGCAAATTTCGCTGAGCAAGTACAAAAAAGCGGATTTGTGTTTATTGGACCAGATCCAGACGTTATCCGCATGATGGGTGACAAGGTCGCAGCTATTGAAGCCATGAAAAAAGCCGGTGTACCTACAGTTCCCGGCTCCGGTGGCCCCCTGCCGGAAGATGCCGATGAGTGCCATGCTATTGCGGTAAAAATTGGCTATCCAATTATTATCAAAGCCGCCGCTGGTGGCGGTGGCCGTGGTATGCGCGTTGTACATACCGAAGCGGCTCTTATCAACTCAATCCATGTAACCAAAGGTGAGGCCAAAGCCGCTTTTGGAGATGACACCGTGTACATGGAAAAATATTTGCAAAACCCGCGTCACGTTGAAGTACAAATATTGGCTGACGGCCAGGGCAGCGCCATACACCTCTACGACCGCGATTGCTCTCTGCAACGCCGCCATCAAAAAGTTCTCGAAGAAGCGCCAGCGCCCGGCATTCCGGACGACGTGCGTAAAGAAGTGTATGCCTCCTGCGTCAAAGCCTGCGTGGATATCGGTTACAAGGGTGCGGGAACCTTTGAGTTCCTCTATGAAGACGGGCGTTTCTATTTCATTGAAATGAACACGCGGATTCAGGTGGAGCACCCGGTAACTGAAATGGTGACCGGTATCGACCTCATTAAAGAGCAGATTTTGGTGTGTTCCGGCCGCAAACTGCGCATTAAACAGAAAGACGTTGTATTGCGCGGCCATGCATTTGAATGCCGGATAAACGCAGAGGATCCAGCGACCTTTATGCCAAGCCCAGGCAAGGTTACTAATTTCCATGCCCCTGGCGGCTTAGGTGTACGCGTGGATTCTCACGTCTATTCGGGTTATACCGTTCCACCCCATTACGACTCAATGATTGCCAAAGTCATTACCTTTGCCGATGATCGCCCCGCTGCCCTTGCAAAAATGCGCGTGGCGCTGGACGAGCTGGTTATTAGCGGTATTAAAACTAATACCCCGCTGCAGCAAGATTTAGTGCGCGATGCAGCGTTTGCTCAAGGGGGTGTGAACATCCACTATCTTGAGAAAAAACTGCAACTTAAATAAGCCATCACCTCGTTAAAGCAGGCCTAAGTCTGCTTTAACGATCTCGGATTTTATATGCCTTGGTTAGAACTGCGTATTGATACAGACCGCGACACTGCGCCCCATTGGGAGAAGGCTTTGCTTAGTGCAGGCGCATTAAGTGTCACGCTGCAAGACAATGCAGATCAACCTATTTTTGAACCCGCCCTAGGAGAAACGCCGCTTTGGCAGTCCACAAGGGTAACGGGCTTATTTGATTCGGATATCAGTACAACGCAAATTGAGCGCAAACTTGAGCTGCGTGGTGATTCATTTTGGCAATGGCAATTGCTTGAAGATAAGGACTGGGAGCGCGAGTGGATGAAAGATTTCCATCCCATTTCAGTAGCCGAGCATTTTTGGATTTGCCCCAGCTGGATAGCCCCACCACATCCCAAGGCGGTAAATCTTTTACTGGATCCCGGTTTAGCGTTTGGCACCGGCACCCATCCAACTACATTTATGTGTCTGCAATGGTTAAGCGCTCAGGATCTTACCGGTCTTACCTGTATTGATTATGGCTGTGGGTCGGGCATTTTGGGCATAGGCGCGCTGCTATTGGGGGCCAAATCTGTGTTGGGTGTGGATATTGACCCGCAGGCTTTAATTGCTACGCAAGAAAATGCTCAGCGCAATGGCCTTGATGAGCATCAGTTCCCTGTAGTATTTCCCAATGCTTGTCCCGCCACACCGATAGACGCCCTTTTCGCCAATATTCTCGCCGGCCCATTAGTTGAATTGGCGCCAGAGCTCACGCCAAGGGTAAGGCCCGGCGGGCTATTATGTCTATCCGGCATCCTACAGACCCAAGCGCAAGATGTAGTGGACGCCTACAGCAGCGCTTTTATATTCCACCCCTGGCGCACGCGGGACGAATGGGTCTGCTTAAGCGCCACCAAACGTTAACCCCAAATAGGAATTAGCATGGCCGATATGATTACACGCTGCCCGCAATGCGCCACAGCGTTTCGTATCACCGCGGCTCACTTAAAATTGGCACAGGGATCCGTGCGCTGTGGTGCGTGTTTTACTATCTTTAACGCCTTAGAAAACCTCTCAGAACGCACAACACAAAATTCGCCTGCGTCTAATTTAGCCGATGATTTTTTAATTAGTGATCATATGGGCATAGAGGATGACGCAGCGGAAAACAGTACCGAAACTACAAATAAATCGTCGCTTTTTGAACGCGTAGAGAAAGCCAAGGCGCAGCCGGAAAAAACCGAAGAAGCCGATGAGTCTTGGGCCATAGCTCTACTGACCGAAGAAGGCTTAGGCGAGCCATTGGTCGCTGAAGATGAATTTATTGAGGAAGAGCCAAGCTTCAGGCCCTTCCAAGTAGATGCAAACGCAAAACCCATCGAGCTTTCAGACGATTTTCTCAAGGCTACCCAAAGCGCTGAATTAACCGTGCAACCGGAGGCAGGGAGTGAGCTTGCAAAAAATACCGAAGCATTTGTAACCTCATTAGCCCAGGAACACCCCGAGCTTAACGCTGAAGATTTACAAGACCTTCACGAAGCTTTGCAAAGCACGCGAATTGAGCCTGCAGCGCAGGCTAAAGTAGTGACACAAGAAAGCCTGTCCGCCGCTGCACCTAAATCAAGCCGTAATACCACCGCACCTGGCCAAAGTTCTTCCAGCCACAATGCGCACCTTATCGAGCGCATCGAGCTGGATGCTCTTGAAGTCACTTTCCGCCATCGCAAAGGCTTGAGCGCGCAATTTTGGTGGAGCGCGGGCTGTCTCGCGGCACTTTTGATACTGTTCATACAAGTAGCAATCATCAAAATGCCGCAATGGCGCTATGACACGCCGCTGAGCGGCATCTATACATTGGCCTGCCAAAAGCTTACTTGCCCCAAAGATAGCCGCGTCGACGCGAGTAAGATTCAAACCAAAAGCCTATTAGTGCGCGAACATCCTACACACCCTGGAGCCTTTGCCGTAGACGCAGTTATTGTTAACAAAGCGTCGTTTGTTCAGCCTTTTCCACGTTTAATTTTGAGCTTTCGCAATTTACAAAACCAATTAATCAATGAACGAATTTTCCTACCGGCTGAATACTTAGGCGGTGAAATGGCTGGTGAGCAAAACATGCCCATTAAGCAGGAAATTCGCATTGGCTTGGAAATAGTCGACCCAGGCAAAGACGCCGTTAGCTACAACCTCTCAGCCGATTAGTCGCCAGGCTTCCCTGACACAAAGTTTAATCACCTACATGCTTTATCACGCGCCGTGTTGACGCAACGTCAGTTGTTTGAGTGTGCAATTGCATCTAATTGCACAGCTTCCCTGCAGACATATGTGAAACACGCCAAAATTCGCTCCAATTTATCTATACAAACAGTGAATGGATTCAAAATTTCACACTAACGAATATTTAGCTATTTTTTGAGCAATCTGCTCAAATTGTGCGTTCCAAAACATCTTGAGTACAGGTAGAATGCGCGCCTTTTTACCGCTCTGGACGCTTGCATTTGCTCGCGAGCTTGGCCTTTCCAGTTATTCCCCTTGAGGAACATCATTTGCTCACTATCGGTCCTTATCTATTGCCGTCACAAGTGCTACTAGCACCTATGGCGGGCATTAGTGATCTGCCCATGCGCAAATTGTGCTTGGCAGAAGGGGCAGGTTTGGCCTTTGGTGAGATGCTCATCAGCGATACGCGCCATTGGCACAGCCGTAAAAGCCTCTCTCGCCTTCGCAACGAACGTAGCGCCACACCAATCGCGATGCAAATTGCAGGTAGCGACCCGACCCAAATGGCACTCGCTGCGAAATCCTGCGTTGATGCCGGCGCGCAAATTGTCGATATAAATATGGGCTGCCCGGCGAAAAAGGTCTGCAATCGTGCCGCAGGCTCATCTCTACTGCGTGATGAATATCTAGTCTCGCAAATTCTGGATGCCGTTGTAGCCGCAGTTTCAGTACCTGTGACGTTAAAAATCCGCACTGGCTGGTGTCTGGAGAGCCGTAACGCGGTTTCAATTGCACGTATTGCACAACAGGCTGGCATTCAAGCTTTAACTGTACATGGCCGCTCCAGAGCCTGTCGTTTTGCAGGCCCAGTTGAATATCACACGATTGCTGAAGTCGTTGCCGCTGTATCGATCCCCGTCATCGCCAACGGCGATATCACCTGTCCCGTCAGCGCCAAAGCTGTCTTAACATGCACGGGGGCGGCAGGAATTATGATCGGCCGGGCAGCCCAGGGTAATCCTTGGATTTTTCGTTTCTTTAACCAGTTTCTCAACTCTGCACAGATGTCAGGTGCTGTATCGCCTGACGAGATTCTGGGCACGGTTTTACAACACCTAGAGGGTATCTATGCCCTTTATGGCCAGGAGGCAGGCGTGCGCATCGCACGTAAACACTTTGCTTGGTATCTTGCTACCCTATCCCGAAAGGGCGCGGCCTTATCTTTAGAGGCTGCAGCTCAATACCGTCAGCAATTTAATCAGGTCGAATCGACCCAAGAACAACAACAATTAGCTCAAGACATATTTGGGCGTACTAAACCATTAGAGGATCAAGCCGCATGAACACTGTCGAACCCATCTTGACTGACCGTACGCGAGAAATCAGCATCAAGCCGATCTCGCCCTCCCCCACGAACAACAATAGTGGCCAGTCTCTACGCGATTATGTTGAAACTGCGGTTAGCAATTATTTCCAGCATTTAGAAGGTCAAGACGTCACCAACGTCTATGAAATGGTGCTCTCGGAAGTTGAAACGCCATTGTTGGAAGTAGTCATGAAATACACTCGCCATAATCAAACTCGTGCTGCTGAAATTCTCGGCTTAAACCGCGGCACACTGCGTAAAAAACTTAAACAATACGGCCTGCTATAAACTACCTGCCGCCTTCTCGCCTTCTACATATGAAGGCTGCATTGGCTGGCCGTTTGGCCAGCTCAATTGCCCTTTGCTAGTTTCCTTAAGCCCTAAGGCTTGTTCTATTTTTTAACGCTTTAAGCCATCGAGGATTTTTCTCGCTCATGTCTTCTTCTAATTTTGTTCCCGTTAAACGCGCGCTGCTTAGCGTGTCAGATAAAACCGGTATTGTGGAATTTGCCCAAAGTCTGCTCAGCCATGGCATAGAGCTGCTCTCCACTGGAGGTACATACCAACTGCTTAAACAGCAAGGTCTTGCTGTTGTGGAAGTTTCTTCGTACACGGGGTTTCCTGAAATGATGGACGGCCGGGTAAAAACCCTGCACCCAAAAGTACACGGCGGCATACTCGGCCGTCGCGGTCAGGACGATGCCGTTATGACCGAACACGGCATCAAGCCAATTGATATGGTTGTGGTAAATCTGTATCCGTTTGAACAAACCGTTGCCAAGCCCAATTGCAGCCTTGAAGACGCCATTGAAAATATTGATATAGGCGGGCCAACGATGGTTCGCGCCGCTGCGAAAAACCACGCCCATGTAGCCATAGTGGTCAATAGCAGTAGCTACTCACGGGTGTTAGAAGAGCTTACGGCCAATCAAGGTCAGTTAAGCCTAGCGACTCGATTTGATTTAGCTGTGCAAGCCTATGAACACACAGCTGCCTACGATGGCGCCATCGCCAACTATCTAGGAACTAAATTGCCCTCTGCAGCCGACAGCGCGCCGAGCCGCTATCCGCGCACGTTTAACACACAATTTATTAAAGCCCAGGATATGCGTTATGGGGAGAATCCCCATCAGAGCGCCGCATTTTATGTGGAGAAAAACCCCCAAGACGCCTGTATTGCCACGGCTCAACAACTGCAAGGCAAGGAGCTGTCCTTTAACAACGTTGCAGATACAGACGCGGCCTTAGAGACGGTAAAACTTTTCTCTCGCCCCGCCTGCGTCATCGTAAAACACGCCAACCCCTGTGGAGTAGCTGAGGCCGATTCCCTCCTCGCCGCCTACAACAACGCCTACGCCACCGACCCTGAATCAGCCTTCGGCGGCATCATTGCGTTTAACCGCGAGTTAGATGCAGAAACTGCCGCAGCGATAGTCGAGCGGCAATTTGTTGAAGTGATTATTGCCCCCAGCGTTACCCCAGAGGCCAGCGCCATAGTCAGCAGCAAGAAAAACGTGCGCTTACTTGAGTGCAATTACTGGAAGAGCTCGGGCCTTGCCGGCTTTGATTTCAAACGCGTCAGTGGCGGTCTATTAGTACAAGAGCGCGATTTAGGGTTAATCGGTGAAGAAAACCTTGAAATTGTTACCGAGCGCAAACCCACGCCTACCGAGATTGCCGATTTATTATTTGCTTGGAAAGTCGCCAAAATGGTGAAGTCCAATGCCATCGTCTATGCCCGAGCCCAGGCCACAATTGGCGTCGGTGCAGGGCAAATGAGCCGAGTGAACTCAGCGCGCATCGCCGCTATTAAAGCGGAGCACGCAGGCCTTAGTGTTGCAGGTTCGGTTATGGCATCCGATGCGTTTTTTCCCTTCCGAGACGGCTTAGACAATGCCGCTAAAGTGGGTATAGCCGCCGTTATTCAACCTGGTGGCTCGATGCGCGATGACGAAGTGATTGCTGCGGCCAACGAGCATGGTATTGCCATGGTGTTCACTCGCATGCGTCATTTCCGTCATTAGGAGCAAATTATGAAAATACTCATCATTGGTGGTGGTGGCCGTGAACACGCGCTGGCTTGGAAAGTTGCGCAAAATCCTCAAGTAAGCCAGGTATTTGTGGCCCCCGGCAACGCCGGAACAGCCCGCGAAGCCAAAGTGCAAAACCTACCTTTGGACGTTTTAAATTTTGCCGCGCTGGCTGAATTTGTACAGCAAGAGAACATAGCCCTTACGATCGTAGGGCCGGAAGCGCCTTTAGTGGCGGGAATGGTCGATTATTTTGCAGAGCGCAACTTAGCCTGCTTTGGCCCTCGCAAAGGCGCTGCACAATTGGAAGGCTCAAAAGCATTTACCAAAGATTTTCTCGCTCGCCACAATATTCCAACTGCTGCTTATCAGAATTTTACTGCGATCGAGCCTGCGCTTGGATATCTGCGCAGCCAAGGCGCGCCCATCGTGATTAAAGCAGACGGCCTAGCTGCCGGCAAAGGCGTAATTGTAGCTACTACACTTGAGGAAGCAGAAGACGCCGTGCGCGATATGCTCTCCGGCAACGCCTTTGGCGATGCGGGCTGCCGGGTTGTCATTGAAGAATTTCTCAGCGGCGAAGAAGCAAGTTTCATTGTCATAGCAGACGGCGTTCACGCACTGCCTATGGCTACTAGCCAAGACCATAAACGCATCGGCGACGGCGACACAGGCCCTAATACAGGCGGCATGGGAGCTTATTCACCCGCTCCAGTGGTCACCCCTCAAGTACACGAACGAGTAATGCAGGAGATTATTCTGCCCACGCTGCGGGGTATGGCTGCCGAAGGTAATTCCTACACAGGGTTTTTATACGCTGGGCTAATGATTGACGCCGCTGGCAACCCCAAAGTTATTGAATACAACTGCCGCTTTGGTGACCCAGAAACCCAACCAATTATGCTGCGCCTGCAATCAGACTTAACGGAACTGTGCCAAGCAGCGCTTGCAGGCACACTTGATCAGATCGAAGCAAACTGGGATCCGCGCCCAGCAGTTGGAGTCGTGCTTGCCGCTGGCGGCTACCCCAATGAATACGCCAAAGGGGACGTTATTGAGGGACTCGCTGCCGCTGCCGCCTTACCCGGTAAAGTATTCCACGCTGGGACTCAAGAAAAAGGCGACACTGTAGTTACCGCAGGCGGCCGAGTGCTCTGCGCCACCGCACTGGGTGATACGGTTACCGAAGCGCAACAGGCGGCCTACCGGCTAACAGACACCATCACCTGGCAAGACTGCACACTGCGACGCGATATTGCCTATCGAGCCATCGCACGTGAGCAGGCGTAAGCACCCAGTCATTTACTTGTTCACTAACACCTGTGAAAACATAAGAAAGCTGTGAATCGGCTTAACTTAGGCCCTGCACAAGGGCCGGTTAGACGATGTATCTGGTCAAATCTGTACAACCCAGTTAGGCTTGTCTGCCGAATCCTTCAGCCATCTACACCTTCGGAACACATATGACAGACGATAACGCCTCTGAAACTTCAGTTTTAGTTCTCGCGGCTGAAAGCTCACGCAAGCGGTTCACTTTACAAAACGATATGTTGGTTGGCCGCGAGCCAAGCTGTGACATACCGATAAATTCTCTACACATCTCTCGTCAACACGCGCGTATTACACAGACGCCTACCGGTTTTTTCCTTGAAGATCTCAACTCCGCCAACGGCACCTATATTAACGGCCTTAAGCTGACCACCCCGGTGGCGTTACAGATTGGCGACCTGGTGTGCTTTGATGATCAAGGGTTTAGGGTTGTAGCTGAAGGTCGCACTGAACCTGATAGTCAGTTTTTAAGCCGAACCGGTGCCTCCCCAATCATTACCGAAGCACAACTCGCAGCGGTATCTAAACCTGTACCTGTTGAGGAAGAGCAATCGACGCGTATTCAATTGGATGAAGCGGCAGCTTTACAGCCCGAGCCCATAAGCCTAAGCCAAGAAACCTCAGCGCTAGACACCACCCGCACGCTGACCTACCACGAAATGAAACAGCTGCTCAATTGGAGCCATGCGCTTGAAGAAACTGCACAAGCGGCCAAACTTGAACCGCGCTTTATTGTGCAAACAGCGCCTTTAGCAGGCAAAGTGATTCCTCTGCTGGCGCTGGATATAGATACGCGCTGGAAAATCGGTAGCGATCTGACGTCAAAAATATGCCTGCGCGACAATTCAATTTTGGTTGATCACGCCTATGTGGCGCGCAATCCCAGCGGCTTTCGCCTGACGGCGACCTCCGCAGCCAAGTCTTTTCTACTTAATGGCATTCCGCTGCGCGATAGCTACCTGCGCCACGGCGATAATCTACAAATTGGCCGGATTAAACTCGAATACCGTACGGACGCCACCCAGGCTGAGCCGGACACCACTCCTACGCCAGTAGCGCAAACAAGCGGCAAACAAACTTGGGTGGTGCTGGTTACCCTGGCAGTAATTGCCTTAGCACTGGTATTCGCATTAGTAGCCCGTAAATAAAGCGGCAATTGAGGTTGGTGGGCGTTGTTGATGAAAAGCATCGACCTGCACAACCTTCCAACCTAATTTTTCATGCGGACAAATTTATGGCAATACAGCTATAAGCTCAGCTGCAAGACGGACTACAATAATTAATCGCGTTAATTGAAATAATGCGCGGCATTTAAGCCGTTTGTGACCAGCAATGTATTTAAAATATGCTGCGAAATATTTTCAAAGAAAAATAGAGAATTAGCAGTGCAATCAGCTATTTTTTAGGCATGGCTAGCTTTTTAACGAACTAGAGAAAAATATAAAGAGATGGGGTGACTGATGGGGCTCGAACCCACGACCACCGGAATCACAATCCAGGGCTCTACCAACTGAGCTACAGTCACCATATAACGCCAGCGCTTAGGCACTTGGCGGGAGTCTAATTTAAATTTACGGCTACGAACCCCATAAACGATTGTTATTTTTCAATAACTTAGACTTCCTTCTTTTCCATGGGAGGGTTTTAAGCACCCCCCGACAGGGCGCGCAGTATATACAAGGCAGCTAGCATCGGGAAAGCATTTTTTACTTTTTTTTAAAAGCGCTACAGCTATGTAAGCGACGAAGCTAACACGAGTTATTATTTAGGATATAAAGTGAGCAAGAGCCGTATTACAGCACGCCAAGCCCTGATCGATAATCAGCACGCCCTATTCAGCTTCGGCTTGAATGTAATCAAGCACGAGATTTAAACCATCGCTACCTTTTATTCCGTGTCGTTTCTTAACAAGTGGCCTTAACTCCTCCACCATAACAACAGCTGCGAGAAAAAAACTCGGGGAAATAGCTCGGCTTAGAGGGTCAGCGCTAATCGGCCGAGGTAGCAGTCGCGCCACATCAACCAGCATCGTTAATGGTTCAACGTCTGGCCACAGGAAACTAACCGGAGTGCCTTCGACGGTTTGGCACCCGAATTCAATTTGAAAAGAATAATCGTCCTCTACAACCTCATAACACCTATCGGTTCTGTGAGCAGGAAAAGTACGATTAACCCCCATAACACCGCCCCTAGCAAATAAGATTCTCGAAGACTATCAAATCGAAATTTGAAAAAACATCGTTAAAAATACTATTTGCGAAGCCGCAACCAATGAATTAAATCCAGTAAACGTAAGTTGGCGGCCACTATGGTTTGAGAGCAGAAATCCTGAAAGGAACGTTTAGGATCAGTTTGCCCGCTCCAATCAATCGCCACGCTGACTCCACCCCCCTTCCAATTCGAAAAATTGCGAACGCTGAATTTTTGTAATTACGGCATTGAGAGCACGAATGCTCATAGGCCAAAAAACAAAAACAGTTTCAATTAGCATGAGCAAATTGCGGCGAAGGAGGTGAGCTTAATACAAATAGACAGTGGGAGAAGGGACTGAATTAGAGTAATAGGAGGGAATTGCGATTGGACTTGTTAGGCATCACCGCGTGGCGCGCCCGAGAGGATTCGAACCTCTGACCCACGGCTTAGAAGGCCGTTGCTCTATCCAACTGAGCTACGGGCGCATTCAAACCCGGATAAAAAATGGTCGGAGAGGAGGGATTCGAACCCCCGACATTCTGCTCCCAAAGCAGACGCGCTACCAGACTGCGCTACACTCCGACAAACTTACATGAACACCAATTAGTGCCCCTGGAAGAGGTGCGCATATTACTGACGCCCCTCGCGCCCGTCAATACTCCCAGTTAAAAAATGTCTCGCCGTTTCATCAGGTTAGCTCGCGGATACCAGCCAACTAACCGAACCGTTCTACAATGATGAATATTCACTAGATGGAGCTAGGGGCGCGGCTGCCACTCAGAAGTATGCATATCGCTCCTTAAAATCCACTACCGATCGCGCTCAGTTGCGCAGCGGCGGTTATATGAAGCAAGTATTCGCTGACGGGTTACGCAATGCCAATGCAGCGGGTAGAATTGCGCCACCGCAAATGAGGACACACTATGACAGCTGACGAAAATCACACCACCCGGTTAAATGTGTCCCTGCCGGAGACCCACGCTACCCATGTGTTGTCTATAGAGTTTTTTTATGCAGGCAAAACCTATCCAGTCAATATGAACAAACTGCCGTTTATGATTGGGCGAGAGGAACATACATGTAATTTGGTCATTGATAGTCCAATGACCTCGCGCAATCACTGTTCGATTGAAATACGCGAGAATCAATTAGGCCTTTTGGATAAATCAACCAACGGTACATTTGTCAAACTCGGCCGCTCAGAAAGCGTATTTATCCGCAATGAATTTTGCCCTCTGGTGGGCCAAGGCTATATAAAACTCGGCGAAACGCTCAGCCTTGACGATCCTAATTTACTAATGTTTAAAGTTATTAGCCGATAATTAAACAAGCGGTGCTCGCTTGAATTTGATTATGACCATTGCTCCTATTTAGCAAGTGCTTTTTATTAATGCATTTTTTCCGGCGCAGCTAAATTTAAAATAGCTAAAACAGATTCGAGATTTTCGATCCGATTAATAATTTTTAAAGCAATCGATCATAGCGTTTACTCAATAGCTCATAAAATTGTTCACGCAATTTCATTATGCCGATTTTAAGTTCGGATATTTCCTGATCACTAATATCGGTACGGCCCACGTAAACCTGTTTGCGAAATAACGCTATTCTAGACGCGTACAAGCGCAAGGTTTTTTCCATGGTTTTTTCACCCAACATCAATAGTTTGGCTTCAGCGTCTGCTAATTGATCAAATTCTTTTACGAGAATTTCATTAATACTCTCAAGCTCAAGGCGCCGAGCGGAGGGCCAGGAGTTGCCAAAACGGGTAGATTCAATAACCAGGGCAGAATATTTTGCAAAGTGATGATTAACTTGCCCTACGCTGCCAGAAATATTTTCCAAAATTTCTAATTTGCGTTGCGCAACTTGCGGCAATTGTTTGAGTTGCCGAGTACGCTGAAAAAGCCAGGCCGCACTGATGGCGATTACGCCACCTAAACCAACTTTTAGGGTGGTATCAATTAAAATCCAGGCCGCGTCTAAATTCATAACAGGATGCTCGATAAGTCAAAATAATGACGAAGATGGGTTCGCCCTGCTAATTTTGCAAAGAGCGCTCCAACCGTAATTAAATATGAGCGTTATCGTGTATCAGACCTATCCACCCGTAACTGGTGGAAAAAAGGCGACTTCATCGCCAGGGTTTATCATGGTGGCGGCGTCGGCCATTGTATGATTGACAGCGGCTTTGATCTGAACGCCGGCTAGTGCATCCCATGGAGGTCCGCGCTTTATCAGCTGTGCCCGTAACTCATCAACCCTTAAAGGTATGTTGTGCGGCAAGTCCTCGTCGCGCACACCAAGGGTTTGCGCGAGGGCGGCAAAATATACTATTCGGCTAGATACTCTCATGCAGTGGCATCGTCGGTTGATGTGTAAAACCAGTCACCTGAGCGCCCACCGGTTTTCGCTATTAGCCGTATTCCTTCGATAACCAGCGTTTTATCGACAGATTTACACATGTCATAGAGCGTAAGAGCGGCGACACTGACAGCAGTCAGCGCTTCCATTTCAACGCCTGTTTGCCCATGAAGTCCCGCCGTAGCACTAATTGTTGCGCAGCTTTCCGCCTCGTTAAGGCTTATATCTACTGCCACATGATGAATAAGCAGCGGATGGCAAAGAGGAATTAACTCGGCACATTTTTTTGCTGCTTGAATTCCCGCAATACGCGCAACCGCCAATACATCGCCTTTGGCAAATCCACCCTGCTGAATCAATGCTAGGGTTTGCGGCTGCATACGCACGAAGCCTTGCGCAGTGGCCTGGCGGTGGGTATGAGGTTTACCGCCTACATCAACCATGTGAGCATTACCCTGATGATCAACGTGCGATAAGCGATTGGATGTCATATCAGTTTCTTAATTGTTCGCATGTAAGGCTTCGTTAAGGGCCACAGCGCTGCGATTGGTTTTACATTCCACGGCGCCATTAAGAGAGTTGCGTCTAAATAAAAGGTCTGAATGACCTGCAAGCTCCCGGGCCTTAAGGTATTTGACCAGGACATTTTGTTCATCCAACAAAGCCACTTTGGTTCCTGCGGTGATATATAAGCCGGATTCAACGATGCAACGATCTCCCAAAGGAATTCCTATGCCGGCATTGGCACCTATTAAGCAGCCTTTGCCGACGGAAATAATAATATTACCGCCACCAGAGAGCGTGCCCATAGTCGAGCAGCCGCCACCGAGATCTGAGCCCTCGCCCACGATTACCCCTGCGGAGATACGCCCCTCCACCATACTGGTGCCAAGGGTTCCGGCATTAAAGTTGACGAATCCCTCATGCATAATCGTTGTGCCTTCGCCTAAATAGGCCCCTAAACGCACTCTACCTGTGTGAGCAATTCGCACGCCTTTAGGCACAACGTAATTGGTCATTTTAGGGAATTTATCCACGCTATCGACCGTTAACACTTGGCCGTTGCAACGTGCAGTCAATTGGCGCTGAGGTAACTCTTCTATATCGATGGCGCCTTGGTTAGTCCATGCAACGTTAGGCAAAACTCCAAAAATGCCATCTAGTGCAGTTTCATGGGGCTTCACTAACCTGTGGCTAAGTAAATGCAGCTTTAAATAGGCTTCAGGTACGGATTTGGGGCCTGAATTGTCAGCTAAAAACACCGCCACTAAAGGCTGCGTGCTCTTAGCTAAGCTTGTTAGCACATCAAATAATTCACTGCCTTCAGCAACTTGTGCCATTTGTTCAGCTGTTGCCGATGAAAACGCAATAACGGCGTTGCCGCCTGTGTAGCCAAGCACATTCGCAAGCGATTGCACAATTTGGGCTTTAGGATTTAACAGCGGCCGCGGGTAAAAAACTTCTAGCCATTGTTGTTTTTCATTGTGGGTAGCTACACCCAGGCCCAAAGCATAGAGTTGTGTCATGAAGATTGACCTTAATTAATTAGCGAAAAGAGTTTGATAATGAGCTGCGTCGAAACCGCAAAAAAATTGGTTATTGACCTGTAATACAGGACGTTTAATCAATGTGGGATAGCGCTGCAATAGAGGTAAGCAATTGCCTGACTTAAGCTCGTTTTGCTCGTCAGAAGTTAGCTGCCGATACGTGGTACTGCGGGTGTTGACCAAGGCAGACCCGATTTCTGTATACCAGTTTGCGACCACTTCATCTGCAATCGGCGGCGTGCGTATGTCGATAAATTCATAGGCTATGGCAGCTTTGTCCAACCAATTGCGGGCCTTTTTTACACTGTCGCACGCGGGTATTCCAAATACACGAACGGCCATTTTACCTCACCGAAAAAAGCAAAATCATACCATAGCTTACTTATCAGTTGCCTTGGCACCCGCTTTGCTCCTGCCCATTTATATTCATCTTTTCGACGGAAAATTGACATGGCAACCAAAAAACCGGCACCTGCGGCGGAACCCGAGGCCGCTCCTGCAGTGGGAAAAAGTAAAAAACGCCTAATTATCATGGTGGTTTTAGGTGTGGTGTTAATTGCTCTGTCCATTGGGGGAACCATCGCAGCAATTAAATTTATGGGACATAAAGGCGATGAGGGCAAAAAGGATGAACACGCGAAAGAAGAGCATCCTGAGGAAAATAACGCCCTTGGCGCCGTTGACGAAAAAGGCAAACCCAGGCCAACAATCTATCTGGAATTAAAACCGGAAATTGTCGTAAGTTTTGACGTGGCCGGTCGTCAGCGTTTTTTAAAAGCCACCGTCAACATGGTGACGTACGACCCCAGCGTGGAAGCCGCCTTAACCCTTCACCAGCCGATGATCGCCAATGCCATGGTTATGTTGGTCAGCAAAAAGCAATTTGATCAGTTGCAAACCGTTGAGGGCAAAGAAGCGTTAAGAACAGAAGCCTTTACAGAAATAAATGCTTTAATCGAAAAAGAAACGCATAAAAAAAATGGCATAGCACAAGTGTTATTTTCCGAATTTGTGCTGCAATAAGGCGAGACTGGCGTGCAAGATTTACTCTCTCAAGACGAAATTGATGCGTTATTACACGGCGTAGATGACGGCGCCGTAGAAACTGACATTGATTTAGATCCCAAAGCAGTTAAGAACTATGACTTAACCAGCCAAGATCGCATCGTGCGCGGGCGCATGCCTACGCTTGAAATGATTAATGAACGCTTCGCACGCTATACACGCATTAGCATGTTTAATCTATTGCGCCGCACAGCGGATGTGTCGGTCGGTGGTATACAAATTTTAAAATTTGGTGAATACGTACATACACTTTATGTTCCCACCAGCTTAAATATGGTGAAATTTCGTCCGCTGCGCGGTACCGCACTTTTTATTCTGGATGCAAAACTCGTATTTAAATTAGTGGATAATTTTTTTGGTGGAGATGGACGTCACGCCAAAATTGAAGGACGAGAATTTACGCCGACGGAATTGCGTGTAGTACAAATGGTTTTACAACAGGCATTTGTTGATTTGCACGAAGCTTGGCGCGCTGTTAAAAAAATTGATTTTGAATATATTAATTCCGAAGTAAACCCCTCGATGGCGAATATCGTAAGCCCAAGCGAGGTGGTGGTGGTAAGTACTTTTCACGTTGAGCTCGATGGCGGCGGCGGCGAAATGCATATCACCATGCCCTACTCTATGGTTGAACCCATACGTGAAGTTTTAGATGCAGGCTTACAAAGTGATTCTGATGAGCGCGATGACCGCTGGGTCAATGCGCTGCGCGAAGATATTATGGATGCCAAAGTAGATTTAGAAACAGAAATTGTCTCTCGCGAACTAACCTTGCGTGACATAGTTGATCTGCGCGCAGGCGATATCATTCCTATTAATATGCCTATTTCCCACGTCCTTACCGCGAATGGTATTCCTATGTTCCAAACCCAATTAGGTCGCAGCGGAGAAAATCTCGCGCTGAAAATATTACACAGACATAAACGCCAAGATGTATTCGCCAAACCCGCCGGAGAAGCTCATGAGTGATGATATAGAACAAGACAATATTGCCGACGAATGGGCTGCTGCACTTGAGCAACAAGAGCGCGACGAACAAGCGCAATCGCAAGCTAAAGCAATGGCCTATGAAGAACTTAAAGATGAAGGCCAGGGTGTTGATGGACGACCAGAATTGGATGTCATTTTAGATATTCCCGTCACGATTTCCATGGAAGTCGGCCGCACGCCCATTAGCATTCGAAATTTGTTGCAATTAAATCAGGGCTCGGTAATTGAACTTGATCGCTTAGCCGGCGAACCTCTCGATGTTTTAGTAAACGGGACATTAATTGCCCACGGTGAAGTGGTGGTTGTAAATGAAAAATTTGGCATCCGGATGACGGATGTCATTAGCCCTACCGAACGCATTAAAAAACTACGCTAGGAGCATTTATGACAGCATCGCGCGCGCTTCAATTAATAATTACTCTTGGCATATTGTGTTGTGTACCTATCGCAAGTTTTGGCGCCGATATTAGCGATAGCGCTGCGGCTAACGGCTATCCATTTACTACAACTAATAATCCTAAAGATATTAAATCTGCCCCCGTTGGCAGTGATACCAGCATAGTTAAAACCTTCGGTGGACTCGGGCTGGTATTGGCGCTGATATTCGTGCTTGCAAAAGTCGGTAAAAAGTTTCACCCGAATATTTGCGCACCAGATCGAGCGCTTAAAATTGTCTCTATGCTGTCATTGGGAACAAAAGAAAAAGTTGCGCTTATCCAAGTTGGCAAAAAACAATTATTAATTGGTGTGACACCTCAGAGTATTAATACGCTAATGGAGCTTGCCGAACCGATTGATGTCGATAGCACCCCCTCGGTAAGTGAGAAAAGCCTACTCAGCGCGCGTACGGCTTCAGAATTTTCCCGCAAATTAAATGAATTTTTACTTGCAGGGCAGCGCCACAAATGATTCGTATTGCTGCAATTTTATTGATGTTCTGCGCGTTTGCATTTAATGCCGTGGCCGTTTATGCAGCCGCGCCTGCAGCATCTAACACAGCTGCATCTAACACAACATCGCTTAGCGTTCCCAGCATGCCAAGCCTTGGCGGCTTGCACGCGGTTTCGGTTAAAACAAACGCCAACGGTTCACAAGAATATTCAGTAAGCCTACAAATCCTTTTATTAATGACAGCGCTGACATTCTTGCCAGCATTTCTCATTATGATGACCTCGTTCACCCGTATCATTATTGTATTTTCAATACTGCGCCAAGCGCTGGGCCTGCAGCAATCACCATCGAATCAAATATTAATAGGACTATCTCTTTTTCTTACGCTATTTATTATGTCACCAGTGCTTAACAAAATTAAAGAGCAGGCGTACACGCCCTACATTCAGGAACAAATATCCGCTCAAGATGCTATAGAGCAGGCGAAAAAGCCGTTACATGAATTTATGATTGGCCAGACACGGCAAAGTGATTTGCAATTATTTTTCCGCATTTCCCATACCGATGCTGTGCAATCGCCAGAGGACGTGCCATTTTTATTGTTAGTGCCAGCGTTTATTACCTCAGAACTTAAAACTGCATTTCAAATCGGTTTTATTATTTTTATTCCATTTCTGGTGATTGATATAGTCGTGGCCAGCGTTTTAATGGCGATGGGCATGATGATGCTGTCTCCGTTGATTATTTCACTACCCTTTAAAATTATGCTGTTTGTTTTAGTTGATGGCTGGGCATTAATAATAGGCACACTGGCGGCAAGTTTCGGCATTTAAGCATGCTAGAGAACCTCTGAAAAATGTAGGCGGCGAAGCACTGGAGCGAGTGAGGTAATTTTTCAAAGGATCTCTAGCAAAATCAATCAACATTACTGGGCATATTAAATGACTCCCGAAGTAGCTTTAGATCTTTTTGCACAAGCATTTTGGCTGACGATTACTATGGTCCTAGTTATTGTCGGCCCAAGTTTAGGCGTGGGTTTAATCGTCAGTATATTTCAAGCCGCAACGCAAATTAACGAGCAGACGTTAAGTTTTCTTCCCCGCCTAATCGTAACGCTTTTAACAATAATGGTTACAGGATCCTGGATGGTCAATAAATTGATGGAACTATTCTCGCGGCTCATGCTAGATATTCCTCACATCATTGGCTAAGAAAGCTCTGGAAAATTTTCCTAGCCAGCTTGGCCGCCTACATTTTTCAGAGCTTTTTTAATTCATGTTGCCGTTAGTGTTATCCGATGAACAAATCGCGCAATGGTTGGGGCAGTTTTTACTGCCTCTAACCCGTTTTAGCGGATTGTTAATGCTAATGCCCGTCATAGGCACTCGCCTAGTACCTGCTCGGACTCGCATAGTGCTAGCGTTTTGGTTATCTATAATGGCCATCCCATTATTACCTGCACCGCCAAAATTAGATTTGCTGTCGCTAAGTACCCTTTTAACCGTAGGGCAGGAATTATTATTAGGCATGATGATGGGATTTATATTTATGCTGGTATTCCAGGTATTTGTGCTTGCAGGGCAGTTTATGGCGCTAAAACTCGGCATGGGATTTTCTGCCATGAACGATCCTACCACTGGCATTTCCGTTACCTCCCTCTCACAATTTTATTTGTTGCTCGTTACGCTGTGTTTTATTGGCATGAATGGGCACATATTATTAATTGAAGCCTTAGTACGCAGCTACCAAACTTTCCCTCCAGGCGCAATTGAGTTATCGCGAGAGCATTTTATTAAAATTGCTCTACTGAGCAGCTGGTTGTTTGAAAAAGCGCTTGTCATGTCTCTGCCGGTATTTGCATTTTTAATGGTGATAAATATCGCCTTCGGGGTTATGAGTCGCTCTGCCCCGCAGTTAAATATCTTTGCCGTAGGCTTTCCATTTACAGTTCTGTGCGGGTTATTGATGATTGGCTACGGATTAAATAATTTTTTGGCGGATTTTGCGGCTATTATCGAACAGGGTTTCCAGCATTTAGAATCCATTACGTTAACACCTTAACTCTAATCAAATACATTAATACTGATGTAAGCTGGTCTTACCATTTTTAATTTCAATTTCTATTTTTAAATCTACTGAGCATGCGCCGTGTCAGATGATCACAGCAGTGAAGATAAAACGGAAGACGCAACACCGAGACGACAGGAAAAGGCCCGTGAAGAAGGCCAAATTCCGCGTTCGCGCGAGCTTACCACCGCAGTGGTATTACTCGTTTCATTAGTTGCCTTATGGATTTTTGGTGGTAAATTAGTGAGTACAATGCTGTCGATTTTTCGGCGCAACTTTTCGTTCAGCCGTGAAGCTATTTACGATCCGCAAATTATGCCTGCGTATTTTGTTTCATCACTAATGGAAGCGCTTTGGGATCTTGTTCCCTTTGCAGGCGCGACCGCTTTAGCTGCATTGATCGCACCTGTCGCCTTGGGTGGTTGGTTATTTACACCCGCAAGTGCGATGCCCAAACTCAGCCGCATGAACCCGCTAGCCGGTTTAAAGCGCATGTTTTCAACTAAATCTTTAATAGAACTGGGCAAAGCCTTGGCTAAAGTTGGTTTAATAATTTTATTTTCCTACGTGGTCATTAAAGGGATGCTCAGCGCAATTGCCGGTCTCAGCCAGGAATCCAGTGAACAAGGTATGGCGCATATGCTGTCGTTATGTTTTTGGGCCAGCATTGTTATTGCTTCCTCAACGTTTGTTATAGCTGCTATTGATGTGCCTATACAATTGTGGGAATTTTCTAAAAAAATGAAAATGACACTGCAGGAAGTAAAAGATGAAATGAAAGATTCTGAAGGACGCCCGGAAGTTAAAGGCCGTATTCGACAATTACAGCGAGAAATGGCCCAGCGCCGCATGATGTCTAACGTGCCCAAAGCGGATATTGTTATCACTAACCCAACGCACTATGCAGTGGCCTTGCAATACGATCCACACAAACCCGGCGCGCCGATTTTATTGGCCAAAGGCACGGATCATCTAGCACTTAAAATTCGCGAAATTGCTAAAGCCTCCGGTATAGAATCAATTGAGTCTCCCGCGCTTGCCCGCTCTATTTTTCACACCACCCCATTAGATGGAGAGATTCCCACGGGGCTGTATGTTGCCGTAGCACAAGTACTGGCCTATGTATTTGGCCTGCGTAATTACCGTAAAGGAAAAGGCGAGAAACCCCAATATCCACGCAATATTAATGTTCCAAGAGATCTATATTTCGATTAAGCCCCTCATACGCGGCAGCTAGTTTGCATGCGTTTAGCCATATCCGTCCTACACTTAATAAACTCTGCGCAGAATTTTAACTTGCCTGGAGCCTTTAGTCGTTGAGGATTTTTATATTCATGAGCATCGTAAGCGTCGTGATTGTCTGCGGCATTTTGATGATCGCGTCTTTATTGGTGGTAAGTTTTGTTAATCGCCAACACACGCGAAAGCGCGTGGTCACCCATAAAATTTGGGAGTTGCGACGACGTATTAATGAATTAGAAGAAGTGGGTGCAGCCATCGAGCCGCTGGTGGAGAGCCCAATTATTCCCAAAGCAATTAATGATGAAATTATTGATTTAATTCATACCGCTACTGCTTTAGATCCAACTATTGTTTATTTGGAAAGTAATTTACGCACAGCACAAGCCTTATCCGCCGCTTATATGGAGCAATCTTCCCCCACCGTTTTATATAGGGTGCAGCCCAGTGACGCAGCTATTGCCCGCGCACAACTTTATTTACAGGAAGCAGGGCGGATTGTGCGCACTCAGCAACTTGCAGGACGTATCGATATAACGGAAATGGACCAATTTATCCGCGAGCTGGGCTGGGCACATTTGATGGTTGAGGTGTTAAGCCATATTGGCCAAGGACATAAAGCGCTAGCGCGCTCGGACGTGTTAAGTGCCTATGGATTTTATCGCAATGCTATTAACAAATTGATGAGCTCAACCGTTACTGACGAGCGCAAACATAGGTTAATTCGCGAAGTGTCAGAAATTTTGCAAAATAAACGCAAATCCATTTCGTTGGATCTAATGCCCGAATCGACATTTAACCCCGGTGCCAACACTCCGGATCTGCCACTACAAGGCATGTAATTAAACGTCGGTTAAATGCCAGCGCTTAATTTTTTGCGGGCCAATAAATGCACATATCGACCTAAATCACGGTAGGGCAGAATTTGTGAAAAGGCTAACTCCTGCTCAATAAGCGCCTCGCCTTGCTGGCTTAATAATGTTTTATCCAAAATATAATCGTGAAATACCCGAATACCGCTATGGCAGATAATGTTTAAACCCGCCACATCGAACCAATTGATTACATCTATCGGGTCAAGAGGATTTAACGGCGTGAGGCTGCCGTGTTTGCCTCGGTAGTCACCGGAATTAATTTTTTTATAATTCGCGCGCAGTAAATTTTTAAAAATTACACCATGAATATTGTAAAAAATAACGGACAGCCAGCCAGTAGGCTTTATAAACGGCGTTAAAAAATGCAGCAATGTACTGGGCTCCTGTAGCCACTCCATAACCGCATGACATAAAACGCCGTCGTATTGCTCGGATACGTATTCATGCATTTGCTGTAGAGGACAGCAAATAAACTCTGCATGATCTAATAAACCTGCAGCAGTAAATGCTTCTTTCGCCTCAGCTAACATTTCGCCAGAAATATCCACTAAGGTCACATGGTGTCCCATGGCTGCAAGCAGCAGCGCAAATTGTCCTTGCCCGGCACCTACGTCTAACCAGCGTTGCGGCTGATCGCCCACCCATTGTTTAAAATCCCGCGCTAACACCCGCAAACGCAATTTACCTTTTAATGAATCATAAATATTGCGCTTAAAACGCGGGGTTAAATCGTTAAAATTGCGGTCGTTATCGGGATGTTTTGGAGACACAGGGCTACTCAATTAGGCGTGTTAAATATTAATTGCAGGGTCTAGCGGTAGGCTCTTGGCTGCGAGCAGGAATACTCTATAATGCGCGGCCATAAAATTAGAGGACACGACTATGTTGAAGGTCAATGAATATTTTAACGGTAATGTAAAATCCATCGCGCTGCAAACAGCGAGCTTACCAGCCACTGTTGGTGTTATGGCCGCGGGTGAATACGATTTTGGTACCGACTGCAAAGAAGTTATGACTGTGGTTAGCGGCACGTTGGAAATACAACAACCCGGTCAAAGCAGCTGGCAAACCTTTGTAGATGGCCAAACATTTGAAGTAGAAGCCAATGTGCGCTTCAAAGTTAAAGCTCTTACCGACACTGCCTATTTATGTAAATACTGGCGCTAGCCACATCGATACTGGCGCTCTCAACCCAGTTATGCGTAAAAATCAGGGTTTTGCTCTGCACAAGGCCCTTATTGCTTTATTTTTGATCAGTCCCGCTGTACAATCGCGCGCCCCTTTTCACCACCTCCGCACCCTAAGCTGCGGCGGCTCTTGGTTTATTTATGACAGATATCACCCAATTTTCCGAATTTGCACTCAAAGCTACACTCCTCTCCGCATTAAAAGAAATCGGCTACGAACAGCCCTCCCCCATTCAAGCCCAAGCCATACCTAGCCTATTAAATGGCCACGATGTATTAGGCATGGCGCAAACCGGTACAGGAAAAACAGCCGCTTTCGCACTACCTGTATTGAACGCTATAGATTTAAAAAATCGCCACACTCAAGCGTTGGTACTTACACCAACCCGCGAATTAGCCATCCAAGTGGCTGAAGCATTCCAAAAATACGCACACCACTTAAAAGATTTTCACGTTTTACCGATTTACGGCGGCCAAAGCATGGTCAGCCAATTGCGTGCTTTAGAGCGCGGTGTGCATATAGTAGTCGGCACGCCCGGACGCGTTATGGATCACTTGCGCCGTAAATCCTTGGACTTAGACGGCTTAACCCATGTGGTATTAGACGAAGCCGATGAAATGTTGCGCATGGGTTTTATTGATGATGTTGAATGGATTTTGGACCATGCCCCTGCGGATCGACAAACTGCTTTATTCTCCGCCACTATGCCAAAACAAATTCAAAAAGTGGCGCAAACCTATTTAACCAATCCCATCACTATTCAGATCGAAAGCAAAACCACCACGGTTATGAATATTGATCAGCAAGGTTGGATTGTAAAAGGTGTCAATAAACTTGATGCCTTAACGCGTATTTTAGAAATTGAAGAATACGATGGCGTTATTATCTTTGTACGCACTAAAACTGCCACAGTAGAGCTTGCAGAAAAATTAGAAGCGCGCGGCCACGCCACTTCGGCATTAAATGGTGATATGAACCAGGCCCTGCGCGAGCGCACCGTTGAGCGCTTAAAAAATGGCAAATTGGATATAGTGGTTGCAACGGATGTAGCAGCGCGCGGTATCGACGTGCCACGTATTAGCCACGTAATTAACTATGATATTCCCTACGATACCGAATCCTATGTGCATCGTATTGGCCGTACTGGTCGCGCCGGGCGCAATGGCAAAGCGATTTTATTCGTAGCGCCGCGCGAGCAGCGGATGTTGCAATCAATCGAGCGCGCCACCCGGCAGCCGATCACTATGATGCAACTGCCCAGCAAAGAACAGATTACCCATCACCGCATTAATTCGTTTAAGCAATCAATTGTCGAAGTATTAAATACTGAAAATCTTGATTTCTTTTCCACGTTTGTAGCAGAGCTTTGTAAAGAACAACAAATATTACCCGAAGATGCCGCCAAAGCTCTCGCGTTCCTGGCACAGAAAGGCAATCCCCTTTTTATTGAACGCAAAGAAAGTTTTGAGCAAGACGAGCCTGCCAAACGTGAACGCAGCGAACGTTCTGATCGTGGCGAGCGCTCTGATCGTCCATCTCGCGAGCGCTCCGATCGAGGCGAACGCCCTGAAAGAGGCGAGCGCAAAGAACGCGGTGAACGCCGTGAGCACACCACTGACGCGAACATGACTACATACCGCATCGAAGTAGGCCGCGAGCACGGCGCTATGCCTAAAGATATAGTCGGTGCCATTGCCAATGAAGTACAGCTCAACCGCGAGCAAATCGGCCACATTCGTTTATTTGAAACGTTTAGCACCGTTGAATTACCCACGGACTTATCTAAAGAATTATTAGCTCATCTGAAAAAAGTGCGCGTTAAATCTCAGCGCTTGGAAATTTCAGTTGATGCCGGCCCTGGTAAAAAATCCTTTGAAGGCGGCGGTAAATTTGACAAGCCGAGATCTGACAAACCTTCGTTTGATAAACCCCATTTCGAAAAGCCCAAGTCCGACAAGCTGAAGTTTGATGATTCTAAAGAAGAGCGCAAGCCACGCCGCAAAGCCGCTGATGCACCTGCTGCAGTGAAAAAGACTGCGGCCAAAACCGCAGATACTGACGCACCAAAAGCCGCTAAAGGAAAGCGTCGCTCGCTTAGTCCGACCGATTGGGACTAAAAATAATTCAGTGCTGATTGCTTTGAGCCGCTAATACGCATTCAAATGCTTTAATTGAAAAACCGCCTTGCATGCAATGGCGGTTTTTTTATTTTTAAGAGTTGGTCATTATCGGGCGACACTTTCTTAATCTATCTGGGGCATTGCAAATTTTCCCTGCGGCCTAATAAATTTGGCTATTTGATTCCAAAGAAAAATATAGGATAGATTCGGAGCGAAGCGACTAACGACGATCTCACAGCCCGATTTAGTCGGCCAAAATAATTCTCCGCGACGATACTAATGGTGGGTTGCTTCGAAAACTCACCCTAAGATTTATGCACTTTACGAGTTTATGTTTAATAAATTTCGCGTCCGAAAAATTAAGCCTCAGTTGCATCGGTGATGATTTGAAACCTTCGTGATACTGTATTTGGCAGGATAGGCACCAGCCTCATCAGAATCACTGATCCTAAGCCAGATGTCAGAGATTCTTACAACCGCCTTGGCCTCCCAGCAATCTGCTTTATCTAACGAATGGGGTACATGTAGCGCTTGTGGAGTGTGGTCCCCAGTGAGTTTTAGGCTCGCAATTTTATGTTCCAGCGGCCCTCGGGATATTATGGGTTTGCCGTAGGGATTAAACCACCATGTACCGGCCGGACCTTCTTCGTATCGGAGTGTGCCTTGCAACGTGGCTGCGCCAATCAGGAGGAGTTCACCGTAAACCTCGCAGTCATTCTTGTAGCGCTCAAATGAGGCCTTTTCTTTCGAGAGATCAATTGCTTGATCTTTCTGATAAGCAAACCCAATCCATCGCAAATTACATGCAGCATTAAGTCGAAATGGATTTTTCAGAGGTATCGAAACGTTGTTAGGCTCAGTCCACACGTACATCCATCAGTTGATGTATCTGGTGGGTTGTACTGGGGCCTGGGCACAATCTTCCCGCAGGATGCGGGCATTATCATTTGCTATTCCGCTAACAGGAAAAGTCATTAGAAAGCAAAAAGCCATTATGATGAAAGAGTAGGCGAATGTCATAACACTTACTACAGAGATTTGCTGCCCATCAATGCCCCACATCGCTTTTCATATCGACGACGACGGAAACAAATTTATCCGCCGATAAAACCGCCTCACCGTCAAATCGATAAGCGACCAATCGACCGTATTTCACCGCACTATAATCCAAGCAGGCGACATTAGGCGTTAAAGGCGTCGGAACTCCGGTTAGCCAATAATGGCCTACAAATACCGGTAATTCATGTTCGTTGTAATGCAACAAGCATTTACGCTCTGCTTTGCTCAGCGGTGTATTCATTAAATAAGCGGGCAATGGGTCGGGCTGAAATACTACATCGGAGTAGGTTTTCGGGTCAGTTGACCAAAATTTGGTGCGAAATTGTTTGCGGCTAAACCCATCGCGGCCTACAACTTCAACTCCTGGTGGCAGAGAGATGTCCGTGCCACGGGTTAAGCGGTCCATTAATAAATAAGCAAAACTGGATTCATCTCCGGACTCAACTAAAAAATCTCGGCTAACCTGATTGCTGCCGTAATTACATTCGTAGGTGTAAATTAAATCGCTATCCCAGCAAGCATGTACAACACGGCACTCCGGTAAATTTAAAAATAAAGGCCGCTCTTGCAACCAAGTTAATACTTGCTCCCATTCATGGGGATATTTTTTATATTGCTCTAAAGTGGCACTTAATAAACGATGGTTACGCGGTGTATGCTCGCGCAAATAACGCTGCTGTTCGGGCAACCAGATTGTGTAGCCCAAGGCATTATATTCGTGGTTGCCCATTACACATTCAGCAACGCCAGCATCTACCATCGCTTTAACAAGTGTAATCGCCTCACGAATATGCGGGCCGCGGTCTAATATGTCACCGACAAATAAAACTTTGCGCCCCGCGTGTTGATAGACCCCATTAAAATCGCGGTAGCCTAATTTCTCCAGCAATTTAACCAGGGTAAAAGCACAGCCGTGTACATCGCCAATAATGTCATAACCCAAATTTTTCACATTATTTACCTATTCTATTTTCCCTTGAGTATCAACCGCCCAACCTAATTTACTGCGGCAAACACCGTAAAAATCATAATCTGTAGGGTGGATTAAACGCAGCGTATCGCCTTTCTTGTGCACGATAATTTCATCACCTTCTTGCGTTGTGATATGCGTTTGCCCATCGCAGGTTAGCTGTGGCTCTACCGCGCGTTGATCGCCAATTACAATGCGTATTTGGCTGTTCCCTGCCACTACTATAGGACGGCTACTGAGCGTGTGCGGATTTAATGGCACCAGCACCATCGCATCAAGCGAGGGGTGCATAATTGGGCCGCCGCCGCTTAATGCATAGGCCGTAGAACCGGTGGGGGTTGAAATAATAAGGCCGTCGGAGCGCTGCTGATAAACAAACCGATCGCCGATATACAACTGAAATTCAATCATTTTTATAAACTGCCCCGGGTGCAGCACCATGTCATTAAGCGCTGTTCCGGTCGCGATAATTGTGCCTTGGCGCACCAGGCGGCATTCCAGTAAAAACCGTTCTTCATCGAAATATTCACCATCTAAAACTGCCCCCACTCGAGTAGCAATTTCATCTGGTGCAATGTCCGTTAAAAAACCTAAACGGCCGCGGTTAATTCCCAACAGCGGTACTCCCGTACCACGCATTGAGCGGCCGGTACTGAGCACGCTGCCGTCCCCTCCCACGACAATAACCAAGTCGCATAATTGCGCTAACTGGGCGCGGGTGACGTGTTGCGTCGAGCCCGGGGCAATACCTTCTGCCGTTTCACAATCCATATAGGTTTGAATTTGCCGGGTATGGAGAAAATCAATCAGCACACGCAGGGAATAGAGGGCGGCTTCACTACCTGGGCGCCCCACCAATCCAACACTGTGAAAATGATTCATAGTCGTTTCCTAATATTCGGCAAATATCTATATGCCTAAGGTTAAATCTGTGTCATCGAGAATAAACGACGTTTTATCGGCGAAATATGCTGTTACTGCGTGTTCAATTTCATCAGGAATATTATTTTTACGAGAAAAAAACCCTCGCCAGCCCTGTACGCCACCCGTGTGAATAATAAGAATGTGCTGATTACGCAAGCCGCTATCAAATGCCTTCTGTAAGGCTAATAACACCTTGCCGCCATAAATAGGATCAAATAGCAGCCCAGTTTCACACCAAAA
The DNA here is from genome assembly GCA_036520615.1 of Cellvibrionaceae bacterium. Classification (GTDB taxonomy): domain Bacteria; phylum Pseudomonadota; class Gammaproteobacteria; order Pseudomonadales; family Cellvibrionaceae; genus CAMCXE01. Next base: position 24,804 of record DATDJI010000073.1, on the reverse strand, counting down.
CGCCCGACACGCCTCCAGTATAGACGCCGTTAACTTACCGAACGGCAACGCAAAGCCGTGCCAAGCTATTGGATATGGTTTTAAGCTCGGTTGAGCCTGGCATAACTGTCGTGTCCATGCCGCGATTGCCTGTGTATAGGTTGCGGGCTCGTTAAGTGCTAAAGCGCAAACCGCCTGAATATTGTGCCATCTTGCAGCTAATCCGGCTACGCTTGTGCCTGTGCCTGCAGGCAACCAAATACTATCCATAGCCAAATCATTATTTATTAATTGTGCCGATACAGCTTCGGCATAATCGGCAAAGCCTTGTGCCCCTAAAACCCCTGCCCCACCTTCTGGTATTAAATAATATCCGGGGTATTGCTCGGTTAATTGCGCATTAAATTCCGCGCTCGTTTTGTGTCGATAGCTAGTGCGATCAACTCGTTGTAATTGCATACCGCAGGTATTTAATTCCGCAAGCGTAGGATTTTGTAAATCACATTCTTCGCCGCGAATAATACCTACACTGGGCAAATTAATGGCTTGAGCAACTTTAGCCAGTGCATACAGGTGATTAGAATAGGCGCCGCCAAAACTAATGATGCCGCAGGATTTAACTGCAGCGGCTTCATGCAAATAATAAAATAATTTAAATAATTTATTGCCGCTTACCGCTTCATGCAAAAGATCATCGCGTTTTACCCAAATACGGCAATTGGCAGCAGAGGCGCGCGACCAGCTAACAGGCTGGATCGCAGCGCGCTGGGCTAGAGCATAGATTTTGGATGGGTGAGAATGCATAAATCCTTTAACTTAGGCGGCACGGCAAGAGCATTAGAGATAGTCGATAGCTTTGAGACGATAATTGAAAAATGCTGCAGATTGCGACTATGAACCTTTTAAGTGATCCATTAGTTAAACGCGTAGATTTTGAAAATCAGGCGGCCAAATTAACTGCCCTAACAACAAATTATATTTTGGGCGTTAGCTTTTTGGTGAGTTAGGTTGTTGGCTGATGATCTGCGCAACAATCACTTACGCCCATAATAAAATGCCGCGGCTCTTCAACCCTATAGATACTCAGATTGCATGGGCCACTACCGGTATTGGCAGTGCACACGGGCATTAAAAAATGATTTAACCAGGCATTATAGAGTGCTTCTGTAACGCCTAATTTTTGCGCTGCATAAGCCGTGGCTGAACTTAAAAATTCAGCTAATTCACCCACCGGTATTTGCATCGGCGCAAGGCCTGGGCGGTAATGAACAAAACGCACGCCGTTGTCATTTAACATTTGCAAATAATCGACAATACTTTCCTCGGCAGCTGCAGGATGCTCTTTTTGTTCGCGCAGCTGATTTAATAATTGCTCTTCTCGCTCACCGCTATAGAGTAATTCTATTTCTTTACGTTGCAGTAATTCAGCAAAATCCTGGGTGGCTTCATGTACAGCTGAAGCAATTTCGCTATTACTTGCAGCACTTAATTGCGCCTGGGAAGCCAAGCTTAATTGTTGCTGCTCTATGCGAATCAGTTTGTGCTCATAATAATTGCGCAAGCCTTCGGCTTTATTCGTAAGTGCAACGCTGTGCTCAGCCGCTTGAGTTAATTGCTGGCTAGTTTGTGAAAGTTGATGCTCTACTTTTGCCAGTTGCTCCTCTCGCTCTTGCAGCATGTGCTCAAGAATTTCCACACGCTCTTTTAAATCTTCTGTGCTGGGTACAAGTGTGGGAATGCGTGCTTGTTCGTCAATTACCTTCGCCAGTACGTTTTTAATACCGGAGTCATCACGTTGATTGAGGTGCTGGTGCAATACGGTTTGTAAACGCTCGCCCATGGCGGCAACGAGATTATCCGGTTTATTAGGGTCATCCTGTCCATCGTCAACAAAACATACGCCCAACCGATTACGCGAAACTGCTTTTTTCAGTTGCCCCAAATGATTCTGGCGCCCTTTAATTTCCGGATCCCACAACAAGTGTTTATATAGCTCTAGCGGGCATTGCGTGAACGTAGCCATGTGAATATGGCCTGCGCCCATATCCGGGCCGGGTTGGCCGCGTTTGGCTAAATCGGCTAACGGCATATTCCATGAACCGTCAATCCAGCCATGATCATCAAAACCCACCTTAAAAAACACTGCAGCAGTGATGAGCAATCGGTGGTTTATCTCGACATAAACCGCCTGCATTGTGCGCAGCGCCCATTCTTTAGATGGCACAAAACCATCTAACATCGACTCGAATTCGGGAAGGAGAAGTTGGCCGACGATTTCAGCCTGATCAAAAAAATATACCGCGCGTGCTTTTTCAGTCGTGAGCAACAACATAGGATAATCGCGATTCCGCATCTGGAGGCAAGTGCAGCAGGGGCTGCCAGCACTCAAAGTGGCACTATAGCCTAAACAGCGCGCAAACTTCAGCCCCTTAAATCACGCTGCGCACTAACTATAGTAGTCAACCGGCTCGCATGAGCCCGGAAAGGCGTAATTAAAAATTACATCACAATTTTAACTGCACAGGCTGCAATCTCGATGCTGCAGCAGCACAAAACTTTGGTGAACGCGCGCCCGAAAAAAGCGCTCAAAAATGCCAGCAATAAAACGCAGGTCTTATAAATGAAGCTTCGGTGCCGGACAAAAAGCACACAACAACAAGACAGCACGGATTAATGTACTGCAAGCGTGTTGCAAAGGTTAGACGAATAAATGAGCTTAATCGCCCAGGTAAATTAAACTGCACCTGGTGTAAGCGTTTTGTGAGCTGATCTAAATTAAACTTCTGAATAATCCTCTGAACAGAATTGATCATCGCTGTCGTTAATTGGAAAGGTTATTTCTATTAGTTCTTAAATGTAATCTTGCATAGGTGTGCGCTCTATTAGGTGGTTGCTGCGGAATTCACTTGCCGCCTACACTGCATACTGCTTGAGCTGTATGACGGTTTGTTTACAAGATGAGCAAAGGCCTCGCCAAGTTCACAGGGCTTATTCAGTGGTGTGATTGGTTTTGCGTTTTTATATGAGAGACTAAGGTGCGCGGTCGATTAGGTGATTGGGCTCGCAATCTATTGGGTAAAAAATCACACCATTGCGTGGAATATTCCCCACACTAAAAATTATGCCGTCAACAGTGGTGCAGCTCTCTAAGCCATGCATTAAGTTGGGTCAGCTTTAAATGTTCTTAAATCTTCAGCGGACATGTACTTGAGCGCTGCATAAAATTCAAAATGCGCTATTGCAGCGGCAAAACAATACCTCTCTGAGTTCGCGAAAGTGCTCTCTTTAAAAATCTATTACCGCATATTAGATATGTTAGAACATGTGTTTTATTAACAGAACTTCAGCAACTATCTAAACCAATTAAAAGCGTCCCGCCAATTAATATTCTCGATGCCCGGTGTTGCCGATAAAATTTCCGCCACTGCTGTTAACAGATTTTGCGCAAGTTCAATAAATGCTTTATTGCGCTCGAATAAACTTCTTGGTTTACAGTTAAGGTAAATTCGCCAATAGCTGTTCTCATCCGCTACATTGCTGCAACACAGCCAATACTCGTAATCCTTTAGAGAATATTCGACAAACCAGCCCCAATCTTCATTTTCGGTATAACTTGTTGCAAAGCTCTTTCGCGCAAGCTCAACTGATATCCACTAGGCCAATTCAGCGCCGTAGCTGCCGGGATTGACCTGGACGGATTCTGCAATGGTTTATGCAAATTCCACACAGCTTTCATTGTGTATTACCTCGCAGTGTTGCTATAGATTGCGCCAGTCAACGTAACAACGGCTTCAATCATTACCAGCAAGAAATTCTTCAGACATACACTTCAGCGTCCATAAGAGCCTAATCTCTAGCGTATGAGAGCATAAATTTATTTTTTCTGATGAAGCTTGCTCAAGCTTAGCTCTCCTGGCTAAACACTGCTCAGTTAATATTTATACAACATAATTAAGGTTCCCATAATCGGACTTTATTTCATAAATTTTCTATTATAGTCCCCAATAATGGACATTAAAACATAAGTCGATACAGATATAAATAAAGTGCTATTATTGGCTCATTAACCATTTTTTGTGAATTTATGTCCACTTTTGGGTACTTTATGTCTATAGATATTATGCCCGCATCAGCCATGGCAGAGGAACTGGGCGAGCGCCTCAAACAGGCGCGGCTCAACGCTGATATGACCCAGACGGATCTGGCAAATCGGGCCGGACTTTCCCGCAAAGTGGTATTAAATGCGGAAAAAGGAAAAGTACAGCTTGAAGCTTTCGTGGCCATTATGCAGGCACTAAACCTCAGCGCTCAGCTGGATAAATTCCTACCTCAACAACGTGTCTCTCCGGTTCAATTAGCCAAACTACAAGCTAAACAGCGCCAGCGGGCATCACGCAAATCCAAGGTTTTAAAACCACCGCAACCCGAGGCACCTACCACATGGTAATGTCGGTATGACAATAGAAGTTATTAGCGTCAATTACCTAGGCCAAAATGTCGGTGCTGCAAGCTTTGATACAATCACTGGTATAGGAGCGTTTGAATATACGCCTGAATTTATCGACACGGGAATCGAACTGTCACCACTAAAAATGCCTTTAGCAAAGCGTATTTATTCATTTCCCGAACTTAATTACGAAACCTATAAGGGCTTACCAGGCTTGTTGGCGGATTCATTACCTGATGATTTTGGCAATGCGGTACTAAATGCATGGGTAGCGAGCAAAGGTAAACAACCCAGCGATATAACACCCTTACAGCGGCTAAAATACACAGGAAAAAGAGGTATGGGCGCATTGGAATATACACCTGCAACCACACTTAAAAGCTTAAACGCCTCACAATCCATCGCCATCGAATCATTAGTAAGCATTGCGCAGGAAATATTAGACAGTCGCGCCAACTTTAAACTGGAATTAAATAAACAGGGACAGGAGGATCGCGAGGCCATGCTAGCGTTGCTATCCGTAGGAATGAGTGCAGGTGGTGCTCGCCCCAAAGCAGTACTGGCATTTAATGAAACCTTTACGCAAGTGCGCTCGGGGCAAACCAAAGCCCCTGCAGGTTTTACTCATTATTTAATGAAATTTGATGGGGTAAACGAATACAACAAAAATAAAGAAACCTTTGGCGACCCCATGGGATACGGAGCCATGGAATATGTATATTACTTAATGGCAGCAGCCTGCGGTATTAACATAATGCCCTGCATGCTATTGCCAGAAGGTAACCGCAGGCATTTCATTACTCAGCGTTTTGATCGCGAAGGCAATGAAAAATTACATATGCAAACACTTAACGGTCTTGCGCATGTAAATTATAAAATGCCGGGTTCTTTCTCCTACGCGGAAATTTTTGCCATAGCGAGGCAACTGCGCCTAACCGCGCAAGATGCCGAGCAAATTTTTAGACGTATGGTATTTAATATTATTGCTCGCAATCACGATGATCACTCGAAAAATATTGCCTTTATTCTGCGCGATAAAACCTGGCAATTAGCACCCGCCTACGACTTAGCCTATAGCTACAAACCCGGCAGCCCCTGGGTAAACAGCCACTGGATGAGCCTAAACGGCAAACGCGATAATTTTAGCCGCAACGATTTTTACAGCTTAGAATCATTAAGCCCATTATTCACTCGCACGAAAATAAATAACATCATTAATGAAATCACCGAACAAGTAGCGCAATGGCCAGCACTTGCACGCAAACATGATGTACCCAAAACATTAAGTGACGAAATCAGGTTGAATTTACGCCTTAACATGTGAAAATTTTGTAATGCCCGCGCAGAAAATTAATAGGTACATTTGAACAATAAATATAAGAATGGAAAACAAATATAATAAACAGAACTTACTGCTCATATCCGTCAACCTATTCTTAGCCATCCAAAATTATGCGTTAGCGAGCGCTTGCTTTAACGTTGTAACAGCCGCATTTAATTGCGCATTGAGTTCTGGGTTTTTAAGCGCACCTAAATCGCTATCAAAATTATCAGAAAAATTAGGCACAGAAAGGGTTGCCACCACCTGCGCACCAAATCGAGGGGCTGAGGCTATGGCCTCGGCTAACACACTCGCACCTCCGCGCCCACCGGGAGATGTAGACAGAAAAACAGCAGGCTTATCACAAAAAACCTTTTTATTAACGCGCGAGCACCAATCAAAAAGATTTTTATAGGCTGCGCTATAACTACTGTTATGTTCGGCAAAGGAAATAATTAACCCGTCGGCCGCGGCAATTTTAGATAAAAAGTCCTGCGCCAACTGAGGATGCCCCAATTGTACTTCTCTATCAACGCTAAATAGTGGCAGCTCATAGTCGTTTAAATCTAAAATCTCAATATCCGCGCCTTCAATTAAACGCGCAGCATAACTAGCGAGTTGTTTATTAATTGAACTGCCACTGCTACTTGCTGCAAATGCAATTATTTGCATAAATTAACGCTCCACTCTTAAAATCAAACGGGCTATGACTGATTAATGTCTTATTTATTACCGGCCTTTTGCACCGGCAAATAAAAGCGCGGCACCAATTAAAAGTGCACCAGCACCCGCCCAAACAGGTATATTCACGGTTTCTTTCTCTTTTACCGACAGTTCAAGCGGCCCAAGTTTTACAGCAGTTGAATCCTTGGTATAACTAAAACCACCATAAGCAAGAGCCAATACACCTATGATAATCAAGGTTGTACCCACCAGTTTAATTGCATTCATATAGCGCTCCGATTTAATTGCCAACGGTATAAAGCTGACATGGGTGATTAGGATTAATTGGGCTGACACAAAATTACTTATAACAATACTAAAAAGCCTCGCAACAGGCCGCACAATTTACAACTTCCAGATTATCCTCAACGAGACTGTACTCGGCAATACACAATAACAGAAATATACATTGAACGTCACAAAGACGTGCTTTCCTATACCAATTCAATGCTAACCGGCATGCTTCAGTCCAGCTACTTAAAGAAGCCATTTAATTAATTTTTATCCCAATGAAAATGGTGCAAAAGACGATGTAATACCGGAGTGAACAATAAAGCCGCAGCAACAATAAATACCAATCCGGCATAGAGAGCAAACAGGCCAGCAAATAATTTTCCCGCAAATGATTGCGGTGCATTTACCGGCCCCATACCACCTAACAACATTGCCGAATTGATAAATGCGTCAATCCAACTTAAGCTCTCACAAGCAACATAACCAATCATGCCCAATAACAGCGAAATAGCAAGTAATACCATTACCCAGGCCAATTGACGAAACAGACGCTGCACAAAAATTGCTTGCGTGATAGGAGTCTGGTGTCTTGATTCATACATAATAAATATCAACTCTGCATTAATAATTTTTTACCCAATAGATCGACTTACCAATTGGGCATTGTACTCATGAAAATGCGCAAGACATGTCCATAAATTTGGCAAAGGCTAAAGCATGAAAAAAGCTCTAGGTTTTCATGAACAACGGACAAAACATCGGTTTGCAACCGATTTATCTGCACTTGAGCAACCGCAAGACAAGTGAATAAGTGTGTAAATTGGCTTACACATGAGCAACTCTGATAAGTTTACGCGCAGTAGTTTTGCGAATCCAAGAATTAAACAGCGCCTCCTAAATCTGCATCACTAATAACGCAAAAGCCCTCCATCACCTGTGACTTAAACGGCAACCTCATTTAAGCGTTAAACTTTGACTCTGCAGCATGCAGCTATGCAAAGCCTGCGCGCACGCCAATATGAAGCCGACCAAACTTCATAGGTTGTTATCAATAACAGTTTCAGCACGACAAATTATTTTAAAGCTATTTCGCTCACAGAGCAGTTTGCAAACAATGTAGCAGCTATAGAAAACCCGAAAACGCACATCGGTATTGCACAAACACGGCGCATATGTTTTATTTGATGGGCAAGAACGGCTTACGCACGAATTAAATAAAGCTAATGTGACGCCGTCTATTTTATAGGCAGCTAACAACGGCCAACTTTGCAAGCACATATTATTTACCCGGTAAGAGGTGCAGTACTTCTCTGATGGATAAAGCTAAAACAAACCGAATATCAGGCCCTCACCTATTCGGCATGGATCTCACAAGCAAACAATTGTTTACAGAACACGGCTGGGGAATCGGCGGCCCTAACGATATTTCAGGCCTGCTCTGGATTAATTTAATTACCGCTAGGAGTAACGATGTGAACTTTACAATTTCACAATAATTAAAATAACGCGCATTAGCAAAAAGGTATTAAATTGGGGTATTAAAATGGACCTGCCTAGCGGCGACGTTTTTTCTGCTTGATGCTTTCATTGACCCGATCACGCATTTCTTTACCGGGTTTGAAGTGCGGGACATATTTGCCTTCCAAGGCCACAGCTTCACCGGTTTTAGGGTTGCGCCCTACGCGGGGTTCGCGGTAATGCAGCGCGAAACTGCCGAAGCCACGAATTTCGATGCGCTCCCCTTTAGCAAGGGATTGGCTCATAAATTCAAGCAGCAATTTGACTGCAATCTCTACATCCTTAGGGGAGAGTTGTTCCTGTAATGTAGCAATACGATCAATCAACTCTGACTTGGTAATAGACATGGCGCCGCGTCCCATAAAAGATTTGTTGCTACCGCGCACGGCTACGAGGCCTTGTGCGCTCTGGGTAAACCTATCTTAAGCGGCTGTTATACATCAAGTTTTCGAATAAAAGAAGCCTATCGGTGAGATTCTGTGCAGAAGGCCTGGAGGGCTTTTTAAAAACCTTGCCTGCAAAACAAATCTGCCACCGGCCAATGCGTCCTAACGCAGCTCTTTAGGCAGAGAGAAACTAACGTTTTCCACTCTGCCGGCTAACTCCTCTGGGACTTGGGCGCCGTATTGTTTTAAGCCGTGAATAACACTTTGCACTAGGACTTCAGGTGCGGAGGCGCCAGCGGTGATACCAATGGTGTTGACCTGTTCAAACCATTGCGCCTGTAAATCCTGTGGTCCGTCAATGAGGAACGCCTTAGCGCCGCAACGTTCGGCAAGCTCGCGCAAACGGTTGGAGTTGGAGCTATTGGGTGAACCGACAACCAATACCACTTGAGTTTCCAGCGCTAATTGTTTTACAGCGTCCTGCCGATTTTGCGTGGCATAACAAATATCGTCTTTTCTCGGGCCCTGAATTTTGGGGAAATGAGCTCTTAAACAGTCTATTACTCGAGCGGTATCATCCATCGAAAGCGTAGTTTGAGTTACGTAGGCAAGTTTTTCTGGATTTTTGACGGGCAACGCGGCTACATCCGTCTCACTCTCCACTAAATAAATAGCACCCCCATGAGCGTTAGTATATTGGCCCATTGTGCCCTCTACTTCAGGATGGCCCGCATGTCCAATTAGCACGCATTCCCAACCATCTTCACTGTATTTAGCCACCTCAAGATGAACTTTGGTAACCAGTGGACATGTAGCGTCAAATACGCGCAGGCCGCGAGATGCCGCTTCTTGCCGCACCGCCTGAGACACACCGTGCGCACTAAAAATAACAATGACGTCATTAGGCACATCAACTAATTCATCGACAAAAACCGCACCGCGATCTTTTAATTGCTCCACAACAAATTTGTTATGCACAACCTCATGACGCACATATATAGGCGCGCCGAAAACATCCAACGCGCGATTAACTATGTCGATCGCGCGATCCACACCTGCACAAAATCCTCGTGGATTAGCTAATTTAATTTGCATTAGTGATTCCTAATGGGAAGTGGCCGGTTGCACGGTAATAATATGTACATCAAATTCAATCGCCTGGCCGGCCAATGGATGATTAAAATCCACCGTCACCCATTGATCATCCAAATCAGAAATAACACCGGGTAATTCTACATTTTGAGCATCGGCAAAATTAACCACTAAGCCAGTCTCTAAATTTAAGTCAGAGGAAAATAATCGACGTTCGATTTTTTGCAAATTATTAGGGTTGCGCTGACCAAAGGCATTTTCTGGAGCGATGACATAACTCTTGCGCTCGCCGCCCACCATTCCAAACAACGCTCGCTCAAAACCCGGCAATAAATTTCCATCGCCTACGATAAAAGTGGCGGGGACCTGTTCAAAATTGCTATCCACCACCTCGCCATCAGGCAAGCGTAGAGCAAAAAATAATGTCACCTGCATGCCCGGTTGAATCGGCAAAATATTCGCCATACTGGTTACCCCTTTTTACGCAGAGAATCCCACACCAATGCGGCAGCACCACCGCAGATCGCCATGTCTGCTACATTAAACGCCGGAAAATAAGACTCACCCCAATGGAACAACAAAAAGTCCACCACATAGCCTAGGGTCACACGATCGTATAGGTTACCCAAGGCGCCGCCCAACACTAGTGATAACCCTAAGGCTTCCCAAAATTTGTCCTTCGGTAATCGCGCTAACCAATAACCCAAGCCTAGGCTCACCGCCCCGGCAATACCCATAAAAAACCAACGCTGCCAGCCACCTTGTTGCGCTAAAAAACTAAACGCGGCGCCGTGGTTGTAATGTAATGAGAGGCTAAAAAAGAATGTGTAGGGTACAGATTGCCCTTCAAACTCAAATGTATCGGTAATGGCTTTTTTAGTGAATAAATCAATTGCAATGACCACTAAAGCTAAAACATACCACCGCACAACATAAATTATATTAGGCATACGCGCGCACTTCTCCATCCAGATTGACGTTGGTGTAACAGCGGCCACAAATTTCAGGGTGAGCAGCATGGGACCCGATATCGTCGCAATGGTGCCAACAGCGCACACATTTTGGAGCCGAGGTTTTAACAATACTCAATTTTAACGCTAAATTCTGCGCTTGGATTGCCGTGGCAGGAGCCTGCTCAAAAGGCTGCCAAGTTACTTTTGATGTCATTAAAATAAATCGCAGCTCTTCCTCTAACGCGCCTAATTGCTCGGCAAGTTCAGTATTAGCGTAGATAATTATTTCCGCTTCTAAGGACTTTCCAATAGCATCAGAACTGCGCACGGATTCAATCGCGCGGTTAACTTCGGTTTTTAATTCTGCGATTAGTGCCCAAGTCGTATCATCAATTGCAGACGCTGCTGTTGTTACAGGAAAGTCATACCAAGTCTGCGTGAAAATAGAGCCTTCATTACCGGGAATAGCCTGCCAAATTTCATCCGCAGTAAACGATAAAATAGGCGCAATCCAGCGCACTAGCGCCTGTGCAATATGATATTGCGCCGTTTGCGCACTGCGGCGAGCCGCTGAATGTTGCGCGCAGGTGTAAACGCGATCTTTAGTAATATCCAAATAAAAGCCGCCTAAATCCACAACACAAAAATTATGTAATTTTTGATAAATCAAATGCAGATCGTAAATTTCATAATGGGCGCAAATTTCTGTTTGCAGAGTTTGCGCACGCGCTACCGCCCAACGATCAAGCGCCACCATCTGTTCAAGTGCAATTAAGTCGGTGGCCGGATTAAAATCCGGCAAATTGGATAATAAATAACGCACGGTATTGCGAATACGGCGATAGGAATCTGCAGTGCGATTTAAAATGGTGTCCGAAACACTCATATCACCACTAAAATCTGTTGCCGCTACCCACAGGCGTAAAACATCTGCGCCTAAATCGTTAACAACTTTTTGTGGCGGCACCACATTACCGAGGGATTTAGACATTTTTAATCCCTTTTCATCAACCGCAAATCCGTGGGTTAATACTTGCCGGTAAGGCGCACAGCCATTCATTGCAACTGAGGTTTTTAACGAGGATTGAAACCAGCCGCGATGTTGATCAGAACCTTCTAAATATAAATCAGCAGGAAATTTAAGCTGCGCTCGCTGCTCCAACACGGAAAAATGCGTGACACCCGAATCGAACCAAACATCTAATGTATCGGTAACTTTACTGTATTCCGCCGCATCCTCACCTAATAGCTCATTGGCTTCAAGTGCAAACCAAGCATCTATACCGCCACGCTCAATTAATGCTGCAACCTTATCAATTAATTCCACAGTGTTAGGATGAGGTACTTGAGTTTCTTTATGAATAAATAAAGTGATTGGCACTCCCCAGGTGCGCTGGCGCGATATACACCAATCTGGGCTGGACTCTAAGGTACCGCGCATGCGCGACTCTCCCCATCCGGGAAACCAGGCGACACCGCCGACACTATGTTTAACCTGCTCAAGCAGATTATTTTGTGTCATGCTGATAAACCATTGTGGCGTTGCACGGTAAATCAGTGGGGTTTTAGTGCGCCAGCAATGGGGAAAGCTATGCGTGATTTTCGCCTGATTAAACAGCGCGCCGCGCTCTTCTAATAAAGCGACGACTTTCTCATCGGCTTTATAAACATGCTCACCGGCGAACAGCGGTGTTTGCGAAGAATAATTGCCGTTTTCATCGACGTAATTAAGTGTGCCGATGTTATATTTTTTGCCGACCACAAAGTCTTCTATACCGTGATCAGGAGCCGTATGTACAGCGCCCGTACCCGCATCGGTGGTGACATGGTCACCTAAAATAACTGGCACTTGTTTGTCGTAAAACGGATGTTGAATTAAAAGGTTTTCTAAAACTGCGCCTTTAAATTCCACCAAAATATTAAAGTCGGTAATTTTTGCCCGCGCGCAAAGCGATTCAATTAAAGCTTTGGCAATTACAATTCGCTCACTGGCTAACTGCACAACCACATAATCAAGTTCAGCATTTAAACTCACAGCTTGGTTAGCAGGCAATGTCCAGGGTGTGGTTGTCCAGATCACCACGGCAATAGGCCCAGCACCTGGTATAGCCCCCACTTTTTCCGCAAGTGCAGCTTCATTTACAGCAAAGCGCACATCAATGGAAAACGAAGTTTTTTCATGGTATTCCACTTCCGCATCGGCGAGCGCAGATGCCCCAACCACGCTCCAATAAACCGGTTTAAAACCGCGTTGCAAATGGCCGTTGGCAATTATTTTACCCAGCGCCCGAACGGTATCAGCTTCGGTTTTATAATCCATCGTCAGATAGGGTTTATCCCATTCGCCTAATATACCTAAGCGAATAAAATCCGCTTTTTGCCCTTCCACTTGTTTGCTAGCGTATTCGCGGCAATGTTTACGAAATGTTGCCACATCAACTTTAACACCAGCTTTACCGATTTTTTTTTCTACATTGTGTTCAATGGGTAAGCCATGACAATCCCAACCCGGCACATAGGGTGCGTCAAATCCGCTTAGCGTTTTCGCTTTAATAATAATGTCTTTGAGGATTTTATTAACCGCATGGCCAATATGAATATCACCATTAGCGTACGGCGGGCCATCGTGCAAAATAAATGTCGGGCAACCTGCCCGGGCAGCACGAATTTGCGCGTAAACATCTTCTTTTTGCCAGCGCTTGAGCATTTCAGGTTCGCGCTGAGCTAAATTTGCTTTCATCGCAAAAGTGGTGGCAGGCAAATTTAATGTGGCCTTGTAGTCGGTCATGGTAAGTCGCTTGATAGGCTTAGGTTTGGAAAATAGCTTTAATTAAGCTTGGCGTGTTTTAAAAAAATCGGTTGCTGCGTCTACGTCATGCTGAATTTGCGCTTTTAATGCATCAATACTGGGAAATTTTTGCTCTGCACGAATCCAGCGTAAAAAACGCACGCGCAGGCGAGTGCCGTATAACTCATAGTGTCCTTGCAGAATAAATACCTCAAGCGTTGGTTTTAAGCCTTCGGCAATTGTGGGTTTTACGCCAATATTGGCCACGCCCGGTAGACAACCAAAAGGGCCTTCAACTTCCACAGCATAAACGCCTGCAAGTGCCCGCCGGTAATGGCCGATATGCACGTTGGCAGTAGGAAAGCCTAGGCTGCGCGCCAGCGCTCGTCCGTAACCCACGCGCCCACTAATGCTGTAGGGTTGGCCTAAAAGATCAGCCGCTGCGGCAAGCTCGCCCCGGCTTAACAACGTGCGAATGCGTGTACTACTAACGCGCTCACCAAGACGAACGAGCGTCGGGCTGTTCGCTAAAGTAAATCCATAGGTAATGGCCGCCTTGGCCAAAAATGCATAATCCCCCGCCCTATCGCGGCCAAAACGGAAGTCATCGCCTACTTCTACATGGCGAATATCCAGCCAATCCACCAAGACTTGGCGTACGAATTCATCGGCCGTTAGGTTGCGCAACCCGCTGTTAAAGCGCAAACAAAGGACTTTATCAACTCCGAGGGCTTTCAGCGCTAACACCTTATCGCGCAAACCTAATAAGCGCGCAGGGGCCGTATCTGGACTGAAATATTCCTGCGGCTGAGGCTCAAAAATCACTACGACGGCGGGCAAACCACGCGCCCGCGCCCGCGCGATGACTTTTTCTATTAACGCGCGATGGCCCAAATGAATGCCATCGAAGGAGCCAATGCTTGCCACGCAGCCGGATGACGGCTTGCTAAGCCCGCGGGCACCAGCATTAAAGGTAAACTCAGACATGTGCGAATGATTCAGTCAAAAAACGCGCGAGTATAACCGAGGAACCCGTTATCGGCAGTTAAAAATTACGCATGCTGAGTACTAGCGGGCAGTGGTCAGAAAGGCGATAACGCTTGGCCTGCTCGGCACTGTAGGTAATTCGGTGTGCCTGCTGTTGGCTAAAGCGAGCAGCCCAACCTGCACTAAGTAATATGTTGTCGATAGCACCCTGCGTGTAAGGGCTCAGCGGCGAACAAGGGATATCAGCCATCAGTGCCGTGGCACGCAGCAGTAATGCACCAGCAGGTCGGTCATCGTGCCAAGCGGCAAACATGGAGGTGGGTGCGCGCTCATCACTACCGGCGGGATATTGGGCGTCTTTTTCCATGCGCCGATTAAAGTCTCCCAGCACAGCAAAGGGCTGCTGATTGGCCACTTGCTGATCAATCCAATCTTCCACTCTGGGCACTTGAGAGCGCAGTGCCAAACAAGGGCCTTTTTTAAATAAAGGACCTGCAAAACAGCCGCTTTTTAAGTGAATATTGAGCAACCGCAACGACTGCGGGGTATGAGGCCAGAGCGTGATATCAGCGCCGGTGCGTGTTTTGCCATCAATATCGAGCGTGGATAATTCGGCATTACATTGATAAGGAACACCTTTAGGCAGCGCAAAGCCTAGTTTTTGTGGATGTTTGCGCTGGGAAAAACAGGCCAGCGTCCAACGATCGGTGGGAAATATCTGCGCAGCAGCAACCGGGCCGTCAACTTCCTGTATCGCCACGATAGATCCTGCAAGGCCTTCGGCGATATGTGCAAGCTCAGCTATATCAGCCTGCGTTCGATTAGGCGGCGGAGCATGATCCCCATCACAAGGGAAACGCCATTGATCACTATCAGGCTGACCCGAGGTGTCACATCGCTCTAGCAATTTAGGATAATCATCAAGGCTTACTAGCCACTCCAGATTCCAAGTGGCAATACTAAATGCCGGCAATTGTGTCGTAGGCGACGACTTTGAGGCACCGGATAACTGCCATGCCATGCTCGCGCTCGCATCAAGCATGAAAACAAACACGAGGATTTTAAATAGAAATAAAACAATACTAGGCCTGCGCATACTTTCTCCTTAATTTGAAGCAATACATTATCGTGGCGGCAGAGGCACAATACCTTCTACTAGCGTTTAGTGCCAGGCTTGAGTAAGATCGACTGCACCTCGGGCACACAGCAGCCATGCGGCTTATTTTTCATTTTCTGCACAGAAAATAAGTGGCAACTTGAAACTGCGAATCTTAAAAAAACACGATAATAAATAGCCTATGCATCAGCAACGTCCTGTTCTTCTATTGGTTTTTCTAGCGTTTATGCTCTCACCGAGCATTATTAGCTGGGCGATTAACCCACAGCCTATTTGGTACAAACCTTTTTTATTGTGGGCTTTGGTGGTGTTGGCAGCTTATTTTATTCAACGCCATAAAAAATCCTCATGACGTTTACCTATTTTCAAGTTGCCCTAATTTGTTTTGCCTATTTGGCGGTAGTGTTTAGCCTCGCCTACAGCACGGATCGCGGCTGGGTTTCCGATCGTTTAGTCAGCCATCCAATTACGTATATTTGCTCATTAGGAATTTTCGCCAGCGCCTGGTCCTTTTATGGCGTGATTGATCTTGCGCGCCAATTTGGGTATGGGGCTTTGGCCTATTATCTCGGCACCGGCGTGTTATTTTTATTTGGCGGCATAACACTCAAACCGTTGATCGAATTAGCGCGCCGCTTTCAAATTACCTCGATGGCGGATTTATTGGTGTTTCGCTATCACTCCCACGCAGCCGGTGGTGTCGTGACACTCATTATGCTGTTGGCTATGGCGCCACTGTTAACGCTGCAAATCCAGGCTGTGGCCGACACCGTGCATCTACTTACGTGGCAGCATAATAAAGGCCTGCAACTGACCTGGTTCGGGTTTACCTCACGCGAGGCTATTGCACTAGTTTATTGCTTGGTTATTGCACTATTCGCCATGATGTTCGGCTCCAACCGCGAACATAATAAAGGCCTGGTTACGGCCATGGCGTTTGAATCGCTAATTAAATTATTTGGCCTGCTGGCTGTTGGCGGTTATGTTTTAGTGCGTATTTTTAGCGGCATGGATGGCTTGGATTGGTGGCTAAATGCTAACCCGGAAATTCTGCAAGCATTGCAACGGCCGGTATACCAGTCCTCCTCCCACACATTATTACTAGTGTTTTTAGCCACGGCTATTTCAATGCCGCATATCTTTCATATGACGGTTGTAGAAAACCCCAGCAAAATGGCAGGCGCCAAAATCACTTGGGCGTTTCCATTATTTTTATTATTAATGGCACTGCCGGTATTTCCGATTCTCTGGGGTGGGATTGCGCTTGAGTTACCCATTGCCGCTGAGTATTTTCCGCTTGCTGTGCCACTGGCCACCGGCTCCACATTCTTTGCAATTGTTGCTTTTGTCGGCGGCTTATCGGCAGCTACCGGAGCCATGGTGGGCATTGCGTTAGCCTTATCCACAATGATTTTGAACCATTGGATATTGCCCGCCACCACACTGCGTACCAAACGCGATATATATCGCCAAATTATGTGGTTGCGACGCATTTTAATTTTGGTCGTATTGTTATTTGGTTTTGGCAGTTATTTAGTGCTGAATAATCGCTACAGCCTGACCGAACTTGCCCTACCCGCATTTATTTTGACGCTCCAACTGCTACCCGGTGTCATCGGTGTTACCCATTGGTCCCGCGGTAACAGCCTCGGTTTCATTGCCGGGCTGTGTATAGGTACAGCTATTTGGTTGATATGGCTGATGCTACCGATGGTATTGGGGGTTCACTCTATCAGCCTACCTATGTTGGAGCGCCCAATTCGCTTGGGTGCGAGCGAATGGGACGGCGTAACACTTTGGAGTATCGGCCTTAATACACTGGTATTTATAGGCGTATCTCTGCTAACCCGCCAAACCGATGAAGAGCGTTACAGCGCAGAAATTTGCGCCGATGACGAGCTTTCCCACCCGATACGCTTATCCCTGGATGTGCGCTCGCCTGATGAAATCATTGAACGGCTCAGCAGCCGCATAGGTGCGAGCACTGCTCGCAACGAAGTTGATCGCGCATTACAACGATTAGCGCTGCCACCCAATGAGAGCCGCCCTTATGCGCTGCGCCGCTTACGCGATGAAATCGAAGCGAACTTATCCGGTCTTATGGGTATTTCTATGGCCAGTGAAATCTTGGATCGCTTAGTGCCCTACCGGCTTCCTGAAACCACCGTGGCAACCGATATCAATTTAATTGAAAGCCGTCTTAATCAAGCCCGCGATCAATTTACCGGCCTTACCGCCGAATTGAATAACCTGCGCCTATACCATCGCCGCACATTAGAGGAGCTACCATTAGCGACTTTTTCTATCGGCTTAGATATGGAAATTTTGATGTGGAACCACGCCATGGGCAAACTAACCGGCATCGAGAGCGATTCGGTTACCGGCTCGCACTTGCGTGAGGTGGAAGCGCCCTGGGGTAAGCTACTCTATAAATTTGCTAACTCCGGCGAATCCCATTGGTACAAGCAGCCGCTGCAACTGAACCATCGACGCCACTGGATTAGTCTGCACAAAGCGGCTATCCCCTCCTCCAAAGCACACTCTAACGACGGCCAGGTGATCTTGCTGGAAGATGTGACTGAGCTGCAGATGCTCGAAGAAGAATTGGTACATTCCGAGCGTTTAGCTTCTGTGGGGCGATTAGCGGCAGGTGTTGCCCATGAAATTGGCAATCCGGTTACCGGCATTGCCTGCTTAGCGCAAAACCTGCGTTACGAAACGGAAAACCCCGACATAATTGAAACCGCCGATCAAATCCTCTCGCAAACTGATCGGGTTAGCCGCATCGTGCGCTCGCTAGTGAGCTTTTCCCATGCAGGCCAACATACCGGGCATGATTTTCAACCCTTAAGCGCCCGCGACTGCGCCCAGGAAGCCATCAATTTACTCTCGTTACAAAAAGAAAAACGCGCGGTGGAATTTATCAATAACATCCCCCGCGAACTTATTATCCATGCGGATAATCAGCGGTTGATTCAAGTTTTTGTAAACCTACTCTCGAATTCTCGCGATGCCAGCCCCATATACGGAAAGATCATTGTTGAAGGCGAGACACAAGGTGACTGTGTGCGACTGAGTGTGACTGACTATGGCGTAGGTATTCCACCGGAGCATTTAAGCCGTATTTTTGAGCCTTTTTTCACTACGAAAGAACCTGGTGAAGGCACCGGCCTCGGGCTTGCTATGGTGTATTCGATAGTTGAAGATCACAAAGGCACACTGGATATAGTCTCGCCCGCCCACAAAGATACGCAAAACGGTACGCGGTTCATCATTACCCTACCGACAAACCTTGCCAGCGAAGATGTGGCAGGTAACACTAGTCAACCCGATTGATGTAGCTCCCGCCTATGAACAAGATTTTGATTGTTGAAGATGAAGTCATTATCCGCACGGCATTGCGCAAGCTACTCACCCGCCACAAATTTGATGTAAAAGAAGCCGGATCTGTTAAAGAAGCTCTCCGCCTAAACATCGAGAGTTTTGATTTAATAATTTCTGACCTGCGCTTACCCGGAGCACCGGGCACCGATTTAATCTCCATCGCAGGGGATATCCCCGTACTCATCATGACCTCCTACGCCAGCCTGCGCTCAGCGGTAGACTCCATGCGCATGGGCGCCGTGGATTACATCGCCAAACCTTTTGATCACGATGAAATGGTTGAAGCGGTCAAACGCGTACTTGAGCGCTCGCAAAAAATTGCCGCCACCGTGCCAACTTTGCCTGGGGATAATCACCAAGAAGTTGACGGTATGATCGGTACGTCCCCGGTTATGCGCGACCTGTACGCTCGCGTGCACAAAGTCGCGCCCACACATGCAACAGTATTAATTAATGGCGAAACCGGCACAGGTAAAGAGTTAGTCGCCCGCGCTCTGCACAGAGAAAGCCCACGCCGGAACCACGCACTTATCTCCGTTAACTGCGCAGCCATTCCAGAAACGCTTATCGAAGCGGAACTATTTGGCCATGAAAAAGGCGCTTTCACCGGTGCTGCGACCAATCGCGAAGGCTTAGTAGCGGCAGCCGACGGCGGCACTTTATTTCTCGATGAAATTGGCGAATTACCCTTAGAGGCACAGGCACGTTTGCTGCGCGTGCTGCAAGAGGGCGAAGTGCGCCCGATCGGTTCAGTGGAATCGCGCAAAGTGGATGTGCGGCTTGTTGCTGCCACCCATAGAGATTTGGGTAAATTAGCGCGCGAAGGTAAATTTCGCGAAGATTTATATTACCGATTAAACGTCGTGCAATTAAAACTACCTCCTCTGCGCGATCGCGGCAAGGATATTTTGACGCTGGCGGAATCTTTTATTATTCGCTATTGCCACGAACTTAAACGCCGCCCGTTAATTCTCACGCCGGAATCCGTACAAGCTATTACCTGTTATCACTGGCCGGGCAATATTCGTGAATTAGAAAACGCCATCCAGCGCGCGGTTATTTTGTGCGAGAGCGACCAATATCTGGATTACAAATTACTCTCGATCGACTTAGATTTGGTACATATGGATGATGAGCCCATGTCCGGTTCCACACCGCGCAGGCCGCCAGTAATTGCCGAATCTAACGAGGATTTATCCCTTGAGGATTATTTCCAACGTTTCGTGTTGGAGCACCAAGATTCCATGAGCGAAACCGAATTAGCTCGCAAACTCGGCGTCAGCCGCAAATGCCTGTGGGAGCGCCGCCAACGTTTGGGCATTCCGCGCAGCAAGGGTAAATCGGTCAGTGAAGGGCTTTAATTTAAAAAAGTAGGGCGGGTTAGCCGTAGGCGTAACCCGCGCAGCGCACCACCACTCAAGTACAAACCCAATACAACTCGCACAATAAAATCCATTTTTTGCAAAATTTGTCCTGCGTAAAATACGCGTTGAAAAAATCGACCGATTATCACGTTTTCGAACTAGATGCTGAGCACAGCTTTCAAAATATAACCTTGGCATCCTCGCCGTAAATTGTCCTTTTGGATTTTTCAATTAATTTAAATTGCTTCAATAATTTTGTCTGAGTCCCAAGGTCTCTGACCCATTGAACAGGTTGTGATTTACGATTACATATCGATGCCAAAATGTTCGATTATCTTATCGATCCAATCATAATACTTGGCCCCTCTAGTGATTTTAATCTCATCGCGCCGGTAGGCGCGAACAAAATCAAAATCGCCTAAATAAGCGCGCACCAAGCAATAACATACGCCCTGCGTGTCTTCAAGGTGTTTAGGCATGTTTTCTAGTAGGTTTTTTTCTGAAGAAAAGTCGTATTTTTTTTCCAGCGCTACTATGCCGTCCATTAGCATCGTTTTTATTTTCTCTTCTGCTCTGTCGGCCTCAATATCATAAAATCGAAAACCAGATGAATATTTGCTGGGCCGTTCGGCTATATCGCAAAAGCTCAACATGTATGCCTCAGTGTTCGTTAATTTCTTGAAAAGTGCACTTAGAAATTTATGTTGAAATCCGACTGCCGGTTGTGAAAGCGCCGTACCGGGACTGAACGACCAAAAGGGATGGACAACTTTTATGCACGGGCTTGCCTCTTTATTTTTGAATGCCCCTGCAGAATATTCCCAGCCTGTGAACTGCGCCGCTGTCTGTATACAAACCTCGATAATTTCAGCTTTTTTCATCATATAATCATAACCATGTATCAAATAAAATGATTACGGAGCACGGAGCGTCGGCCCCTCTAAAGAGGTAGGGCGGGTTAGCCGAAGGCGTAACCCCCGCGTTTAATCCCAATTCAAGTACAAACCAAAAAAAGTAAAATTATTTCCATATGCGCAGAGTTGAACCGCGCGGGTTACAACCGCCCTAAAAGGCTGTTCTCTCGTTGCACAATATGCTAAGCACAAACCTCCACGTACGACCCTGGCCTTCCGGCCATAAATACTCCTTTTGGCTTTTTTCTATAAATTTAATTACTTCAAATATTAAGTCTAAGCTTCAAGATCTCTGACCCGAATGGCACTAAGTTAAGCCTAGTTTGGGGGCTGTAAACGCGATAAACATAGCCGAAATGCTGGCGCAGGCGGCTTAACTTAGTGCCATTCATCTCTGACCCGTTGATTTCACATGTCAATCCCATAGTGATCAATGATCTTATCTATCCATGCTGTTGGAGCAGAGCCAAGGTGGGCAAATTCGCCTCGACGATAGGCGCGCACAAAATCATAATCACCAAGATAGGCCCTAATTAGGCAATACGAAAACCCACTATTACCTTCAAGATTCTTAGGCATGCTTTCTAGTAAAGATTTTTCTGATGAAAAGTCCAGGTATTTATCAATTATCTTTACGCCGTCGCAGAATAGTTTCTGAATAACTTCTAGTGCTTTATCTGTAATCAAATCATTAATGCGAATGCCGGGCCTATATTCAGGAAACTCCTCCTCAAAAAATACACCGCCAAGCCAATAGGGGGCAAAGCCTATTAGTTTTTTTTCCAAAGCACTTATATTTTTATGTAGAAAGCCCGCAACCGGCTGAGACAGAGCAGTACCTGGGCTAAAACTCCAAGACGGGTGTATTACTTTAATAAGGGGGTTTTGCTCTTTATTTTTAAAGGCACCATCTGTAAATACCCATCCAGTATGTTCAGAAGCAACCAGCTTACAGATATCGATAATTTCAGCTTTTTTCATCATAAAATCACGACCGTGTATCAAATAGAATGATTACAGAGCGTGGAGCCTCCGCTCTGTTAAAGCCAGCACGGTTGGCAATGCTACCAGCTCCAGTAGCGTCGCCCGCTGCTGCCTAAGCATACACAATCTTCTGATTGCTAGTCAGACCCGCATTGCCCGTTTTAATCTCTATCAGTGCTCGCACATCAGTTGTTCCATTTGTTGGAACAACTGATGAAATGTGATCGATGCTTTCAACCTGAGGCTTTCCGTCGGGGCCTAAAGAAACCCGCTTATCTTCAAAGCCCGGCGGAATTTCGACTCTTCCACCTTTATTGAGAGAAGACACATGAGAGGCACATGGACGAGAAAAACACGGAGAACCATTGAGACCAGTAAACAGGGGCCTAGCCAAAATCAACTTAGCAAAACATATCCAAATCCCTTTATTTTCCCTGTCCCAACTTTAACTTTGAGAACTCAATTGGACAGCCACCGCAACACTTACCACGATTGATTCAAGAATTCTTCAATGTCAGTTTTTATCGGTTTTATGAATAAGTAATACAACAATTCGATAAAACTTCTATAGTTTAAAAATCACATTGAAATTCTCATGACGAAGGCAGGGCGTGAGGCTGACAATAATACTGAGACTCAAAATCTATACACAACTTCGCAAGATCTATTTACCGTCCTTAATATTAGCAATTCCATGCGGTACATGGCCGGTGGCCACGTGGTCTTTCGCTGATAAACAATGGCTTTGCTGATCATCAAAAAATACATCAGCGCCATAGGCTTTTAAAAATACACCCTTATCCATACCGCCTAAAAATAAAGATTCGTCAATGCGAATATCCCAAGCGCGCAAGGTGCGAATTACTCGCTCATGCGCCGGAGCAGAACGGGCGGTGACAAGAGCTGTGCGAATCGGGCAGCTTTCGCGGTCAAATTCGCGCTGTAAACTCTGCAGCGCAGCCAAAAAAGATTTAAACGGTCCACCACTTAACGGCGTTTTGGCCGCCTCCCGCTCACTGCGGGCGAATTCATCAAGACCTTTTTGTTTGTACACACGCTCAGCTTCATCAGAAAACAACACCGCATCACCATCAAATGCAAAGCGCAACTGCCCGCTTGTTTCTTTGCCGCGATTAGAAACCAACAACGTTGCCGCCGCAAAACCATATTCCAGAGCACGACGCACATCGTCAGCGTCGGTAGAAAGAAATAATTGGCAATTAAAGGGCGCAATATAGCGATACGGGCTTTCACCGCCGCTGAATGCTGCACGAGTAATTTTAAGGCCGTAGTGATTAATCGAATTAAATACACGCAACCCGGTATCAGCGCTATTGCGAGATAATAAAATAACCTCCACACGCGGCTCGCCACCGATCAGCTGATTAATATTCAATAATTTATTCACCATAGCGAAGGCATCACCAGGTTCTAAAATATCGTCCTCGTGCTCGATTTGATATTTAGAATAGGCGTCCAAACCCTTGTCCTGATACACGGCATGGCTTGCGCTTAAATCAAACAAGGCGCGAGAGGAAATTCCTATAACGAGTTTTTGTGGGAGTTTATCAAGCATACAGGCCTCCAGAAAGTGCGCCCACAATAACAAAATTAGCAGCCTAAGCCCAACAGAATACGGTTACTGGCCGCCAACCGGGCACCTCGAACGGAATTGCCAAGGCACATAACTCGGTTGCACAAGGCCCATCAATTAGCAGCCCACTATTATCTTTAGATAAGAGGTAAGCTGTACGGCGCAATTCGCACAGATTCATACACAGAGCGTTTATTTATTTAATAAAATACTACTCGGTGTCGTCGATAACGCACATATTTATAACTCGCATTTGTCATATCCTCCAGTACATTATCCACAATAATTACCGATAACCGGAGCCTAAATATAAGGCGACTTATCTTCGAGAAGTTCTCTATTGTGAATTATTGGGCAAACAATTTTTATTATTAAGCGTAAATTTCTATTAAATTTAAAACATCCTTTGAGAGACCCAGCAATACAAAATGGCAATGCCACTCAGAATAATGTCACTCAGACCAATGCCTCTCAGAAATTTCAAACACTTCAAGCGCCATAAAAACTAACCTGCCACAGCGCCGAGATTTTTTACAGCTAATTCGACTATTTTCGCACGATGAATTTATCCGACTCCATTCCAAACCCGATTTTTAATTGCGTCAATTACCCCCACTGGTTTTTTACCGGAACAGCAAGCCCTGCGGAAAATGTGAGTGCTTGCACCGAATAATCTCCAGACAATAAATAACCTTATCGCTAAGCAAACTATCTCTAATATTTGTGGCGCAGCTTAATGGCATAAATTTAGCAAAGTGAACGCCGGGTTAGTTTTGCAAGTGACAATTAATTGACATTTGAAACGCTATACCCGCTCAAGGAGTTGCTCTAATGGCTAAAACTCCAGCCATTACTGGTTTTTGATCGCGCAGTTAGTTTTGCGTCCGTTAGGTGCACTCGTTTTTTGATGTAAATGAAACAGGATATAAATATGAATTTTTTAGTGCGCCAATTAAATAATAGTTCAGTTGCCCGACGGTTAGTCTGTGCCTGTGCGTTAGGCTGTTTTGCCTCTGAAG
>DATDJI010000072.1:0-10505 GCA_036520615.1 Cellvibrionaceae bacterium | reverse complement strand
TGCTTGAAGAGCTAGAACTGCTTGAAGAGCTAGAACTGCTTGAAGAAGAGCTGCTTGAAGAGCTAGAACTGCTTGAAGAAGAGCTGCTTGAAGAGCTAGAACTGCTTGAAGAAGAGCTGCTTGAAGAGCTAGAACTGCTGCTCTTTCCTGAGCTCGAACTGCTTGAAGAGCTAGGGATTAATTTTCCGGATGAGCTGCTAGAACTGGATAAAGCAGCAACTGTTTTTCCCGAGGAGCTTGAGGAACTTGAAGAACTACTAGAAGAGGAGCTACTGATCGAAATAAATCCCCGGCGGATTTTCTCTTGCTCAGTCAACGTTGATCCGTTTTGAGCGACTCCGGAATTTTGTTGAGATTGTCCGTCTGATACCTTTTCACCACCACAGGCAGACAGCAATGTAGCGAACAATACATTGGCTAAGGTTAATTTTATGGGAAAGCGTTCGGTTATCAAAATCACTGTGTACACCCTACATCATCAAGTAAATCAGAAGTCGACTTTGGATGAACAAGCACCGCGGGTCGTAAATAATTCATAGCATAGAAATTATCCACAACAGGTCTCTCCTCCCTCACATTGTGTAAATTTACCGATAAAACATGCGTTTTGTGCGTTGATTCGCAAGCTGGATTATATAAACAATTCTTAAAAAAAACTCATTCACCGAAATAGGAATAAGGCTTATTTCTATTTTCGCAACCATCCCACAAAACTAGAACCAGAAGGAATTCTTACGTATAGCTGAATTACAGATATACAGGCGCGAATTATACATTTGGCTATTTAGATAACGACTTACAGAGAAATCCTTGGAGTTAGTCCCTATCCCTAATAGTGACTATGAAGACGCTAGGCCATCGCCCTTATACTGGAAAGTATATCGACAGCGTAGATTTTGATCGCGGGATTATAACAAGGCTCAGCGGCAAAATTGCAACAAAGTTCACACAAATGTTGTTCGTTAATCAATCACCTGGCCGTGATTTGTACCTTTTTACGCTTTTTGTGGAATACATGACAAAAGACCCACATAGGTCTGAGGTACCAAACCTATTGCATGATCAGTTTTTTATGATCACGCCTATTCGTCATCTGGTACCTTTTAAAAGATTCCTAAAACGATTCATAACGAATAAGTGGCCTGTAACAGTAAGTCTGCTAACACTTACTTACTTTATATTTACAGCCTGAACCACATAGGGAGTGGATAGTTTCTTTTCAATTAACTTCTGTTTTAGCGATTGCATTTCGTTTGTGTCATTCAATGGGCCAATCAATACACGAAATATTTTTTTATCCTGCACCGGCATTAATACAATCGGCAGAGTTGTATGACTGCGCAGATCTTTTTGCAATGCAAGAGCACCGCTTTGTGAGGCAAATGCACCTACCTGCAAATAAACTGGTGCCATCGCAGTCGTGGAGGGCCTCGCCGTAGGTGGTTTTATTGGTGCAGACTGTGGTTTAACAGTTTCAGCGCTTTGTGCTGAAACCTTAGGTAGGCTAGATGAATTAATTAACGCCGGATCGAGAGCCTTAATATTTGCTGCAGCGCCCGTCTGTCCGGCGTTTATTTTAGCGCCGTAATCTGTTTTAACAGCAATGATTGGAAGCGGTGCAAAATCGCCGAGGTTAACAATTTCAACGCGAACTTTCGCCGTGCCTGCGCGATGAAAATCCAATTTTTTAGCGGCAGTGTAGGTAAGATCAATAACTCGATCTTCGTGAAACGGGCCGCGATCATTTACGCGCAATATGACATTTTTATTATTGGCTAAATTGGTGACTTTGACGTAACAGGGAATAGGCAGAGTTTTATGGGCAGCAGTCATGGCAAACATATTATAAATTTCACCATTAGACGTGCGCTCTCCATGAAATTTCTTGCCGTACCAGGACGCAAGGCCCGTCTGAGAATAATTAGCAGCATTAAATTGAATGTTGTAAGTTTTCCCAAGCACGGTATAGGGCGATAAATTACCCGCTATTGTGCGATTTTCTTTTTTCGGCACGGCATTTGGGATGTTAGTAACGTCAATATCAGTGTCCGGGCCCTGATCATCCAGCAGAGAATAACGGCCTTTTTTCTCTGCAGTGCTCGGTTGAACAGATACTTCAGGTTTATGGTGATCCGCTCCAGGCTTATTGCTTGCACAGCCGGTTACAAATGCCAATAAAACTATTGGCCCTAATGCAATTACAGTTGCTAATAAAGATTTAGATGCGGACGTATCGGGCGCGCAGTGCAGATGAGCCTGCAAAGCGCGATGGATGCTTATCTGAGTTTTAATCTCTATATTGGCTTTTAATACTGCCACGTACCTCGTCCCCATTTTTAATCTCAGCCTTAAAAAACCACACCAACTTGCTTACATCAGTGTTCGGCAAATCGTGAACGACGTTCAAACTTATTTTTTCGATTTAATCAGGAATAGTTAAAGAACTGAACAATCTCATTTAAGAGCTTCTCTACTTTAATTTGGCCTGCTCAATTGCCTCGCCTAACTGCCAAGCGGCAAGCGCGTACATTTGACTGCGATTATACCGAGTAATTACATAATAATTAGTAAACCCTAACCAGTATTCGGGGCCATTTTCAAGCTCGTAACTTAGCGCCTCTGCAGTTAAACTTGCCGGATAGCTGCCGGATAAAGGGCTAATTCCCAAACCACGCAACTCATTTAAACTACGGCTGGGTTTGGCTTTCGTGTTGAGCAACTGTACATCAAATGCAGACGATTTTTTTGCCAACGTAAAAACAGGCGCTCGGTATTGCCAACCGTTAGCTTTAAAATAATTAGCCACGCTCGCAATGGCATCGCCTTTATTGGTCCAAATATCTACCACCCCGTCGCCGTTATTATCCACTGCAAAATTGCGCACGCTGCTGGGCATAAATTGCCCATAACCCATAGCGCCAGCATAGGAGCCGTTAAGGCTAAGTGGATCTTGATGCTGCTGTTTCGATAAAAGTAAAAAAGCTTCTAATTCTTTAATAAAGAAATCTGCGCGCGGCGGATAATCAAAAGAAAGAGTTGAGAGCGCATCAATGACTCGATATTTTCCCGTGTTGCGGCCATAGCCTGTTTCAACACCGATAATGGCAACAATCATTTTTGCATTGACTTGATAGTTGCGCTCTACCTCAGTTAAAACTGCTTGATTTTCCCGCCAAAACTGTACGCCCTGCTCCACTCGCTCTTTGGTGATAAATATTTTGCGGTATTCATACCAGGGTTTTACTTTTTCAGCGGGGCGAGCAATTGCATCTAATATGCTTTGTTTTTTTTCTGCCTTGGCAAACAAGGCCAATAATTGTTTACGATCAAAATGATGTTGCGCCACCATTTTATCAATAAACGCTAACGCCAGTGGATGCTGCGCGTATTCACCTACCGCGTAGCTCAACTGGCTTACTAACAGACTCACTAGAAAAACCCATACTTTCATTTTTATATTACTCATTATCTAGCGCCTGCCATCATTTGCCACCGCCATTAACAGTCCAAAACTCATCATCAATGTAATTAATGACGTGCCGCCCAAACTCACCATAGGCAAAGGCACTCCGACAATCGGTAATAAACCGGAGACCATACCCATATTGACAAAAACATAAATTAAAAACGTAAGTGAAATACTGCCGGAGAGAATACGGCCAAATGTTGTTGTTGCATGCCAGGCAATCACTAGCCCGCGACCTATTACAAACACATAACAGGCCAATAGCGCCAACACACCCTGCAGGCCAAATTCTTCTGCGAGTACGGCGATAATAAAATCCGTATGGCTTTCCGGTAAAAAATCCAGTTGCGATTGCGTGCCCTTCATCCAGCCTTTCCCTTCGATTCCGCCTGAACCTATAGCTGTTTTAGATTGCAAAATATTCCAGCCTGCGCCCCATTTATCCGCTTCAGGATCAACCAATGTGAGCACGCGTTTTTTTTGATAATCGTGCATCACATAATTCCACATGGGCCAGGCAGCGGCGGCCACAACCGCAACTGTTAACAAAATATAACGCCAGCGCAACCCAGCTAAAAACAAGCCAATTACGCCGGACATAATGACTAAGATTGCTGTACCTAAATCCGGTTGTTTTAATATTAATGCACTGGGTACGATAATAATGATCATACACACCAGAACGTGAATAAATTTAGGTGGTAAGTGGCGATGGGAAAAATAAGCGGCAACTGTTAAAGGCACAGCGATTTTTAATATTTCAGCTGGCTGAAAACGCGTGAAGCCTAAACTGATCCAACGTTGCGCGCCTTTTGCGCCAACGCCGATAACCAGCGTTAACAGTAATAAAACGATCCCAATACAATACAGCCAAACTGCCCAGCGCTCTAAAAATGCCAGGCGAATTTGCCCGACAGCCAGCATCAAACCATAAGCCAAAACAAAAAATACCACCTGTCGCTCAACCATGGAATTGCTGTGTCCAGAAGCGGAATACAGCACTGTAAGCCCAACAGTACTAATTAAAAAAAGCCCTAGAATTAACCAGATGTCTATTTTAATCCAGGAATTACGGATATTTTTCTGCCCAAAGGTTTCATCGTTTTCCGGCAGGCGGCGAATAAAATCAGGGCCAGGAGTTTTCATGGATTAACCTGCAAAGGTGCGTTATTAGAGACGCTGCTAGGCTGCGGCATTTTTTTTGCCGCCTGTTTGTTGAAATAGGCATCAAATACAGCGCGTGCAACCGGCGCAGCTGCTGACGCGCCATGCTCGCCATTTTCTACTATTACAACTAATGCAATTTCCGGCCGATAAGCCGGAGCAAAAGCGATGAATAAAGCGTGGTCACGATTAGTGGCGCGCACTTTATTGCGGTCATAACGCTCATTTTGTGCAATGCCCACAACCTGTGCCGTACCTGTTTTAGCGGCAATTTTATAGGTGAGCCCTGCTGCAATGCCTTTGCCGGTGCCCTGCGGAGAATGCACAACGTCGGTCATCGCGTTGATGACATAGTCCCAATAGGAAGGGTGAGCGTTAAAGCGCCCGAGAATTTGCGGCGGCACGAGTGTATCGCCTATTTGTTTTACCAGCTGCGGTTTACGGTGAATACCGCGCGAAGCCAAAGTCGCTGTCATGACTGCTAATTGAATCGGTGTGGCCTGCACATAGCCCTGCCCAATGCTGGTATTTAAACTATCGCCTGGAAACCAGCTGAGTTTTTTCTTGGATTTTTTCCATTCTTTAGAGGGCCAATTACCACCGCGTTCATTTGGCATATCAATGCCTGTTTTATCACCTAATCCGAACGCTTCGCCTACTGGGTGCATAAGATCAATACCCATGTTTGCAGCGAGGCTGTAGAAAAATGTATCGCAAGATTCTGTAATGGCTTGATGCAAATCTACATAACCACCGTGGCCGCCTCTTTTCCAGTCGCGATATTGGTGACTATCTTTGGGGAGCGTAAAAAAACCTGGGTCTGATATACGTGTACCAGTGGTAATTACACCTGATTCCAAACCGCCTAACCCCAGCATGGGTTTAAGCGTTGAACCCGGCGGATACAAACCCTGCAAACTGCGGTTGTACAGAGGCATTAAAGGCGAGGTATTTAAGTCTTTAAAATCCGCAGCGCTAATGCCTGTAACAAATAAATTTGGATCGTAACTCGGTGTACTAACCATGGCCAATACGCCGCCGGTATTTACATCCAAAGCAACCAAGGAGCCGCGATTATCGCCGAGGGCCTCCGTGGCGACTTTTTGTAAATCCAAATCCAAATAGAGATGTAAATCTTTGCCTGAAATTGGATTATTTAAATCCAACACCCGCAACATACGACCGTGAGCATTTGTCTCGACGTGGCGAGCGCCTACCTCACCTAATAATTCATCTTCATAAGCTTTTTCTACACCGACTTTGCCAATACTTACAGAACCTGCATAGCGGCGCACCTGGTCTTCTGTAAAGCTGGTTAAATCATTCATGCTGATGCGCCCTACATAGCCTACCGTGTGCGCAAATAAATCAGCGTAGGGATAATAGCGAACAAATTGCGCTTCTACTTCTACGCCTTCCAAGCGAAATTCATTAATGGCTATCGCGGCGATTTCTTGTTCTGTTAAGCGAAAGCGCAGCGGGATAGGCTCATATGGCCTGCGCGGTTGGCGTAGCAATTTATAATATTCTTCGATATCAGCTTCGCTGATGGGAATTAAATTTTGCAAAACCTGTAGCGTTGCATCTAAATCTTTGATGCGCTCTTTTACCAACGTGAGCATAAAACTCGGGCGATTATCGGCTAACACGCGGTTATCGCTATCGTAAATTAAACCGCGCGTCGGTGGCACTGGTTGGATTTGAATACGATTTTGCTCGGCTTTTGTCAAAAAATCATCGTAGTGAACTACCTGCAAAAAATAATAGCGCGCGCCTAAAATAGAAAATAACCCAATACCCAAAAATGCAGCGAACAGCAGACGAAACCGAAAGCTGCGCACCTCAGAAAAATGATTTTTAAATGTGCGGTATTCACCAGGTTTGGCGGCAAATGGCATGAAATTCCTGCAAAAACCAAGCGTGTAGTTTTATTTATGGTAGGGGTGGTTAGTTAAAATACAGTGTGCGCGGTACATCTGTTCGACCCACACAATGCGCACTAATGGATGCGGCAGAGTAAGGTTCGATAAAGACCAGATTACATTTGCGCGTGCACGCACGCTTGCATCCAAGCCATCGGGGCCGCCAATAACGAAACTAAAATCCCGCCCGCTCATTTGCCAATTTGCCAATTGCCCAGCCAATTCTTCTGTGGACCAAGCTTTGCCGCCAACATCTAACATTACGACAAAATGCTCCACGGGAATTACGGCCAAAATAGTTTCCGCTTCAGCTTTTTTTGCAGCGTCAGTATTGCCAGGTTTGGTTTTGGAACCCAGCTCTAACTCAAGCAATTTAGGCGCAAGCTCCTTGGGCAGGCGTTTGGCATATTCGGCAAATGCAGTTTGCACCCAGCTGGGCATCTTTGTGCCCACGGCCACCAACTGCACGCGCACCGGTTTTAACCCTTGTTATCGAGCGTGCGATTGGCGGGTACTTTACTCCAGAGTTTTTCCAGATCATAAAACTCGCGCGCTTCGGCAGACATTACATGCACGACGGTATCGCCAAAATCCACCAGCGCCCATTCGCCTTCTTGTAAGCCTTCAATGCCCAGCGGGCGAAAACCTTTTTCTTTGGCTTCTTCCACTACGTTGTGAGCGAGGGATTTAACGTGCCGGCTGGATGTGCCGGTGGCTATGATCAGCCAGTCGGTTACGTCGGATAAGTCGCGCACGTTAAGCGTTACTATTTTTTGGCCTTTAACATTTTCTAAGGCGCTGATTACTACTTCATTTAGGTCGGTCATAAGGTGTCAGTTTGGGAAGAGTTAACATACAGGCCCTGCTGGTGAATCCACTGCTCGACAGTTTCGGGCAACAGCCCCACCGGGCGTAGCCCCTGGGCGATCTGCTGTCGAATATCGCTTGCAGCTATGGCCAGCAGAGCATTATCCATCTGGGCAATTCCCCCACAGGGAGAGTGCGCCAATTCATTTAAATCTCGCCTGCGCGATTGTGCCCAGGTGAATTGTTCAGTGCTTACATCAGGGTCAAAACCCGGTCGTAGCGCTATCAGCAGATGAGCGTAATCGGTCAGTTGCTGCCAATTGCGCCATTGTGACAGTTGTTGCCATGCATCCATACCCAAAAGCCAAATAATCGGCCTATTCGCGCCCTCTTGTTGCCGCAAGGCCGCAAGGGTGTCGCAGGTAAAACTGGGCCCATTAACGGCTATTTCTCGCGTGTCCAGGCTAAATTGCGTGGTGCTGGCGCGCGCGTTAAGGCCATCTACTACTAGCTGCAATAATTGGCAGCGCTGTGTAGTGCCGCTAAATACTTGGCTTTTTAACGGCGATATAAAACAGGGCAGTAGGCGCGCCTCACGGGCCTTGAGAGCCATGGCCGCACGCCAGAAAAGGGCCACATGGCCATTATGCACCGGGTCAAAACTGCCGCCATACACCAATAGCGGTCCCGCTGCGGTTGTCACTTACAGGTCACCTTAACCAGATTCATTTATTGACGTATCTGGCCGTCGCCAAACACTATCCACTTTTGACTGGTTAAACCTTCAAGCCCAACCGGGCCGCGGGCGTGAATTTTATCCGTGGAAATACCTATTTCCGCACCCAAGCCGTATTCAAAACCATCGGCAAAACGCGTCGAGGCATTGACCATTACACTTGCCGAATCCACTTCCCGCAAAAAGCGTCGCGCCAGCGTGTAATTTTCCGTAATGATGCTGTCGGTGTGCATGGACGAATAGGTATTAATATGCGCGATGGCCTCATCAATACCCTCAACAATTTTGATAGATAAAATCGGTGCTAGGTACTCAGTTCGCCAGTCTTCTTCAGTGGCGGGCACGGCATTGATCAGGCTGCAGGTGGCTGCGCAACCGCGCAATTCCACGGATTTTTCAGCATAGGCAGCAGCTAGGCGCGGTAAAATTTGCGCGGCCACGGCATTGCTCACTAAGAGAGTTTCCATCGCATTACACACGCCGTATCGATGTGTTTTGGCATTAACGGCAATGTTAAAGGCTTTGTCCATATCCGCAGCGGCGTCTATGTACACATGGCAAATGCCATCCAAGTGTTTAATAACCGGTACGCGCGCTTCATTACTGATGCGTTCAATTAAAGAGCGGCCACCGCGAGGCACGATTACATCAACATACTCAGGCATCGTAATTAATGCGCCGACAGCTGCGCGATCGGTAGTGTCAACCACCTGCACAACGGTCTCGGGCAGGCCCACAGCGATCAAGCCCTGCGCAATACAGCTGGCAATAGCTCGGTTCGACTCAATCGCTTCGCTGCCGCCGCGCAAAATCGCCGCGTTACCGCTCTTCAAACATAAGCTTGCTGCATCGATTGTTACGTTCGGGCGAGATTCATAAATGATCCCCACAACGCCTAAAGGCACACGCATTTTACCCACCTGAATTCCGCTCGGGCGCAGGTTCATATCGGTAATGGCGCCGATGGGGTCTGCCAATGCGGCTACCTGGCGCAAGCCTTCAATCATGCTATTGACAACCTTATCGTTCAGCTCCAAGCGATCCAGAAGCGCCGCGTCTAAGCCGTGCTCACGGCCGCGCTGCATATCAATAGAATTTGCTTCTTTTAAAGTTGAACGCTGAGATTCAAGTGCATCGGCAATGGCCAGCAAAGCGCGATTTTTCGTCTGGGTGTCGGCTGCAGCCATAACACGGGATGCATGGCGCGCCTTTTGGCCCAGCGCTCTCATGTACTCGATAACTGACATAAATTCTTTCCACAGCAAAAAGCGGCCAGTATACCAGCGCTCGCTAGAGCTGGCCTGCGAAATTCGCAGTGTGGGTTTTAAGATCGATCAGGCTGGGCGTTTGGCGGGGAGACGCGGACTTCGCTAACTGATCATCAGGCTTTGCACCGAGCGCCTCCCTCATAAAACAAGGTTGCATAGGTTACTATCTTGTCGTGTTGCCGAGCCTAGATCACAGTTCTACACGAGAACTCAAAATTAATACTGCTCAAATTAATTCTGAAATCGGGAATTTTACAAAAACACACAGATATATCTGCATAGTTCCGACCCCGCCTAGGTTTTGCACGGCTCCGGACTCAAGCAGAGATGCCTTCAAATAAATCTTCAGAGCCAGCAATGATCAAAGTTTCCCTGTTATTTTTTGCGACCGCCCTGGCGGAAATTATCGGCTGTTATTTTCCCTATCTCTGGCTTCGCAAGGCCGGTTCTATCTGGCTGTTGGTTCCCGCCGCAATGAGCCTGACATTATTTGTTTGGTTGCTCACATTGCACCCTGCGGCCAGCGGTCGTATTTATGCAGCCTATGGTGGTGTTTATATCGCTACGGCTCTGGCCTGGCTGAGGTTTATTGATGGGGTTAAATTATCGCCCTACGATTGGCTGGGCGCGGGTGTTGTGTTGTTAGGAGTGGTGATAATCGTTGCCGGATGGAAAAACTGATGAGGGACGCGTGAGAATCAAGGCGAATTAATAAGATCTAGCCAGAAATCACTCAGCGAGGTAAATTTTTTAGAAGCTTTCTGTAAATTTTTATTTTATGGATATTTTTCCAAATTTACGGGTATTTCACTGTAGACCCAAGCCTAAGCAAGCTGCCCATTCCAGCTCTAAAAATAAGTATATAGGTCTACCTATTAGAGCCTATCTCAAAAATGATTTTTTATTAACTATCTCTTAAAATGCCGTTAAAACAACAGATTACCGGAGCGGTCGGTGGAGCTCACAAAACAGCAATGGGAACTCGTAATACCTTTCCTTCCTGAAAAAGACCTGACTCAACAAGGTAAAGGTAGGCCTAGAGTTGATCCAAGAGAAATTTTAGAAGGTATTTTGTGGATTTTACGCACGGGTGCTCCGTGGAAAGATATGCCAGAACGCTATCCGCCTTATCAAACCTGCCA
>DATDJI010000071.1:0-57554 GCA_036520615.1 Cellvibrionaceae bacterium | reverse complement strand
GTGTTAGGAGATGGCGAGCAATTTACGCATTTTTTCGATGCAGATTTCACCTATGCCAACGCAGCCTTAGCGAGGTTTTACGGTTTGAGTGGTGCCAGTACTAATGCGGTGGTGAGGGTCCCTGCGGGCAGTGAACGCGGCGGCATTTTAACCACTGGGGCATTTTTGGCTGTAAATGGCGACCCGGATGAAACCTCGCCCATTCGTCGCGCGGTGCGTATTCGCGAGCGTCTGCTATGCCAGCCAATAGACCCGCCCCCGCCGGGCATTAGCGTTTCCCGTGAGGCTGCGGAAAAAGCTCTGAAAGAGCGCTGGGAGTCCGGCCAGATGACCAATCGCGAGCGCTACTCCGCGCTCACTGCCGCGCCCTATTGCCAAACCTGCCATGAAAAACGCATTAACCCATTAGGGTTTGGTTTGGAAGATTACGACACCATTGGCCGCTACCGCAGCACGGACCTTAATCACTTGGCCATCGATTCAAGTGGTATTTGGTACGGCATTACTAAACTCGATGGTGGCGACGTGCAAAGCTTTAACGGCGCACGGGATTTATCCAGGAAATTAGCCGCAAGCGACAGTGTGCAGGCGTGCCTTGTAGCCAATAGCTTCCGTTTTGCAGTCGGCACGGGCCATCAAATAATTGATGAAGTGAACGAACTTGCCGGCAATTTAAGTGCACAGGAGCTAAATGATTACAGCTGTGCGGTAAACGATATGGCGCGCAACATGATTGCCAACGGCGCGAATGCCAAGGCGATGCTGCAATCGCTGGGCAGTTTAAAACTGGTCCGTTACCGCAAAGAGCAAAACCGCTAAGCGGTTTGTATTGACTGAATTAGGGTACAGCAACATGACACAACAGAATCATCTTTGGGGCAGCCGCCGTCGTTTTTTAAAAGACCTGGGCAAATTCAGCCTATTGCCTTCAGCGATTAACACAGGCCTCGCCGCCTCAGGCCTGTTATGGGCCAGAGGTGCACTGGCCGCAGGTGTTGCACCTAAACGCTTGCTCACAATTCACGTCACCAACGGCGCTGTGCCCGGCACCTGGCATGCAATTGGCCAAGGTACCAATTACACGTTGCCTGAAGCGAGCAGCCCATTTAACCCCTATAAAAATAAATGCCTGTTTTTTCAGAATATTACTGGTGCCGGTGGTCATGGCCCGTTTTACCAATGTATGGCAGGGGAAAAGCGCGACTCCATCGACGTGTATTTAGGCCGTAAATTAGGTGCTACCACACCGTTTTCGTCTATTCAGTTAGGCGTGAACAGCAGCGGCGGGTTATCGCGGTTAAACGGCAACGACATTCCGTTTGAAGTTAGTCCATTAAAAGCCTTTACGCGCTTATTCCCCGGTAGCGTCGGTAGCGGGGATATTCGCACGCTGCAGAAAAAGGGCATTATCGGCGCAAACAACGCCATGATTGGAGAGCTCGCCAGTAAACTCGGCAGCGCACAAAAAACCCGAATGGAAGAACATCTGGCCAGTTTAGATAAGCTCGGCCAGCGCATTGATCAAGCGGCCGTTGCAGGTCAGGGGCAGAGCGCGGCGTGCAAAGCGCCGGTTTGGGATGGCAGCTTTCGCGATGAGGCGGAGCTAAATAGCAAAATTACCCTGCGCGCCGATTTACAGGCAGATTTAATTGCGCTCGCGTTTAAATGCGACACGACGCGCATCGCAACGCTTATGTACAGCGATTCAGGCGCAACCTATTTAGCGCCCGAAGTAGAAAACGGCGATTTACACGGCGCTATTCACGGCTACAAGGGTATTGAGCGGTTTACCGCGTATCGCAAGTACTTCAGCCAGCGCATCGTGTATTTAATGGATCAATTAGCTAAAACTCAGGACATTGATGGGCGCACGTTGCTGGATAACACATTAATTTACATCACCAGTGATATGGGCGATGGCGGCTCGCACACCAACGCCAATACCCCCGTGGTATTGGCCGGTGGTGCAGGCGGTGCGTTAATTTCGGGACGCTCAATTGTGTATGGTGCAGAAACTCGTTTAGAGCGCATGCTGGATACTATTTGTTTGGCGATGGGGGCTGATATTTCTGCGGCTGACTATCCAGGATATGGCGGTGCTGCCGGGCCTTTAACAGGTCTATTGATTTAGAAACAGAATAATTTAAAAGGGCCGCAAGGCCCTTTTTTTATGCTTGCAGCTCGCGATCGCACGCTAATTTGCACAATTCATCACAACGTTGTTACTTAAACAGGAGGGGAGATACTAGTTGTGTGTCCTTATGAAAGCGGTACAAACCAATACCCTAACGTTCAGCCTTTTGCCCTGGCTAATGGGCGCTTATTAAGTAAATTCATGGGTTTGTGAAGGCAACAATTTCCCACTTACCACAATTTAACGTCAACAGGATTACAGCATGATTCAGCGAAATTTTGCGCGGTTTAGCGCCATTGCTTTCACGATATTAATTGCCGGATGTAACGGCGCTGATACTGCTGCACCCAGCGGCAGCTCCTCAGGCTCAACACCTAAACAAGTCGCTAACCGCAGTAAATTTATTTCTGACCTAGTATTTAAAGATTCCGGTTTACAGCTTTGTGTTAGCGAAATGGTGCGAGACAAAGGTTGGAAAACCGTAGGCGAGTTCACTGAGCTTAGGTGTTATGGACTGCAAAAAAATCGGCTTAATTTTTTTGATTCCGAGCGCACTATTCGTGATTTGACAGGCATTGAGCAGCTAGTCGCGCTAAAAAATCTCTCAGTCCCAGGCCACGCGTATAGCTCGGTTGATACCCGTGCCCTTACCGATTTAGAAACGCTCGATCTCTATGAGGCATTTATTCATTCGCTGGATGTTAGTCATAACACCAAATTGCAGTCGTTAAATGTAGGCGCCACGGCAATTAAAAATCTGGATTTAACCGGCCTTAAAGCGCTTAAATCTCTGAGCGTATCCTACACCAGTGATGGTTATCATGATTTTTATACGCCAACCTCAATTTCCACTTACGGTGGTGTTTATGGAATTAAATTGGAGGAAATACAATCACTGCAGAAGACTATTCGTTTCGATCAGGATATAAAACTTACCCATATTGATGCAGGGAATAATGCAATTATTGATCTGCCCAGCGGTGTTGATTTGGTAAGCGCCAAGGCGCATTTAACGGCACGCTCATTAACTGCTGCTGCAAAAAATTTAAGTCTGCTTGATGTCACGCTCGTCGGTGCAACAAATATAGATTTGAGTTCATCGCCGTTGCTGAGCAGTGTAAAAATTCAATTGGCAGAGCCTGCCAGCTTAACGCTTGGCGCGGGTGTAACGAAGCTTGAATTTGTTGGACCTGTGACTAATATTCAGCTGCCTAAAAATGCTCAATTAAATGAATTAATTTTGCATGGCGTTAAAATGCCTGAACACTTGAACATGCCATTGCCAAATACTATTACTCAATTGAAATTAAAGGATGCCGATATAAACAGTATCGATTTAGCAAGTCTAGATAAACTTGAAAGCCTTACGCTTGAAAATGTAGCGGCAACTAAACTGATACTGCCCAGCAACCCACTTAAATTGTTTTTAACCGATATAAAAGGCATTGAGCCGGTTATTTTTAACGCAACTTCGGTAAAAGAGCTGTACGTTGAGAACCCTAGCAAACTGTTTTGCAGTCAAATCAATATTAATTTCCCAGCAGTTGAAAACATGCAAATTTATAATTGCTTAACCGAATCAATTGATTTAACTGGTTTAAAAAATTTGCAGTCCTTAAGCTTGAGTATGCCAAAATTAACATCTATCGATTTTGCCCAAGCACCCGCGTTGACCTCGATTCAGATTCACGCTAATGCGCTTAACGATTTAGACCTGTCATCGTTTGAGGGCAAAAATAACGGCAATATTTACTTTAGCAGCGCCCAATTGCCGGAAGCAGTTGCAAATAACATAATTGCCGACGCTAAGCGCCTATTTTGGAGGTGGGGGTTATATATCAATGATCTGGGAATTTATGGTAATAAAGGGTGAGTGCTATAGCAGCAGATGAAAAAAAGGCCTCGCTGGTTAATGGCTGTTAACCAGCGCGGCCATTTAATTTATCTCGGTGGTCAGCAGGTTGCTCAATCTATGTCTATTTAGTTTGCATCTGTATCTTATGCCGATAGCGCGATGCGCCTATGCGAATTAATTCGCCTCTACAAATGGCGCAATTTTCAGAAGGGAATGAACACGCCGTGCAATTATTATTTTTATCGTAGGTGCGAATTTGCTCTCACAGGACGATGTACTTTGCCGTTGATCGACGGGTAACAGGGCGTGCTGCATGGTTAGAATTTAAAGCGCTTTTTAAATTAGTTTAAACCGGGGCGATTCTTTGACATCCTGTTAAATTCTCGCCCGTTACTCACTCTTATATTACGCTGTAAGTTTACTCAACACGCTAACGAATGATATTTAATCCTGGACGCAGATTAAAAACTGCTCTCTGGTGGTTACAGTTCGTAACCTAAAGTAACCTGTGCAGTTTTTTCGTACCCTTTTCAGTGTAATCGAGAAGCTCGTCACTTTTCGATTAAGACCTACGTCCTGTTTTTCTGTACTTTCTGGTTTAAAAAGTCACAGCCTTTCTGGTATTGCCCTGTATCGCCTCCGCCTTGAGAAATATCCAGCCAATATCTTAAAGAAAATACAAATATCTTGAGCGATCATCGCCATGCGGAGCAGACAATGCGAATACTTAAATTTAGTCGGTTAGCGCGCGCCATTTGGCGGTACCAGCCGCAATTTATTATATGCGTAATTGCAGGCGCGCTTGCGGCTTGTTCAGGCCCTGCCGCGCAGGTTGAACCCAAAGCCATTGAGGGCTGTATTTTGGATAAACGGACGAACTATGAGCCTTTAATCCCTAACCAGATTTACAGTTTAAAATGTAAAAATGCAGATGCCCTAAACGGGGTTAACATTACGGACGAGTTTGAAACGCTTTCTATTGAAGGCGTCGGCACACAGCAGTCGCTCCGGCTGGTTGGTTTTCCAAAAATAAAATCAATAATAATTAATGACAGCGATATTAAAGATCTAGATTTGTCTAATTTTACGTCGGTCGAAAGTGTCAGTATTACCGCCAAAAATCTCACAAATGCAAAACTGCCGCTATCGAAAATAACGATATTTACGCTGTGCGATATGGCATCACTGAAAACCTTAAACTTTGAAAATATTTCAATTGGCGATTTGTATTTATGTGGTGACAATAAATTCGATATGCGCGCCTTGGCGTCAAAGCCTGGGCTTAACTCGCTGTCTGTGCGTGGAGACGCTCTTGATCTTAGCGATATAGCACCGGGACCGCTGCTGCGCTCGCTATCCATCGGTGACTACACGCGCCCGATAGATATTTCCCGGTTTGTCGGCTTAGAACGCTTATATCTGAATAAAACCTTACCTGAATTGGTGGATTTATCTGCTGCGTCGGTGGATGAGATCGAATTGGAGGGCGCAACGGTAAAAACGCTAATTACCGGTAATAAAACTTCAAAAATTGCAATTTCAGCGCATCAGTCGAAAAGCTTAACTATAAAAGGCGAACACATAGGTCAATTGAATGTCACCTCTGCTCCTGCTTTAAACGCTCTGGATATTGCAGAGCTGCCTAACCTTTCGTGGCTTTCCATAGAGGGCATGACCTTGCCCGCAATGGCTATTACCAATAAGCCCAAACTGGCAACCCTCGCTATTAAAAACTCTGCGTTTGAGCATTTGGACATATCGAATAATGCGATTCTAGGGCGATTTACCATTGATGCCACAGATATAGGCACACTCGAAACAACCCAGATGGATTTGCTTAAAGAGTTGAGAGTACAAGATTCGAATTTAAATCAAATAGACTTAAAAGCTCTGAATAATTTACGTTCTGTCGAATTGTATTCTCTGGCATTAACACAGCTCGATCTATCAAATAACCCACTATTAAATAGCCTTGCCGTCGCCGATGTTCCAGTAGTGCAGTTAGATTTGTCGAACAATAAAAACTTGAACATTTTAATTCTTCAACAAACGCAGCTCAGCTGCAAAAATCTACACGATATCCGCACGCTGTTTCCAGCCAAACTCGGCAGACACGTGGACGTTTCCGATGGTGTCTGTCAATAGCGTGGGTTAATTTCGTTTGCCGATTAATCTGGAGGCAGTGAAGCCCTAGTCTAGGTCGCTGATTGCCGCAAATTTATTTTAAAGGAATAACGAAACGAATTCGAAACCGTTTTGCTTGGCGTTATCGAAGCTTTATTTCGCGTAGGCTGCATTCAGGCCATCCAGCGCCCTGCAATTAAATGTCGAGAATTAAGAAATTCATTCAGCACAGCTTCCGTTCAGCCTCGATAGTTGTTGTATACATTTGTCCTGGCAGGGTTGAATTATCAGGGTCGGTCACCAGCCATAAACGTATCCGGTCGGCCTCGATCTCGGCCTCTATTCCTTCTAATTTTATCCGCAAGTCTACCGGTGTTATATTTATAAGCTCGCCATCAGCATTAATAATACCGATAGCCGAGCCCATGCAGGCGCCGTCTATGTAAGCGTCCGAGGTATTTTCAGCTGCGGCGGTAAATAGTACTGAGCCATCGGGGAGGGCTGTGGCGTCGGTAAAACATAGCGGGATGCCATCAATATCACCTAAATCAAAGCGCGTCAGCTGATAGTGTGGAGAGTTGTTGTTTTTACCTGTCACAGCGGCGAAAAAATCGTTTAATTTAATTTTAATAATCGCGTTGTGATTATTTTTATTGCCGCGTTGAAATAATAAAATATGTTTACCTGCAATCACCGCACCTTCAATATTGATTTTTCCAGGCTCGTCTTTAAATGCATCGTACATTGGGTCTAAATCGATAATTTCGACTTCACCCAAAACCGGTGGAGTTTTTGCATTTGGTTTTTCGATAAATGGAATAATAGCGCCCTGTTTGCGCTGCTTTGCCGAGCCGGAGCCGAGAATTAATAATGCGCCGTATGGGTGTTGTTGAGAACTAGGCAGCAGTGTTAACACTTCAAAATCATGTTTTATTTTTTTACGCGCTTCCACATCTTGCGGGAAATTGCCTTCGATGATTCGATGAGGAATGCCGGGGGCGGGGTTGTTATGCTGGAAAACACTGATAAATTTTTCATCATCGGCCACTACAAAAAACCAATCGCCAAGTTTAACTAATCCGCTGGCAGCGCTCAGGTGTGCATAACGGTTATCACCTAGAGGCTGCGTGAGGGTTAGGTTGCGGATGGGTTTTAATTTAATCATAGAGCTCTTATTGTATTTGAAAGGGTTTTGCTAATGTTCTGCGGAATCCATCCCCATGCTCACGCTGCCTTCCAAAAATCCAATAGTGGCGTCAATTTCTTGTTTGAGCGCTTCATTATCAGCTTTCTGCGACTGGCTGCGCAATTGTGGGATTAAGCTTATATCATGGCTATTTTTTAATACACCCAGCGCCGCAAAGCTTAGCGTAGCGTTATTTTTCTCTAATACCTTAATTGCTGTATTGAGCGCACCAAATTGCTGCTGGCCACTTAAGCGTTCGATGGCGGCACGTTTTATCGCTTCACTCTCAGGTGATTCAATAATTTTTTGCAAAAAAATCAAATCCTCCCCTTGCGGGGTAAGTTGCTCAATAGTGGCAAGCTTATGCTCTTCGCTATCAAATGCAAATGTCTCTTTGCTAAAAGCTTGGTCAGCTATTAATTCCTCACTTTCTCTTACAGGCAAATTAGCTTCTAAATCGAGTGGTTTGGGGGCTGTTATTGGCGCCAAAACGGGTTTTGATGCCGGAATATTTTTAATGCTAAGGCCGGTTTTTTCGGCTTGTTGATGTATTAGTGCGGGCTGCGCGATTTTAAGGCTCGTCGCCGGTATTGTTTGCGTAGAGCTTGTTACTGCAAGCGCTGTAGATCGTGTGTCTGTGTAATAAAGCCAGGCGGCATTATTAAATAAAACGAATGCACCTACCCATGCAAGTGTTTTAGCGGTTCCCATACGTTCACCTATATTTTTTCATTGCGCAGAATTTATTATTTAATTGGCTATTTTTAGCCTAATAAAAGCCTGAGCGGCTCGCTCGCTTGCTTGTTTGGCCAACTGCTCAGGCTTAATCAACTAATTGAAAAAATACTACAGGCGTTGCATCCAGGCTCTAAAGCGATAATCCGCGCGGGCTGGGTCAACAAAATCTGTATCCACTATTAAGTCGAGCCAATTAACTCCGCCGGACCACACCTGGCCCCACACTGTGCGTTTAGCAAAGCCGTGGTCATAATTAAAACGCAACCAATTGCCGGAGGTATAAACGCCATCAACCTTGCCCCAATAACAATCTGATGGATGGCACTTACCCCAAAGCTCTGAGGTATACACCAGTTTTACCGCTGAGGTAGTACTGCAAATATTGCCGTTACACACAGTAGTAGATGCATCCCGGCATTCTTCCTTGAAAATGGCCTTGGTGATGCCGGAAGTACTGGTATCTGGGTTAACCCAAGTCCCCACCTCTTTAACTTGGCCAACAAGGCACAAGCCTGCAAAGGATGAAAGACTAATGCCGGATAAAACGATTAGCGTAAATAAGCGAATTAACATCATAAGTATGCTCCTAATTTAATTGAGGAAACCCCAGCCCTGCTACCGCTGCCAAAGGAGCCGCTATCGTAGTGAGAGTGGCGTGTGGCATCTGTTAATTAATGGCGCGGGGAAAGTGAATAATTACCGGATATGAAGCCTGCGGGAGATTTTAAAATGTGTAATGTGACGGGTTTTTGGCGGGGTTTTATTTAGGGGTAAGGGGGATGAAGCATTCATTTATTTGATTGATAGTAAGAGTGTGAATGCTGAGCTGATCTCACCAACATCTAAATTGTTTGTACAAATCGCGCGCAGTATAGGGAGCCTTTGAAGAATGTAGGCGCTAGCGAGGTAATTTTTTCAAAGATTCCGTAGATCTTATTTAAACCTCATCGCAAACTTGCTCCCATTCAGATTCGTAACCATTTTTCTTAAGATACCCGCCAATAATGTTGAGCAATCGTTCAACCCAAGGTTGGACATTTTTCTCACCCAAAACCAATACCCTGCCTCGCGATTTCGTGCGGCGGCATCGACTACT
This sequence comes from Cellvibrionaceae bacterium, assembly GCA_036520615.1. Lineage (GTDB taxonomy): Bacteria > Pseudomonadota > Gammaproteobacteria > Pseudomonadales > Cellvibrionaceae > CAMCXE01. The sequence continues at coordinate 48,421 of DATDJI010000071.1, read as the reverse complement.
TTCCAAAAGAAATAAGCCAAAGCTTTTGCGTCTTCTTTAGTTTTCACAGTGATTTATTAAATCTATTAGAAATGCATCGTTAATCTCTTGGGCATAATGCAGCGCCACCTGTTGTGCTTTTTGGTCATTACCTGAGAAATCAAGCATAGGGGTACCTCGTCATGTTGTCGCGTAATACATGCATTCGATATGCAATTAACGTTAATTTCCCCATTAGCGTTCTTATATGCATGCGTTCGGTTACTGCCAATACATAATGAAAAGTGTCCTTAGGGTCGGGTACGAATTCAAGTCCGTCAGGCACTGCAAAATCCCCCAGGCAACGTTCGCCGGTTCCGGCTTTTGGTATTCATTAGCGTGCCTAGCCAACATTTTCTGCGTGACCTTTAAGTGGGAATAGGTGCACGAAAAGTAAAGCCCGCAGGTTCTATCGGAAATGACATAATCTAGGTTCGTTGAGGTTTCAAAATTGTAATAACAGACGCGAATACCCTCTATCAGTTTGTAAAGGTTGTCTTCTGAATCGCCCCTGGTGTCTTTCTTTATAGCGTGTTGGGCCATCTGGCGGAAACTGAACTCTGAACATAACACCTAAGCTCTTATTTTGTGCTTCGCGGTGTTTGGTGATTAGCTCTTTAATCGCTGCCTCTAAATCTTGTGCGGTTTTAATTGTTCTAGATATTTTAATTGATCCATGAGATCTCCGTATCTTTTGAAATTGGCTGTAGGCGGGGCAAGTAGGTTATCCCGCAGATAATTCGCATTTATTTTAATTGGCAATGTATGGCATTTACTACATGCTGCGCCTCAAGTATTTATTTCAGTTGCTCATTCGCCTTGTTGTACAGTTTAAGTCTGTTCAAATATTCCGTATAGGGACAGCGACACCCTGAGTTCATGTATACAAATTTTCTAATTTGGCCGAAGAAATCATCTATATTCTTCGCATTTTCAAGAAACATAATAATCTGAGGGATGCTCATGTACAGGGAGTTATGGAATCGAAAATCTACATTTTCCACATTATTGGATGTCGTGTTGGTGATCTCTTTTAGTGAGTCAGAATACTTTCTCCATTTGTCCAGATGCTTATCCGAACTATTGTCTAGCATCTTCACGTTTGCGTCAGTGGCAAAAGATAGAATGCGTTGAGTAATGAGTTTGTCTTGCAGTGCGCCAAAGTCAAAAAGACTAACAGAGATCCTCAGTATATTTCGACCTTTTAAAGAAACTCTCTTTTCAATTCCATTGTGGGTCCAAGATGTAGAATCATTAATTCTTAATTCGCGCTCTATGCGCATCGCTTGGAGTTGTGAATACAACAAGCTTTCGGCCAGGTCATATAATATTTTCCTGTCGTCGCCCGAACGAGACTCGCGTGTTAATCCTTTCTTTTTTATTTCAAAGATGTAGATGCAATTGTTTGTCTCGCATATCAAGTCTGCCTCAAGTTCAGCATGTTTGTTTAGTCTATATTTTCCATGTGCGATTTCGATTCCGTTTTTTGCAAATAGATAACGAAGATAATCTTCAACTGCATATCCAAGTTTGCCATCAGCCGGATTGGAAAATACATCGTTTGGATGTCCAATAAACCAGCAGGTAGAGGTTAGGCAGCCGAAAGCAGCGATACTTTTTGGAAAAACGATATATGCGTTCTTTATTTTAATGGCAGGTTTAAAATCGTGATTTATTTTTGTGGCGTTGGGCGGGAACTTCAGTTCTGTATTAACCGTACCGGATTCGGTACTTAAAAGCTTATCCATTACTGCGGCCACTCTATACTCCGAAATGCGAGCTTTGGATGAAAGCTCTTTTGCTGAAATAGAAGTAAATTTTTTGGTTTTCGATAAGGCGATGAGAGCTACTGCTGTTCTAGTAAGGTCTTTCAATTTAATATTGTGAGAGGTGCAGCTCTGGAGTTCGGGATGTCTTTGAATGAAATTTAATAGGGCTTTGGAGTGGCTTGCGTTTGTCTGTGGAAGGCTAACGTACGTATCATAAAGTATGTTGTTTCTGATAAAATTGGCGATATTTTCAATGCCTCCGCAGAAGGCTTCGAATTCGTTGTAAGGTTGTATCTCGAAAATAACAATAAGATCGGAGAGCAGACTTTCGAGTCGTTTAAAATAATGATTGTCCCCGTTTTCAGAGGTCTCAGCATATTTAGAGGCAATAGCCATCAGGTATCCAAATGGAATGGCTGCCGTTGTTGTTTCCAAAGAAATATGGCGATACTCCATAAATCGCCCGGTCGTGGGGTTATAACTATTTCCAATGCGAGCTGCTAAAGCGGTTAAAAGGTTGTTGCCCCCAAGCTTGCGACAGGCTTCGTCTATAAGTTTGTTGATGTGAGCATGGCTAGAATCCAAAATTGAAATTTTGTAGTCCGCTTCTAAGAATTCTACGCCTAAATTTTTAAGGTTTAGATATGATTTTGCGAATGCGTCATACCGATTTTTATGTGAAGGAAGTGAGTCGTCTGAAAAAGGCGTAAATACTTCGCGGCGTTCTATTATAACGTTTATCAACTCGATCCAGTTGGTATCTTTCCGTGGTTGAAATTCATTTTCCGGTTCTTGCTTTGTTGCCACAAGGGAGATCGATTCCAATACCTGAAAATATTTTAGGCGCTTCACATTTGTCTGATGTTGAATGACTGTAAGCTTTAGGCTTAAGAATTCAATGACAGCTATGATTTCTTTTGTGTCACATATGTTCGATCTGGCGGCCGCATAACTCTCGTATATATTGAGCTTTGTGTGATGTGTTTTATTGTCGTATGCTTCGAAAATATCATCGCAGATAGAAATAAAATTTAGAATATCCATTAAATTGCCTTTATCGACAGCCGGTTGGGGGGTAATACCCAACACTCAAATTCGTAAGCATACTCAATACTACTGAACCCATTTTGGGAAATTGAAATATTCTAGTCGGTACACTGCCTGTTGGGCGTTACTGCCCAATCTACAAAAACCCCTTCGAATTCTCCAAGTTCCGAAACAACAAAGGTTGTTCATCTGTAGCAATTACCTGTGCCTCATCCACCGCTAAACGTATTTTTTCGTGAAAAGGGCTTTTATCACAAACTGGATCTGCCGATGTGGCATCGCCCGTTAAATAAAACGCCTGACATCTACAGCCGCCGTAATCTTTTTCTTTTTCCGGGCAGCTGCGGCAAGGTTCGCTCATCCAGCTGTCGCCGCGATAAGTATTAAAACCTGCTGACTCGTACCAGATTTCTTTTACATCCATGTTGCGCACATTGGGAAATTCAATCGGTAAATCGCGGGCGCTGTGGCAGGGCAGGGCGGTGCCGTCAGGAGTGATGGTTAAAAATATTTTGCCCCAGCCGTTCATGCAGGCTTTGGGGCGGGTTTCGTAATAATCGGGGACGACAAAAATAATTTTCATTTTATCGCCGATTTTTTGGCGATAGGCATTGGTTGCGGCTTCAGCTTTGATTAATTGTTCTTTCGAGGGTAATAATTGTTTGCGGTTGTGTAGAGCCCAGCCGTAATATTGCGTATTGGCCAGTTCCACATAATCGGCGCCCAGCTCTAACGATAAATCTAATATTTGTTCTACCTGGTCGATATTGTGGCGGTGTAAAACAAAATTTAACACCATTGGGTAGCCTTGACGTTTTACTTCAGCAGCCATGGCTTTTTTGTGGGCGAAGGCTTTGTTGCTGCCAGCGAAATAATTATTTAATTCTGCCGAGCTGGCTTGAAAGCTAATTTGAATATGATCGAGCCCTGCGCGGCGAAAGCCTTCCACACGCTCGCCGTCCATGCCGAGGCCTGAGGTAATTAAATTGGTGTAATAGCCTAGCGTGCGCGCCTCTTTAATTAAAATATCCAAATCCTGCCGCACTAAGGGTTCACCGCCGGAAAAGCCTAATTGCGCAGCGCCGAGTTTGCGCGCTTGGCGCAATACTTTTATCCAGGTGTCGGTGTCGAGCTCGTCTTTTACGCTGGCAAAATTAGTTGGGTTCGAGCAATAGGGGCATTGCAGTGGGCAGCGGTAGGTGAGTTCGGCTAGTAGCCACAGGGGAGGGGATTGTGTGGACATAAAATTTATTGTTCGCCGTAAATTGATGTTTATTTAATTGGCTTTTGGTTTTGTATCGCAGGTTTTCTGCACTTTCCTGGCCCCCTAACCCCACCCCAGCCCTCCCCTTTAAAAGGGGAGGGGGGCAAAAAAGCCGCGAAAAATACACGCTCATCGCTCAACGATGTTCTGCCCCTCCCTCTTTTAAAGAGAGAGGTTGGGGCGCCCGGCCAGGAGGGGTTGAGCTTAGTTACGAATTAATTTAATCGTACTGCAACCAGCGTTTTGCAAATGCGTCGTTAAAAAATTCTAATACATCATTTTCTAAACCGTCGATGCCGGGGAATTTTTCATTTAGGGAAATGATAATTTCATTAATCGAACGCACGCCATCTACCTGCGCGAGAATTTCCCCAGCGCTGCCGTTAAATTTAATCATACCTTCTGGGTAGAGTAGTACGTGGCAGTTTTGCGCTTCTTCCCATTGCAGGCGGTAGTGGGGGTTTACGCGGGGAATCCAGTTTAATGCTTCAGTCATGAGCTTTTACGTCTTAGGGTTGTTCGCAATTGTGGTAGGGCGGCGTGTTGTGTACATAGGCCATGGTAATAGCATCCATAATGCTCCAGAGCACATCTAATTTAAATTGCAAAATCTGCAGTGCGCGCTCTTGTTGTTCGCGTGTGACAAAATAATCCAGCGTAACGGCAAGGCCGTGTTCCACATCCCGGCGCGCTTCTTTTAAACGCGTGCGAAAATAATGGTAACCGGTGGGTTCAATCCACGGATAATGATTAGGCCAATTATCCAAACGGTTTTGGTGAATATTCGGCGCGAATAATTCGGTTAATGAGGAGCACACTGCTTCTTGCCAGCTGGCGCGGCGGGCGAAATTTAAATAGGCATCGACGGCAAAGCGCACACCGGGTAAAACATGGCGCTGGTCGAGAATTTCCTCGCGCGTGAGGCCGCAGGCTTCACCTAAGCGCAGCCAGGCTTCTATGCCGCCTTCTGTAATTTCCCCCTGTTCACTCACTTGCCCATCGTGATCCAACATGCGCTGAACCCATAGGCGGCGAACGTCGCGATCTGGGCAGTTGGCGAGAATTGCGGCGTCTTTTATTGGAATGGTTAATTGATAATAAAACCGATTGGCTACCCAGCCGCGAATTTGTTCTGGGGTGCACAGGCCTGAATTCATCGCTCTATTGAGCGGATGGTGAATATGGTAATAGGCGCCTTTGGCACGTAGGTGTGATTCAAAATCAGCCTTGGACCAAGGGGTTTGCGTGGATGTCATTGAGGGTTCTCCGGCACTTAGGCTGTTGTTATTTGCGGCTGTGTCCCTCGCCCACTCATTACAGTTCTATTTCCATCCCATCGAAAGCAACTTCAATATCTTGCGCGGTTAATTCCTGCCGCTGTGCGGATTGTTCATCCAATATGGGGTTGGTGTTATTGATGTGAATTAATATTTTGCGTGCGTGAGGAAAGCTTTTAAGTGCTTGAATCATGCCGTCATCGCCCGATTGCGGCAAGTGCCCCATTTGGCTTGCGAGTTTTGTACCGACTCCGGCCACAGCCATTTCATCTTCACGCCAAAAAGTGCCGTCCACTAATAAACAATCTGCAGCGGCCATATACGGAATTAAATGTGGCTCTATGGCGCCGAGCCCCGGTGCATAAAACGCCGTTTTACCGCTTAATACATTTTGCAGTACCACACCGATATTGTCGCCCGGCTGCGGATTGTTACGGTGAGGGGAATAGGGCGGCGCTTTGCTGGTTAGGAATATCGGTGTAACGACAAGGTTTTCTATTGCGGGGATAACAAAGGCTTCACTAGTGGTTATGCGATGGCGGTTAATGCCGCCGTTCCAGGCTTCGAGCATACGTAAAATAGGGAAGCCTGTGGTGAGATCTTCGTACACACAATCGGTGCAATACACTTCGTGCGGGCAGCCTTCACGCAGCATCAGCAAGCCTGTTGTGTGGTCGATCTGGCTGTCCATAAAAACAATTGCGGCTATACCGGTGTCCCGCAGGCCCTGTTTAGGCTGAATGGCTGGGAAGGCATCCAGCTGCGCGCGTATGTCCGGCGAGGTATTAAATACCACCCAATGACGCTCATCGGTGGATACTGCGATGGAGGATTGTGTGCGTGGTGTGGCTTGAATTTGCCCGCTGCGCACGCCGCTGCAATTGTGGCAGTTACAATTCCATTGGGGAAAGCCACCGCCAGCGGCGGAGCCGAGTACACGGATTTTCATAGGCGGGTGCAATTATGTTAAAGGGTATGAAATAAAAGGAGGGAAAATAACCTGCGGAGTGATAGGCAATAACGCAGCTGGATAAGAACACAAACCTAAAACTTTAATCTGTGTACACTCTAAAAGAGTGAAACCCTACGCGAAGCGTTGTATCAAACCGCAGGCCAAGCTAATTAATTAGCGGAATGAGAAGTACATAGTTACTTCAAAGCCAATGCGCAAATCTTCGTAAGCTGGTTTAGTCCACATAGGAATTTCCTCTTGCTGAGTGAGTGATTTGGTAAGGTTTGTGTGTAGCACACAACGCCTCAAGGCTCGCCTAAAATGCCGGTGCTGTCAATTACTGGCCAACCTTATTTTGATGAAGATATGCAGCAGTCTAGCCCTCCTATTCCTAAACTCGCGAACCCATCACACAACCTTGCAGCCAGTGTTGAAAACTGGTCACCGCGAATTGCGCGGCTGGTGGGATGTGCGTTTTTTATGGTGCTGTTAGATGCCTCAGTAATTGCCAATGCGCTGCCGACAATGGCTAAAAGCTTTGGGGTGAGCGCGGTAAATTTGAGCCTTGGCATGAGCGTCTATTGGCTGGCCTTAGCCTTATTTGCGCCGCTTTCTGGCTGGGTTGCGGAGCGTTTGGGTGGCAGACGGGTATTTTTATTGGCGTTAATTGTTTTTGTATTAGCGTCGATGTTATGTGGATTAGCTACGAGCCTTACAACATTTATTTTGGCGCGCATATTACAAGGCGCTGCGGGGGCTTTTATGGTGCCGGTGGGCCGTTTATTAGTGTTATTAACAACACCGAAAAATCAATTAGTACGTGCTATGGCCACAATTGCTCAACCGGCATTAATTGCGCCAGTTATTGGGCCTTTAATTGGTGGCGTGTTTGTCACTTATTTTTCCTGGCCGTGGATTTTCTATTTGAATTTACCGCTGGGCATTATTGTGTTTTTCTGCGCACGCAGCTGGATTCCCCCCTCACAGGCCCAGGTTAAACGGCCTTTAGATTGGCGCGGGTTTGTGCTTGCGTCAGCGGCTCTAATGGGTATTTTGTACGGGCTAGACTCGTTTGCCCATACGATTTGGCCTGCACAGTATTCGGCGGCCTTATTCATCGGCGGTCTGCTGCTGGCATTTATCGCGGTGCGGTATTTTAAACAGGTGGCCGAGCCATTATTAAATTTACAGGTGTGTGAAGTTCGTACATTTGCCGTGAGTAATTTATGGGTGGGTACACTCGTGCGCATCGGTATTAATGCCACGCCTTTTTTATTGCCATTGTTTTTGCAGCAAGGCTTGGGAATGAGCCCCATTGCAGCGGGCGGTTATATGCTGGTGTATTTTCTGGGTAATTTCGGTATGAAATCCGCAAGCGTATACTTATTAAAAAATTTAGGGTTTCGGCGGATTTTACTACTCAATGGATGTGTGTGCGGCCTTACGATTATCGCATTGGGCAGCTTAGGCGTATTGCCTTCATTTGTATTAATGGCAGCGATTTTATTAATTGCAGGGTTAAGCCGTTCATTGCAATATTCTGCGTTAAATTCTCTAGCTTTTGCCGATGTGCCCGACCACCAACGCGCGTCAGGTACAACACTTGGCTATATGACACAGCAAATTTCTTTAATGCTTGGTGTTGCCCTGAGTGTATTAATTCTTAGCTTTTTACCGCAATTTAATTTAATACTGGGCCTTTCCGAATTCCAATGGGCGTTTGCGCTTATGGGATTTTTAGTGGTGATAAGTTCACTGGGTTTTTTGCAGTTGAATCATCAGGCGGGGGCTGAGGTGTCCGGATTTAAGCAGCGTTCTAGTGCGGTGTAAAATGATGAGTCAACAGTGCAGGTGTCAATTTAGCGCTTCGCATGCATTTCATTTTATGCTGAAAATAATTTTGGGTTGAATTGATTTAACTAGAAAAAGTACGTTTCGTTTCAAAGTGTTGTGTGGAAAGGAAGACTAACTGGTCCCTAAGGGTGTTATTTGGTTGGTTTTGTTATACGCACAAAAAAGTCAGCGCATATTCTTGCGCTGGCTTTGGCGGCAAATTACGAATACTTGGCTAGAAGATAGGCAGGCCACTCATAGTGCTGGTAGGCACGGCGCGTTTTGTGCTCCAGTATTCGGTAATGTCGTTATCTGTAGAAAACGGCATTTTATACACTTCATATAAAGCATACGGCTTTGCGTTTATTGTCGCTTCTGCCAATACGAATACGTAATCACCGTCGGCGATAAGGTAGTGAATTTTTTGGTGCTGGATTTTATTCGTACTAATATAGGTGGGGAAATTACTTGAGCCACCATTAACTATATGCCGTGCATAAAAATAATTATCGATTAACTCAGGAAGGTTAGGTACTAAGCTTACCGCGTAAAGGCCTTCGATTGCTTCGCGCATGCTCGTGACGGATTTCGAAGTGGTGCTGCTAAATGTGGTTTCATAAGCAGAGGAATTTGTGTCTGAATCCCAATGCTCGATAATTTTATTATCTTTCACACGGAACATATCCACTATCACTCCGGTTTGACTATATTTGCCTACGACGGCTACTAAATCACATTCAGCAAAGCTGCCGAGAATTTCATATTTGAAACTCGCGGAAGTCACTAAAGAAGACATAATTGACGAAAATGCTGCCACACCACTTTTAGCAATGGGATTATGTTGTAAATAGGGTTCGGCCCAATATTTACTAATCGCAGCGGAGGGTTTTTTCTGAATAAATAATTCGGTGAGTGCTGCGATGACGGTGGCTTTATTCTGCATTGCGAGTGGTTCACTACAGCGGGCAATTACTTGGCCTGAACTGGACGAACTTGATGAAGAACTTGAAGAGCTAGATGAGTTAGAGCTTGATGTGGAAGATGAAGAGCTACTTGAGCTGCTCGATGTGGGTTTGCCAGAGCTTGAGCTTGAACTGCTCGATGAGGTGCCACCAGGACCACTGCAGGCCAATAAAAAACAGGACACACCTGTGAGTATTAGTGTGCGAATCATATAACCTCCAGATATTTTTAATTAATTGTTTTTTTGCGTCCGCCACAATATGTGAAGAAATTATGGGCTTTAAAAATAGCCTTAATTTATGTGTCGCATTTTGTAGCGCTCAGCTTACGAACCCCGCCTGAGGGAAACCTCTAAACATCAGAATGCTGATCATCGCACATCAGATCAGACTGTTCGTGATCGGCTTGGCAATTATCATATTTTATATGAATGAGGTTATGGGATAGAAGGGGCTATTCGAGTCGGTCTAGAACAGGGAGAAGTGTGGTGCCGAGCATTTTATTTATGGCGCGAGTGGCTGAGAACAAGTTTTTGTGCTTATTTTTTTGGCTAAAAGCAGATACTAAAAACAAAAAAGCCCGGACCTTAGTTCGGGCTTTTATTGGGCGAAAATTAGATGTGGTTTATTGTTCTACAAACGCGCGCTCAACCACATAATGCCCGGTATCACTGCTACGTACTTCTTTAAATCCTGCGTCATTTAAAATAGTGCAGAAGTCTTTGAGCATACTAGGGCTGCCGCAAATCATAAATCGGTCATTTTCCGGGCTGATTGGCGGTAAGCCTAAATCTGCAGTGAGTTTGCCGATTTTTAATAAATCCGTCAGGCGGCCTTGATTGCGAAAAGGCTCGCGAGTCACCGTGGGGTAATACAATAATTTGCCTTTTACTTCATCACCGAAAAATTCATTATTGGGTAATTCTTCGGTAATAAATTGCTCATAGGCCAGTTCACTTACCAGGCGTACTCCGTGCGTTAAAATAACGTGGTCGTATTGGGCGTACACTTCCGGGTCTTTAATAATACTCATAAAAGGTGCAAGGCCAGTACCGGTTGCTAGTAACCATAAATTTTTACCTGGCAATAAAAAATCCGTCGTTAGCGTGCCGGTGGATTTTGGATTAATAACGATCTCGTCACCGGGTTTAATTTTTTGTAGCTGCGAAGTTAATGGGCCGTCTTGCACTTTAATACTAAAAAATTCGAGATTCTCTTCGTAATTCGCGCTGGCAATAGAATAGGCACGCATCAGCGGTTTGCCACTGGGTTGTTCTAAACCGATCATACAAAAGTGGCCGTTGCGAAAACGAAAACCCGGGTCCCGCGTGGTAGTGAAGCTGAATAGGGTGTCGTTCCAGTGGTGTACAGTCAATACACGCTCTTTTAATAAATTGCTCATGGGGCAAGGTACCTAAGTCTATCAATTATTAATTTGCGGGCAGGCCGCTCAAGTAGGTGCGGGCGTAAGGGCCTGCGGCGTTGCATAAATAATACCCGTTTACTAGCATAGCGGTAAATCAACTTATTCATATAACCCTTATCGGTTTTGCAGCTATGCACTTTACCCTCCGGCAAATCGAAGTATTTCTCGCCATCGCGCACTATGAAAATGTCTCCCGCGCGGCTGAACATCTTGCCATGTCTCAATCGGCCTGCTCTGGAGCACTTAAGGATCTGGAGCGTCAATATAACGTGCCGCTGTTTGATCGGTGGGGTAAGCGCTTGCAGCTGAGCGACATGGGCTGCTCATTGCGACCTAAGGCGGAGGCTTTGTTAGAGCAAGCGAAAAGCTTTGAAGGGGATTTACGTCGCCGCAAAGACATGGGTTTACTAAAGCTTGGGGCAACTCTGACTATTGGTAATTATTTGGCCGTGGTCATGATCAAGGAATTTATGCTCAAGTCCCCCGGCGCTAAGGTGAGCCTGCATGTGGCGAATACACAAGCGGTTGTGCAGGGTTTATTAAATTACGACTACGATTTAGGCCTTATCGAAGGGGATATTAATCATCGGGATTTACTCCTGCTGCCCTGGCGAGATGATGAGCTGGTGTGCTTTGTAGCGCCGGATCATCCGTTGGCGCAGCATAAGCAATTGTTAGATAGTGATTTAACCAGCGCTGCCTGGATCCTACGTGAACAGGGTTCGGGCACTCGCCAGGCATTTGATCGGGCAATGCAAGGCCTGTTACCGCAACTGAATATAGTGTTAGAACTTGAGCATACGGAAGCGATTAAGCGCGCGGTGGAGGCGGGCATGGGCATATCGTGTTTATCGCGTATTTCTTTAGCGGATGCGTTTGCTCGCGGCAGCTTAGTACCGCTGGCCGTGCCCCATCGGGATTTCTCGCGTAGGCTGTATGTCGCTCTGCATAAACATAAATACAGCAGCCCTAGCGTGTTGCAATGGCTGCAGTTGTGTGGACTTGCTTCGGCAAGTGTTGTTGAAAAATCACCGTGATTGGTCGCATTGGTTATTTTTAACCAATGTTACTTTTACAGTGAGTTGAATATTTAGCGCAATTATTTACGAGTTTATTAGCCCGATATTGTTAATGCCGAGCTAATAAACTATTTACTAGTGGGTAAGTTCCAGTTGCGTAATACAACTAGAATCCACCCAGCACGGCTTCTTTGGTGGTTGTTTGTAGACGAAATTGCGCCGGGCCTCGTGGTAATAACTGGCTGCATTATCAAAAGTTGCGCGCATTCTGGCTAATTCCTCTTGGCGATATTCCTCCAGGGGCTTTTTAGCTTCGTCTTTTTGACGGGTATCATTTTTAGCACGCAACACTGCAGCATGCACACGAGGCTCCGTCATGGCTTCGGCAAAACGCGTGAGTTGATTGTGATAGGCCTGCCAATCCTCCTGGAATAGTTCATCCACGAGATTTAAATCTAATGCCTCGGCGATTAACATCGGCTGACATTGCTCGGTAATAGTTGCAGCTATTTCGCTGCCGACGCGTTTAGGCAACAGATAAGTCCAGTATTCTGATCCATACAGGCCCATATTTTTGTAATGCGGGTTGAGTACCACACCTTCACGGCCAATAATTTTATCGCACGCAAGCGCTACAATTGCGCCGCCAGCGCCGGCATTGTTGCGCAGTGCCGCGAGCATTACATGGTTAGGGCTATTAATTATTTCTAATACTAAATCGTCAATTGCATTGATATTTAACCAAGATTCTAATGCTGGGTCGCTGGCGGCTTCTATCGTATTTAAGTGGATGCCGTTGCTGAAAAAATTCTCGCCACCCATTAATACAATTACTTTGCTTAGGCCCGCTTTTACTTCTTTTAAACATTCAGTCAGGCGTACGCATTGTTCGGTGTTGGCAGCGCCATTATAGAAATCGAAATAAACATAAGCGACATCGTTTTGGTGTTCCACCGCTATGTCGTTAAAGGTTCCCGGTAAACTCGCATGTTTTAATGCAGCTATTTTCTGCGCGCTATAAATATGCTTAGCAAGGTATTCGGCAGGTAATTTAATAGGTGGTAGCGTATTTATCGATTTTGCTTTTACTTGTCGCATCCAAACGCTGCCGTCAATTGTGGCCTTACAGATCGCTCCGTGGGAGATGGCTAAAATCTCTCCTGGGGTACCTTTTAAATTAGGCTCAAATTGCGCACCAAAAATATGAGCAGGTACGCCCTCAATTTCATCTAGTACACCAGGGTTGGTGTCCGCTGCGTTAATTTTCGCGATGATGATGTCAGTTGAATCCACTTGCCAATTAATTGCACGATCCGGCTGTTTCATTGTGGGCATTAGATTGCCGCGTACAGTGGGATCACTATAGTCAAGTGGGCGAGGTTTAAAGCTTGCGTCATTGAAATCTATTACGGCTTGTTTAAGCATATTTACCGCAGCGCTGCTCACTTCTCGTTTATAAACAGACGTTTTACTCGCTTTGCGCAGCGGGAAATTGGTTGTCCCCCATATCGCGCCGGCGTCCATTTCGGCATCGGCCTGTAACAGGGTTACGCCCCAATGTGTTTGCTGGCGGCCAATTGCCCAATCCAACGAGCTGGGACCGCGATCACCTTCAATGCCCGGATGCACAACTAAGCAGCGATAGGTCTGCCAAATGTCAGTGGGAATTCGGTGGGTTAGGAACGGACATAAAATGAGTTCAGGTTGAAATAAAGCCAGTTGTTGGCGCAGGACTGGTTCATCCATGCCGTAATGTTGGTCAACCTGATGACCCATTAAAATTAGTTCGCGTAAGACGCGCTGACATAGACCACTAAAGGCTGAACCAAGTATGAGAATTTTCATGAAAGTTTTCCTTTGTTTCTTCGAGGATAGGAGACGCAGGGCAATCAGGCTGCACGAGCCATATTGCATTTTTTATTATTTTGCAAATTAGGCGCCAGTTCTTGTTTTTATTGTGATGAAGATCCGTTTTCTCGACTGTTGGCGCCGATGTTGAGCGAAGGAATTTAGATGACTTTCTAGACTGATTGCAAGCTTTATTCGTTATTTAGTATTAAATAATCGGTTAAAAAATGATAATAAAGTGCATGCCTTATGGAGGGTTTGGCAGCATTTTTGCTGGAACTGGGGATCTGCACAGATATTTGGCTGATTAAATTAGATGTTTGATGGCGCTATTAGCACGCTAGGAGAGTGTAGCGATTTGTCGAGATGGTATTCGGCGACAGCCATTGTGCTAATGGAGAATGTTTTTAAAAGTGTGGATAAAGCCTATAGCAGGTAAACCATCGGGCTCGTCCTGCTATACCTTGGTTAAGAACAAAAATTAGTGCGCGGCGATTTCAGTGTCGTCTTCAGCCTCTAAAGCTTCATACATTTTGCGATTTAATTGGCTGAGCGCCGCAATAAGGCTTAACACCAGCAATAACATGCTAAAGCAAAATATCATTAAGCCCATTTGCATGGGTTTAATGCCTTCGAGTTGCGCCAGCGTATTAGCATCGTGAGTCATAATCATGCCGTACATACCTGTGTAGTGCATGCCGCATACCGCAATTCCCATAACGATGCTCGCGCCAATTAATTGCAGCTGGCCGTCAAGGTTAAACGCCAGCCAAAGCGCTGCAGTGGCCGCTACTAGCGCAATCACAATCGATAAGCTAAACCAAAACGGCTCATAGCTCATTTTGCTAATCCCGTTCATTGCCGCCATGCCTGTGTAATGCATGCTGGCAACTCCAAGGCCAGTTAAAACTCCGGCAATAATTAACCGTGCAGTTGATTTATCGTTCGAACCCACTACCCAAATGCCAAGCCCCACTACAGCAACGGCGATGGCCAGTGACGCAAGTGTCAGCGAGGCGTTGTAGGAAACGGGAATACCCATGTCGTAGGCGAGCATGCCGATAAAATGCATGGTCCAGATTGCTCCTCCCCCCAGAGCAAACGCGGCGGCGATAATCCAGGGGAGTTTTGCGCTGGAGGTGCTTGTGCGCACCGCACGTATAAGCGTTAAGGCCACAAACGATCCAAACACAGAGACTAAAAAAGACAAGACCACGAGGAATAAATTGTAAGAGGGTTCGCTGTGCATATGGAGTGCCTAGGACATTATGAGAAAAATGGGTTATTAACAGATCAACCAATATTAGCACGATGTGCCAATGCGCCGGCCATTTCAGGACGCAAGCGCAAGGTACGAAATTAGTGATAACGATTTTCTAAATTATCAATCGCTAACATCCTGAGCAGGTGAATGTTTATTCGTATTGATCGTTGCGGCCATGGGCTTGCATGAATTTCTGAAGGCGCTAGCCCCAATAAGTGTAGCCTAGGGTAAGCAAATACCTACTTCGTTGGAATATTGCGGCCTGATACGTGTTAAAGACGTCGATATTGCACTCTAAGTGCAATAACCGTTTGAATGGTAAATAAATATTCGCGACCTGTGTATTATCTTGTAGACTTTGCGCGGCAAAAACGCCAGTGATCGACTAGGCTGGGCGTTGGGAGTTTAATTTCGTTGCGAATAAGCGCGCCAGACCAAGAAAAATTCGCGTTTATGCTTCGACGGAATGCCTTGTTTTATGTAAGCGGGGCTTGTCAGTCTTATTGATCGCATAGATAGTGTTCAGCCTTGGGTGCTCTGCTAACTTGTTAGCATAAGAAGTAGTTCGGTTATTTATTGAGTCGTAGTCTGCCGTATAGGAAGTATGGTTTAGCTGGCAAAAGTCACTACAACGAAGAATTTTGGTTGATCATGTCAAATCCTGTAAAACGCAGAGTTTCCAATCCACGCACATTCCGCGTCGGTATAGTCGGTGCTTCCGTCGAGGCTATGAATGCATTCTCGCGAATTTTTAGTGTGACTAATTTTCGCAACCGTATTTATGAAGCTGTGCCTTTAATGACGAACAGCCGCAAACTGCCGGATAACTTGGACTTTGTCATTCTGTGCACGCTAAATCCTACGGTTTTGGCTGCCTGGGACAAGGGTATGATCGAAGGGCCCGCAGCATCGCGCCCGCAAGTGCGCTTAGCGCGCCGAGGCAGCCCTGAAGGCCAAAATCAAAGTGGTTATTTTTTAGAATCACCGGTTAACCCCAGCCGCTTAATTAAATTGTTAGATACCTATACTATAAAAGAGCTTAATTACCTCCCTGAATTTGAAATTGGCGGCGATAGTACGCGCTTATCTGACGATGCCGTAGCGGGTCTTAAATTATTAAATCGGCCCGAAGCAATCGCGGCGGCTCGTCGCGAGGGATTAAATAAAGCTTTAGTTGTAGATGACAGTCTAGCCGTGCGGCGGCAGCTTGAAATTGATTTTGGCCTGCTGGGTGTTGAGGTCACATCGCTAGATACCGCTGAGGCGGCCCTCGGCGCTGCATTGGGTTGTAAATTCGATATTATTTTTATGGATGTGGTTTTACCGAATATGGATGGTTATACCGCGTGTCGGCGTATTAAAAAAATTCAAGCCAATAAGGGTACGCCGATTATTTTGTTAACCAGTAAATCCTCCTCTTTTGATCGCATCAAAGGTGCTCTTGCCGGATGTGACACCTACCTAGTTAAACCCATTAATCACTCTGATTTTGAGCGTATTATTAACGATCAATTTCCACAGCCGAAGGAATAAATCTATGTCAGCCAGTAAAATTATGGTGGTAGACGACTCAGTCGTAGATTTGCAACATCTTAAATTAATTATCGAAGGCGCAGGTTATCAAGTAGTAACTGCATCCAGCGGGCGCGAAGCAGTGGAAAAAGCCCGCTCCACTCGCCCTGATCTCATATTAATGGACGTAGTAATGGAAGGTGGCGACGGCTATGAAGCCTGTCGCGCAATTACATCTGACCGGGAGACAGGGAAAATACCGGTGATTTTTGTAACCAGTAAAAGCCAAAAAGCCGACCGCGTGTGGGCCGAATTGCAAGGTGGCCGCGGCCTGATTTCAAAACCCTATTCAGCTGAAGAAATAATTCGCACGATTGCAGCTATCTAAGTTTTTCCTATTTAAGTTTATTCTATGACATCTGAGGTTTTGCCTACTAATCACTTCGAGGAAGCCGCGAGGCATTCTCGCGCCTACGGGTTTTTTATTGGCAGTCAAGGTTATTTAGTTTATCCCGGTGTTTATAGCGAATTAATAAAAAGCCCTAATTGGTCTGCATTGCCAAATGTGTTACATCATTTTGCCGGCCTATTAAATGTGCGCGGCACAATTGTGCCGGTATTTCATTTGGATAGTTTTATTCTCGGTAAAACTCCTGTTGCGGTGGCGCCTTATGTATTAGTAATTGGCGCAACCGGCCAGGCCGCCGCTGTGGTATTAAATGAAAAACCCCTAGCGATCGATTTGAGCCGTGCTGAATTGACCGATGATTATCTAAATGCACCTAAGGCTATAGCGCATTGTATTAAACATAGTTACCGCTGCGACAACCAGGTCTGGTTTGAGCTGAGCCATGAGGTGTTATTTTCCACCTTGGCCGGATAATGCGGGTGCGGGGCGGGGAGAATGGTTTATTTAAAATAAAAAGGTGTGCAGGCTTAGTCATTGAGCGCTGCGGTGAAACACTAAAAAATGCAATGCAACTGAATAAGCGCGTAATTGAGCAGTTGCGACAGACAAAAATTGCGTAATGGCGATGTTCGGCCTCGTTATATTAAATGCGGTCGTTAAATAAATTAAATGGCTGAACAGTAACTTTAGGTTAAGTCTTATGAATGTTTTCTCAAGCTTGCGAGTATCGCAGAAGATTCTTTTATTAGTAGCCTGGTTAGCGTTGGGCTTTGCAGGCCTAGGTGTGGCTTATTATTGGCAGGTCGATCAGGAAGCAAAGGTGCGAGAAACTGCACAAAATTACAACTTGTTTGAAAAATTCTTACAACAAGGGCGCGGGCATCTGCAGGATTTTATAGCTAATTCCTACCGGCTCGCAGCGGACAGTGATGAGTTGCGCGCTAATAAAGAGGCCTTTATTGGTGCTTTTAACCAGGCTGAGCTGCTAGCCAAAAAAGAAACCTCGCTACCGAACCCGCATAAAATAGTCAGTCAATTTGAAACTGTACAAGCATCGGCATCAACTCAAAATGTAAGTGAGGTAACACCCGGCAAGCCGCGTTATTCCGACGATAAAATATATACGCAGTTTAAAGTGCTTGAGGCCATTGTTAAACAGCGCGCGAGGCCTCAAGAGTTAGCAGCGTGGGTGGAGCTGCAGCGTTTGCACGATACGTTTATCCAGAGCCACGATGAGAATGCGCTAAATAATGTACAAGGCTTTGGGCGAGATTTTCTTACAACGCAAAAAAGTGTATTGCGCCCGGATGCGGGTCTTACGCAGCTAATTACTGCATTGGATGACTATTTGGCGAGCTTCACCCTGGAGGCTCCGCCGCAACGTCCGGTGGTATTTGATGGCCAAAAATATCTGCCAGTGTTGCAACAGCTTAATGAATTACAGCAAGGTTTGGAGAGTCAATTAATAAAATTCACCGGCGCTATGGATGAGCAAATTCAACTTGTGCGGGCGATATTTATTGCGCTGATATTTGTGGTGGTGATGGGGGCCGCGGTCGGCATTTATTTTATTTACAAAAGTATCGTTTTTCCACTCGTGCATATGCAAAACGTTATGCAGCGGATTAATAAAGGAAATGTAAAAGCACGGGTTAAAATCCTTGAGCATGATGAGCTCGGTGATTTGGGGCGGGCGTTTAACCAATTGCTCGATGATCGCTTTCAGTTTTTGCAAGATCAATTTTTGGAAAATGAAATTCTAAATAACTCTATTATTTCGCTTATTAAAGCGGTGGGCCTCATTGCGCGCAAAGATTTGACAATCAAGGTGCCGGTATCAGCCGACATTACCGGTACGATTTCCGATGCGATTAATCTATTAACTTCGGAGACGGCTAAAACGCTTTGGCAAGTAAAAGATATTTCCGCCCAGGTAAACCAATTGGCCGATGGCCTGCAAAAGCAATCGCGTTTGGTTGTACAGGTGGCGGAGGACGAGCGTAAACAAGTAATCGCCACTGGAAAAGCGATGGAGATTTCTGCAAAAACCATGGGCGATATTGCAGCTAAAGCACAAAATGCCGATAAATTTGCAATTATGGCAATTGATAATACGCAGTCGGCTCGGGATACGGTAAGCCGTTCGGTATCAGGTATTTTAAGTATTCGCGAAACGATTTCGGAAACTGAAAAACGTATAAAACGTTTGGGGGATCGCTCGCAGGAAATTTCGGGCATTGTGAATTTGATTAATACGATCGCTGAGCGCACCCATATTTTGGCGTTGAATGCCAGTATGCATGCGGCCTCTGCCGGTGAAGCAGGCAAAGGGTTTGCGGTGGTTGCCGACGAGGTCCAGCGCTTGGCTGAAAACGCACGAGAAGCAACGGCGGAAATTTCCTCAATGGTAAATAACATTCGTATTGAAACCGCTGATGCGGTGAATACGATGAACAAATTAATTACTCAAGTAGCTGAAGGTACTCGGTTAGCCGAATCGGCCGGTGCACAAATGGAAGATACGGTAACGGTAACCAAGCGCTTGGTAGAACAGGTGCAGCACATTGCTCACAGTTCGGCCCAGCAGGCGGAATTATCGAACCGAGTGCGCGACCGGACAACTATTATCCGAAGTTTTACTGAAAAAACCGGCTTGCAATTGACGCAACAAAAGCAGCATACAGATTCGTTAAAACTGTTTTGTGAAACCTTGGTTGAGCGCGTAAATAGCTTCTCTCTGCCAGAACACGAAAAAGACAATTCGTCTGTTTAAATCATGCGAATTTTTTTGCCGATGCGAATATGTCTAATTTCGCGGAAAAATGGGCACATAAATCCCGCAAGGTTTTATTGAGCAATTGGAGTACGCATCTATGACGACTTCGCAGCCGACTGCCGAACAACAAGAGCTCATCGGGCTTTTGCTCTCCGAGCTGTCAGATTTGGCATTGTTTGATTTATCACCGCTGCATAATGGCGATGAAGAAGCCAAAAATACTTTATTAGATGAATTATTTAGCCATTTGGATAATTTAGGTCACGCCGCACGCTTGGTGGGGCTTGAGGGTATGGAGCGAGTCTGTGAGCATCTTAAAAATAATTTTTTATTATGGCAAAGCCTGCCCTGGAGTGATGAAAACTCTGTGTTAATGGCCGGCTGGTGCCCGTTGCTCACACATTATTTAAATGCGTTTGGCAGCGACGGCGAAGCCGCTGCCGTAAGCCAAATGCTTGAATATGTTTTTGATAGCCGCTGGCAACATCCTGTGCTTGAGAGTGATCGCGATTTATTGCGACAAGCTTTTTCCAGTTCAGAAATATTAGCAGATGATGCCAGTGGACTAAGCCAATTACCCGCATTTGTCGATGACGACATGGTAAGTTTAGCGGTGGATACGGATGTAAACCGCGATTTATTAAATGGCTTATTGCAGGAATTACCTGAACATTCAGCCAGCTTTAGCCGCGCAGTCGCCCGCTTGATGCAGGAGCAGGATACGGCAGCATTAGCTATTGCCTTGCGCGCAGCGCATACAATTAAGGGTGCTGCGAATTTGGTAGGCATTCGCGGCCTAGCTAATTTGATGCACTACACGGAAGATTTATTAGAGCAGGTATTAAAAATAGCCGGGCCACTGGCGCAAAATGTACTGGATTTGCTTGAAGATACCGCCGATGCGCTGGCGAGCATATCGGAATATTTAATCGGCCTGGGGCCCAAACCTGCGCACTTGGTGGATTTGTTAACCCGCGTTTTAACGCAATTGCGCGCCGCTTATGCAGGGCAGTGGGAATATGCGACAGGATCTGCGGTACTTGCACCGATTGGCATAAAAGAGCCAAGTCCTGTACCAGTGGCAGAAAGTGTTGAGGAAGACCACAAACATCATTTAACCGTCACCGAGACTATGGCGCACGAGTTATTGCGCATTGCTGGTGAAAATCAAATTGGCACGAACCAAGTACTAACGCGTATTAGCCAATTGGTATCCGGTGTTAAATCGGCTGAATCCTATCATCAAAAAATCCGCCAATTGGCTGCAAGTTTTGATCATCTGGTGCAATTACACGGTATTAAAAATACCGCAAAAATCGACAGGGCAGGCGATTTTGACCCATTGGAAATGGAGCGCTTTAGTGAATTGCACAGTTTTACTAGCCAATTACAGGAAGTTACCACAGACTCCCAAGAGGCTATTTACCATATTGAAGCACAGTTAAAAGAGCTTACCAATTTGGTCATCGAGCAGCGCCATCGCAGCAGCGATGCACAAAATTTATTGTTGCACATTCGAATGTTACCCGTGTCCTTAATCGCTCCACGCCTTGCGCGCTGTGTGCGGCAGGCGGCGCGTCTTACGCAAAAACAGGTACGCTTTGAATTGCACGGTGAAGATGTTTTAGTTGATAGTAGAGTATTAAATACAGTGGTAGACCCTTTAATGCATCTGCTGCGCAATGCGGTGGACCATGGCATTGAATCTGCTGAGCGCCGTTTGGATTTAGCTAAGGACGCCGAGGGTGTAATTAGCGTGAGCTTTGAGCGCCGCGGTGAAAATCTACATATTTTAGTGAAAGACGACGGTGGTGGTTTGGATTATGCGCGCATTGAGGGGCTTGCCCGTGAGCGCGGTATTTTGGAATTATATGAAAACCCTACGCGTGCTGAATTGCATAAAATATTGCTGACACCGGGATTTTCTACGCGTGTTCAAGTGAGCCAAACCTCCGGTCGCGGTATAGGTTTAGATGTGGTGGCGACTCAGCTGCGCGCACTCAAAGGCAGTATGAGTATTCAATCAGAACTCGGACGCGGCAGCTCTTTTGCACTTGAAATGCCGATGAGTATTTTATCTGCGCATACGCTAGTAATAAAAATGGGCACGCATAAATGCTCAATTGTCAGCCGAGGCGTTGAGCAATTAGTTTATATTTTGCCGACGGATATTGATTGGGCGGCGGAAAAACCTAAATATACCTATAACTCAGTTGAGTTAGATGTATTGCGTATTGATGATTTGGCTATGATGCCCGGACAGGCGCAGGTATCCCGTTACAGTGCTTTATTAATTGCCAGGCGCGGTGAACACGGAAGAGTGGCTATAGCCGTTGAAGGTATTTTGGCCAGCGAGGATCACATTATTAAACCGCTGAATAAATATTCTTGTAAGCCAGCAGGTGTAGTAGGTGCAGCTATATTAGGTGACGGCTCGGTAAGCCCTGTATTGGATTTACAGGATTTCCCAACGCTGCAAATGAATGATCAAGAATATCAGCGCTGGTTGCGCGTTAAAGATGAATACCAGGCCCGCGTTGTTCCCACTGCGCCTAAATTAGTGGCTCTGGTTGTTGATGATTCACTAAGTGCCCGCCGCGCATTAGCGCAGTTTATGACAGATTTAGGTTTAGACGTGCAGACAGCCAAAGACGGCTTTGAAGCCATTGCCGTAATGGAAAAAATACGACCAGATATATTATTAGTGGATCTTGAAATGCCCCGTATGAATGGCTTGGAATTAACCAATCATATCCGTGCAGGAGAAATCGGCGAGCATATGCCTATTGTAATGGTGACCTCGAGAGTCACAGATAAACACCGACAGATGGCCACGCAAGTGGGTGTTGATGCTTATTTAAATAAGCCTTGGACTGAGGAAGATTTGATGAAGCTTGTGCAGGAACAGCTACCGGAAATGGCATAACTTAATTGCACAATAATCTTTGTTTATTCCCTGAAAAATAAAGCATAAAAAAAGGCCCCAATAGGGGCCTTTTTACTTTACACAGTATTAGCCGGCACGTTTGGCTCGTACAGGGGATACAGTTGGTGTTTCACCGCTGGTATTAACGCTATTTGTGCTATCAAGCTGTAAATCTTTTGCGTCAATTACTGGCGATATTGGTGTAGGAACTGGAGTTATACCCGGGATTATAATCGGGTCAATTTGAATGCGCTTGGCAGAGCTTAAGAAGTTCTCTAAATCTACTTTGCGCGCAGGTAAAAATACTTGAGTAAGTGCTGTCGATAACGGGAATTCGCCGTTAAATGCAAATTCACTAACGTGGACGAAACCTGCCGAGTTCGGCCAGCTTTGGCCTGGGCCTACGGCATTAGGTGCTGAAATACCGAAAGTCCCAGGTTCATGGCAGCCTCCACAGGTCATAGCGGTTGCGCGATTAATGACTTGATCGACGCTGAGCGCGCTACCGGTTTGTTGGATTTTTGCAGCAATTGCCGATTCAAATGTTGTACCGCGACTGGCGGCAAAATGCCCTAAGAAATCATTTTCGGTGGGTATTTGCGCATGGCTTTGACCGTTATTGTGTGCATTATTGGCCATAGAGATAAAAAAGGTCGCCAAATTGGGCTGAAGTAATGTTGGTAGGTTTTGCACAAAATCAGCTTGAAACGCTGCTGCACGAGGATCTGTATTGCGAGTTTCAAACAAACCGCCCACAGGGTTACTTTTCACGCTAACAACTTGGATAGTGTTTTTACCATTTTGGATACCAATTTTATATTCTTTAAGTAACCAAGGCCCGGACATAAATTGATTCGTGCGAATTTGCCCGGTATTTAGCGTGTAGTTACGGCTATCAATTACTGGCCCAATATTAGACGCAGGTATGCCATTAAAATAAAAATTTGCAAGTGTTGCCGCTCGAGATACGGCCGAATTATTTGCGCTTAAATTGGCCCACAGATTTTGAATGGGCGAACAACCGCTTGCAAGGCCAGGTGTGGGATTAGGTAATTGGGCTTCAAAAATAATAAAATTGCGCGAGCTAATTGGGTTCGCATAAACAACTCTATATTCGCCGCAATCTGCAAATGTAGCTTGATCGCGTAAATCAAAACGGTTTACTAATGCGATGGGAATATATTGTGTTATGAAATTAAGCGGGCTTGCTGCCTGTGCCCCTTCGCCCAAACGGCATTCAATCGGCCAGCCGTTCACTTGCCCGTTACACTGTGCAATGCCCGTTGCAGGCCGAGTGCCGACGGGATTTTGCGCATCCCACATGCGCGCAAATAAAACACTGCCAGAAATTGGATCGCTAGGATTAGCTGCATTTAATTGCGCCGCTAGTTGATCCATTACTCGTGAAAGTGAAAAATCTGCAGAGCCTAATGTTGCTTGATCGTGCACAATCAGCGAGCGATCAACATTAATTACTAGCCCGCCTGAGCTGCTGGTCGAACTGCTCGATGAAGAAGAGCTGCTCGACGAGCCTGAGGACGAGGAATTGCTTGATGAAGACGAGCTCGAAGATGATGAGCTTGAAGATGATGAGCTTGAAGAATTGCCATAGGGTGAACATGTAGGCGGTACAAAATAGCCGTTGTGATTGCCCGCCAATTTAAATTCCGTGTATTGACCTGATTGCAACGTGCCGTTAGTGGCAATATTCGTCGCAGTAACCAACGGCTGGCCGGATATTTTGGCGTTGCTAACCTTAGTGATTTTGGGGTCTTGATTAAAAGGTAACTGTACTTGCCAACTTGTAATCGCTTTAGCACCAGAATTGGTTACGCGATAATTTAGTTCATAGGTAGTTGCAGTGGTGCTGCGGGCGGTTAACGCACAGCTGATAGTTTTGCTAACCGGTAATTTAATGATTGGCTCTACCGGCTCCCCTGGCAGAATGATTGGTTCGGGTTCGATGATAGGGCTGATGGCGGTTTTTTCAGCGGTGGCGGCATTGCCGGTGCTACAGACTAAAGCGCTGGCGAGAAATAAACTAAGCGCGGTTACTGGCTGGCGTAACATACAAAATCCTCTTTGTGATTGATAGCAGTGCGCTTAATTTAGCGCGTTAATAAAATATCATGGGCCTTAATAGTTTTTTAGAGTTTTTTGTTAAAAATTGTGCGCACCGATGCCCCTTTATTGTGGGGCGGTTTGGTGACGGCACATGACTAAGCTAAAATGCCGGTTTTGTTATTAACAAGGGGTATACGCAGGTTGGATAAAATTGATGTGGTACATTTTGTCACTGGAGGATTTTCGGGGGCGACGGCAGTGGCCCGCCAACTCGTGCAGCAGGCCAACCAAAGCGCTGGCGAGCAGCACCTATTGGTCTTGCGTAAAAAACGCCAAACCCGTGTTGCACAATTACAGCAATTAACTGATCAACAAATTCCTTATTTAGTCGTTCCCGGCTGGAGTCATCTGGCGACTATATTGAGCCTTATGAATCTGTTGAAGCGACTTAAACCGAGAGTATTAATTGCCCATGGTTTTAGCGAACACTTATGGGGCCGTTTAGCGGCGGTTATTGCTGGCGTGCCGGTAATTATTCACGTTGAACACAATTCCAAAGAGCGCTACACACCCATGCGGTTGTGGTTAGCAAAAAAATTAGCTGTGCGCACACGATGGCTTGTGGGAGTTTCAGAAGGGGTTAAAAATAGTTTGTTGGCCTATGGATTTCCTGCTGAAAAATGTGTGTTTGTTAATAATGGAATCGATTTATTGCCGTATAAAAATGCTCTGGATTTATCCTGGTCCAGTCGCATCCCCGGAATTGTTATGTGCGCGCGATTTGCGCGACAAAAAGATCATGCAACGCTGTTACACGCGCTCGCTTTATTAAAAGATAACTATCAGCTCACACCACCGTTAATTCTTATAGGTGGCGGTAAAGCCTCTTTGCGTCGACGCAACGAACAGCTCGCGCAGGAGTTGGGCGTGCATAATCAGGTGCAGTTTTTGGGTTATGTCAATGACGTTCCCAGTCTTTTAAAAAAATATACAATTTCTGTTTTAAGTACGCATTATGAAGGTTTTGGCTTAGTGCTCGCAGAAGCGATGGCTGCGGGGTGTTTTGTCATTGGTTCAGCTGTGCCCGGTGTACAAGAATGGTTAGCTGCGGTTGATGAGCATTTTATCGTGCCCGCCGCTGATGCAATTGCGCTGGCTGATCGCATCGCTTGGGTATTGCAAAACCCAGCAATTGCCGAGCCTGTGGCTCAACGTGGCCACTTAGCAGCGTGCGATTCTTTTGGGTTGCGCCGTATGTACGAAGAATATAAGCAATTAATTTCTTAACGCGCGCAGCTGGTTTTTCTAACGGTTATACCGCTGTGCGGTTTTGCAAATTTGCTCCGCAGTGTCGACGGGGTCAAACTCCCAACCTTAGATTTAAATTTTCGATGAATTTTATCTGAGGCTTTGTGCAAGCTGGATGGCTTTAATAAACCAGCCGCGTTTTACATATTCCCAAATAACCCATACAGGGCTGCGCTGAATATTGTTGCGATATTGTTGCTGATGCCAGCGAATTTCATCCGCAGCGGCTGATCGGCATAATTTTTTTATATTGCCGACAAGTGTTTTGCTGCAGAAATGCGCGAAATAAAATTCGGCATGGCGGTTTAGTTGTGGGAAACGTTTTTTCCAGGTGGTTAACACACCATCAGATGCTAGGCTTGAATCTCGCAAACGCAATGGGTTTGGCGTGGAAAGAATGCTGCCTGGGCGCTGTCGATAAGCCACCCAAACTTCTGGACAATAATAAAAACTCTCCGCACGCATTAATAAATAGGGCGTGGTTGCTACATCTTCCATTAATCGGCCTGCGGGGAATTGTATAGTGTCCCACAGTGCTCGCTTGGCAATCTTTGACCATATGTGCAACCGACCTGTAGCGTAACAGCCGCAAATCAACTGATTTTTGTTGTGAATAAGTGTGTTGGCAGTGCCTTTAAAACTCTTGCGGTGTAGCTCTCCACGCAGTTTATGTTTAAGCCTTAGGCGATCTCTATGCATTAAAAAATCACACAGAATTAAATCTGGATTTTTTGTGTTAACTATAGTTTTTAATCGCCCAATGGCTTGAGGCATTAAAAAATCATCGGAATCTAAAAACCATATATAGTCTCCCTGCGCGTGTTTTAATAAGCTATTACGAGCAGCGCTTAAGCCTGCATTTTTATCGTGTGCGATTATTCGTATCTGCGGATGCGAGGAGATTATTTTTTTTGCAATGATGATTGATTGGTCGGTGGAGCAGTCGTCCAGCAGAATAACTTCAATTGACCGGTCAAGTTGTTTTGCAAACGAGAAGAGGCACTGCTCAATGTAGGATTCTACGTTGTAAACGGGGATTAAAATGCTGAGCCAGTAGCGTGACATAGAATTAATTCAGGGTGGAATGTGAGTAAGGGCCAGTTATTCCTTTGCGATAATCGCTAAAACCGCGCCAGGCCATACGCAATTTTGCAAATTTAAGCGATTCAAATAATAAAATATGCTTAAGCGTTTTGCGCAATTTTCTGTACAGAATGCGTTTTATGTGCTGACAGTGTGGCATTTGTGCGATGTACAAATAATTGCGAAAAATATAATAGTGCCGAATAGGTGAGTGGTGGGTTGTGTAAGATTTTACACCGCCAACGCTATGAGCCTTTGAATCACCTAAGTGATGAATTAAGCAAATGTCATGGCAAACGGCCATTGAGTGGAACTGCAGTAAACGGGCACAAAATTCAATGTCGACTCCGTCGATAAATAGACATTCATCGAAACCACCTATGCTTTTAAATGTTTTAGTGCATAGAATATTACCCGATGTCATGACCCATAACGGATATGAGCGAGGAGTATATGAGCGCTCACCAAGCAGATAGTGATTGGGTGACAGCAGCGGATATTTAGTGTATAGGCATTTGGCCCAAATAGAGAAATGAGCAAAGTGCTCATTTTGAAATTGGCTGTCTTGATCCATCGTAAGCAATAGCTGGCAATTTAAATCATCGGCGATGTTGGCCGCTTGATTAAGTGCTTTTGCAATGCCTTGATTAGTGGTGTCACCAATCCAACGGCATTTATCTGTAAACAATTGCGTTATTTGTATTCGCAAATCGTCTTCTAGCGGAGAATTTTGATGCAGCAACAACACATCAATATTTTCATAAAACGAAGCGATTGTGTCGATGCAGGATGCTGATGGGTGATAAAGCACGACGATTGCGGCAATACGAATTGAGTTCAATGCCTTTACAGCCCTATTGTCTGAGCGAAAAATAAAACTAATGTGTTTTTGAGAGTTGCGATTTTTGAATCCGAAAAGCTTAATTATTAACATTCGGCAATGTTTTAATGTAAGGATTTTTAAGTTTTATTGCACGATAAGGTTTAGTTTTACTCGCGAGTATAATACAGCGACTAGCTGCCTCGCCATACGCGGTACACTAGGCAAATTATGTGCTTATTTTAATTAGAGGCCTTATATGTTTCGCAGACCGCGATCGCGCTGGATACAGCGATACCTCCGTCAACATTTTGCACACTGGCAGGTCTCGCCGCGCCCTGAGCGCGTGGAAAAGATTTCTGGGAAGAATATTTTAGTATTGGGTATTTATCTGGCGGATCGACCGAATTTAACTTTGCATTTGGTTGAGCGCTTTGCTCAGTCGCAACATATGAGCGTAACGCAGCGTTGGGCGGCGTTAAATGGAGCGAGTGATGAACCGAGCGTTCAGGCTGTGACAGTACTTGCACCACAGGCGCCAGTGCCAAAATTCAGTTTGTTAAATAAGCTGTTAGAAGGTGTAAATCTGGAGGATTACGATGCAATTTTGGTCACCGATGACGATATCACTTTGCCGTTGGGTTTTATTGACGCGTATTTTGCTGAGCAATTTCACTACAATTTTGCTTTAGCGCAACCGGCTCGGGCTTGGCACAGTTTTTATGATCATCGTTTTACGTTGCGGCGTTTGATGTGCAGGGCGCGGCAAACACATTTTGTCGAAATAGGGCCGGTATTTTCATTTACGGCGGAAGTGGCGCCTAGCTTATTGCCGTTTAATGAAACCAGCCCGATGGGGTGGGGCTATGATTTTGTCTGGCCGGTATTAGTGGAACAACAAGGGCGGCGTATGGGCATTATCGACAGTGTTTCGGTTGATCATAGCCACAGGGAACAGGGGGCTGCCTACTCTCGAGGGGAACAAAAGCGCTCGATGCAGACGTATCTTGCTGCACACTCGCATTTAACACCAAAAGAGGCGCGCACCACTGTTAAATATTTTTGGCGCTAAGTTTTAGTGAGCTTGTTAGTTTGGTCCGAGCGATTTCAGCAGTGCCTGCGCCGGGTGCAAGGGTTTTACGCCTAATTGCCGTAGGCTTTGGCTGCGGCAGGAGTAACCGGTAACCAAAGCATATTCGCCGTACTGGCGCAGCGGCTCTTCCCAACTCATCGCGAATAACTGCTTGGAAGCAGCAAGATTAGCACTCTCGTGTCCATAGGTTCCCGACATACCACAGCATCCAGTTGCGACCAGATCAAGCTGCAGCCCCAGTGCACTAAAAACCTTTTGCCAGGCGCTTGCCGAACCCGGTGTGTTGGTTTTCTCTGTGCAGTGGGCAAAGAGCTTAAAGGTTGCAGCTGAAGTAATTGCCTTGGATGCAAACTGAGCTCGTCGGGCGTGCAAAAACTCCTGCAAGAGCAATACCTCTGGTGGTTTGCCGTCAATGTGTTTGCTGTATTCGCCGCGAAAACACAGCGTCATGGCCGGGTCGATGCCGACTAGAGGTAAGCCAGCTTGAGCCAGTGCCTCTAGGGTTTGAGCGTGTGCGGTGGCGACTTTTTTAAACGTGCGTAAAAAGCCGTGTACATGCAAGGGTTTGCCATTAGCTTGATAAGGAGCGAGCAGTGGGTTAAAGCCCAGTTTCTGTAGTAACAGGGCGCAATCAATTACCACTTGAGTTTCAAAGAAACTGGTAAACGCATCTTGGACTAACACTAGGCTGCGGCCTTTTTGCTCAGGGCTGAGACTTGCCAACACTTCTGGCGTAGCCAGCGGCACACCTTGTTGTTCAAGTATCTGTACTAGATTCAGGCCACTAAGCTTAGGGCTGTCTTCAAAGCCGATGTAGCGGCTGAGCACATGTTTGACCGGAGCGGCTCCCATGAAACCGTTGTAAAGCTTGGGCACGCGGGCCACCCAGGGCAGCACAAACTCAAGGCTCGCCACCAAATAATCTTTGAGCGGGCGCGGGTAGCGCAGGTGGTACAAGGCTAAAAACTTACTACGAAATTCCGGCACATCCACTTTGATCGGGCACTGGCCGACGCAGGATTTACAGGCCAAGCAGGTATTCATACTGGCCTTCACTTCGTGGGAGAAATCAGCCGTACTGTTGTTGCGATTGCGCAGCCGCTGCGGCCATTCAGTAAATTCTCGTATCCAATGACGCGGCCTGCTTAACAAGCGAATTGGATCTTCGCCTTGCTCCGCTAATTGGCGTAACCATTCGCGAATTAAAGACGCGCGCCCTTTTGGAGATTGCACTCGATCGCGGCTGACCTTCCAGCTTGGACACATAGGATCGTTGGCGGCCCAGTTGTAACAGGCGCCATTGCCGTTGCAATATACGGCTTCGCTAAACCCTTGCCACACCCCCACCGGAATGTGACGGTCAAGCTCGCCGCGCATAGTCACTTCATCAATTTTCAACAGTGGAATATCTGCGCCTGGTGTGGCGATTTTGCCTGGATTGAGCTGATTGTGCGGATCGAAGGCAGCTTTGATGCGCTGTAACTGCGGGTAGAGTTCGCCGAAAAACTGCGGTGCATATTCGCTGCGTACACCTTTGCCGTGCTCGCCCCAGAGCAGGCCGCCGTATTTGTATGTGAGAGCAGCGACCTCGTCACTGATAACGCGAATCTGTTTGGCCTGTTCAGGATCTTTTAGGTCTAGCGCCGGGCGCACGTGTAATACGCCTGCATCTACATGGCCAAACATGCCGTAGCGCAGTTTGCGGCTATCTAGCAGGGCGCGAAATTCGGCGATGTAATCGGCCAGATGTTCAGGCGGTACTGCCGTGTCTTCCACAAACGGCACCGGGCGAGCTTCACCTGCCGCGTTGCCCAGCAGGCCGACGGCTTTTTTGCGCATACCCCAAATTTTGTTCACGCTTGCTGTGCCGCGCACCAGACTAAATCCTGTACACGCCTGTTTGTCGGTTTGCTCTTGGGAAAGCCGTTGGGCGAAGGAGGCTAAGCGGGTTTCAAGTTCTTCTAAATCCTCGCCAATAAATTCCACGAGGTTAATGCCTTGCACCGGTGCGTCACCTGCAGGGAAAAACTCGGCGATTTCGTGCCAGGCGTTATCCAACATGGCCAGGTTCAGCACGGTGGAATCCACCGTTTCAATACTGGCTGGAGCTGCACTCATCAAGGCTTTGGCGTGGCGCAGGGCGGCGTTAAAGTCAGGATAGGTCACCACTGTCAGCGCGGAATGTTTGGGGATGGGTAAGCAATTGAGTGTCGCTTCGCTGATAAAACCCAATGTGCCTTCGGAGCCGCAAAGGATATTGTTGAGGTTAAAGCGGCCCTGCTCATCGCGAATGTGCGCCAGATCGTAACCGGTCAGACAGCGGTTAAGAGCAGGGAATTTCGCTTCAATGAGCTCGCTTTGGGTGGCCTGGATTTCACGGAGTAATTGGTGAACCAGGCCGATGCGATCATTGCGGCTACAAACCTCGGTCAATGTGTCGTCATTAATTGCTGCTGATTGCCATACATCGCCGCCGAGTAAAACACTTGTGAGGCTTAATACATGGTCGCGGGTTTTACCGTACAGCACCGAGCCTTGGCCGGAAGCATCGGTGTTGATCATGCCGCCAATTGTTGCGCGGTTACTCGTAGAGAGTTCCGGAGCGAAAAATAGTCCGTGGGGTTTTAATGCTGCGTTGAGCTGGTCTTTAACAACACCTGCTTGTACCCGAGCGGTGCGAGCAATGGGGTCGATGTGCAGAATTTGATTCATATGTTTAGAGATATCCACCACGACGCCTGGCGTGAGGGATTGGCCGTTAGTACCTGTGCCGCCGCCACGCGGTGAAAGCACGAGGCTTTTGAAAGTGGTGCTGGCGGCGAGCTTCAAGATATAAATAAGGTCCTGTTGATTCTTCGGATAAACCACAGCCTGGGGCAACACTTGGTAAATAGAATTATCCGTTGCGAGCACGGTGCGGGTGGCAAAATCGCTGTGTAGGTCGCCTTGAAAGCCTAAAGCTTTGAGGGTTTGCAAAAATTTTTCGACCAAAGAATTGGGGCCGGTGGGTGTTAAGGCAGGCAGCATGGCAGGGGTCGCAAGTAAAAGTAGGCATTCTACTGGGCTTTGGTAAGTTCAGCACTAATACAAGAGGCTCTTCCTACACACTCTTTCGAGCTATGTTTTACGCAAGCAGCTATCGTTTTGGCTAAATTTTTTTCAGAATGCCTATTAGGTACGGCCCTCAATTCTTGCAGCTATTCAATCCATCTCGTGGGTGAGATAAGCTGCCGCCCCGACAAAATTTAGGCGATCTGGAGCGGCCATGAATACACATTTTTTACGGTTGCGTCGTCCGCTATGGGCCATCCTGTTGGCTGCGGCTATTGCGCTCGGGTTCTTAAGCAATAGCCTTGTCGTTCATTTTAATAATTTCACGCTCAAAGGCTCCAGCGGCGAACTTGGCTCTATAACTATGCCCTTTTTAAAACAGGGCACTGGCGCTAACGACTACGTCGTTGAGGGCGAGATGGAGTTGGGCTGGCTGTCGCCGTCGCTGTACAACGTCATACCGGATGATCTGCTACTAAAAGTAGTAATTAACGGCCAACAGATTGACCTTTCAGATCAACCCTACGATCGTTTAAAAGACGTTAACCAAGGCGTTATGCTGAATTTGGGGCGTTTTTTACACTCAGGCAGCAACCATGTTGAGATCCACTTCAGAGATTTCAGTGGTGACATGGGGTTGGATATTAAAACCAGCCCATTGGACTGGCATTGGGCTGGACTGGGTTTAGCCTGGGTATTACTGGTGAGCATCGCAGCGGTTGCTGTGTTGCAGTGTTTTGGCCTGAGTCGAGCGCGCAGCCTCTGTTACTGGCTTATTGTCGCCGGCAGTGTCATTCGCGTTGCGTACATCTTCACTTACAACCCAATAGACCACATTTTTAGTGATCCACAACGCCATTGGGAGCAAGGCACTGAGGTATTGCGCAAGGATCTTATGGCCTTGACCGATCCCATCGGCTATCAAATATACGTGGGTGTGCTGGCGAAGCTAAGCCTCAAGCTGCCAGTTCTTGTGGCTTTTTATACCTCCTTGCTCGCTCTGCTAGGGGCGTGGTTTTGGTATCGCTTTTTACGCGAGGCGCAAGCAAATAAAACCCTCGCGTTGGCGGGTTGGGCATTTGTGAGCTTGCTGCCGTCCTGGACGGCGATCTACGCCTATTTCATGCAGGAAACACTCATGTTGCCCATGCTAGGTGCTGCGCTATGGGCGACTTGGCGTTGCCGCCGCAAGGCAGATTTGGCGAGTTTTTTAGCGATGGTTTTTTTCTGGGTGGCCGCAGGTTTAACCCGTGGCATCGCCATTCCAATGGCCGCGGTCGCATGCTCTTGGCTTTGGCTCGCACAGGATGGCAAGTTTAAAAAAGCGCTGTATTCATTCGCTGTTTTGCTATTTATCCTCGGCCCGCTTACCGTGCGCTCTTACACGTTTGTGCATCATTTTGCCCCCCACGGCATGGGGCAACTCAACGTTATTTATGCCCAATCCGGCAAAAAAGTAATTGAAATTAATGTGGCGGATGTGGGCCGCTGGGGCTTCGGCTCCCCATCTACAGGCGCCAAACCCTTCGCGCCGTTTAGCGATTGGATGACGCAACGTACGGGCACTGTAGAGGCGGAAGTGAACTTTCAGAAGGGTAAAGGCGGTTGGCAGCCTGCTTTGGATCAGGTTCATATGAGCCTGTCTGACTATCTATGGATTGCCAAAGAAAATTTAATTTTTCTGTTCTTTGCCGAGTCTTGGCCTGATGTGCGCGCTGGACGTTTGGTCGATGGTTTTTCTTCCGTCATGCGCTGGTTGTGGGCTCCGCTTTTTTTATTCACGGTTATTGTGTTGATAAAAGATGCTAAAAAACTTCGCCGCCAATGGCTGTTGACGGGGCTTATCGCTGCGTGGTTTGTAGTGCAGGGCCTGATCCCCATTGCTATCAACGAAGGCCGCTACCGCAAACCTTTAGAAGGGTTATTGGCCGCGCAGCTTGTTTTATGGTTGGCAGCGCGGCAGGGCGCTTTAAGATTGCCCGCTGCAAAACGCAAAGACGAGACTCTGCCACAGGTGTAGCTGGGCGGCAGGCAGCGGTAATAGAGGAGGATTTTTTAATCGGATCACCGTCTTATCGTGCTCAATGCAGAGATTGAAGAATTTCAAACGCGAAATTCGGAGCAGTAGTGTTAGCTGTCTGCGAGGCCTTCAATATGCCAGCGGGCGAGAGCGGTTTGGTCGGACTCTTTCGCCTGCACCCAGTGTTCGCCTTCACGTTTCCAAAACGGCGCCTGGGTTTTGAGCATATCCATCAGCCATTCGCAGGCGGCAAAGGCATTGCGACGGTGGGAGGCGGCGGTGGCTACTAATACAATTTGCTCACCGGCGGTAAGCAACCCCACTCTGTGAATGACTCGCACATCGCTTAATTCCCAGCGCTGTCGTGCTTGTTCGGCAAGCTCAGCCAAAGATTTCTCTGTCATGCCTGGGTAGTGCTCAACGTAAAGCGCGTCACTGTCATCAGCTTTTTGCGCAAAATCGCGGACCAGCCCGACAAAACTCACTAGAGCGCCGACTCCAAGGTGGCGGCGCAGCAGAGCGGTTTCCTGGGCGGCGTCAAAATCTTCGGTTTGTACGGAAATCATAAGGGCGGCTTTGTGGCGATGGAGGTCTATGATGCCAGCTTGCTTCAATGGGGTTAAGCCTTACATTGGCGAAGAGCAGTCGAATTGATGAGAGTGTTTCTCCAATGACCTCCCGCCGTCAAAAGCCAGGTGCTATGTACTGGCCGGGGTGCGACTGGATATGCTAAGGGTCCGTTAACCGGCAGCAGGCGGCTGGGCGCAGGTGCTCAGCGAGCAGGGTGCTGTCGGTCTCAGTTTTGATCCTCAACAGGCTCGCCCGATGAAGGAGCAATAGCCGACGTCTGATCCTGGTCGCTATTATCGGCGGGCGGATTAACAGTAAAGAATTTCGAGGTTTTGGGTTTATCCACGCCACTTGTTTCCCGTTCGGGCTTGTTGCGAAACGCAGTTTTCACAGGCGAGGCGCCGACGGGTTTAACGCCGTCAAATGCTGGTATAGGTTCAGGTTCTGCCTTGAAGGGCGGCACTGGTGTAGGTATTGGTGTTACGGGCGTCGAAATTTTATCGCCGGGCCTTGGCCCCTTGCCTGCGCCAGGTGCTGGGCTTGGGATAATTTGGATGCTGTTTGCCCTATAGATATTAAAGCCGCCGTCATCGACCATCACTCCAAACACCGTGACAAATTTGCCCGCCGCTTTTTCAGTAAACTGCTCTTTACTAATGTGCGTAGTGTTGTCGTAGAACTGCGTCGTCTCTTCTAACAACACCGTTACCTGAGGCTCCAGCTGGAAGGAGGTGGCATCGTCTTTAATTGGACTTTTCTGCACAAAGCCGAGGATTTTTTTCTCAACGTCAAGCTTAGGTCGATCCTCCCGCTCCATACTCGTCACCACCTGGTTGTTGCCTTCCTGGTGTCCGGTGACCACGACAAAGTCGTTCAGCCGCAGGTTGGCAAATTTCATACGATCCCCAGCCATACTCAATTCACTATCCAAACGGGTGGACGCGGTGAGTTTTAACCAGGTGCCCTGCACCATAATCTCACCGCCGGCCAGGCTTATATTGCGAATAGCGGTAATTGGCCCTTGGATCTTCCATTCCACATCGGCGACGAGGGTAATTTTTGTCGCGATCAACTTGCCATCCTGTAAGTGACCGACGATGGTGGCGCGCACATTTAATTTAAGGTCAGACGCTTTAGAGCGCTCGAACAGCGTCATATTGTTAGTGACGATATCGAAGTTGCCGAGGGTGAAATCCTTAGCCGAGACAAAGCGAGTAATCAGCCCGGTTTGTGTGATCAGCTGACCTTGTGGCAGTTGCGGCTTTTGCTCAAGCTCAATTGCGTTCGGCTGCAGTACGCCGTTAACAACGATGGCGCCGCGCAAAATAACGCGCTGGCCATTGATAAGTTCCGGCAGATTGCTTGTCCTGGCAAAACTCACCGTGATGTTATTGATGCGGAACGTCTGGGCAACCGGATCGAGATCGGAAATGGGGCCTGCCAGCTCTTTAGTGGCGATTTGCATCAAGCCTACGCGCGTGGCTATCACCTCCCCGTCAGCATTTAACGGGCCGGATACCTCAACCTGTTGGCCTATGCGGATTCCATTGACATCGCGGGGTGAAAAGGCAAAGTCCAGCGCTGTGTCGTTGGTTAAACGCACGGTTTGCCCGAGTACTACGAAGGTTTCCGCTAATAGATCCACATTACTGACGGCGCCGATAACATTGGGTTGGAAATAAATTAGCTTGGCCACGCCCTCGCTGCCGTCGGCATCAGTGGTGCCCTCAAGATGAATATAACTACCTACGTTTAGTTCAGCTTCTGTGGCGCGCACGCCACGCACCCAAAATTCAGCGTTATCGGTGTTGTAGTGCACTCCATTGACAATCACACTACCAAAGCCATTGATAGGCCCTGATACCACCGCTACAGCAGGCGCACCGGAACCATCAATGCCCGCATTGCCGCCCCCACCGCCGCCACACGAGAGCAAAGCGCAGAAGATTAATAGCCCCAGACCGGAGCGAATCGAATTGGGCAACATGGTTATGCCTCGTGGTTGTCGTGAGATTTGTGAATGGCATACACACCAACGCCCAAACGGATCTTAGGAACCGTTGGAGGGGTGTCGTTGGAGGTTTCGTGGGCGCTCAACCAATCATCCACGCGTTCTAAAAAGGCCTGGCCTTCTTTATCAATAAAGGCCTTAAAGGCTTTTTGGTGCTTGGGATCGATCACATTATTGCTAGCGCGGCGTTCAAAGCGCGGGATTTTTTTGCCATGGGCGCCGCTGCCGTATAGGTTATGAAACAGGGTATCGGCCAGCTCGTTGATGACAGAGCCGGCCCGCAAAATAGCGTCGGGATCTGTATGCACGGGGAAAAAATATCTCTGCAGTGCGCGGTAGTGATTACCCGGCAACTCTTCTATAGCTCCTGCGCGGACCAGCTCTTTTATTAACGCCTGCAGCGGTACATCACCGCCAAAGCGCTTGGCTAGACTTGCGAAACTTGCGCTTTCGCCCTCCTGGGGCAACGTTAGTGGCAGGCCGGAATCATCAATAAATTCTGCATCCAAATGCCAGGCGCTGAGCACACGGGTAAACCGGTCTTGGTTGACTTGGGCATCGCTGCCGTGTTGTTCGTTAACCAGCAGGTCTTTGATGCGTTTAACTTCTTTACGGTCAAGGCCGGTTAATAGCGAGACTCTGGAGACATTTGTAGGGCGGCCGCGTAGGCCAAAATCAGCGGAGGCGACCTCAACGTATAGGTCTTTGGTCAATACACAAAATTCTTTGTACGTAACGCCGTTGCGTAGCAGCATCTTAACGATAGGCGTTAGAAGCTTTCGCAAGGCGATAAATACATGTTCTTTTAATGTGCTGGTCAT
This sequence comes from Cellvibrionaceae bacterium, assembly GCA_036520615.1. GTDB lineage: Bacteria > Pseudomonadota > Gammaproteobacteria > Pseudomonadales > Cellvibrionaceae > CAMCXE01. The sequence goes on along the minus strand of DATDJI010000071.1, from coordinate 11,278 downwards.
AGGTTAAATCAAGTGTGCTTCATAAGCTGCGCACGCTTAAGGCAAATACTGGCGGCTGTGCGATTAGCCAATGTACTTCTTCGGCCCCGACTGCTCCATCGGCCATTTTGTTTTACTGGTATGAACATTTACTGCAGTCAAAATGCTTCATTGGGGAATAGTGCCCTAAATAGCTCATTCCTAGGTGTGATCTGTTCGATTTTTTGTAAGCGCTAGCCGGTTGTCCTTCGCAAAATGGGCTTTTAAAAGCGAGGGCTTATTAATACCTCGTTGCGGATATTGATAAGCCCAAGAAAAAGCAGTGAGGCACAGTAATTAAATCAACTACCTGGGCCATGTCACCTCACCGAATTTTATTAGCCAGCAGTAACAGGTGTTGTAGGTACAACAGGAGTTACAGGCTCGCCGTCAACCGGCTTAACAGGTTTGACAGGCTTAACCGGAGTTACAGGCTTAACAGGTTTCACGCCATCAACTGGTTTAACAGGAGGGGTTACAGGCTTAACTGGCTTCTCGCCGTCAACTGGCTTAACAGGAGGAGTTACAGGCTTAACTGGCTTCTCACCGTCAACTGGTTTAACAGGAGGAGTTATAGGCTTGATAGGAGGAAATGGTCTGGCGCAATGAGCAGCGTCACGGGCAGCTTTTGCCGCAGCGTGAGCAGCTTCGCGGGCAGCTTTTTCAGCTTCATGAGCAGCTCTGGCAGCTTCGGCTTTAGCTTTTAATTCAGCTAACGCAGTTTTTTGCTCAGCAGTCAATACAGCTTCAAACGCGGCTTGAGTGGCTTCGCGAGCGTCGGCATAAGCTTCGGTAAATTCTTCTGCACTCACTTCACCTTTTTTAGGCAATTTGGCGCGAATTTCAATCAAAGCAGTTTCAATAGCTTCTTTTTGCTCGTCGCTCAGTTTCAGAGCTTCACCAACGTGTGCACCGAAACCGCCAAAGCCTTCATGTAAAACGGCTTTAACAGGTTTTACCGCTTCTGGAGGCGTAGGTAAAGCAGCTAAGCCTGAGGAACTGCTAGTGCTTGAGGCTACAGCGCCTGAAGATGAGCTGCTGGAGGCACACAATTTACCGCCTGAGCTGGAAGAAGTGCTAGTAGAGCTGCTAGATGAAGAAGAGCTGCTAGATGAAGAAGAGGTGGCTTCGTCAGCAGCGTAGGCGCTGATAGCGCTAGTGAGGGCAAAAGCACTGGTCAAAACCAAGATTTTTTTCAATTGTTTCATTTGGATCGCTCCGATTTTATGATTGTTTATGAAGTGGATTACCGTATATGGGTTAATCACACCCATATATAAACATAATTTTGGCGCAAGCAACCAGGTAATTCACCGGAATGAGTGTTTTGTTGCATGTTTTTTGTGATTGGGCAGACAAATTTTGCAGCCAAAGCGGTTTTAAAGTCAGTGAATCCAAACTATCGGGAGGTCAGCCGGGCGATAGCGTCTTCGGGTAGACGCTCAGCAAGCTGGCGACCGTGTGAAAAATGGTCGAGGTTGCGGGTTATCTCTTAACCTAGACAATAATAGGGGGATTCATACAGCGGCTCGGACTGGTTTGCTGCGAAGAAGTATGGTGTCTGCGAGGAGTTGGACCTGGAACTCGCTTAGTGGCATCCAGCACTGTCTATTGAATTTATTCGATAGTCAGGCGCTGTGTAATTCATTTTAAATCGACAACCGTAGCGCGAAATTCGCTTGGCCGAATAAAGAATATTCGCTATCACGTTGGTGAAGAAAGGTCGATTAAAAATTCGGGCAGAATATTTTTAATCGACTTGATATGAGGGCAAATTAAAACCAATGAATAATCTGATGGCTTATTTACCGTTCGAACTCTCAATAATGGCGAGAAATTCCGGTGAATAGTCGATGCGAATTAACGATAAAAATTCGTCGAACACATCGAGGCTCATTTTACGCAGTAGATCATCGCTATAAGGGTTTTTGCGATCCCGATAATGCAACGAGCCAAACTTAAACGATATATTTAAATAATAACGTCTGCCTAGCGGCAATATTGCCACTGGCACTGGGTATTTTCGGGCGGATAAATCAAGTTGAACTAGCAATCCGTCGACCCATTTAAGGGGAATCGGCTTGGCGAAAAAATTATTGGTATCAGAAGGCCAATCCGGTCGGGTTTCGGGAAACTCGGCAAAGCCTTCTGTAAGCCTGGCTAAATGATGCGATCTAAATGTAGCCGAATTTAAACTAAAGTTACGTGCCTCATCGGCAGTTCCATATTTGCGAACCTCGATTTCTAATGTGCATTCGGCGATGTCGTCGTGAGACACCGTATCTTCGTATATCCACCCCTGATAAACGATTTTTTTGGCGCATTCTCCATCGTCGCCAAAATGCCGCCAATCGTCGAATTCAATAACAGAAAAATCTTTAATCGAGCTAACACGATCGCGACGATTTTCGTAATTGGGTATAACCGGTAGCCTTAGCGTTAAATCTGCATCGCCGAATGTAAATCTTACGAGATCACCGTCAGTAATTTGCGGGCCGTCTAAAAAATCTGGGAAAATCATTTTGATTGAGCTCCAGCGGCGATTAGCGCGCCTAAAAACGTTGTACTGGATCCGCGCAAATTTTGTGGCTGAGCAGCGAGCTTGGCTGCGGCCTGGCCACCTAAACTGGCTATTTGCTGTGTGAGATAGCGGCGGGTAATGCTGTTGTAACCTGTAGCTGCACCTAAGCTGCTAATTTGCTTAATTAAGGCATCTTTTTGGCTGACGATAGTAAGTAGCGCGGCCTTATTCGCTTGATAACCAATAAACTCGCCCGTCAGCTGCGCTTTGTGCTGAGATAAATCCCCCAATAATTTTGGCAAGTTGGCTTTAGCATTATTAAATTTAAAGCTGTGTTTTTCGAGGCTCCCTGAAATTTTTTCAATCGCTACAGACAACAAGCCTGCGCCTTCAGCTTCAACCAGCCAGTTGACCGTTTTAGTTTGGTTGTTTCGAATTGTGTCTTCCAATTCCTTGGCGAGGTTTTTAGTCTGTTCAGTTAGACGGTTGGTTTTCCATACGCCTAAATCATCAGCAACGGCCATCGGGCAAAAAAACAAAGCGACGCTATGGTTTCCGGTAGCGTATTTAGCGTCTTCCATAGCTGCTTCAACAGAACTTGTTGCACCGCTTAAAAAAACTGTTTTTCCATCAAGATCTGCTTTTGCTGATTTGCTCAAAACCAGATCACCATTGGCACTTTTTTCCTGATACAACCCACCTACACTATCTTGCCCCCGATGAATAACCTGTAATTCCGAAATATATACAGTCGGCGTACTGTCCTCTTCTTTTTGATGGATGTGATAATAAACACGAAAATTTTTCGTAACGAGAAATGTCTCCTTTTGAATTTTTAATTGATGGCTCATATCCGCAGCGTTTTTGCGTACCTGCGCCATTCGATCAACATGGCCGGGGCTTTCTGCAGTGCGAGGTTTGGGTAACGCGATAGGTGGGGATTTTGCGAAAGCTGAAGGATTAACTTTGAGGTTTTCGATATCGCGAATAACCGCTTGTCCTTCTTGAGTAGTGATATCAAGCGCGCAGAAAAAATCTAAAAATAAACTCGTGTGAATTTTTACAGGCTTACCTGACAGGCCACGGGTTTTGTCGGAAAAATAAATATAACCGCCGACGTCTTTGATATGGGTGGGGTGATTGATCATGCCTGAGAATCCTTTTATTTGGGGGGGGGGGATGTGCCTAAAATCTGCAGCTAAATCCATGCGACCTGCAACAGCAAGCCTGGGTATTTTTGCCGCACCGATGGGATTAAGCAGGTATTTGAGCGTAAGCCCGAAATAACTACTCGGTTATTTGGCGAGCAAATTATAAGCAGGCTAGGCAGCTACGGCAAATCTTACGATCAAGTCGGAACCCAATCGTATCTTCTAGGCCATGAAAGAACGAGGCAAATATCGGGAGAATCGATGGACGAACATGTTGATGGATAAAATTTATCGTCGATGAGATCCCGTCTTACCTATTTATTAAACCCTTTTGAATAAGAAGTACATCCAGGGCTAGTTGGATACAACTCGACAGAAGGTCTTAGCAAATTTGATTGTTTGCTCAGAGGTCACAGTCTATTACGGACAATAAAAAAGCCACCCGAAGGTGGCTTCTGAAAAGGTTTGCGGGCACGTGTGGTGCCCGTAAACCGATTTAATTAAGGCTGTTTTATAAAGGCTGCAATTGCATTAATTTCAGCGTCGGTCAGTGTTCGCAAACTACCCATTCCACCTGTGCCATTATTGATGGCTGTTTTGATTTGCGCAGCAGTTTTACCTGCTCTGGAGGCCTTGGTGTGGCAGCTGGAGCACTTGCTAGCGAATAACGCCGAGCCGTTAGGGCCACCGGAGCTTGAAGAGCTACTCGAGCTCGAAGAACTGCTGGAACTTGAGGAACTAGAGCCTGGGCAGATGGTGCCTGTCGGTGGTTTAGGTGCAGCGTCCGACGTACCTACTACTTCAGTTTTTTTCAGGGCGTTTTGCTCTAACCATTGAATTTGTTGTTGCACAGTCGATCCCGAAGGCGTGACTGTCAGTGAGCCCAAGGCGTAAACGGTGAACGAGTAAGTGTCTTTCTTGCGGGCTGTACATGAAGTGGAAGGGCAGGGGCCGAAGAACTTGTTTGCGATGGCACTCTTCTGCGTGGCGCCGCCCATTACCGGTGGTTTGGCTTCGGTAGATAAGCTTTTGGGCACCACGTTAATGGATTCTGGGATGTTCCACATCAACCAGTGGTAACCATTTGTAGGATTGGCGCTATTAATGATCGTTGTATCTTTGAACGCTACGGCGTAGCTCATTGTGCCAGTGGGGCCGTCGGTCCAGTGAATTTCAGGGGAGATACCATCACCGAAGTTTTTACCTTCACAGGTATATTCTGCTGGGATAGCGCTGCCATCACCAAAGGGTGCAGAGGATACTTGGAACGCGGTTAAACCACCTGACGATGAGCTGCTGCTGGATGAACTACTTGAAGAAGAGCTGCTGCTAGATGAGGAACTACTGGACGATGAACTGCTGCTAGATGATGTGCGCCCTGACGAAGAGCTGCTGCTAGATGAGGAGCTGCTGCTAGATGATACTTCGCCGCCGCCACAGCCAACCATAGCGGCCGACATTAGGGCTACGCTTACGGCTAAAAGAGTCTTTTTCATAGTATTTCCGCCTAATTGAGTATTGCTGAAGTCAGATTTACCTATGAGGAAGGCATCTGAACATGTTTGTAGTTTTATTCCGGGGTGCCCCACCCGGTGAACAGACACCACAACCCAAAGGGAGCTGGAAGACTTAAACTCTGAAACAAAACGCGATCAAGCTGTGGGCATTACACCTGCGATATCCGGCCTGGGCCAGTGTAATCAATGCATTGAAGCCTGGGCGAGACTGAGTTCATAGAAATGCGGGTAATATCATACAAATATAATAAAAAGCTACCTTAACGGGCGTTTAGTGAACGCTGTGTTATCGCCAGAACGGACATTTTTATTTATTTTTTGCGATGACTTTTTCCTCATTGCCGCAGTATGGATCAGCAATGCGCCTTTTATATTTTCGAACCTGTCAGCAATATGACTTGGAGCAGATAATTAGTCTGACAACATGCTGTATATAGCCAATGAATTGAAACCCTAAATAGATAGTAATTTACAATTGCGCTTATCCCTCGGCGAAAATTTAAGGGCTTGTTTGGAGTGAGCTTATTAAAAAGAACGGCTGATTTTACAATGCGGCAAATCTAAGTAATGTGATGCCATTTATTTCCCAAGCACACAGCTGATAGTTGCGCATTTTTGCGAGTGAATGCCGTTTATTTTCATTTCTCAGAACTGCTACGCGCTCTGACATAGTTAGATTTATCAAGCCCGGCATCGGCAGGGTATCTTTTGCAGTTCGTCATATCGGTTTTCCACTCAGCCAGGTCGCAGTTAAGGCTGGATATCGCTCATTCGTTATCGTTTAACGGCGAATGCGGATAATTTTGCGCAGCCGTATATCAGTACTTGAAGCGCCAATTTGAATTTCGTAATCACCAGGTTTTACTGCAAACACACGCTGCTTCTCGTCGTAATAAGCAAAATCATCAAAGCCATTTAAATTAAACTGCAGAGTTTTTTCTTCGCCGGGTTTTAGTTGAGTGCTATTGAATCCACGCAATTGTTTAATTGCATCGTTGGTGGCAGGTTTAAGCGGGCGAATATACAGCTGGACTATTTCGGTTGCGGCGACTTTGCCGGTATTTTTAATATCCAAACTCAGTTGTACAGGATTTTTTGTAGAAAGCCGTGTTTTATCAACATTTAAACGTGAATAATTAAATTGCGTAAAACTCAAACCATGGCCAAACGGATACAAAGCGTCTCCAGAGAAATAGCGGTAGGTGCGGCCTTGCATAGAATAATCTTGGAAATCCGGCAATTGCGTTGAGCCGCTATAGATGGTGATAGGCAGACGGCCAGAAGGGCTTACATCACCGAATAAAATATCCGCCAGTGCTGTGCCGCCAGCTTCGCCTGGATACCAAGCCATTAAAATAGCCGGAATATTTTGCTGCGCCCAGTCCACTGCTAGTGCACCGCCGCCAGTTAATACCAGTACGATAGGTTTACCCAAGGCGTGTAATGCTTCTAGTAGCTGCTGTTGTGGCTTAGGCAAGTGCAAATCGGTTCGATCGCCGCCGTTAAAGCCGGGGTAATTTACTTTCATTTCTTCGCCTTCCACTTCGCTGGTTAAACCGCCAACAAATACAATTGTTTCGGCTTTTGCCGCTAATTCCAACGCTTCATCCAGCGGTGATTTAGCGCCGGGCAAGCGCCAGGCTAAGCGAATTTCCGCATCGCGCGTGTCTTCAAAATAATCCAATTGGATATCTACCGCCTTGCCTGCCGCTAAGGTAATTTTGGCGGAGTGGCTGAGCAACCGATCGGTCGGTTGCCAGGTATTAATTAATTGCTTTTTATTAAGCGTCAGGCGCGCCCCGTCGTTAGCGCTGAGGCTAATTTCATATTCACCGCTAATCGGTGGGATTAATTGCCCGCTCCAGCGAACACTAAAATTGTCTTTATCAAGGCTTGCTTCAGCGGCGATTTCACCGCGTGCACGAAGCTCATCAGTTGGAGAATTGCGATCCCAGCGGAAGGCAAGCGTGCGATCCGTGCGAGTCAGTACTGGTTTGCCCGCCAGGTTTTTGCCGCGAAAATATTCACCGGTTAAGCCGTTTTCTGTGGAATTTTTACTCGGGCGCAAATAGCGCGATTCAATTACCGGTGCCGCTCGTGGCTCTTGTCTGCCTTCAACTAAATCTGCACCGCGCGCAAAATAAACCTGTGTATGAGGCGAGACTGCTTTTTGAATGCCTTTAAGAATTGTCACGGGTAAGGCTGGAGTGCCGTAATAATTGCCTAATAACGCGATGGTTTCATCGGCAGTAGGGCCGATGACGGCGATGGATTTAAGGTCTTTTTTCAGCGGTAAAACGCCGCTGTTTTTTAATAACACAATAGATTTTTGTGCGGCGGTGCGGGCTAACTGGTGGTGAGCGGTAGACTGATTTGTGCTAGCTGGCAGTTTATTCCAGGGTATTTGCTCTGGTGCGTCGAACATGCCTAAACGAAAGCGTGTAAGCATTAAGCGGGTTAACGCTTGGTCTATTTCCGCTTCAGTTATTAACTTCTTTTTAACCGCCTGCGTTAGCGCGCCATAGGTTTTGCCGCAATTTAAATCCATGCCGTTTTTAATGCCGAGGGCCGCGGCTTCTTCGGCGGTTTTAACTATTTTATGGCCGAGATAAATATCCTCGATGGAATCGCAGTCGGAAACAACATAACCGGTAAAACCCCATTGTGTGCGTAAAACATCTTTAAGTAGCCGCGTGCTTGCCGAAGCGGATTCACCGTTGACGCGGTTATAAGCGCCCATTACCGATGCTACCTTGCCCTCTTGCACCAGCGCTTTAAACGCGGGCAGATAGGTTTCGTATAAATCGCGCTCGCTCGGTTGGGCGTTAAATTCATGGCGGTTAAATTCAGGCCCACTGTGCACGGCGAAGTGTTTCGCCGTCGCATCGGATTTATGATATTTCGCGTCGTCTCCCTGCAGGCCTTTCACAAACGCAACGCCCATACGGCTGGTTAAGTAGGGGTCTTCCCCATAGGTTTCCTGCCCGCGCCCCCAGCGCGGATCGCGAAAAATATTCACGTTGGGAGACCAAAAAGTGAGGCCTTGGTAGCGGTTACGCTCGCCGCGCTGAGAAAAATCCTGATATTTAACGCGGCCTTCATCGCTGATAGCGGTGGCAACCGTATGCATAAAATTAGCATCGAACGTTGCGGCAAGGCCGATGGCTTGAGGGAATACAGTAGCGCTACCTGCGCGAGCTACACCATGCAGTGCCTCGTTCCACCACTCATATTTAGGCACGTTTAAGCGCTCGATGGCGGGGGCATCGTTTTGCAACTGGGCAACTTTTTCCTCCAATGTCATGCGCGCGACCAAATCCGCAGCGCGATCAGCGAAAGTTCGCTGAGTATCAAAATACAGCGCAGACGCTTCTTCTGCCCCCCAGGCTCTTGAGCAGGTGACCTGGAGAACACTGCAGGCCACCAACAGCAGGCTTAAACAATATGAGGAGAATTTGGCGACCATTAATGGGCTCCTGTTGGTGTTTTATCCATCCGGGCTATACGGTTTAGCGATTCTCGTGAATTGCCGTAAATTTCAAGCGTACAACGAGAGTCAAAATTATCCCGAGCTTGGCGAGTAACTCGGGTTGCTCTGAGGCTTTTGCTAACAGCGGGGCGATCGCAAGATTTAAATGTTCAAAGCGCGCCTGAGGCTCTTGGCTGAGCGTGGGCAAAACCTTAATTACCGCGCGCAGTACGACCCGATAGTCTTCACCGCCGAGCAGGCGCACAAGATTTTGGCCGTGTTTTTCCAGCTCTTTAAGCTTCATGTCTTTAAGGCTCTGAACCAGCTGGGCCTCGGAGGTGCGGACTAATTCTAAAGTTTTCATCGGCAGATCTTAAAAGGCATGCAGGGTAGCCGCTTCTAAAAGCTTCGGCAAATGAATCTGGTTAGCGATTACGCCCAATTCTTGTTGAGCGTTGCGCAAGTTGACATTCACAGCAAATTTAGCCAGCGTGGGCCTATAACAACACAGGTTTACGAGTAACTCTATGAGCAAACCCTGGGACAAACAGCGCCTTTTACATTCACTCAAGCGTGCCAAAGGGCAGCTTAAACAGGAGGCCGGCCGCGTGGGTGAGCAGGTGTCAGTGAATCTCTCACGGCTACTGGAGCGGCGCGTGGTTGTGGGCATTACTGGCTTTTCCGGCAGCGGCAAATCTACGCTGATCACCAGTCTTATTAACCAGCTGCTGCAATTTCAAAACGCCAGTATTCCCGGCTTCAATCCCGCTTTAAGTAATCGCATCCGCTGGGTGAAATACCACGCTGGTGCCACCGGCTTTGAGCGCAATTTTGACTACGAACGCTATTACCAAAATCTCGCCTGTGATCAGGGCGAATGGCCCGCCTCCACTGTCGATGTCAGCGCGGCGACACTCGAAATCGGTTTAACGCGCAGGCCGCATAGCAAGTGGTTCGCACCGCGCGAATACAGTTTATGGGTAGAGCTGCGGGATTACCCCGGCGAATGGCTGATGGATTTATTGCTGGCCGATATGAGTTTTATCGACTGGTGCGCCTGGTGCCAGGCCCGTTTTGATCGCTACAGCCACCTGCCGGAAATACAAGCTCTGCGGCAAACGGATCCGGTAAAACAGGCCGAGCCACAGCGGTTGGTGCATTTAGTTGAGCGCTATGAAGCGATGGCCAAAGCGGTGTTTACCCAGGCGCAGGATTTGCGTTTTGTATTGCCAGGCCGGGTATTAATTCCGCAGGAATTTAATTTAAACAAAATGCCATTTGTGCCGCTGTATTTGCGCGATCACAGCAAGGCGGAATTAATCGCCGCGCCGGATGATTCCTATTTCTATGTAATGCAGCGCAATTTTGAACGCTATAAAACCCAATGGGTGAAACCCTTTGTGGAAAAAGTATTTAGCGGCCTGGACCGGCAATTAATTCTCGTCGATGTTTTACAGGCGCTACACCAAGGGCCGGAATTTACCGAAGGATTAGTCGATGCCTTAGCCGGTATTAGCGAGAGTTTTAAATACGGTAAATCCTGGCCTTTTTTGCAATGGGCGATGCCAAAAATCGACAAGGTTTTATTTGCCGCAACGAAAATAGACCAAATAGTTGCCAGCGAACACGAAGCCGTGCGGCAGTTAATGGGCGTATTAGTAAAAAAAGCCTATACGCAAACTCAACAGGCAGGCGCAGCTCCCGCAATTGAAGCCATCGCCGCTGTACGTGCCTCGGTGGAGCAGGAATATGCAGGCCACGCGGGTATTGTGGGCATGAGTGTGGAGGGCAAACCGGTAGGGTTTATTCATCCAAGCGTGCCACAGAGTTGGCCGAGCGATGCCCATTGGGAGGCGTTTAGCCACTGGCAGCCGCCACAATTATTACCGCCCAAAGGGCTTAATTACCGCAACCACGACGCGCTGCCGCATATTCGTATGGACAGTTTAATCAACAGTCTACTGGGGGATTTTTGCCCGTGAGCTTAGAACCTAAAATCGATGCAAAAAACGAAGCGCAACGCGAATCTCCATTGCGCCAAGCGCAATTATTTACTCCGCCGGATGCCGCCCCGGAAATAATTCGCCCCGCCAGCGAATTTGTCCCCATCGACAAAATACCGCGCCCATCTGCAGTAACTGCAGAACCAGAAGTGATAACCGCAAGGCATATTCGCTTGGAATCACTGCCGATAAAAGGCCTAAAAACCGCATTCATTGCCAGCGGCATATTGGCGACTATAGCCATAGGTTGGCCTTTGATGCAGTGGCTCACCTGGGCATTCAACCTGCAGCCGCTATTAGGGGTGGGGGTTTTAATGACGTTTACTCTGCTATTAAGTCTGTGTGGCGCAGGCGTCGTGCAGGTGATTAAGAGCCAGGCACAGGTTAATGAGTTGATCCAGTTGCAGGGGCAGGCGCAACAGCTCACCGGCCATAAAACCTTCGGCAAAGCCAAAACTTATATTGCTAGGTTGCAAGCCTTTTACCGAGAAAAGCCCCAGGGGGAAATGCTCGCCGAGGTACTGAACAATCTGCCGGATTACGCCGATGATCACGAAATTCTCGCCCACATTGAGCGCGGTTTTTTAGCACCCTTAGAC
>DATDJI010000070.1:0-49491 GCA_036520615.1 Cellvibrionaceae bacterium | reverse complement strand
CACTGCGTCCGTCGTGCGGTATCGATTTATTCATGGCGATATTCCTGCTGAATTAAGTGTGTTAGCGCAACAGTTACATTTGTTATTTGCCGATATTGCGCGGGTGCTGGATAAAATTGTCAAAGAACTTAATCGTGCGCTCGAAGATGAAGATAGCGCCGTGGCAAAAGTTGATGTGGAAGCGGCGTTTGCTTTATTTGGTAGCTGGTGCACGCGATCTGAAAGTAATAGCGAGTTATGGCTCAGTTATGCTCATTCCACACCCAACCCAAAATGGCCGGTGGCACGCTGGATCACATTAATTAGCCAAGGAGATGTTGTGGATTTTGAATTAGTCTCCAGCCCGATTTTGGCTTCTCATACATTAAATGAACACCTATGGGAAAAATGTGCAGGCGCCGTGGTGACATCGGCCACGCTTACCGCACTGGGTAATTTTGAGCGCTTTAAATTGCGCGCGGGCACACCGGAGGAAACTAATTTTTCCGTAGTGCCAAGCCCATTTGATTTTGCCAACAGCGCCGTATTACATCTGCCCAAACAGGCCATCGACGCCACGGATGCCAGTGCGCATACGCAATCAGTTGTGCAATTATTGCCGCAAATATTAAACGCCGCTGAGGCGAGTTTAGTGTTATTTTCCTCACGCAAACAAATGCAGGAAGTGCAAGCTCAATTACCGGCAAACTGGCAGCAAAAATTATTGGTACAAGGCGATGAAAGTAAGCAGCGTTTATTAGAAAAACACCGCCAACAAATTGATGCAGGTGAGGGCAGTGTATTATTTGGTTTGGCAAGTTTCGCAGAAGGGTTGGATTTGCCCGGCGCTTACTGCCAGCATGTAGTTATTGCCAAAATACCCTTTGCCGTGCCTGATGACCCCATCGAGGCGGCCATGGCTGAATGGATTGAACAGCAGGGCGGTAATGCTTTTATGCAAATTGCCGTACCGGATGCGGCGATAAAACTTGTGCAGGCCTGCGGCCGATTGCTGCGTACTGAAACTGACCGCGGACAGGTTACGTTGTTAGACCGGCGTATTGTTTCTAAACGTTACGGCAAGGCCATTTTAAATTCCTTACCACCCTTTAAACGCGACTTACAATAAAATTATGCCGCAAAAATATTCGAATTTAGCCGCTGTGTTAATGGAGTTAGAATCCATAATGCGTCGTGACGGGTTTTGGCACCACAAGTCGCCAAGCTTTGAAGATATGAATAGCAGCATGCCATTTGCCGTGGATAAAATGGAAATTACTGATTGGCTCCAGTTTATTTTTATTCCGCGCATGCAAATAATTATTCAACAACAACTAGAACTGCCGGCGGTCTGCGCAATTGCGCCTGCAGCGGAAGTCGCCTTAATGGGGCGCAGCGGGGTCGATGCTTTAATCACTCAATTAAAGCTTATCGATGCGGTTTTTGCAGTAAGCCCTGCGCCGATAGCTAGCGCCAATTAATATTGTTTTGTGAGGTGAGTATGGACTTTATTATTCAACCGCTAGCTGCGCGAAAATCCATTGCCTTAATTGCCCATGATAATAAAAAAGCGCATTTAATTGCCTGGTGTCAGGCTCATGAAGCGGTTTTACATAATCATCAACTCTACGCCACGGGCACTACAGGCAACCTAATTGAAAACTCCACCAGCCTTGCATTAACAAAATTAATGAGCGGGCCTTTGGGCGGTGATCAGCAGGTGGGGGCGTTAATTGCAGAAGGGAAAGTCGATATTTTAATTTTCTTTTGGGACCCGTTTGAGCCTTTACCCCACGACCCGGATGTTAAAGCGCTGCTGCGCGTAGCTGCCGTTTGGGACGTGGCGGTCGCCTGTACCGAACTCACAGCAAATTTTTTAATTGAATCTGCGTTATTTAATTCCATCTGCGAGCGACGTGTGCCGGACTACACGCGTTATTTAAATGAGCGCGCGCCGGAGTAAGCATAAGTAGTAGAAACTAGGCCCAGACTAAAAACACCTTCTTTACTCTCAACAATGCCGGACCGGGTTACACAAAAAAATTCAGAGCAACTTGGTAAGCGGCTCTGAATTTTTAACTGGTAAACACGATATTTACCCGGATGAATTCAGCTAAACCCAGTGCAATTCAAGGCCTAGGGCTTCAGCCCTTGCCGCATGGGTCTTATCGGTCACAATCGCCGTATTAGCCAATTCAGGTTTTAAGTATCGTTCACAGACGCGCTGTAAATCGGGTAATTTCGTGGCTAATAAGCGATCACGAAAGGCCTGGCGTAGGGCAAGCGTGCGGCCATGTAGATCGGCATGGAAAAGCCGTTTCGCACGCCCGGCGGGAGAGTCCGGCTTATCAATGCCGCTGACTGCACCCAAAATAGATTCTTCAATACTCTGCCAGCTATGTTGAGTATGCATAAACCAGTCGATGGCTTTATCAAAATCAGCCAAAGTTTCTTCCATGCGCGGATCGCGGTACGAGAAAAATCTAAATGCTCCTGAGTTGCTGTCTTGGCTCGCGCCCCCGCCGTAAGCACCGCCCTGTTCGCGGATAACACGGTGTAAAAAGCCATTGCGCAGAATATTCCCCAGCACCACCAATGGGGCAGAGTCTTCATGATCCATAGGTACCGTGGCATAGGCCTTAGCGCAAAAATGTACTTGGCTGTTGGTAAGCCAGGCTTGTTTAATTTGCGCTTGGTAGGGGGCTAGGCTAAAGGGTTGGAAATCGCTGGGTTGCGCTGGTTGAAAAGCCGCCTTTAATGCGTTTAGTTGAGTGTCGGCCTGCTGTTCTTCGCCGACCCATAAATAGCGCCTTGGTGCATCTTTTACAGCCGTATGAATACTGCTTAGGCTTTTGCAAAAAGCCGTCAGTGCAGTTTCGTTATCCAGGCTGTCGTCCAGTTGTTTTAAGCGTTGAATGGAGGCGAGACCACCGAGATCGTGATTGAGCCTGGCGATCGCACACATGCCCTGGGTGGCGGCAGTCATTGCAAGCCCATGGCCGTTGTTCGTAATAGATTGCTCTCTATGTGCACGAGCTTGTGCGATGCTCTCGCGAATACGGTTAAGCTCGTTAAAGCGGGCACCATCAAGCGTAGCTTGCATCAACTCGCTTAAGCCCGCTTGATTTCGATTTAACGCCTTGCCCGAAAGCGTCAGAAAATTCTGCGTTTTATGCACGTCATCCACAGTGCCCCGAATACTTGTATAAGCGCTAAAGCCTCCAGTCGTCGCCGCTTGCTTACGTTGCATCGCGATGTAGTCGAGCTCGCCCACGCCAACTTCAGTCAATAAGCTCGTGTAATAGGGCAGAAGGTGCACCAGCGATTCACTCAGCTGCGGCAGATCCAACACAATTTGCTGGTAAACAAGACCGTTGGTGCCGACGTCATAACGGAAAAGATCGTTCGGGCTGTGCAGGCTTTGCACGCTAGGCGTTAAATGACCTTCCTTAAGAGGCACATCATCAAGCGTAACTTTAGGCAAAATGCTCTCGTCGTCGATACGGCCTTGGCGCTGAGCTAAGGCTTCAGCTTGTTCAATAATGGCTTGTTTTTCATCTGCCGACAGAGCCGCTTGAATGCGGGCAAGTTGGGCTAGTTCAGCGGCCTGTTTGCGCTCGGATAATTGTGCGTCGGGGCAGAGGGCTAAGCGGACTCGGTGCGGGTTATCGAGTAATAAACGTCGAATGCGCGCTTGTAAAAACGCCGGGTCCTTAATTTGCTCGCGCAATTGACTCAAGGCTGGATCGATATTTAACAGAGCTACAGGATCGCCCCGGTGAGTGGCAGCGGTGAGAGCATTTAAAATTATTTGCAGGCCAAACGGATGGTGGTCGCCACCTACTTCGCGCTGATGTAATTCGAGCTGGTGCAAAGCCGCTTCAGCGTCTTCTGCGGGGATGCCATCAACTGCGATTTGCTCAAGCGTTTGCAAAATGAAGTTTTCAATTGCTTCAATATTTTCTTTGCCTGCGCCTTCCAGCCCGCAAATAAAAGTGAGTTCCTTTTGGGAATCATCCATACCGCACAGCGGGCTAGGGCTTTGGCCTAGATCGGTGGTCTCCAGCGCTTGCATCAGTGGGCAGGCGCTGTTGTTGAGCAATACTCCGGAGAGTAAATGACCGACGAGTACATCTTCCAAATTAGTCGATTGGCCGAGTAACCAAGCTAACACCACATGAGTTTTTTCGCTGAGATCGTCCTCATTGAGTGGGTAATATTCCTCGACCTTCACCGGAGCAAAATAACGTTTTTCATCGGGCACCTGGATTAAATGGTCCGATCGCTCGAAATGACTTAACGCCAGCTCCTCAAATTTGGCTTGGTGCTCAACGGCGGGAATGTCTCCATAAGTCATGAAAATAGCATTGCTGGGGTGGTAATGCGTACGGTAAAAGCTGACCAGTTGTTCGTAGGTTAAATCTGTTATCGCCTCTGGATCGCCGCCGGAATTGTGGTGGTAGGTCGTGGTTGGGAAAAGATATTTAGTGAGTGTTTGCCATAGTTGGGAAGGAACCGAACTCATCGCGCCTTTCATTTCGTTGTATACGACACCCTTATATACCAAGTCTGAGGTCGGGTTGCCTGTTTCACTAAACTCTAAACGATGACCTTCTTGCGCAAAGTCCAATGGGTCGAGGCGGGAGAAAAATACTGCGTCTAAATAGACTCCCAATAGATTGCTAAAATCTTTGCGGTTAATTGAGGCGAACGGGTAGGCGGTCCAGTCGGAACTTGTGAAGGCGTTCATAAAGGTATTTAACGAACGGCGGGTCATCATAAAAAACGGGTCCCGCACCGGATAGCGTTGGCTGCCACAGAGCGCAGTATGCTCTAGAATGTGCGCAACACCGGTAGAATCCTTAGGCACCGTGCGCAGCGCAACTAAAAATACGTTTTCCGGGTTATCGGCTCGAATATGAATATGCTGTGCGCCCGTTTTAATGTGCTGATACTCTTCCACCCAAATATTCATGGCGCTGACGGGTTGTTCTGAAAGCAGGGTAAACGCTGGGTGCACAGCAGGATTCATAGTGGGATCTCATAAATTAGGCTCGATGCAGCATCATACGATGCCAAAGCGGTAATTTCAGTAATAATATTCAGCAACATTCGATTAACCAGCATCGATCTTAATTTAATTTAACTTTATAGGAGGCAAAGTGGCAGCTACGGCTGAAATTGCGATTAGCCATGGTGAACTCTTAGGTGTTCTCTGGTTGATGTTGGCGTGGATCGGCTATAGCACATTTGCGCGGCGGCGAGCCAAAAAAGTGTTCTGTATTGCCTCGGTTTTACACTGCTATCGAAAAAATTGGATGCGTGCAATGTTACAACGCGACAATAGAATTGGTGATGCCGCGCTCTTATCCAATCTTGAACGTAACGCGAGTTTTTTAGCGTCCACGTCTATTTTTGTGATTGCCGGAGTTTTTACACTATTGGCTTCAGCGGAAAAAGTATTAGAAATGGTGTTGACTATTCCGGGCGTATCACCCGGCTCAACTACCCTGCAGGTACAATTTAAAATTCTCATACTGTTAATGATCCATGTGTATGCTTTTTTTACATTTACCTGGTCTATGCGCCAATACGGTTTTTGCGCGATTTTATTGGGTGCTGCACCGGTTGAAAGCGGTATACATGCACAAGGTGATGCGGCGGAAAATTATATTCGCCATGTGGCTAAAGTAATAGACGAGGCGGGAATTAGTTATAACCATGGGCTGCGCGCATTTTATTTTTCGCTGGCGGTTTTAGCTTGGCTGTTAAGTGGCTACGTATTTGTCATGGCTGTTGCAAGCGTCGTATTTATTTTATACCGTCGTGAATTTCATTCGCGCACACTAATAGCACTAATTGCTGTAGATCATTTAGATGAAAAACGCGCGGCATTAAAAAAGCCCCAATAGTAAGTATTCCCTAATATCTATGCTGAGAGTTGTGCCATCTTAAGGCTTTGATAATTATCTATTTTGATGTATATCGTTAACCTTCTTTTAGGATTCAACTGTGTTTAGAAAAACTATAATAAGCTTTGCGTATATTCTCAGTTGTATAATTATTGCCCTGCAGTTAAGTTGGTATGTGCTTGGGCAAATAAACTTTTCTTATGGTTTTTGGCACGATCACACCAGTATCGCCTGGGCGATTGAGTCCTATGCATCGGCCAATAGACAAGGTCATACGGGTTTTGAAAAAACTACTAAGGCAGAGCGTGAGCGTGTATTCGCCGAAATTGCAAAATCAATTCGCTCCTCAGGAGAGGGTTTGGCGCAAATTAAATATAAAGTAGAAGGAGAGGCGGATAAAATTTTACTCACAGAGGATGAAGTATTTCATCTGCAGGATGTAGCTACATTAATCGATCTGGCGCCTTTTGCCGTTGTTCCAGCTTGGATGATTTTAATCGGGCTGATTATTCACAGTATTAAAACCTATAAACCTCTGCCGAGTGTATTACTGCAATTAATAGGTTTTACCTGTGTAAGTGCAATAATTGGCATTATTCTCGCGGTTGTAGGACCTAAAGCAGTATTCACGCAGCTACATATTTGGATATTCCCGGCAAACCACAAATGGTTTTTTTATTATCAGGATTCCCTAATGTCCACGATGATGCATGCACCGGTTTTGTTTGCAGGTATTGCGGCGGAATGGGCTGTATTGGCTAGTTTATTTTTTGTTGTGTTACAGCTGATTATCAAACAGGTTGTTGATCGCAAAATTGCGCGCAGCGGCCGGTTAAACTAATTTTTGAGAAAAATTCATTAAATTTAAAAAGCGTGCACCTATCACTCGCCATCAGGCTAAGGGTTTATCAAGCATGTTTAACGCTGCGGTGAAATCGCTGACGGGTTTAACCAGAGCCCCTTGTACTAACGGGCATTGTAAGCGGCGCATTAATGTTAATTGCTGCGAGGTATCTACCCCTTTAGCTATGACCTGGAGCCCCATATTTTTACCCATATCCAAAATGGCTTTTATCGGGTGATGCCCACCCGACTGCGTGGCCGCTTCTATGAGCCGCGCATCTAATTTAAGGGTTTTAACCGGGAGCTTTGATAAATAAATCAGGCTTGACGGGCCGCCACCAAAATCATCAATAATCCAGTGTATAGCCAGTTCCTGCATTAAACGTAAGTTTTTCGGATAACGCTCGTGCAGGAGTATCCAATCGCTTTCAGTAACGTAAAATGCAATTGAGCCCGGCCTTACAATCGCCAATTGCTGGCCTAACCTGCGGATAAAATGCATATCGGCCAGAGATTTTCCGCTGATAGGCAGGTTTAATTGTAAGCAAGGGTGATTAAACGCCGTATGATGTTGCACGGTTTTCTGTATCGCCCAATCCTCTATTGCCATAAGCAAAGTGGAATCGCTATCGGGTTGAGTTAAATCGACTGCTTGATTTTGTTTTGATAGTTGCCAGTTAATTGCGCAGTCAAATTGAGCTAAGACAGTTGAGCTAGTGGTAATAATTGGGTTAAAAACTAATTCAAAATCGCCGATGCGCAGCCGCGCGCGCAATTGTTTTTCTATATCCAACGTGCGCTGGGTTTGCGCGTGTAATTTACGGTCAAACAGCATCTGGCGGTTGCGTCCCTGCGCTTTGGCCTGATACATGGCTACATCCGCCTGCCGCAACATCATCTCACCGGATTCGCTAAAGCGGTCGCCTAAACAAATACCTAAACTTGCGCTGATATGTACACCGTGGTCGTCATTGAGTATTGGGCGCTGTATTTCATGAAGAATTTTTTCTCCAAAAATGCCAGCTTGCTCAGCACTTACAATATCAGTTAATAAAAATGCAAATTCGTCGCCGCCTAAGCGGGCAGCTGTATGCTGAATATCCGCCAGTGTGCGCAGACGCAAGCCAATTTCTATTAATACTTCGTCGGCAAATAAATGCCCGAAGTTATCGTTAATCTTTTTAAATCCATCCAGATCTAAAAAAAATAATGCAAATTTGTACTGCTTTTCTCGGCTAGCCTTGGCTAAACTGCGGTCTATTACGCATAGAAGCTTTGCACGATTGGGTAAACCGGTAAGTGAATCGTGAAAGGCCTGCCGATTGAGCTGTACTTCAGAGCGTTTGCGATCGGTAATATCAATTGCAGTTGCAAGCCAGGTGGGCCGATTTTCAAAATTAGATGCAGTAACGCTTACTAGTGCCCAGCGGGTATCGCCGCTGCGATTAGTAAATTCAATTTCCAAACGCCGCTTTGTGCCATCGTCAGTATTTTTTAGGCTTTGAGAATTAAATTGGCCGGCAAAATATTCGCCTAACAAAACACCCACCGGTAGTACTTTTAACGCATCCTGACCAAAGCCGGTTAGTTTTTCCATCGCGCTATTGCTAAAAAAAATAAAATTGCGGAAGGCGAATATGGCAGCGTCGCTGGATTGGGCGAGCGATTTAAAGCGCGATTCGCTCTCGTCATTAATACGCTCATGCCGACTAAAATATTTGTAGGCAACTAAATTAATTTTATCGGCAAGGCTAATAGCAAATTGCTGATCATTGGTATTCCAATGGCGAGCCTGTGCAATCTGCGCTATGCGCAACAAGCCAAAATAGCCTGTACTGGTATCAATAGGAATATCCATTAATGAAGTGATTTTGTGTTCACTTAAATACAAGCGGCTGTGCGGGTTAAGTGCAGGAGAATTTACCGTATCGTTCAAAATTATACTTTGACAGCTTTGAATCTCTTCTAAGTAAGCTTGATCTAATCCGCAGGCCTGAAAGCGTACTGGTGTAAAACGGCTTGAGCTGCGATCGTATTCCATCTCATAAAATGGTTGATACAGGCTGTCCTTAAAAATCCACAGTCCCACGCGACTACAGGCGAACACTTCTGCTGCAAGCGCGCAAATATAATTCAAAGTTTCCGCTGCATCTTCAAGGTTTTGCAGCTTCTGGCTAATGGCCAATAAGCTTTGCAGCTGATGCTTGCTGTTTTTTATCGTCTGTTCAAGGTTTGCAAGCTCAATATCCTGTCGGTGATAAGTGTCCGATACCAAAGCCAATAAGGCCGCATATTCTGGCGTTGCGGTGGCGTCTTGGTTCATTTGCGCTAATTGCGCTGTTAACAATGTGTGCTGATTGGGTTTATTCACGGCGTTGACGATTAAGTATGGAAATTAGCGGGCAGGGTACGGGCGCGTATATACATGGTTCAAGCTGATACCTAATTGCATCGGTTCCGGCCTGAATACAATCTTTATAGTATACCTCAGGCGCTGATCATTTCTCTTAGATAAAAGTCATTTAGTGCTTTTCTCCCGTGTATGGAGATGCTTGAGCGTACTTGGGGCGCACATAAGAAAACTTAGAGCCGCCATTACTTTTAGGAATTGCATCACAGTTGTTGTGAAATACGTAAATTTACGTATAGATGGGCTCGGCAAGGGATTCGATAATGTAATCAAACGTGTATTAGGTGGCCATTATGGACGGGATAGGGTTAGAGCTTATTAACGCGATCAATCGCACGATCGATTTTGTGGCGACATTCGTAATACCGTTTGAAATTTTAATGTTGATTATTTTTAGGCGACAATTTTTGCAGCGCGAAATACTAATAAATCTCGCCTGCGCACTTGCTATTTTTTGTACTCTGCATACAGTTGACCTAAGTTTTAAATTTAAAAGTCTAGATTTTTTCCATGAGCATGCACTTCATTGGCTTACCGCCAATCACTCATCGCTCACAATGTTTGCGCTGATTTTGGCCCACGTATTGATTGGCGATTTGTGTTTTTATATAGGTCATCGTGTGCGGCACACTAAATATTTATTTATGCTCGAGCACATCGTGCATCATTCCTCTACAGAGCTTAATTTTGTAACCAACTTGCGGACAAGTTTTATTGTAATTTTTTACGGTTGGATTCCGCTAATCGTACCTTATTGGCTTGGATTCGACCCTGCGTTGCTGTTGGCAAGTTATAGTCTTGCAAATGCGCTACCGTTTTTTATGCACCACGATCTAATTAAAAAAATGGGCTGGCTTGAGTATATATTTAATACTCCGTCCCACCATCGCGTTCACCATGCATCTAACCCTGGTTACATCAACAAAAATTTCGGTGGTATATTTATTATATGGGATCGTTTATTTGGTACCTATGCGGAGGAAATTGAGCCGGTGGTTTATGGGATTAGCTATATAAAGCCCAGTGCTAATCCGCTTAAGGTTTTATTTGGTAGTTGGTTAACATTGTCGCGAGTAATCAAACGTGATCTGCGCAAGTTGTGGAGTAATTTGACAGTAAAGTTAATCGATTGATTTTGATTTAAACTAGCTGAGCAATTTGTAGAGCCAGCCCTTAAAACACCTCGCCGTATACATCACTCGCCCGCGTATTTTAGTTGCTTTAAAAGCAATAATTTTGATATCAGTAAAGTTGGCGGGCCAATCGTAATTTCAACTCAGGGAAAATTAGCTCTGAGCCCGACCAATATCCATCTGGAAAAAATGCTTCCAGAGGATAAGGGATGTGACTAAATTTATTTATTAAATTGTACTATCGCATAGACAATTGTTTTATATGCGCCACCAAAAAACATATTAATTTTTGCAATGTACAGCATGGATTTTTCAAAACGTTGTTAAAGTGTTTGTTGTGCAAGCG
Organism: Cellvibrionaceae bacterium; assembly: GCA_036520615.1. GTDB lineage: Bacteria > Pseudomonadota > Gammaproteobacteria > Pseudomonadales > Cellvibrionaceae > CAMCXE01. The sequence goes on along the minus strand of DATDJI010000070.1, from coordinate 38,868 downwards.
CACAGATAATTTTTGGCCAATAAGCTGATAAACGCGCGTGCTCACCACTTAGGCATTGTTTTATTGCTTCAAAAGTAATCGCAGTTGAGGATTTTCCTGCAGCCCAGTTTACGCTTAAGCACAGGCTTGCATAGGCTATGGATAATTCGGCAGCCAAAGCGGCTTCAGGCATTAATGTCATGCCCACCATTGTGCAACCGTCGCGCTGCAAGCGCTGGATTTCAGCAGCGGTTTCAAGGCGCGGCCCTTGAGTACAGCCGTATACCCCCGCATTAATACAGTTTAATGTTGTGGCACTTATTATCTGTTGCAATGCTTCAATCAAGCGGGCATTTAAGGGCTCTGTGAATTCTATATGGTTCACGCCCTGGCTAAAATCATCATAAAAAGTATGCTCACGATTATACGTGTAATCAATGATTTGATCGGGTATTAACCATGTGCCCGGAGGTGAAAATAAACTGCCCACCGCATTTACTGCGAGTATTTTTCTCACACCTAAGGATTTAAGCGCCCAGATGTTGGCGCGGTAGTTAATTTTATGCGGCGAAATAGCATGGTTTTTGCCGTGGCGAGGCATAAAATACACGGTGATATTGGGTTGTATATCAACGCTTTGAAGTTTTGATACATTAATTTGCCCGCTTAATATTCCCGCTACTTCTCCGTAGGGAGTTAGAATTAAATCTTCTTCGTGTGGGCACAACTCAGGCAGGCCGTAGCAGCCTGAGCCACCAATAATAGCGACTGTGTTATTCATACAGCGAGTACCTTGTTAATTTAACTATGGGCATATCGGATTGCTTATATAAGAAAATAGCTTTTTACTGAAAAGATACGGCGGCTTGTTGGGTGCGTCACCTTATTCTTTAGGCATAATTTGTGAAGATATAACAAAATTGATTGTTAATAATCAGGAGGAAAGACCTAACTCTATTTGGAGAGGATTTTACATTCCAGAAACTGTTAAAAAATTGCCTGTCCAGAATTGCGCCGCAGATGGTTTCCAGCAGTTCCCTAGTTTATTCAGCGTGAACCCATTTTAAATGCAATAGGGATTTATGAGCAGAGGACTGTCTACGTGATGACAATGCAGAGATTTTTAGCGAACTTTTACTGCAAGCGTTGATAGGTTGCAGGCGGGGGATCATCTTGAATTAGGGTTTTGGGTTGCTGGGCATTAATAAGATCCTCGCTGGATATTCCGCTAGTGCCGTTATTAAGTGCATCTGATACGGCCTTTTTCAGCGCAATAATAGCAATGCGGCGGTTGATTGCCGCAGAAGGGTCCGCCACATTAAATGGTGCGGATGAACCCATTCCTTGCACGGTGGAGACTTTTTCTTCGGGGTATTTACCTAAAATTAAAGCGCGGCGGGCAGCATTTGCTCGATCAGCAGATAATTCCCAGTTTGTATAAGTCGCACCGACACCATAGGGATTGGCATCTGTGTGACCGGTAATACTTATTTTATTCGGCACCTTATTTAGTATGGGCGCGAGGCCCTTAAGTGCATCGACTGAATAGGGCAATAATTTTGGGCTGCCTAAATCGAACATGGGCCGCTTATCTTTATCAACAATTTGAATGCGCAGTCCCAGTGCTGTAAAGTCAATCATAATCTGATCTTTTAATTCAACAAATGCCGAATCGACTTTGTTCACTTCTGTTTCCAATTTTTCCTTCAGTTCTTCAAGCTGTTCTTTTTCTTGTTTGGCCATAGCCTCAGCAATTACATCTTTGTTTAATTTGCTATCCGGTGTATCGGAAGTGTCTTTTTGTTGGTCTTTACCTTGTCCGGTGCCGGAATCTTTATCAGCACCGCTTGAATCTTTGGTTACTTCTTCTGAGACATTGCGGCCGGGATCTATAGGTTCATCTTTTTGCTCATCAACAGGATCTGACTCGTGCTGGGTCGGATTCATATCAATAACGCTAGAATCTGCTCCTCCCGGGCCGATCACGAAATTATTACCGGGATTTTTAAAATAGCCTGCAATAGCTTCTTTTTCAGCTGGAGTGGTGCTTTCAATTACCCACATTAAAAGAAAAAACGCCATCATCGCCGTCATAAAATCGGCAAAGGCCACTTTCCAACCGCCACCGTGGTGGCCGTGGCCATGGCCTTTTTTCTTCTTGATAATAATGATCGATTGGGCGTCTTTTTCCATAATGTTTTATTGCCAGCGGACTATTTGTGGCGGCACTGTTCTTCCAGTTCTTTAAAACTGGGACGAACACTATGAAATAGTACCTTACGACCAAATTCTACCGCCACCTGCGGCGGAACCCCGTTCATCGAAGCAATTAAACAGCTTTTAATGCAGGTATAAAAAAGCGCTTCATCGCGCAATTTATGTTGTAGATAACTGGAGAAGGGTCCAATTAAACCATAGGCGACCAAAATCCCTAATAAAGTACCTACAAGTGCGGCGCCGACAGAATGGCCGAGCGCTTCTGGTGGTCCGCCCAGTTTCCCCATCGTAATTACAATACCTAACACTGCAGCAACAATTCCAAAGCCTGGCAATCCGTCCGCCGCGCTGGTGACGGCAGCGGGCACGAGTGCGGCTTCTTGATGGTGGCTATCTAATTCTTGATCCATTAATGCTTCTAATTCGTGTGGTGCCATACTGCCGGAAACCATAATGCGTAAATAATCACAGATAAAATCAATAGCATGATGGTCTTTTAAAATTTCTGGGTAATTGGAAAAAATAGGACTGTTTTCTGGCTCTTCGATATCATTTTCGATTGCCATTAGGCCTTCGCGACGTGTTTTATTAAAAATGTCATGCATCATCACTAATAGCTTTAGAAACATATTTTTATTAAATTTTGACGGGGTCATCAGCGCGCCAGCTGATTTCATAACACCGATAGATACTGAAAACGGGTTGCCAATAATCATGGCACCGAAGGACGCACCACAAATAATTACGACTTCTGAAGGTTGGTATAAGGCTCCCAGGCTTCCGCCATGAACCATGTAGCCGCCGATAATACAAGCGAAAAGAATGATTGCTCCTAGGATAATGTTCACGCACGGCTCCTATTAAAACGATCTGCCATTACCAAAACGTACGCTCCTGTTAAATATACCGAATAAAACACGTTCATCACCTAATAGCACGCACAGCTATAAACATGCTTTCAATTAGGTTAGCGCATTGCAGCTTATATAAATGTCTGTAGATAGTATCCACTATTTGCTCGCTAATCCGACGTCTGCATCGATTAAAACTATAGTGAGAAATCGCAGTGAGTGCTGCGCTATTTGCGAAATTTTTATATGGCATCGTTATAAGGCTATGGAAATATTGGCTTAACGATGGAAGCCCGGTGCAGCTCATCGCCGATGGCCGCCCGTTGCAACACCTGATTCAGGTTAATAAGAGCCCAAATTTTAGAACTGTACGTATGGTCAATATTCAATGCCATTTTTATGGCGTGTAACATGGGCATTTTAAAGTCCCGCCCGATCCGTCAAATCGATGGCGCTAATTATTAATAGATAGAAGGAAATTATCTTTAGTTTATTTTTTAATAATAAAGTTAACGGTTGATTCCACATTGAGCGCAGCTTATCAATATATGACACCGCCTGTCATTGCTCGTGGCGACAGGTTTAATAGTGCTCTAGTGTTATCAATAGGCAGGTCAACTGGGAGAATTTTATGTGTGCGAGATTTAGCTTTAAAGGAAAGATGAAGCAAGGCGGGTCGTCTCTGCTTGAAGTATTAGTGGCGTTAATTGTATTAGCCGTAGGTTTATTTGGCGTTTTGGCTATGCAAGCGCGTTCCACTCAATACGGTCAGAGCACCTATTATTATGCGCAGGCGGTATTTCTAGCCAATGATATAGCTGATGCAATGCGCACTACGCCCGCTGTCGCAGGTGGCTACGGTATTTTATTTGATGATCCAATTCCCACGGCTAAAACCTGCGATAGCGTAAGCATATCGTGTACAGCGGGCGAGTTGCGGGACTGGAATTTAAATAAATGGTTGACCAATGTTTCTCGTTATTTGCCGCAAGGCAAGGCCTCAATTCAAGCGGTTGGCGATAACACTGTTATTACCGTACGCTTTAATGATGCCCGCGCGCAGGTGGATGGAAATGAGGAATTCTTCGAATACGTACTGGTAACCGACGTTTAATATTATGGAAAATTTTACTCACAATCAGTTATTGCCTGGTAATAAATCGCTAAGTGTTCATAAGGCTAGCGTTTGTATTCAGAGCGCTAAATCTGGTGGCTTTTCGATAGTTGAACTATTAATTGCTGTGACGATTGGCCTTGTGATTTTATCAGGGGTTATTAACGTAGTACTAAAATCGAAAAGCAATAAATCCATGCAGGATGAAATAAATTTTATTCAGGATAATGCTCGATTTGTTGTGGAAACTCTCTCGGCGGAAATTCGCATGGCTGGGTATATGGGCTGCGCATCGCCTAGCACCTCAATGATTGCAAATTCTATAGATGATAATTTTTTTAATTTTGTTAGCACCGGTGGATTGGAAGGTTATGACGGACAAACCAGCGTTGCAGGTTTTCCTCAGCCGCTGCGCACGCAAGCAACTGTAGGGTCCGATGCATTTATTGTGCGCCGGGGAGACAGCGATGAGCTTGCAGTGGAATCCCATGTGGCGGCTGCAGCAACAATTTCGCTCTATGGACAGCATAATTATCCGCCTGGCACTCCATTATTGATTGCTGATTCTAATTGCCGATATGTAGGTCTATTTCAAGTAAGTGCTCCCAATGCCAATTCATTACCCGCAAGTAAAATTGTGCACAATACAGGTTCTGGTACGAATAATTGTACGAAAATAGTGCGCGGCAGTTTTGTCTGTAATGCTTCCTGTGGCCCAGTAAGTTGTAATGGTTACGGTACAACTACCGGCAGCTATGGGCCCGGTTCAAAAGTAATGCGGTTTATTTCTCGCGCTTATTTTATCGGCCCTTCAAATGTGTATACCGGTATGCCCGCGCTCAAGCGTCAGTCTCTCGTAATGGAAACTTCATTAACCACGCGATCAGAGGAAATTGCTCAAGGAGTTGAAGATATGCAATTACTTTACGGTGTTGATACCAATACAGATGGTGATGTTAACCAATATAGAACTGCTGCTCAAATGGATGTGGATGGTAATAGCGTTGTTGATGGGAGCGATTGGGACAAGGTTAAAAGCGTACGGATAGCATTGATATTTCGGTCTCAGAATCCTGTTGCGCCGTCCAATCAAACGCAAGTTCTCAACGGGGTCACTTATAACGATCGCTATTTACGTCAAGCGGTAACCTCCACCGTGGCTATCCGCAATCGTATGTAGAAACAGGTTTAGTGTACTGGTATTTATCAAATGCTTAATCCAGCTAATTTAACCCGGCTATGACACTAAATTAATAATGCTTAAAGGATTGTTTTTGCCAAGCTAATTGGCGTGAGCTTGAGGCTATCTCATATGAAATTTGTACCGCACAAACTGAAAACAGCGCAACACCAAAAAGGCGCGGCCCTAGTTGTAAGCTTGGTGTTATTGGCTGTAGTCACGCTTATTGGTGTAACCGGTATGCAAAATTCCACCGCTGAATTAAAAATGGCTACAGCCGCGCAGGATCATGCCACTGCATTTGCCGCAGCAGAGGCTGCGATGGTGCAAGTTGAACAACAATTAGCAACGCTGCCGCCGGATCGAGAAAAATTATTGAGCACCTGTACAGGCGTCGGTTGTTTTAATAAAACTTGTAGCCAAGGACTTTGTTTTCAAGGTGCTTATATAAATGTTGATTCTGAATTCGATTGTAAGGTTAGTGATCCAACTGGAAAAATTAAAGCAATCGATTTTTGGAGTGATTCCACGCTGAATATTTGGAAAACTTCAACACGTTATAAAACAATTAAAATTGAACGGTTAGATGCAAACGTTAAATATATAACTGAATTTTTGTGTTATGTAAAACGTGATTCTGTGACACCTTTTTCGGGCGCTGCAGGTGAAAAAAATAACGGTGCGCCGCTATTTCGTATCACAACGCTTGCAGAAGGCAATGGGCTGCGGGGAAGGGTAATGCTGCAATCTACCTATAAAGTTTTAGCTGGGCATTAACAAATTAACTTTTAATTTTTTTGCATGTGTACATCGCCCCTGGGGCAGTGATCGAGGTATGGTATGGCTAGGCTTGTAATGCGTAGGTGCTGGCTCATTGGGCTATTAATGATGGTGCAGTCAATGGTCTATGGGTTACCTGTGGTAACTGATTATGATTCTGTGCCGCCATTGTTGGCGGAAAGTGCAAAACCTATGGTTATGTTAGCGGTGTCCAAAGATCACCAACTTTTTTATAAAGCATTTACGGATTTCGACGATTTAGATGCTGATGGGGTCGTTGATACCACTTATAAAAATGCATTTGAATATTCTGGCTATTTTGACAGTTTTAAATGTTACCAATACGACAACACGTTAAAATATTTTGTGCCCGTCAGTATTACTGCAGATAAATATTGTTCTGGAACGGATCAGTGGAGCGGTAATTTTTTAAACTGGGCCACGATGACGCGTGTCGATGAAGTGCGCAAAGTGCTTTACGGTGGATTGCGTTCAATAGATACGACGGCAAACACAGTATTAGAGCGCTCGTATCTTGCTAATGATGCACACAGTTTTGCTAAGTTTTATGATGGCGATGATTTGGAAAAATTAACACCTTTTACATTAACCGCCACTTGCGGTACACCACCGGGTAAAAGCTCACCGGGCTATGCAGCTTATCGTTCATGTCGCATTGCTCGAGGAGTAACCCTGTGTAATACCACGCGTTATACCGGTGTATTGATGTCTCAAGCGGTAACTACACCGCCTTTAATGCGCGCCGCCGCTGGCAATTATTCTCTTTGGGCGGCCAATGAGCGTATGCAATGTTTATTTTCTGGTGAGGCCAGCGCAGCGGGCAGCAACGGTAATGATCCCGATGCCACCGGTATTTTTGCAGCTTCAAGCAATCCTGCCACGGCAGCAATGCCCACTCAACGTGACGGCGTTAAAATTGGTGACTACTCAGTTAAGGTACAAGTGTGTGTGAGTGAAGCATTGCGCGGGCAGGAAGATTGCAAATCTTATCCCAGCGGTAATTTAAAACCGGTAGGTATTTTGCAGCAGTTTGGTGATGACGGCTCTGCATTATTTGGGCTAATGACTGGCACCTACAAAAAGAATAAATCAGGTGGTGTTTTACGTAAAAATGTGTCGGTATTTTCCGATGAATTAAATGTTGCAACCGATGGCACATTTAAAGCAGCTCCTGCTACAGGCGGAATTGTAAATTCTTTAAATCAATTACGATTAATTAACTACGATTTTAATTCTGGTGCAGAAGGCACCTATAACTCCAGCGATAACTGCAGCTGGGGCAAAAACAGTTTTAGCAATGGTGAGTGTACAAACTGGGGAAATCCATTTGCTGAAATTATGCTGGAATGTTACCGCTATATGGCAGGTAAAACACCAGATAGTAATTTTGATGCAGATGACACCAGTTATTTCTCCGGGCTTACCCGCCAAACCACCTGGAAAAATCCACAGGATGCAACCACTGCGTGCGCTAATTTAAATGTTATTGGCTTTAACGCCAGTACCGTTTCTTACGACGGCGATGAGCTGGGTAAAGTCACCGATTTGGCAACGACTAAAACTGCTCAACAACTGACTAAAACTGTTGGTGACGGAGAAAATATTACCGGTAAATATTTCTTTGTGGGTGAAAATGGCGGCTCAGGCACGAACGATAATAATCAAATATGTACAGCTAAATTAGTATCTGATTTAGGTTTGGTGGAAGGTACTTGCCCGGATGCGCCGCGCTTAGACGGTTCATTTCGTTTAGCAGGGATGGCCTATCAAGCGCGTACTGCGGATTTACGCCCCGATATCGTCGACCAACAAAGTGTCTCCACCTATGGGGTAACGCTCTCCCCAGCCTTACCCAAAATTACCGTTACCAATCCCAGCAACAATAAAGTCGTCTCTATTTTACCGGCTTGTCGCAACAATAGTATTTCCGGTAACTGCGCAATTGTGGATTTTAAGATAGTCAGCCAATCTGTTACCGCCACGCAAGCCACCGGAACCTTTTACGTAAACTGGGAAGATAGCGAACAAGGTGGAGATTATGACCAAGATATGAGTGGTGTTATTAGTTATATTTTAACTACTACGTCACTTACTATAACTAGTGATGTGTTTGGCGAATCAACACCGAATGCAATGGGGTTTGGGTTTGTTGTAAGTGGTACTACTGACGATGGTTTCCATGCGTTGTCGGGTATTAATAGTTATGTAGGTTACGAGTGTACCGGTGCTGGCTGCACTGGCTCGCAAGCTGCAGCGAGTAAAACCTTTACGCTGGGTTCAACCTCTGTTTCAGGTTCTTTAGTGAATCTGTTGCAACAACCGCTATTTTACGCAGCAAAATGGGGTGGTTTTCGCGATTCAAATGGCAGCGGTTCGCCTGATTTGGTCACCGAGTGGGATAGAAAAAATAATTCTACAGGTAACACTGGTGCTGATGGTATTCCCGATAATTACTTTTTTGCCATAGACCCAAAACAATTAAAAAATAATTTAACTTCAATATTAATTAGTATTTTGGAGCGTACATCGTCGGGTACGTCGGCGGCGCTGGTGTCAAATACCGGAGCTGGCGAAGGCGCTTTATTCCAAGCGCTGTATAACCCGCGTGTAACAGATGCCAGCGGCGCGACCAATGTAAATTGGGTGGGATCTTTAAATGCCTATTTTATTGACCGCTGGGGCAATATGCGCGACGACAATGCTGCCCCTTTCGGTACGTTAACAGCAGCCGATAGTATTTTAGATATTTATTACGACCCCTATGCAAAAAGAACTTATTTTCAGCGGTATCAAATTACCAGCACTGGTGGGCGCGGCAGCCCTGTCGGGCCTGCAGATGATATTTTAAAATTAAAACCTGTCTGGAGTGCAAATAACAGTCTTGCGAACCTTACGAATTTAACTACTCAGCGCGCCTATACCGATGTAGCCAGTAACGGACGCTATATTTTTACCGGTATTGATCGCACAGGTGATGGACAAATTGGTTGGGACGCCTGGGTAAATGAAGTTGAACCTTTTGTGCCTGCCACCTTTCCCAACGGAGCGACGGATAATCAATTTCGCTTATTAGGTTTAACTAACACCAACAAGGCTGACGCACCTAATTTAGTGAATTTTATTCGCGGTAAAGAAGGCTTGCCGGGGTTTCGCAATCGTACCGTTGATTATAATAATACCGGGCAGGCGAAGCCTTGGTTATTGGGTGATATTGTGAATTCTTCTCCAGTAAGTGTGGGGCGGCCAAATTCTAGTTACGATATTTCCTTTAATGATGAAACCTATTTAGAGTTTAAACAAAAATATGAAAAACGCCGACAGGTGGTTTACGTTGGCGCTAACGATGGAATGCTACATGCGTTTAATGCTGGATTTTATGACCCTAATACACTTTCGTATAATTTGTCTTCCGATAGTGGTGAGGTGCAGCATCCATTAGGCGGGGAATTGTGGGCCTATGTTCCTTTTAATTTATTACCGCATTTGCAATGGTTGGCAAAAGCTGATTATCCACACGTTTATTATATGGATGGACCCGTAAAAAGTTATGACGTGAATATTTTTACACCCGATGCAACCCACCCTGGTGGTTGGGGAACAATTATTGTTGCGGGCATGCGTTTTGGTGGTGGCGATTTTACGCTAGACCCGAATAGTGACCCAGATGGTAGCAGTACGGACGATATAACTATGCGTTCAGGTTATGTTGTTATGGATGTTACAGACCCTGAGCAAGCACCTGTGCTAATTGGTGAGCTGGCTAACTACACATTAGGATTTGCTACCACTGATTCTACTGTGATGAAAATGCGTGCGCCTAATAGTAATGATGGCTCCTATATCACGCCGGAAATTAATCGCTGGTTTTTGCTACTTGGCTCAGGCCCTAGCGGCTTTGATACAACTACTAAAGCAAAAGCAATTAATGCGGCGGAAACGTCAGGCAATGCCTCTATAGTAATTTATGATTTAAAAGCAAAATCGATTCATACATCACTTTACGGAATTCAAACCACGGCTTTTGTTGGTGGTATTACGGCGGCCGACTGGAACCAAGATTTTGTAGACGACGATTTTTATTTTGGCACTGTAAGCGGCACTCCTGCCGCGCCTTCCGGTAAATTGTTCCGAGGCGTTCCTACTGTTTCGGGTACGTCGGTAAGTTTTGCTACTTCTTTATTAATAAATACTAACCAACCAGTGAGCGCAGCTCCTACAACGCTGACTGATCATATGAATAATTTTTGGGTGTATGTTGGTACCGGTCGATTCTTCGTCGTGGACGATAATAATTCGTCTTCACAGCAAAGTTATTACGGGATTAAGGAGCCTAAAACAGCCGGTGTGATGACGAATACGGCAGTTACCACCGGTAATTTAATTAATACTACTGATATACAAGTATTTGCTGATGGCTCAATTCGGTCTAAATCTACTAACGCAAGCCCAATGACATTAAGTAATGGCGGCACGGCCGGGGCATTTTTTGATGTGGTTGATGAAGTGAATAAAAGCGCTGGTTGGTATTTTAATTTCAGCCGAACTCGCTCACGCAATACGACTAAATCTGTCGTTGCTGATCAGTCACTTATATTTAGCGAATATCAGCCTAGCGGTTTAAAATGTCAGCCAGAAGGGCAGGGTTACTTGAACGCGCCGCATTTATTCGCCGGTATACCCGGTTATTTCGCTCCGATTGGCAAGAATTCGAGCGTGCAATTTAATGGCAAGGATTTAGTGAATCTATCGGCGTCTTTAGGTCTAGGTGCACCTTCAGCGCCGCAAATTCACCAAAACTCTAATGGAGTGCGCAATGCCGTTGTGCAGACGTCTACAGGCCAAATTACCTGGCAAACTATTACAGCAGGTGCCGTGCAAGGCAAACGCGAAACCTGGCGGGAAATCCTGATTAATTGGTAGGTCTCATCGTTGTAACAATAACCGCCCCTATTAAATGGGGCGGTGTTATTAACTCCAACTTTTTTTTAAAAAATCCCACTGTATATTTGTTGATTTAAATACCTACCGCTTATCGCTGAACATTGAAACTGACCAGAAAAATTTAGCCATGGGATTTTTCTCCGGGCTTTTGGAGAGTTTATTCTGCAAATGGCGCGCAATGAGCGCTAAGTGAGTCAGAGCTCAGAGTCAGGTGTTCAAAATAAAAAATTGTTGCCGGCTCAATGACTAACATCGCACAACAATTGGCAAAGTAAGGTAGTTCGCCTCCCCATCAAATGATAAATATTCTCAAATGATATTATTCTCGTGTACACTAGGCCATACTATTTTTGGGTAAGGCCATGAATCATCTAGTGGAAAGCCATGTAGTCCCTTGGCTTATTCCTTTTCTCGCGCGGGCCAGAGCCCGCGTTCTCTGGCCTCAGCTTGGATTTAGGGACGCTGCGGCAGAAATTTTGTTGGAGCGGTTAGGGTTAGATACTGAGGCATATAAAGGGGAGGTGCGGGCGCAAAAAGCACAAGTGGCCCGTTGCAGTTGGCTGGATAGCTGCCTGCACCAATGGTTGGGCAAGTATCCGAATTGTCTTTGCATCGAATGGGGCGCTGGGCTTTCCACACGCTTTTGGCGCTTGAGCAATCGCCAAGATTGGCCACGTTGCCGATGGCTTGAGGTGGACGATCCGCAAGTACAGCATTGGAAGGACACGTTATTACCAGAATGCGACAACCGCATTTGTATCGGATGCGCTAATTTCCACATCGGTTGCCCTGGCCTTAACCGCCTTAGCTGGCAAGGGCAAGATGCACTATTTGTACTCTTACATGAAACGGATTTAGCGGCTGAGCATTTGGAACAGCTCAACCAATTAGTTGCGCGAGCAGGCGCGGTGGCGCTGGCTTTCTATCACCCGACGGACGAACTGCCACCGATTATCAAACAATGGCTTAAATCATGGGCCGAGCCTTCGGTGTTTAGCTCAGTAAAAGGCTGGGGGCCATTTAAGCGTGCAAGCCTTTGCGGTTGGTTTTACCAGCGGCCTGGAATTGCCTGTTAATTATTAAGGCGGTTAAGCTTTAAAGTCGGTCGCAAATAGAGTTTTTTCAAAATCAGCCGACAAAAAATGCAGCTTATTTATCAATGCTTTTGCTGATAATTTCATATATCTAACAGAACTAGGTATTTGCAAAATCAGTGTAAATTTGAGAATGGATGAACTTTAACTGCATCTATTCTGTGCAGCAAGTGTGGCGCTACGCTGATTTTTTGCAGAAAACACGCAAGTTTCTGAGCGTAACCGTCGATGGTTTTAGCCGTAGCGTTTTCTCGATTAGAGCAGAATAAGCATTCAATGTAATGCAACTTTGTTTTCTGATTTGCTCAGAGATTTATCGGGTTTTTATAAAAAAATATTTATAGCTAGAACGGATTTTATTTTTATTTAACGAACACTGATTAATGCTGCAGGAGCAAGTTTTTCAAAAACCGCCGCGGGCAGGGCGCCCGCGGCGAGGATTTATTGGCCGTACTGATAAATCGATTAAAACAAAACTTAGTATCAATTAAGCTCAAATGCGTATTGGGTAAAAGTACCCACCTTTTGGCTAAGCCTTATTGCGCTAAATCTGCCACTATCGCCTGCACTATAGCGCAATGGTCAATTAAGTCTTGCTGTGTTTTCCATTCATTTACGTAATTTAAACCATGGGGCCAAAAGTGTGTGCCGTCGGATTTTAATTGTTCAGAAGCGTTGCCGGAAATCTCGCGCAATTTTGCGGTAGCTTTTGGCCCGTTATAAATTCCACCACTTACGATCGTACGGTATTTAGTGCCGCCGACACCCATCACATGGGCGATTTCGTGCATGGCCGTAACATGGTGCATAGAAGCACGCGAGCCGAATCGAATGGAGCCGTTAGTGCTACCGTCGGCAGTTTCTACGCTGGGGTTATAGGTCAACTGTATTTGACGGCTTAAATTGGTATAACAATTATAATTTTTTACCGCTAAATCCATTGCGGCGGATATTAAATCGTAGGCTTGTTTTTCATCGGTGGTTGGGTTTGCTGCGCGCGCGAGCGTGTAACTTACCTTGCCCGATCCGGTACAACCATCTGCCGGTGCTGGTGGCGTATATTTTTTAATTAAGCGAATATTATCTACTTGTACAGTAACGTTTTGTTCCTGATTGCGCCAGGCGGGTTGAATAATCCATACATTATTTACTTTGCTCAGATTCAAACCCGACGCTACTAGATCTGCAATTGGATAAATGTGTGTTTGCCATTCAAATGAGCTATTGCCTTTTACAATAGCCAATTCCGCGCTGGTACAGGGCAAAATACATTCACTTTTAAAAATAAATGGTGCAGCATTATTCAGTTGTTCGTGATAAACCAAACGCATATCAAAACTCAGTGCGCCATCTTTATAGGCTTGCAAATCGGCACTCGTGCCCGGCATTGCTAAACCAAACCAACCATTTGCATTAATGGTGTGGTTAGGATCGTTGGCATTCCAGCGAATTTCCATCACGCGGCCATGTTTGGCATCGCTGGTATCCACGCTTTGCCACTGTACATGCATAAAGGTTTCGTAGCCTTGATAATGAAATATCTCACCGGTGGTGGATGAAGATTCATAAGCGAGGAAGGGGCCAAAACCCGGTGTAATGCATTCGCCAAAAACAGTGCCTTCAGGATTGCTACAAGGTTCAACGCGAACACTCACAGTATCGGTAAGAGTTTGCCCGTTAATTTGCGCAGATAATTCAAAAGTTAAATCGGTAGCCTGATGCACATCGGGCGCTATAAAACCTGTGGCAGGTTTTGGGTCTAGATTTACGCTCGGCCCAGTTAATTGCCGCCATTTAACGGTGCCTGTTTGCGCACCGCCACTATTTAAACGCACCCATTCACCGTTAAATACAACCTGATCTTTACCTGCATCAATTGTACTTGGCGCGCCAGATGAGGAGCTTGTGGATGAGCTTGAAGAGGAACTGCTGGATGAGGAGCGCCCCGAGGAGCTCGAACTTGATGACGTAGAGCTTGAGGAGCTGCTGGAATTGGCGCCGCTATCTGTGCCACTGCAAGCTGTAAGGCCAATTAAGCTGGTAATAATGAATAAACGCTGTAAAAAAAATAGTGGCTGCATAACGCACTCTTAGTGTAAATAACGGTAATTAAATCGTGATCGATTACAGCTGTTAAATAATTGCGCTGGTTTCGACTGCGCGGAAATTAGCTGAGCCTGAAATACCTCAGCGAACTAGCCAAATTGACGATCATTTGAATGCTGGCAGCCTAACATTCACGCCGCTGGAAGAAGGTGATGGATTTAGTGTTTCATTCGTATTGAATTCGGGAAGTTTGATTAATAGGCAATTTCAAAGTCGCTGTGGGTAGAAAATCCTGAAAAGAAAATGCAGGCACCTACGCGTGCGTTTTTTAACATTGCTTATTAAGCAGAGATTGCTTAGATATTTAGGGCCGGAATATTTTGCCGCACCAATTGCGAGGCGATACCACAGCCTTCGCAGGTGCTGGGTATATGGCCGTCTGCAAGTGCGCTGGTTAATGCGGCGCGGCGCTGAACCACAGCTGTTTCCTGTAGAAAATGGCCGAGAGCGTGTTGTGTATTTTTACTAAAACAGCAACTCATAACGCGGCCTTTTACATCGACATACATGCCAAGCTTTAACCAAGGGCAGCATCCTGAGCCAGCTTGCTGTTGCATCTGGGCATAAAAACCGCCTTGTCGTTGATAGGCCAGCAGGCTGTGTTTTACATATAGGTCGCCGGCAATTAATTGTTTTAATTCTTCTGTATCGCTCGGTTGTAACAGAGCTGCATTGAGAGAGGTGTCATAATATTGTTGATAGGCGGGCATTGTTTGTAAGCCCTGTAAGCTAATTCCCCCATCCATACCCAAGGCATGGTATAGGCGGCTAATAGCGGGTAATTGTTTTACGTGGTTGTGCAATAGCGTGACGGCAAAACCTATTTTAAGCCCATGGCCGTATTGTTTTTTTGCCGCTAATAAAGCGCGCAGGCCGCGTAATATTCGGCTGAGTTTACCGCCGCGAATGCGCTGGAATTGCAAAGGTTCTAAGGTTTCTAAGGAAATCCATAAATGATCCAGTGTAGAGTGCATTAAGCCTGCAATATTTGCGTCGTTTAATAAACTACCGTTGGTAATAGTGGATAATTTGGCCTCAGGGCAGAGGGTTTTGGCATCCTCGATTAATGCAAAAAAATCCTGATGTAATAAAGGCTCACCTTCGCCCTGAATTTCAATATTTTTTAAGGTAGGCCATTTGCTGAGGATGGCAATAAAATCCGCGCGTGGTAAATCCTGTTGCGGCATATGCCTGCCTGCGCAGAATCCGCATGTAAAGTTGCAGCGAGTGGTAATTTCAATTTGGGCAAAATCCACCAGTTCACCTCCGACACTGCAGGTATTTGCAGTGAAATTTTAAACTTCAGCCGGAGAAAATAACATATCACGGGTTGTGAAAGTAAAATTTTAACCTGTGCGTAAAGCCAAGCTTGGCGATTGTTGGCTGCAAGTGAGGAGCTATAAAGAGGTGTAAAGGTAAAGCTGATGAAGGCAGTGGAGCAAAAATGCTCGATATTTAAACGAGAGATTTAATTGATTTAATTAAACCGAAAATACTGCAGGCAGGTTTTTCAATTCGCGCAATTAAGCCTAACGGGGCAGAAGAGGCAATAGCATCCTTGCTATTAAGATAACGACTCTAGCGCTATTGCTCAAATATTAACAATGGCTAAAGTTCTCGTGGGGTATGTTAATTAAAACGGTTTACCTGCAACGGGAAGGTCAATTTTCCATAATACCCCTGCGCCTGTGATGTACAGAGTTTTACGATCGGCACCACCAAAAGCGGCGTTAGTTACATTGGCGTCAACTTTAATCGTCGCTATTTCAGTGCCCGTGGGCGCAAAAACTCGCAGCCTTTTCTGATCATGTTCAGCTACGTAAATATTTCCTAAACAGTCGATGGCCATACCATCAGGGCTAATGACTGAGGCCAAATTAATTCCAGTGCCAACTGTAGTGCCATCAATCGGGTAGGCTCGCAAAATACCATTACCTGCAATGTATAACATGGATTCATCGGGAGATAAGGCAACGCCATTAGGGTTATAAATATTTTGCTCAATAACTTTTACGTTTTGGCCATCATATTGATAAGCGCGGGTTTGCGACTGCCCGCCTGCCGCTGCGGCTTTTTGGAAATCTGGATCCGTAAAGTAAATAATACCTTTGCTGGAAATGGTAATGTCGTTGGGCGAATTAAATGGGTTGTTAGAATATTGCCCAACAATAATTTCCCGCGCCTTAGTGCTGAGGTTATAACGGGAGATGGCTTTTTTATCATGTGTGGCAGCTAATATATTGCCGTTTGCATCGACCGCCAAACCGTTGCTGCCGCTATTGTCGATAAACGTTTTCATAACGCCATCGGCGCCTAACACTTGGATACGCGACGGAAAACCGGTATTAAATGAGAAATCGGAAAAGTACAGCGCGCCGTTAATCCAAACGGGGCCTTCATACAGGCCGGTGTCCGAGCGAGTGGTGTTGGTGCCGGGTACGCGGCTGGCGGTCAGTTGCCCTTTAGGTGCAACACCTGGGGATTGCGGGCAGCTCCATTGGCCATTACCACTGGAACTGGATGAACTTGAGCTAGAGGAGCTTGAACTGGAAGAGCTGGAGCTGCTGCTAGATGATGTACGACCGGTGCTGGAGCTGCTAGATGAACTTGAGCTGCTAGAGGAACTGCTACTAGAACTACTGCTTGGGGCTCCTACAGGATCCGCGCCGCAAGCGGTTAAGGCGGCAATAGAACACGCTAAAAGTGTTCTGTGTAACGCAGAAGGTAATGACATAGCTGGGTCCTCAAAGAATATGTTGGGGCATTGTAGCACCCAACAATTGAGTGTTAGGCGCATTTAATCGTATTAAACTGTTTTTGGCGGGCCTATAGTAAATAACCCGCAGCACTCCACCACTATAGTGCACCGACAATACAAACCAAAAAGTGACAGAAGGCACAGCGCATAAATGTTTTCGTGTGATGAAGGGAATTTGTACCGTTTTTTAACATGGCAGCCAATTGAACCGGATTTTACATGGATCGTTTATCACCGAGAGAATTGAGCGTTTGAATTAAATGAAGCCAACTGCATTAAGGATGCGTTGTTTCACGAATAATTTGCGCTAATAGCTTTGGCCATTGTTTATTCCAGCCTTTTTCGTGGGCCGCCTGTAAAATTGTAATGCAGTGGGCGGCAAGGTCTTTTTGGCAAGCGCGCGCAATTAAACTGGCCGGAATATTCTCATCATCAACACCTGCAAAATGCCAGCGTTTAACTCCGAGCGGCAACAACGGTTGGGCTCGGGGGTTAAGCGACTGATCAAGCGGGCCGTAACCGTGTAACTTCACCCAAGCTTCGGTATCAAGATTGCCCGCAATCGTTACCACTGCACGCACGTCCTTACGCCCCTGCGCAATTAATAGGGCCAAGCTGCCGCCGCCGCTGTGGCCGATTAATACAATAGGCGCGTCATTTTTATTAAGTTGCCGTTTGGTTTCATCCAGCGCCTGCGAAAGAATGCGTACGATTTCTGGGCTGTAGCGCGCAGTGCTCCAATACCGAGGCGCGCAGGTCGCAGGCATTTGATTAAAAGCGAAACCATAACAGGGGCGGCTGAGGTAAATACTGGGAGTTGGGTCTTGTTGCATTAGCCGCAATACTAACAACCCCGCTCGCAAAGACGGGTTTGCGGCAATTTGAGTGGGCGTATCGTAGGCGGCGCCGTCGTTTTCTATATATACATGTAAGGGTTGCGCTAAATTAATTGCGGCAGATTTAGAATTCTTTTCAGTACCTGCGCGCAGCCAAATACGAAGAGGGCCTAAGGCAGTAACAATAACTAATTGATTGCAGTCAGCACATATGCGCTGCATCTGAGTAGCAGGTGTACAGCTGGCTAATAACAATAAGAGTAAACAAATAACGTATTTAAGCGGCATAAAAATACACACGCGTTTACGCACTAGTAGATTTAAGCGCGGCGCTTTAATACCACACCCACTTCAATATGATCGGTAAAAGGGAACTGATCAAACAGTGCAGCCTCCGTAACTGAATGAGATTGGCTTAACTGCTGCAGGTTTTCGCTCAGCGTGTGATGATTACAGGAAATATAAATTATAAAAGGAAATTGGCTAATAAATTCTAGAGTGGCAGTATCTAACCCGGCGCGCGGCGGGTCTACAAATACGCAGCCAAAAGAATAATCCGTAAGTGTAATGCCTTCTAAGCGACGAAATGCGCGTACACCGTTTAGAGCTTGTGTTAACTCCTCGCTGGACATTCGGGCGAGGGTAATATTTTCTATATTGTTATAAGCCATATTAATCTGCGCGTCTGCAACAGAGGTTTTAGCAATTTCATTGGCTAACACTTTGCGAAAGTGCTGGGAAAGCGGCAACGTAAAATTACCATTGCCACAATAGAGCTCTAATAAATCATCGCCTTGGCTACCTACAATAATGCCCGCGTGTCGGTCGGCCCACGCCAGCATTTGCTCGCATACGGGAGCGTTGGGCTGAGTAAATGAATTTTCGCTGTGGCGATAAGTAAATTCTCGTCCGTTTACACTAAAACGTTGGGTGACATAATCCTTGCCAATTTGCCGCTTCAAGCCGCGGGCACGGCCGATTAGATTTATAGTGCAGTGTTTTGCCAGTAGTTCTGCCTTTTCTTGCCAGGCCTCATTAAGTGCAGTGTGGTAAATCAAACTTACCAATAATTCACCCTGTGTACTGCTTAAAAATTCAATTTGAAATAATTTACGTCGCAGTATTGGTTCGGCATTAATAGCCTCTAATAGCTTCGGCATCATTTGGTTAATACTTAAAGACGCAGCGCCGAATTGTTCGATCGTATAGGCTTTGCGGTTTGAGCCTGGCTCAAACATAGCGTAGTGGCAAATGCCTGCTTCATGGTCATGCCAGATTTTAAATTCAGCACGCATGCGGTAATGTTCTGGCGGCGACGGATAAATCTCCACGGGTTGCTTAAAAAAAGGTGCCAGGCTTTTGGAGAGTGTATTTATTTTAGTATTTAATTGATCGTTATAAGCGCTGTTCATGCGGTGAAGGTATTCGTAAAAAGATAAATTAATGAGCGGGAATTAAGATTTGATAATGCCCGTAGTGCGTACGCGTTTACTGCTGGTGGGGATTTTAATTACTTGCACTTGTCGCTTGGCGATCGATTGATCCAAAAAATTCTTGCCAGCGATTAATAAACCCATAACCAGGAAAGCTCCCGGCGGCAACAAGGCTAATAAAAACCCTGGATAATCTCGGCCTAACACAGGTGTGTACAGTACCTCGGCCTGCTCGCCAAATAAAAGCTGCATATCAGCGAACAATGCGCCCGTACCTAATAATTCTCGCACCGCCCCCAACACTATAATTACTAAAGCAAAGCCTGCGCCCATGGCTAGGCCGTCAATAGCTGCGGCGGAGAGACTCGCTTTACTGGCAAAGCTTTCGGCACGCGCCAATATCACACAGTTGGTAACAATAAGCGGAATAAAAATACCTAAAATGGCATATAGCGGATAGCTAAATGCTTGTAATAATAATTCCGCACTGGTGGTAAATGCAGCAATTACCATAACAAAACATGGCAGGCGAATAGCCGTGGGTACAAAACGCGCAATAGCGGCAATTGCGATATTCGAGCCAGTTAAAACCCAGAGTGTGGCAATACCCATACCTAAGGCATTAACTACGTTATTACTCACCGCAAGTAACGGGCATAGGCCGAGTAATTGCACAAGCGCAGGGTTGTTTTTCCACAAGCCTTGAGTTAAAAGTGTTTTATAAGCTGTCATTGTTTGCTCGCTGCGCATTAAATAAAAGTTGCCAGTGACTTTGCCGAGTAGCAAATACATCAAGGCCTTGTTTTATTGCTGCTACACAGGCTCTAGGAGTAATTGTGGCGCCAGCGAATTGATCGAATACGCCATCATCTTTTTTCACGTGCCAGCCTGCATCGCTCGGATCATTAAGGCTTTTTAGATGAAATGCATTAATCCAGTTGCTGCGTTTAATATCAATTTTATCGCCAAGCCCGGGTGTTTCTTTATGGGCGATTACCCGCGTCGAGGCGATGCGCCCGTCAGCATATACACCGAGCATTAATTCAATATCACCCGAATAACCTTGCGCGGTTTTGATCGGTAGAATGTAGCCAATAATTTGGTTATTTAATTGGGCGACAAATACCTTTTTATTTTCTGGGCTACCGAGGGCAAGCCAGTCTTGCTCATCCAAAACAAAATAAGCTTTGTGCCAAGGGGTGTCGTGCTCAGCCGCAGGTATAATTGCATCAAGCGCCTGTTTTTGTATATTGAGTTGTTGCAGAGCAATGGGGGCTTGCGTCCATTGATAAATACCGCCTAATAAAAGCGCGCAAATACTCGCAAACAGCGTAAGACGCAGGCTGTTTTCGCGCAGTGCTAAAAAGGTTATGTTATTCACGGCTCAAAAAACCTTTTGGCCGAAGGAGCTTGGCTGTGACCATAGGTTTTTGGAACGGTAAAAAAATCAATAAAAGGCGCTGCAAAATTGCCGAATAAAACGGCAAAGGCTATAGCGTCAGGATAATTACCCCAAGCGCGGATAACATAAACTAAACACCCGATTAGGGCCCCAAATACTAAACGCCCTTTAGGGCTCACCGCACTGGTCACCGGGTCGGTGATGATAAAAAAAGCGCCTAACATAGTGCCGCCGCTAAACCAGTGGATTAGCGGAGAACCCGGGCTTTGAGAACTACCAGCATCGTAAAAAAATGCCGCCAAAACACCTAGGCTAACAAGAAAAGCAGCGGGGGCGTGCCAAGTAAAAACGCGCTTTACCCATAAGACTAAACCGCCACATAAAAAACCTAGATTTACCCACTCACTGCCACTGGCGGCAAAATGAGCCTGATTGAACACCTGTTGCTGATCAAGCCAAGCATTGAGCGTATTGCCTTGTTTGTGTTGGATTAAATCCAAGCTTGTGGCACCGGTTAGGGCGTCATAGCCACTGAGCCCAGAGTTAAGTTGCTCTATAGCGGCACCGAACCAATTGAGCAACACAGTGTAAATAGAAGGAATACTTGCTCCGCTGGGCAGCAGCTTCTCAGCCAGCGGCCATTGGGTCATGTGCACAGGGAATGACACCAGCAAAATAACGTAAGCCACCATAGCGGGGTTAAAAGGGTTAAACCCTAGGCCGCCATAAAGTTGTTTGGCCAAAACAATGGCAAAAAACGCCGCCGCAATCAGCAACCAAAATGGGCAGTAGGGGGGTAAACTCACCGCTAAAAGCGCGCCAGTAACCAAAGCACTGCCATCAAAAAGCGCGGTTTTTATAGGCTTTTTTCGCAGCGCGAGAAATCCTGCTTCAAACCCTGCGCACAGTGCCATTAGTACGAGGGCATTTGCCAAATTCCCTGGACCATACAACCAAACCTGCGCTGCTAGCCCAGGTATCAGAGCCAGCAATAGCCACACCATAAGATGCTGCACGCGAGCGCCGCTATGAGTATGCGGGGAGGATTGATGAATAAAGGTCATGATTGCAGCCTCTAGAAACAGGCCGGCATTCTAAGGGCATGCGCTGCAAATATCTGCCCTATGGCCCTAAAATTCTCCTTGTCGCGCAAAATGTGTAGTGGCTTTCTTTCGCACCTTTTGGCAACTCGCCCCCCGGCGAGTACAATGGCCGCCTTTTTGACCTAAAGCCAATTCCCTTATGTCTAATGAACTATCCAACGCCCATTCGATGACTCACCTCAAACAGCTTGAGGCGGAAAGTATTCATATTATTCGCGAAGTTGTGGCGGAGTTTGATAAACCGGTCATGCTCTATTCCATCGGTAAAGATTCTGCCGTAATGCTGCATTTAGCCATTAAGGCCTTTGCACCTGGCAAACCACCATTTCCATTACTGCATGTCGATACCACATGGAAATTTAAGGAAATGATTGCCTTTCGTGATATGCGCGCAAAAGAATTAGGTATGGATTTAATTGTGCACATTAACCAGGAAGGCGTGGACATGGGCATTAGCCCATTTGTACACGGCAGCGCCAAACACACCGACATTATGAAAACCCAAGGCTTAAAACAAGCGTTGAATAAATACGGTTTTGATGCGGCATTTGGCGGCGCTCGACGCGATGAAGAAAAATCCCGTGCTAAAGAGCGCGTCTATTCTTTTCGCGACAAAAACCATCGTTGGGATCCGAAAAATCAACGCCCGGAATTATGGAATATCTACAATGGCCGTGTAGATAAAGGCGAATCTATTCGCGTATTTCCGTTATCTAACTGGACCGAATTAGATATTTGGCAATATATACATTTAGAGCAAATACCTATTGTGCCGCTATATTTTTCCGCTCCGCGCCCGGTGGTAGAGCGCGATGGTGTGTTGATTATGCGCGATGACGAACGCATGGAATTATTGCCCGGTGAGCACATAGAAGAAAAAATGGTGCGTTTTCGCACACTTGGCTGTTACCCCCTGACCGGTGCTGTAGAATCCCACGCCGCAACACTGCCTGAAATTATTCAAGAAATGCTGTTAACAACAACCTCAGAACGCCAAGGCCGTGTTATCGACCACGATAGCTCAGGCTCAATGGAAAAGAAAAAACAAGAAGGCTATTTCTAAGTTTTGTTTCTACTGTTTTAGTTGTTAATCCGGAGTACACATGTCACACCAATCTGATTTAATCGCCACCGATATTAATGCCTATTTAGCCCAGCATGAACAAAAAGAATTATTGCGCTTTTTAACCTGCGGTTCTGTGGATGACGGAAAATCCACGCTTATTGGCCGCTTGTTACACGATTCAAAGATGATTTATGAAGATCAACTCGAAGCAATCAAATCCGACTCATTAAAACACGGCACAACCGGCGAAAAACTAGACCTGGCATTGCTGGTAGATGGGTTGCAGGCGGAGCGAGAGCAGGGCATTACTATTGATGTTGCCTATCGTTATTTCTCTACCGCTAAACGCAAATTTATTATTGCGGATACCCCCGGGCACGAGCAGTACACGCGCAATATGGCCACCGGTGCATCCACCTGTGATTTAGCCGTTATTTTAATTGATGCGCGCTACGGCGTCGTTACGCAAACTCGCAGGCATTCATTTATTGCATCATTACTAGGTATAAAACACGTAGTTGTGGCCATTAATAAAATGGACCTAATGGAATTTTCCCAAGACATATTTGAAAAAATTAAAGCCGAATATATAGCTTTTAGTAAAAGCCTTAATGCGCAAGAATATTATTTTGTGCCTATGTCCGCGCTTGATGGCGATAATGTTGTTAATCGCAGTGAGCGAGCGGCTTGGTATCAGGGGCCAACTCTGATGGAAGTATTGGAAGCTGTACCCGTTGCTGAAGATAAAAACTTCACCGATTTTCGTTATCCAGTGCAATTGGTAAATCGCCCCAATTTAGATTTTCGCGGTTTTTGCGGCACGATTGCTTCGGGTGTGGTAAAACCGGGTGATGCTTTAAAAGTCCTACCATCGGGTAAAACCAGCCGCGTTAAACAGTTGGTTAATTTTGAGGGCGAAATGGAGCGTGCATTTGCCGGGCAAGCCATTACTATTACCCTTGAAGATGAAATTGATATCAGCCGTGGCGATATGTTAGTTAAGGCCGACGATGCAGTCACATTTACCAATCAATTAACCGCGCACTTGGTGTGGATGGCGGAAGCGCCTATGCAGCCGGGCAAAGAATATTTATTTAAGTTTGCCACTAAGGTTACTATTGGCAGTGTTGAGAAAATTCATCATCGCATTGATGTAAATGAATTGAGTTTTTGTCCTGCCGAGCGAATGCAATTAAATGATATCGCTAAAGTTGATGTCGGATTGCAGCAACCTGTGGTTGTAGATAATTACCAGCTCAATCGCGGTACAGGTGCGTTTATTATTATTGATCGCCTGACTAACGTTACCGTAGGTGCAGGTATGGTGGAGGTCGCTAAGGATTACACGGCTGTTGTTGCCAGCCAGGATTTTTCTGTCTTTGAATTAGAATTAAATAGCCTAATTCGCAAACATTTCCCCCATTGGGGCGCTAAAGATCTTTCGATATTTAATAAATAACTTCCGGCATTTAAAAAATTGACATTGCAGTTGTCAGGTTTGTGGAAGCTTAAGTTAATAGCCGGTATATGTGGAGTATTGCGTGCATAAGGTTCGTACACCCTGTATCGGGGTTTGCTCCACTGGCATCGGAGATGTGGTATGCCGAGGCTGCAAGCGCTTTACTCACGAGGTAATTCATTGGAACGCCTACACTTCAAGTCAGCGCCGAATTATTAATACGCGTTTGGATAGTTTATTGACGCAATTAATTCAGCCTCGTGTCGATATTTTAGATGCCAATAAACTCGCAGCGCAGCTTAACCTGCAGAAAATTCGTCACAATCCAGACCTATCACCTTACTCTTGGTTTATGGATTTGTTAAAAGCCGGTGCAAGCCAAATCGCGGATTTAAATGACTACGGTTGCCGTTTAGTCGCAACTGATAACAGCCAATCCTTAGTTGAATTAAAACAACAATTGGATGAGGAATTTTATTTGCTCTCGCTCGTACACTACGAACGCTATTTTGCTCATTACAACCAATGACCTCTTCAATTAACGCAATACACGCATTTTTGCTATGTGAAACTCCAGATACCTGGGTGCAGCATGCGCTGGCTAACCCTGAGCTGATGTTGCTAGACCACGCCAATTGTGAATTAAAAGCCGCTCAAACTGCCATGGGTTTAATTTGGAAATACGGACCAGAAAGCGAGGAGAGCCCAGGTACAGGCTCGCTGCTAAATTTTACATTAATGTTGAAAATGTCGCGGTTAATTCGGGAGGAAATGCGCCATTTTGAGCAAGTTATTGCCATTATGCAAAAACGCAACATAGGCTATGAGCAATTAAGTGCGTCGCGCTATGCCGCTGGTATGCGCAAAGAAGTGCGCACATTCGAGCCTGCGCGTTTGGTTGATGTATTGATTGTGGGGGCTGTTATTGAAGCTCGCTCATGTGAGCGCTTCTACAAAATAGCGCCATTTTTGGATGATGAATTACAGAAATTTTATTTATCATTATTAAAGTCGGAGTCGCGACATTTTCAAGACTATTTAGCTCTAGCAAAAGCAGTTGCGGTTGAACCTATTGATGAGCGCGTGGCGGTTTTTTTAGCCGCTGATCGCGCATTGGTACAATCTCTTGACGAAGAATTTCGTTTTCATTCTGGGTCATTAGAAGCAATATAGAAACGTAAATAGCAGCTATTATAGGCTTTACAGCTCCTCATCTATCGAAGTAAGTGTATTAAATAGATCAGCAGGTAGATGTAACTCTTCTAATAACTTAGTTGCCCGTTCGGGAAACTTAGGAAAAATAGTTACATGGGCTTCTGAAATTATATTGGCCTGATAAAGTACAACACCTTCTTCACTAATTGAGCTGCCCGCAGTTAAATCAATTTGCTCTTTCAGCGCTTCGCAGACTTCTTCTGGTAAATCCCAATCACGCGCAATTAAATAACTTAGTTGTGCGGAAAAACTACGCATTAACGGCGCAAATGCTTGCAGACCAGGCTGTTCATGGCTGCCGTTAAGTTTAAATTGCTTGCACAATTCGCTAAATAACGTAATTTTCCCTACGTCGTGTACCAAACCTAATAAATACATACTAAAAGGCTCAACACCGCGCAGCGGGGCAATTTGTTCACAGGCGATTGCGCAGTGTAAAGAATGCTGCCATAGACGCTGGCCAGTTTGTGAAAAATAAGGTGAATCGCGCTGGATAATCGGCTGCATAACCGCTGCGGATAATACCGAGCGCAGACCCGCCACGCCAAGCAACATTACCGCACGATCAATATCGCCAATGTGTTGATCAATAGGATTAAAATAAGCGCTGTTAGCAAGTTTTAATACAGCAGCTGTCATAGAGACATCTTTTTTAACAATCAGTACATAATCGCGAATGGCGCTATCGGGGTCACGCAGGCTGCGAATTAGTTTTGGAATGACCGACGGTAAACGAGGGACTGCATTTAAGCGATTTTCTTTGCGTTTTAAATTGGCCTGTACCAAGTCCAATACCAATTTTTGCGGTACGGTGATAGCACGAGCCGCGTTTTGTTCAAATAAATAATTAAGATAAAGCTGAGCTGATTCCACTAGCCCGAATTGTTGCGGTTCAACGACAATGCGAGGTGAAAACTCACCATTGTGTAAACCCGTCGAAGAGCTACGGCCCAAAAGTTTTGTTATAAAAGACGCTACACCCATAGCTTGCTCGCTCTAAATTCACCGCAGGACTTCTTCATTATAGGCCAACTTAGGCTGAATGCCTGGCAAAAGCGGCGGAGTATAAACGCGAATTTAACAGCTCTATTGCAAAGAGTTTTCACGAAGGATAGTAGACGCGCGGGTAAATTCTAAGTTGTGCATGGCGCTTTCTAATTGCGAGGCCGCAACTGCATCGAGCTTTACATTAAGCAGGCTTTTAAGCAGGGCGTAGCTGTCACAGGCGCGAAAGCTGTGTTCATCAAGTTGCGTTAAAAAGCTGCTGATATCGCCCGGATTATGCTCTAGCAGCGGCGCGGTATCATCAGACACTACATGTTGTCGGCGCAGCCAGGCTTGTGCCTCTCTTCGAGTTTGCGTAAACAACTGTATATATGCGTGCCATTGTCGGCAGCTAAGCGTAAGCCTGCGCTCCTGCGCAAGGGTTTCTAAACTGCAGATTTGGCGGTGTAATGGTGCTGCGCCTAAATTACCCCAGGCGCCCTTTAGATTGTGCAGAATTTTTGCTACGGCCAAAAAATCTTCCCCTGCAATATGTGTAGTTAAATTTTCCTGAAGCGGTTGGCTATTTTCAATTAGCTGTTTAATTCCTAATACAATGCTGTCGGCCTGCGTTTTTTGTCTGATATGCTGCAATAAGCGTTCAGGATAAAATAATGTGTGCTCAACAGGTTCAGTTTTTAAAACTGTAGCTGGTGAAGTTGCACTATCAATGTTGGGAAGTAAGCGTTTTATTTCATTGAGTAGTGTTTGAATTTCAATGGGTTTGGGTACGAAGCCTTGCATACCCATACGCTCACAATGCTCTCGTTCACTTGAAAGCACACCTGCAGTCATCGCTATTATAGGAATTTTATTGCCCCGTTCCTTTAGTGCATGGCAAGTTGAATAGCCATCCATTACCGGCATTTGGATATCCAACATTATCACGTGATAATTGCGATGATTTTGGCTGATCAGCTCAAGGGCCTCGCGACCATTCCATGCTTGATCAATGTGAGCACCAAATTGTTCAAGCAAGCCTTTTGCTACTACTTGATTCAGCGGATTATCTTCAACTAAAAGTATATTTATTCCGCGGAGCATCTGCGTGAGTAAATTCATTTCTTGCTGGATAGGTTTGTTTATACCTTGCCGAAGATTTCGCCCATCTTGTATGGCTTCCAAAAGATTGCTGTGCGTAATCGGTTTAATTAAGTAACTGTCTATAGAAGGCTGATCACAAAGTGAGGATGAGGCGTGATTAATATCGCTGAGAATGTGTAGGCAATCAATCGATAAACCCAATTTAACCATTTGGGAGATTAATAGCGACTCGTCTTTAGCTAAAATGCGGCTATCAATAATGACTAAATCAATTGGTTTTAATTTATTCGCGGTTGGGAAAATGCTCAACGCATGTTGTGCCGATGTAGCGGCTATTAAATCCCAGGGCCAATGTGCTACTAAGTGTTTTACCGCTTCGATAACTCGACTATTTTGGTCGATAAGCAGAACGCGCAGTGGCTGGCTTTCCAAAGGATGTGTAAGGTTTCGCGAAGCGATTTGGGTTAACTCAAGTGAAAAATAAAATCGCGAACCACAGCCTTCATCGCTTTCAAGCGAAAGCTCCCCGCCCATTAATTTAACCAGGCGTTTTGCAATGGCAAGCCCAAGCCCAGTGCCACCGTATTGCCGAGTGGACGATGAATCCACCTGCGTGAACGCATCGAAGAGATTTAGCTGATTATTCTTTGCTATACCGATCCCGGTATCAACCACCGCGAATAAAATCTTTATTTTGCCCTGCCGCGGTTTTCCGGCGGTTATTTCAACTCTTACCTCCCCACCATGGGTAAAGCGAATAGCGTTAGACGTGAGATTAATTAGTACTTGATGAAGCTTTAATGCATCGCCTTCAACGCAGGAGGGTACGTTTTTATCTACATGCAGAATAAATTCTAGGCCCTTGGCACCTGCTTGTGGCGATAAAATATTGGCAATTTTTTGAGCGCTGTCGCGTAAATTAAAAATACTAAGGGCAAGATGACTATGACCTGATTCTATTTTGGAAAAATCTAGAATGTCATTTACGATCGCAAGCAAGCTCTCGCCAGAATGCTTGATCATATTGATGTATTTTTTTTGCGGCGCAGATAAAACAGTATTTTGTAATAACTGCGCGGCACCTAAAGTAGCGTTTAATGGTGTACGAATCTCATGGCTCATATTCGCGACAAATTCGCTTTTAGTGTGGCTGGCCACTTCAGCTTTTTGTTTGGCCAAATGCAGTGCGAGCTCAGCTGATTTTAAGTTAGTTACATCCCAATTCATTCCTACATAACGTAATGGGCGGTTAGCTTCACCGTGAACTATCGTGGCGGCAGCTTGAATATGGCGTATGCCCAAAACAGGATGGATAATTCTAAAGGAAGTGGAAAATTCATTTTTGGCCCGAGCGACAGTTTTTAGCATACGTTCAAGCTGAGTTACATCATCTGGGTGAATACATTGTCGCCAGCGAGCGTAGGTCATCGGCTGTTCAGTGAGTCCATATAGATTATACATGGCGCAATCCCACCACACATTTCGCGTGCTAATCCTCCATTCCCATACACCAAGCCCTACGGCTTTGTTCGCAAGCGACATGCGCTCGGAAAGTTTTGTAATATGGCATTGGCGCTTCTCAAAGGCCTTTACCATAAATGCAAAGAAAAGTGGGATAAATCCGGTGATACACACGGTGTGAATAATTTCCACGCTTATAGGTGCATTATAAAAATAGGCTTCAGTAAAAGGTAAAAGACCCAATACAATATTGCCGGCAAAACTTCCATATATGATAAAAGCAATTTTTTTAACGGGTAATCGCACCGCTAATAGGCACATGGGTAAAAGAATATAAATGAATGGGTAGGGCGTATTATTGATAATTAAAAGGCTATAGCCTAAAAATACGATAGTGGTAATGAATGTAATTAAATAACTCTTAATCTTGGAGCGAAGTCTTGCTTGCTCGAAATGTTCGTTAGTATCAGCCATGACTGGCATAGCTAATGCCACGAACGTGCAGATGTTAGCTAACCAGAATGCGCTCATTTCGAGAAAAAAATGCTTAATACTAGCCGATGAAATAAGCGCAAATATAAATGAAGAAACTGTGGTAGCAATTAACCATGCGCCGCATATACGCGTAACTTTTTTCAATAATTCCTGTTCAAAAGGTTCTGCGGGTTGCTTGGCTGTACCTGAGTGTGCCAAGTCTGTTTTGGCATCATCAGAATTGACACAGTGGTAATAATTTGCAGACGCTAAATGGTAAGAATTGAGAAATGACTGGAAAATAATTAGGCTCACACCCTGTGCAATAGTTAACCCCACTATCAGGCGTGTGTCAGCGATGCATAACCAGAACGCACATAACTGCACAGCAATAAGACCATAGAGTTCAAGCCGAGTTATTTTTTGCAGTGCAATCAAATACACACAAAATATACTGCTCATAACCAATACAGGCATATGATTCAGTAGCAATGCCAGTAAAATGTCCCCGATCTGGAGAGCCATCGTAACTAAAATATAGCTTGTGAGCGTCCAGAAAGAATTTTTATTGACTTTGAATGGTAGTGATGACGAAGAAGTGCTCTTAGCGGTATACATAATAAATGAGCGCTTAATTAAATTTATGGAAAGGCTAGTGGGACAAATTGTGCTCTATATATTTTTCTAACGTGTATTCTCCCGCGCACGAACACTAACCGTTGTGTGATTATTTGGTAATTCGATCTCGATTGGACTGACGGACGGTTCGTTTTTTATTCGGGTTCTACTTAGTACCACTGTTATTCTTAGGGTTCGCAAATTGACAATTTCAAGAAGTGACATGCGACTCTAGTTTTATTATTTTTCGATTCCTGCCAGCCTCTTCCAGAAAACCCATCGTCATTTGAAGATTTATATTCTGCTCGTCTGCGGGTTTTTAAATATATTTACATTCAGAGCCGCCATGCTGACGTTGCCCTGCACGAATTGGTTTCGTCCGTTATTTTTAGCCTGATACAGCGCTTTATCTGCTTCTGAGATCAGCGTGTCTAATAGAGTAGTAGGATCTGGAGTAACCGTGATTAACCCTGCACTTATGCTAATAAATTGGCCGCTTGTAGCAGTGTCGTGGGGAAGTGCTAACGATCGTACGCGCTCACAAATCCAGCGACCATATTTTTCAGCTTCGCGATAATTTGTATTAGGAAGGATAGCTACAAACTCTTCGCCACCATATCTAGCGACAAATTCACCAGGGCGGCGGGAATTGCTCTGTAAGGTTTGAGCAATAGTTTTAAGGCACCAATCGCCCTTAAGATGGCCATAGTGATCGTTGTAACTTTTAAAATGATCCACATCAATTAAAACAAGGCTTAGTGGCGAACACTGGCGCGCATGTCGGTTAATTTCTACCCGTGCTTGGTAGTCAAAATATCGACGACTAAATACCCCTGTTAAGCCATCTTTATTGGCAAGCTCCTGCAATTCACTAGCTTGTTTTTTGAGCGTAAGGTGCGTTTTAACTCGCGCTCTAACTATTTGTGCAACATAGGGCTTGCAAATGTAGTCCACAGCGCCAGCTTCTAAAGCGGCAACCTCGGAATGCTCATCATTATTAGCGGTAACAAAAATAATGGCAGAGTCTTCTGTTTCGTGTAATTTTTTTAATTCACTACAGATTTTAAATCCATTGATATCGGGTAGCTCCACATCCAATAGTATTAAGTCAGGTTTTCTATGCTGCGCGAGTATTAGCCCCGATTCGCCAGATGTCGCAAATATTACCTCACCCAAATGGTTAACTAAATTGCCTAACACCCGTAAATCGGTGGGGTTGTCTTCAATGATTAAAATTAAAGGCTGTTTGGTGTCGTTCACAGTTCTAATCTCCTGGATGAATTCAATGAGCACAAAAAGGTATAGCTTTTGCGGAACATGAATCGATTGAAAATTGTGATAATTCAACTTATTAACGCGGTTTGTCTTTCTGTAGTTAAAGTGCACTTTTGTTCTAAAGGTGCCTTATCATCAAGCACGGTTGAGCTTTTTAGATATCAATAAATTAGCTGGTGGACGGCGCAGAGAAATAATTTCCGAGACGTTTGTAAGCATTTTAATCATGCGGCGCTGCAGAGAACCAAATGGCAGTCGTCTGCTGATACAAAGGCTTTGTTATTGCTTTGCCTTTTATTTATTAATCTACTGCTTGTATTTATTTACCGTCGAGCTTTCGCTTTAGCGTTCCTCGCCACACAACTGCAACCTCCATATTTTTCTCATATTGAATACATGACTGAAAGTTTGGCGTGAGGCCACCTAAGGTCAATTTGACCACCCGATCAGTATGTCCGCCGACGCTTAATGTTTTAGTTTAGTCAGCTTTTGTAGAATCGCTAGGGGCTAAGAGAGTGAGCAATAGCGTCATTGTGCGCGATATTGCCTACAGCAATTCACAGTGATTTCGGCTGGTCTGTATACCGCAGCATCGCTAGGCTATGCACATCTGACCTGGACCACTCGTCAGATTTAATCAATTAACCTCAAGGAGATCCGCATGAATATAGCAAAACTGTATAAAGCAATCGCACAATCGGTAGCCGCAACAAGTCTGGCTACGGCTTTAATTCTTCCCTTGCCCGTGTTAGCCATCGATAAGCCGCTAGCTGAGCCCAAAGCGCAAGACGTTAAGCTTACCGAAGCTAAGGTAAAAGATGCTAATAAAGAGCAAGCCGCAGTTAATATTAATACCGCTGATGCAGCTACACTTGCCGCTGCATTAAATGGTATAGGAATTAAAAAGGCTGAAGCAATTATTGCTTACCGAGAACAGATTGGTAAGTTCACTAGTGCAGATCAATTGCTCGAAGTAAAGGGTATAGGCAAGGCAACGCTCGATAAAAACAAAGATAAAATTAAGCTTTAATTTTATCTTTAAAAATTTAAGTCTTGCTTAAATGGAGCCGTATAACAAGGATGTTATTCGAAGCTGACGAAATTTAACGAATCGGTCATTAAATTATATAAATTAAAAATTTTAGTTCGTTTTAGAACGCAATTAGTTATCGGTCAATAGTTAATTTAAACTGGTTGATTCATAATCTGTAAGGGTTCATATAAAACCTTAGCGCTTTATATGCTTGCGCTACTGAATAAAAGGCATCCTTGCCCGAAACCAATATCGATGGCGAGCTTTACATGCCGCCTAAAAAGTCTTTTTTGCCCAGCTCCACGCCATTGTGCCGCAATATATTGTAGGCAGTAGTTATATGGAAAAACACATTCGGTAATACCCACTGAGTTACGTAGTCGTCACCCTTAAACGACAGCTCATAACTGCCAACTTTAAGCTGAATACTCCTGCTCTCAGCACCGGAGAATTGCTCTTCATTCAGGCTGCTAATAAAGTCGATACATTTATTAATGCGAGCATGTAAATCTTCAAACGTAACTTCATTGTCTTCAAAGCGTGGAATTTCAACGTTTGCCAAACGCGCAGCTGCACCCTTACTCATGTCAGTGGCTATTTGTACTTGTTTTATTAAAGCAAACATATCTGGAAATAAACGAGATTGCAGCAATGCCGCAGGATCGATTTTTTTTGCTGTTGCATGAGTTTGGGCTTTCGAAAGCAATTCGTTAAGTACAGTAAGCTGATGCGTTAAAAAGGGTACGGTGATTTTGTACAATGATATAGACATAAATTACCTTTAGTATGGTGGTTTGTTAATTTAAGGGAAGCTCTGAAACCTAAGAGGCGATACACAGACTAGTCAAATTTTTAATGATATCGATTTGCACATAGTTTTTGGATAATTTAACAATTATACGGCGAGTAAGTAGTTTTCTGAATTCTCTGGATAATGGATTGCATGATATATAGGCGTCTAGATACTTTATCAAGTGGGGCCAAGTTAAGTATGTGAAAATCGCATCTCACACTATGGATTTCTTCGCATTAATGCACCTGCGCTACGAGCTCTCGGTAGAATTTATTAAGCGCGCTGCTAAAAGCTATGAACAGCTGCAGGAAACAGCCCGTTTTTTACATCCGAAACAAATTTTTGCATAGCGTCGGGAATGTTACCGGCTTCCAGTAAGAAATTTTTCGAAAACTTCGGCGGTTGTTCGGTTAAGCCTAGAATATCGTTTATTACTAAAACCTGGGCGTCAGTATTCGGCCCTGCGCCTATGCCAATTGTAGGAATTACCAACACTTTGCTAATCTGCTCTGCCAATGCCTGCGGAATACATTCCAACACTAATAGATCACAGCCTGCCTGCTCAAGACTACGCGCATCCGCTAATAATTGGTTGGCACCCTGTTCGTCGCGGCCTTGTACGTAATAGCCACCTAATTTATTTACAGATTGCGGTGTAAGCCCAAGGTGACCACAGACAGGTATTCCCCTTTGGGAGAGTTTACTGACGGTTTCGCATAACCAACTGCCGCCCTCCATTTTCACCATATGGGCACCCGCTTGCATAACACGTGCTGCATTTAACAGTGCATGCTCGCAGGTCGCATATGTCATAAAGGGCAAGTCGCCAATAATTAGTGATTTTTGATTTCCCCGTCGCACAGCTTCAACGTGATAAATCATGTGTTCCATTGTCACCGGGATCGTTGAATCAAAGCCCAGAACTGTCATGCCTAAACTGTCGCCCACCAATACAATTTCCACGCCGCAGCGCTCAGCCATCGCCGCCATGTGGGCATCGTAAAGAGCGATGGTGACAAATTTTTCACCACGGATTTTGTATTTACGAAGGCTTTGAATGCTTATAGGTTTGCTAAGTGCAGATAAGGTATAAACCATGGCGATGCCTTAAAGTTTTTGCGGATTAAAATACTGGCGACCCTTGCCTGTGTTGAGAATATGTTTGAGTAATTGTTCGTAATCATTTTGATTATTTACCCAATCGATATCCGCAGCATTAACAATTAAAACCGGTGCTTTATTGTAATAGTGAAATAATTCTGAATAGGCGGTGTTGAGCGAGTCAACGTAAGATTTGGTGATATAGCTTTCACTGCGAATTCCGCGTTTGTGTATACGCTCCAAGAGTACTTCCGGTGGCGCCTGCAAATAAATGACAAGATCTGGCGCAGGGGCGTTTAGGTGCAGTTGTTGGAAGATTTCTTCGTACAGCGCTAGCTCGGGTTCACTGAGCGTTATCGCGGCGAATAATGGGTCTTTATCGAGCAAGAAATCCGCTACCAGTCGCTTCGGCGCGGCCACAAGTTGGCGCAGTTGACGCGCTCTTTGCAGTAGAAAATACACTTGAGTCTGAAATGCCATCGCGCGCGGGCTTTGGTAAAAATCGTCTAAAAACGGATTGGTTTTGGCTTCTTCCAATAAAGTTTCATAGCCTAGGCTTTCGGCCAGGCGTTTGACCAAACTGGTTTTGCCAACTCCAATCGGGCCTTCTACGGCAATATAGCCGGGAGCTTTTGTTGCGGATTTCATATTCCTATCGCCTTCTTAGGTTTGTTACCAATTGGTATCGGTAACACTTTCGTGCAGTAACACCCTAATCTGGTAACACTTTAGTTGCCAAGAGTTCAAGATGTTCATCGCCAAGCTTGGTTCTTAAGTGGGCGATTAGTGTGCCGCATGGCAGCATTAAGTCTGGGTTTAGATCGTAAAGAGGTATGACGACGAAATTTCGCTGTTGTAAAAAAGCATGGGGCAGCGTAAGTCGCTGTGTATTGAGAGTGAGTGAGCCGTAGAGCAACAAGTCTAAATCTAAAGTGCGGGGGCCCCAATGCAGTGTACGGGTGCGGCCTTGCGCTGTTTCAATAGCTTGCAACGCATCAAGTAACTCAAGGGGTTCAAGTTGAGTGACAAAGGTGGCGCAGGCGTTGATGTAATCGGGTTGTTCTGGGCCGACGGCTCTACTTTGATATAAAGGGGAACATTCAAATTTATGACTGTGGGGGATTTGCTGTAGCGCTAAATATGCCTGAGTCAGTTGCGTCACTGGCGAAGAAAGGTTACTACCCAAGCCCACGTAAACGCGTGCTGGGCTCATTCTTGAGGATCCTGCGAGTTGGTATTTTCAGGCACAGTAGTAGCTCCTGCGCGCTTTTTTGGGCGTCGTTTGCGGGCTTTGCGCTTCGCCGGGCTATCCAACCCCTTAACCATTTCATCTTTAGCGGCGCTATCGGCAGTTTGAAACTGCGTCCACCAAAGCCCTAGGCCATCTAAGTCTTCGCCTGCTTCTTCGCGCAATAGCAGAAAGTCGTAAGCCGCTCTAAAGCGCGGGTGTTCGAGCAAGGCAAAGGCTTTTGTTCCATCGCGCTTAGGTAAACGCCATTGCAAGGCCCAGATTTCCCGCAGCGGGATTAAAAAACGTTTAGGAATAGCCGTACGAGTAAGCTGTTTGGAGATTACTTCTGAGCCTGCGCGCTGCAGAGCGTCCTGTGGAGAAATGCCTTGGCTAAGTAGTTTTTTCACAGCTTGATACAAGGGCAGCCACAGAAATGCTGCAAAGATAAACGCCGGGGTTACTCGCTGATCGCTGCGGATGCGCTTATCGGTATTAATGGCTACACGTTCAGCGATAGCTTCATCAACAGGATCGTTGTTTTTTAATACATCTTCGGTGCCGGGAAACAGATAATAAAATAGGCCATATTGGCGCAACAGGTAAAAACAAGCTGTGGCGCTGCCGCTTAGAAAGAGCTTAAGCACTTCTTCAAACATGCGGGCAGGAGGGATGTGCGCCAGCAGCGGCGCTAGGCTGGAAATACAGCGTTCAGATCCAGGTTCAATTGCGAAGCCTAATTTGGCCGCAAAGCGAACAGCGCGCAACATACGCACCGGATCTTCCCTATAGCGCGCTTCGGCCTCGCCGATGATGCGCAACTGGCGCAGCTTTAGATCATCGATACCCCCCGCAAAATCAATAATTTGACGAGTATTTGGATCTAGATATAGAGCGTTAACGGTGAAGTCGCGGCGGAAGGCATCTGATTCGATATCGCCGTAAACATTATCTAACAGCAGTAATCCGTGGTCCGACTGTTTAGCGTCTTTGATGTTGCTGGATTCTTGATGATGTGCGCGAAACGTCGTGACTTCGATAATTTCTCGCCCGAAACGTACGTGCACAATGCGAAAACGGCGGCCGATAATCATAGCCGAGCGAAATACCTGACGAACTTGTTCTGGGGTTGCGTTAGTGGCAACGTCGAAATCTTTCGGCTTTAGGTTTAGCAGTAAGTCGCGCACACCGCCGCCCACTATATAGGCTGAATAGCCCGCCGATTGAAGCATATCTACAACCTTGATGGCATTTCGGCTGACCTGACTTAAGTCTATTTGCAATTGGTCTACGCTGAATTGGGCAGGGCCTTTGCTGCCTTTTTTACCGGTTATAAATTTAATAATGCGATTGAGCATGTGTCTTCAGAAGGCCTTGTGCCAATAGAGGGGCGTGAAGTCTATCATGGGCACAAGCCGAAATTCACGACTACCCCTTTCCGACTTTACAAACGAAAGCGGGAAGGCTTGTGGCCTTCCCGCTGGAATTTCGCTGTTATTGTGTAATGAAAGGACATCTCCATGTCCCCGATACCGTTGCTATGTCGCAATGCCCGCTCCGGGGATCATTCTTCTTTTTATTATTTATTGTTGTTATGTAGTGTTAAATTTCAGTTTCTTATTATTTATTGTTCTTATTGGTTATCGAGTTGGTTTTTATTATTCTTTATTGTTTTTATTATACGTATGCTATAGCAGGCGGTGTACCACAAAAAAAAACCTCCTGAAAATCATATGCATATGACCTTCAGGAGGTTTTTATATTCGGATTTGATATAGGTTTTCGTTACCTTATGTGCCGATAGTTGTTACTGACGACTGGTTTGGGTAACAGTTCCCTGCCTGGTAACGAAAATGTGGGCAATATCACGCCGCTTGGCATCGAATACCGCCTGTCTGCAATAAAAATTTTATTGTCTTTCGACTTCATGAGGGCTCAGCTAGAAGCGTTTTGCCGTGGCTTTCATATACAACAACTAATACAGCACCCTACTGCTAGGCCATCTTGGTTCAGGCTAAACTGCGCTGTCTGCCGATGAGGAACCCAAAACCAATGTATAAGACGCTGCATCTTCAGAAAATAACCGACACACTGGATCTTTTACATGCACGCATTAGTGAGCGCTTTGCCGACTGTGGCCTATTGAATGTGTGTGTGGAGCTTAATCACTTGGCCCGTGCAAGTCAGGCGCGCATTACTTGGATAACACGGCCTAATAAGTCTATCCGGTTGGGGATTGCCTTAGTGATATCCGGCGGCGTTGTTTTAGGTTTGTTTGGTCTACACTGGGTTAAATTACAACCCGCCGTGCCGAGCTTCGGCGAATTTGTGCAATTAATAGAGGCTTTGTTAAATACGCTGGTATTGGTCGGCGCCAGTTTATTTTTTTTATTTTCTTTTGAGTCGCGTATTAAGCGATCACGCACATTAAAAGCACTGCATGAATTGCGCTCGATTGCGCATGTTATTGATATGCATCAGCTGACAAAAGATCCGGTTATTAGTTATGGTGTTGGCGAGCAACCTACGCCTTCATCACCTAAGCGACAGTTGAACGCCTTCGAGTTGCGACGTTATTTAGATTATTGCGCTGAAATGTTATCACTCGTAGGTAAAACAGCCGCGCTTTATTCGCAGAAAATGCCTGATACAGAAATTGTTTCCGCGGCGAATGATGTAGAAATTCTCTGCGCTAGTATGAGCCATAAAATTTGGCAAAAAATTATGATCATCCATGCTGATTTGCAAAGAAGGGTTTGATGATTCCGATTAAGCCGATAACAGATAATTCTATAGTCGCAAGCCCTTGCGTGCGGCATTGTTGTTTGGATTCTGACGATTTATGTGTTGGCTGCGGGCGCTATTTGACAGAAATTATTGGTTGGACGCAGTTCTCACCCGAACAGAAAAAGGGCGTTGTTAATAGGGCGCGACAACGGGTAGAAAAGCTGCGTATATTACGCAATTGAAAAGCTTCCTGTATTAACCATCAAGATCGCTGTTGATATTATCTAAATAAATTTAAATTTTCCGTAGAAATATCATCTAAAAATTTTTAAAAATGATCGCGTTTTTTGGTGTGTAAAAATTTCAATATCATGTGAGGGTTTAATGGTCGAACAACGAACGTTTGCGGGTATTGAGGCTGGCGGCACAAAATTTAATTGTGTAGTGGGGCGACCAGGCGGGGATATCCTCCATCAACAACAATTTCCAACTGCGCATCCAGATAAAATCCTTCC
>DATDJI010000069.1:0-15574 GCA_036520615.1 Cellvibrionaceae bacterium | reverse complement strand
CCGACCCCCATGGACTCGGCAGCTTCGCGAATGGAGTAGCCTTTCTCAACCACCAAGAGTGCTGCTTCATGCCGAAATTCGGGGCTAAATGTTGGCCTAGTTCTTTTGCTCATTGGACACCTTTCTATTGATCGACGCGAGGATATCACGTCTAATTAGGTGACCAAATTTACTATGCCACTACACTGGCACATTCGATAATGAATAACTACATAGCACGATTAAACGCCCATTTCTAAAAGCGCATATTGCGCAACTCCACCTAACAGACCGACTCAACATAAAATCACCACACCCTCGAAAAGCTATGGGGTTCAACCAAAGCCTAC
Source organism: Cellvibrionaceae bacterium (assembly GCA_036520615.1). Lineage (GTDB taxonomy): Bacteria > Pseudomonadota > Gammaproteobacteria > Pseudomonadales > Cellvibrionaceae > CAMCXE01. The sequence continues at coordinate 15,245 of DATDJI010000069.1, read as the reverse complement.
CCATAGCAAATTTATTAAAACCCTTATTAGGGAACCTCCGAAAAATGTGGGAGGTGAAGCTAAGGGTAGGAAAATTTACCGAGTTTACGCGCAGTAAATGAGCATTTTGGTAAACCCGAAAATCGGAGAACGAGTGAAGTATTTTTTCTGAGGTCATTTAATTATACGGCAAACTATATTAAAGCAAGAACCAACTCGATAAATTTAGGCCATCTACTATCTTGAGTTTTAGAGTCAACCAGGCATTACTTCAGCCTGTGGTTCAGTGTATATTCGCAGCCTTATCAGCTCGCGGAATGATTATATGTTAGGAAAAATTGCCTCCAACGTACCTACCCTAAGCCTTAATGGCGGTCGACTGGTTGTATTAATTGCCGCAGTCGTTCTTATTATTAGCCTGGCCATGCAGGGCTTTTACACTGTATCTGAAGGTTATCGAGCTGTCATATTACGCAATGGCTCATTAGTAGGTACTGCAGAACCGGGCTTTGGCCTGAAAATTCCATTTATGGACACGGTTGTGAAAATTAGCGTACGTGACAATATCGCTCGTTTAGAATTACCTACTTACAGTTTCGACCAACAATTAGCTACAACGCGAATATCAATTTCTTACCGAATAATATCCGACAAAGTGGATGAAGCCTTTAGTCGCTACGGCGGTGAACAAGGCATAGTAGAACGCTTAATTAATCCTAAAGCTACTGAAGGATTTAAAGAAACATTTGGTAAATACACAGCAAGCCTAGCCATTCAAGAGCGTGAGAAACTCGGTGCTGATGTTAATACGAGGATTATTCAAAATATCGAAGGACCTGTAGTTATCACCTCGGTGCAAATCGAAAATATCGATTTTTCCAGCCAATATGAGCACTCAGTTGAAGAGCGCATGCTCGCGCAAGTTTTAGTAGAAAAAGAAAAACAAAATCTCGCCAAAGAGCGTGTATTGGCTGAAATTAAGGTAACGCAAGCTAAGGCGCATGCGGATGCCATCGAAGCGGAAGCACATGCTGAAGCAGAGGCTATTCGCCTAAAAGGTGAGGCGGAAGCAAAAGCGATTACCGCTCGCAGCGAAGCACTGAAAAATAATGCGGCATTGATTGAATTGGTTACAGCTGAAAAATGGGACGGTAAATTACCCACAACGATGATTCCTAATGCGACCGTGCCATTTATCTCAACTAAATAGCGCGATTCGGACTTATACCGCGAGCGATGAATTCAATAGCAAACACAGAACGGAATCAGCCCAACTAACTTTTGCATCTTTAGCAGTTTCCCTTATCCCTGAATCAAATTTTTAAATGTAGCGTCTTAAAAGCGCAGCTAAGCAGGCAATACAGAATGCACTGAAAATAGCTGCTTTTCAGAACTTCCTAATGAATTTGAAAGACCAGGCCAGCAGAATTAAAATGCAGAGAAAAATTGTGTTTTTATCTACGGACAAGCAGCGAATACTCAAATCAGAAATATATTCATTTTATTTGAGACGCTGCGCAATCCCAATCGATACTCCACAAAAGCTTCCTTTCATACTGACAATCATTAGTACAGCCCTAGCTTAAAAGCAGATAGAATTCAGTAATACCCAATAAATAAAATTTTAAGATTATCCATAGAACACATTGCGCGAAACTATAAATACCGAGCACGTAAAAGCTGTACTTTCTCACCTGAATTTGAAGGGGGATCTACATCGGGATTGCTTGTACCGGGTAGAACGCCACCGTCGTACTCACCATGTGTAACACTATGGTCCAACGTGGTCTTAGAGGTTAGTCCGTTGCCAGAAAGTTGAAGCCCACCGGCGTTATAAAGAGTTCCTCCTCCCTTAGGTGATTTGAGCAATGCTGAAGCCGAAGAAACAACGTAGCCGTAGATTTTAGAGTCTCCTTCAGCTTTAAAGAGGTTTCCAGCCAGAACAGAACCATATACTACATTTTGTGCGGCCAATCTAATATCCCCACCATAGTAGGGTTGCTTAACGATGGTTTCTGTAGTGGTTTTATTGTTAGCAGCATCTGCTGTAACTTTGTTTATTGTTTGTGTAACTCGATCCAACTGACCTATGGTTTCAGTGGTTGTTGTGGATGACTGATCTCCTGATTTATAAAGGGCCGTAATTGTGTCAACGGTACGCGGCTGTCCACCGGCCATTAAGGCAACATTACCTAAATTATTGGCGGCAGCAGAGTTAAAATCCGGTAGACAGAAGTTTGAGGGAATTAAATTAATTTTGCCTCCGGCCAAATTTTTGCAAACTCCCGGAAGCGTCGCGAGTGTCTTGCCGCTAGCATCCTTAACATCACCACCTTCTGCACCCGCAAAATTAAGCGCCACTGTTTGTGAATTATTATCTTCGGTGCTTATATATCCCGCGGCTAGCAAAGCAGCGGCAGAAAGTCTTACTGATGCATGCTTCAGGACCAAGTTGCCGTCAAACAAAATTACCCCCGGTGCCACATAATCCTTTAGCCTGTACGTATAAATCTGGGAAGTTTTAGATGAATCTTTGGTTCCGGCAGAGTCTAGAATTTTTGTGTCTTGGGCGCTCTCCCAACAGCCTTTAGTACAGAACAAATTTACCAGCGTTTCACTGCACTCAAGCATGTTCGAACTTGCGTTGTAAGAAGTAGATTTAATTGGACACAAATAGCCGTCGGAATCTTTATCTTTACGCACCAAGCCGTATTGCCCTTCGAGGGTCGCAGTCGTCGTTCCTATTCGATTAACGTTTTTAACTGTGATCACATGGCCTTTCAAAGTTTTATCAAATCGCACTACGTAATTGGCATAAATTTCTTGATCCCAAACGTCAATCGGTAATGGACTTAAATCCCGTTTTGCTCTTTTTTGAACTTCAGGAATCACAGGTGTAGCTTTAGAAAACTTAGTTGGCGTTTTATTATCGTCGCAACTTTTAAAACTAGGGGCCTGTGCCGTCTTTCCCGGTTGACCGCCACCAATACAATTAAACGCCGAAAGACTAAAGGCCTCCTCTATATTAATTGGATTTGCACTGAGATCGCCTCTGGCTTCAACCTTTTTAAAACACAAATTGGGGGTCGCGGCAGTGCCATCACAACCTCCCTTTAGCGTCGTGTAGCTGTTACTGCGTATAGAGGTAAACTCCAACAAACCTAAGTTATCGATATCATTATGACCCGCCGACTCAACGGACTTAACAATAGCGTTGGCTCCCTGAGGAGGCTTGCTACTTTTGTACTTAACGTAGGAATTGGAAAACACGCTACCTGCAAAACCTTGCAAAATATCCACGCCATCTAAACCAACCAACGAATCGAGCACATTGCCATTGCTCTGCATCGTCACAATACCGTTAGCAAAAACATCTTTAAGTACGATGTTATTGACCTCTATCTTTACGTTTCCGGTAGCAAAGATAGATGAGACACCCGACACACTTGAGGTCACGTTAAAATCTCCGTTCACAGCAATGTTTTCACCATTTCCCCCGGGGTGGCTAACCGTTCCCTCAGCCTGAGTGTCATAGTTAAAAGTTGATTGCGTAATCGGATCAGGCTTAGGTGCTGTGGCAGATTCAAATACGCTATATACGACCTGAAGGGTAGTGCCAACTTGCGCTGCAGGGTCAATGGCAACCAAATCCACGGTGACCTCTTTGTGTGCTTTCGCGACTCCTGCTGCAGGCACGTTTTTAACTTCAAAAATTCGAGGCGTTAGCCTATTGTTGGCTCCGTCAGCATTCCCAAAAACATTATCTTTGGCCAACTTTTTCAGCTCATCATCCGGCAGAGCCGTCAACACCTGCCGAAACGCTTCGCTACCGGCCCAGGCAATACTCTGCGCATTAACCTGCGCCTGGGCAGTGATTTGTTTGTCCTGTGCACTTTGAATGTTGAACATCAAGGCGAGGCCCATAGCGGTGATGCTAAAGCCCACCAATATGGACATGAGTATCGTGGCGGCGCCTTGTTGAAACCGTAAAGAATGAACACGCATAGCAGTAACTCGCGGCAAAATAATCATAAAACAACGTTAACCAAACATAAGGTATGAGGGCGCGGCGTCAGAGCAACGCCAGATACGGCATAAACGGACGCCACATCAAAAACATTAAGTGTAAGAACGGGGTGTTTGGGCGCAACTGCACCAGGAGACAGCGGCGCCGTTGCGCCAAAGGGCATACAGGCGGTGTCTTCAGTTGGCGTTGACGAAAATGTAATGAGGGGGCTTAGCAGCGTTACCGGCAGATTGGCGTCAAACGACTGCAAGCGAATGAAGGCTAACCGCTCAATTTGCGTCCAAAAAGAATCGTCGGCAATTGCGGGCATAGGCCCAGCCGGTAAACAAAGGCCAGCATTTGCTTCGAAAAGATCTAATGTATATTCGCTCCCATTCAGAACGGATACGACGCGTCGACATATGAACCGTGTACCGTCGTTAAACCGCCAACTCACTCGTGAAGTTTGCGGAACAACTGCGGCGTCAACCGCAAAATCTAAATTGCGCGCATCTGTAGGCGCCCGCCCCATATTAAAGCCCGCCGCCAATAGCTCTTGGTCTAAACGCAATACTGCGAGGCTCAAATCACCTTCCTGGCGAGCGTCGGTCTTGGCTTCGGCCGAAGTCTGTACGAGATCGTGGAACATGGAAACGCTCGCCAAAATGGCCAACATCGACACGATCATGCCAACCAACAGGCTGATCATCGTCGTGCCGCGCTGCTGCATGCTGTTCACTGGTTAACTCCTAACGCATATTCATCTACACCGTTTGGATCAGATGCTACAGGCACCTTAATAGATACATACACTACGGGCAGCGCCACAGGCGCTAAGGCCTTGCCGTCAAGACTATATGTTTCACTCAGCGCTAGGCATTCGGAGGTGTAGGTCACGCTACCTCTGTTTAAATGGGCTAATTTACTTTCCGCATCTGCCTTAGCGCCGCCGACGCATTGATTTTTCACTGGGTCGTTGGGGTTATGTGTGTAAAGCTGTTCACGCAGTACAGTGACAATTGTTTCCTGCCGCACCATCTCTTCCTGCGTCAACATAACGTGGGAAGTAATTTTCAACGTGCCCAAACTGACGAGCGCTGTTATAAGCGTGCCAATCATGGCTTCGATTAAAAAATCTCCGGTTTGATGTTTTAGGTTGTGCATATCAAAACGCTCGAATTGTATTGGCTTGGTCATTTGGATCTGATTGTGTCGCATCAGTTGGATCGCTAAAGGTATCGGCGCCAGTAATTCTTACCGTGAGGCCAGTTGATGGATCAAAAGACGTTGAACAGGTCGTGCAATCGGTACCAGTACATAGCCGCACGCGTCCACGGGCATCAAAAAGCGCTCCGCAAAACGCCTGCTGATTGCCAAATGTAATCGCTACATCCTGTCCCATATGGTAAATAGGCGTACCACCAGTGAGGGCGCAAGTAGCTGCGGCAACGTTATACACAAAAAGATCCTGACCTCTTCGGCATAGCGCCACGGTCACGCGAGTCGCAGTGAATGCAGCATTGGCTGCGGCATCGTCTGCTATCGCACCCGTGCTGTTGCGCATCGCTAGAGCCTTTGCAGTTCCAAGCGCCCGCTGCAGCCCGGCGAAGTCTTTTTCTAGCTGAGCGTTGCGGATCCAGCCAGTCGCTAGCGGCACGGTAACAAAAGCTAAAAATGCCACTACGGCTAAAACCACTAACAGCTCAATAAGCGAAAAGCCCTGTTTGCGATTCATACACACTTCTCGCTAGGGGTTAGGTAGAGCAGGAGGTGTAGTACAGGTGATCTTGCACTTGGCCGGGTCATTGCAGAAGCGTTCGCCCACGCCGCGCACCACATTGAGAATTAAATTGCATTCTTTAAAATTACCGGTGGTTTGGCCAATGGCGCTGACTCGATAGGTACCGGTGGCCTGGTCTACCAGCCTATATTCAAAATTAAATGCCGTAGATTTGCTTGAAGGTGCCCAACTCGCGACCAATGTCTTTACATTGTCAGTATTATTAGTAGTAGGTGTAGATGGATAACTCAACAGTCGGCGAAAGCGTCCCTCAAGCCCCAGGCTTAACGCCTGTAAATCTCCATAGGCGGCATCGGACTCGCCCCGACGGATGAAATTGGTATAACTGGGCACGGCCACCGCCGCCAAAATCCCCACTATGGCTATGGCCACGAGCAGTTCGATAAGACTAAAACCCTGAAAAGTAGGTCGCAAATTGAGCACGGCAGCCCCCTAGTTAGCGTATTCACGCACCAGCCTTAGCCCGCAAATTTGAATGATTGAATTGTTTTAAAAAACTTGGAATAGCTGCAAAAGGGTGAGCAGCGTCTTTAACGTTCACATCGCTGCAGATTGCCAAGTTCACACATGCCCCAACTGAAGTTTCTTCAACCGTTCCGATTTTTATTTTGGTTATATGAAATCAAGAACTTAGAAGGTAGCACAGCATGTTCGTCATAGTACCCAAGACATTATGGGGGTTCAATGAATGTGCTATTTAAATAGTTAGTTTGCTGATTCATTCATCGGCATTAGCTGCCGATTAGGCTTAAAAGTTCGAACAATAACGAAAAAACATTAGAGCCAACGCACAGTTTAGTGCGATAAAAGCCGCTAAAACCTGACCTTATGTATCGCCATGTTCGTCCCATCCCCGATATACGCCGCTTGTCGGGAAACCGCATTTTTCCGCGTAGATTTCACCAAAAAGCCTTCGGCGAGCAGGAAAGTCTTGGCTGCAGGTAAAAAATCCGAGCAATAAACTGCCAACTTTTTAGTCAGACTTAATGTTATTTCTGGGAAGCCTAAAGGGAGAAAAACCCCGGTCGGGTTCGCGCAGCGAGGACGACCGGGGCTGGAGATGGTTACAAATAGCGAGAGCGCAGCACGCGCACGTCGTTGCCGGTTGCTGCAGGTGGAGGGCCGGAGGCGGCGCCGGGAACAGTTTTACCGTCGTAGTATTGAGGCTTAATACTGTGGTCAATATTAGTGGCGGCAGAAAGGGTATTTTGCAGCAAGCCCAAACCACCGTCGTTTAACACTGGGTTACCTGCACTCGACGCCGTACGCGCCAGTGCAGAAGAGACTACATAACCGTAAATCGTCGTAGTGCCTTCAGTTTTGAGCATGTTGCCAGCCAGTACAGATCCGAAAATTACGTTATCAGCCGCTAATTGAACATCGCCGCCGCTATATGGCTGTTGGGTAATTACCTCGGTTGTGGTGATCCCTGTTACAGAATCAGGCGTGATCTTGGTGATGACATTTACCGTGCGGCCGTCCGCGCGCGCAGTACTCACAGTAGTTTCGGACGCTTTGTCGCTGGCTTGATAAGTTGCGGTGGTGGTCGCAACGCTTCTACGGTAACCGCCGGACATTAAGGCGACATTGCCCAGTTTATTAGCTGCCGTGCTGTCGTATGTGCCAGCAGCTAAGCAAAAGTTACTGGGCGTGAGATTTAACTGAGCGCTGGCAAGATTTGAACAAACGCCACTTAACGCCGTGCCCGCCGCGGTTCCTCCTGTTGGACCGGCGAAGTTAAGCGCCAGGCTTTTGCCTGTATTACCCTCAGTTTTTATAAACCCGGCAGCTAAAAACGCTGCGGGCGATAGAGGATTAAATTTAAGGCTCAGGTTACCGTCAAAGAAAATAACTCCCGGCGCTACGCGCCCCTCTACGATGAACGAGTTTGGCGCAGCCCCACCCGTAGTAACGGCAGCTTGCACGGTCCAACAATTATCCGTACAGAAAACATTTTTAGCCGAAGCGGCGGCCGTGCAATTGGGCAGCTGTACCCCAGATGCATTCAACGGGCATAGATAACCGAGCGCCCCGGCCCGCACCAACTCGAACTCACCGTTTAATGCGGTGGCAGGAAGGCCAGCAGCGGCGGCACGCAGGACGTTTTTAACAGTCACCAATGTGCGCGCGCCACTTACACGAATAAAATAATTGGCATTGCTTTGATGTTCCCACACATCGATTTTTAACGGCGACATATCAATCGGTGGCTGCTGCAAAATAAGCTTTAGGCTGGGTGTCGTTTTAGTGAATTTGGTATTTGCAGCTGCAGCCGCGCAGCCGGTAAAACTTGGTGCCAGGGCTTCACTAACCGGTTGTTGGTTAGGCGGAGGGGGAGTCACCAGCGGTGGCGAACAAGTGATATTAGTCGTGCTATAAGCTTTATCGAGCGTAGGAGCATAAGCGGTAAGCGTGCCGCCAGCTTCAACATGTTTAAAGCATGCGCCTGCGCTACAGCCAGTGAGTGTTGTAGTAGTAACACTGCCGATGTCATTAAAGATCAAATTATTTTGATTGTTGATCGTCACCGATCCGCGCGCGGCCACGGTTGATACTACGTTGTTTGCGGCAACCAAAGGCGCGCCAGTTCTATAGCTGATATTGCCGTTAGAGAACACACTGCCCACAAATCCCTGCGTGATGTTGACCGCGGCTAAGCCCACCAGCTTATCGAGTACTTTGCCATCACCGGAGATGGTAACCGTACCGTTGGCGAGCACTTCTTTAAGCACAACATTCGGATTATTTATCGTTACATCGCCGGTGGCGTGCACAGCGTTTAGACCTGTGACTTGACTGGTAAGGCTTACAGATCCTTTTACCGAAAGCGTCTCACTGCCGGAAGCTACATTTCTAAAATTGACTGTCCCCTGCAAGCCCGCATCGTAATAAAAGGTGATGGGGTCGAGGGTGGGCAGCCCAGGCGCTGTGGAATTAAAAATCCCATAGACCATTTGCAAAGTGGTCCCCACGGCGGCCACTGAGTTTACTGACCTAAGATTTACCGTCACTTCGGTTCGCGCAGGCAGGCCATTGCCCGCGGCAACAGCTTGGCGGTCGATAATCATCGGAGTTAAGCGCCCCTGTATATTCTGCACATTGTTGCTATCCAAAGGCGTGAGGGCTTGATGCAACGGCAATACATTTATAACGCCAACAGGCATGGTTACCAGTAACTGGCGGAACGCCTCGCTACCGGCCCAGGCCAGATTCTGCGCGCTTACTTGGGCTTGTGCAGTGAGTTGTTTGTCCTGGGCGTTTTGTACATTGAACATCATGGCCAACGCCATAGCCGTAATGCTAAATCCCACTAGCACCGACATCAAAATAGTGGCGGCGCCCTGTTGGGCCCTAATCGGATGTGCGCGCATAGAGTTCACTCGTTACAAAATATTGAAAAATTAAAAAATATTGGCCAAACACAATGTATGAGACCGCGAAACCGTAGCGCCAGGGGCGGTGCTATACACGGTGGCCACATCAAAAACGCCGATGGAAAGCTGCGGATGCAGGGGTGCGGTAGCTCCAGCTGCTACGGGCGCCACGGCGCCAAAGGGCATACAGGCGCGGTCGACTGCCGCATCGGAGGAAAATGTAATTAACGGCTGAGTAAATGCTGCGGCAGCGGTTGTTAGATTTTGCATGCCCAGGTCTACCAGGCGTTCGGCAAAAACCCAATGGGCTTCAGTTTCCACATTGGTTTTATCTAGCAGCCAGGCGGCGGTACATTTAGCTGCGACGGCGTTAAACAGATCTAGCGTAAAGCGGCCATTAGTGGTTTGGGATGTGGCACGGCGGCAGATCAGCTGCGTGCCATCATTAAACCGCCAGGCCACGTCCGAGCGACCTGCTGTCGCTGGCAGCGTAATAAAGTCTAAATTGCGCCCATCACCAGGTGCGCGGCTCATGTTGAACCCGGCTGCCTGCAGTTCCGTATCCAAGCGCAACACGGCAAGGCTTAAATCGCCTTCTTGACGAGCATCAGTTTTGGCCTCTGTGGAGGTAAGCACCAAATCGCGAAACATCGTAACGCTAGCTAAAATGGCCAACATCGACACCACCATACCGACTAGCAGGCTAAACAGTGTGGTGCCGCGCTGGTGCCTACACATAATTAGCCAGCGCCTAATGTATAAATAGCGGAAGTAGCGGGAACTGTGACCGACATGTCCGCCATCGGAAGTGTAACCACATAGGTTTTCCCGCCGATGCTGTAGTTCACCTGCCGAACTGGACAGTTCACCGTGTAATTAAGCTGGCCTTGCCGCAAACTTAGCGTGCGCGACGCCGCAGCCGCTGTGCATTGATTCGTGGCTGCACTGCTGGGGTCATGGTTGTGCAGTTTTTCCCGCAGACTTGTCACAATTGTTTCCTGCCGCACCATTTCCTCTTGCGTCAACATTACCCGCGAAGAAATGGCCAGTGTACCAAGGCTTACTAATGCGGTAAGCATAGTGCCGACCATGGCCTCAATAAGGAAATCCCCGGTTTGATTCTTAAGGCTGTTCATATTCAAAATGCTCGTATGAGTTGGTTTTGGTCTTTGCTGGCGTCATCCGTGGCATCTGCACCGGTTACGGATATTTTTAGCGCTCCGCTATCGGTGCGTGGATCGAACGTGAGATCACAAGTAGTGCAATTGGCGCCGCGGCATAAGCGCACGCTGCCACGCACATCAAATTGGGCGCCGCAGAACGCGAGGTTAGTTGCGCCGAACGTTATCGCCACATCTTGGCCTAAGCGGTGCACCGGCTTATCGCTGGTCCCAACTCGGCTGCAGCTGGCTAAATCGTTTGGGTTAGGTATATCGCGCTGGAAAATAACCAAGTTCACATCTGAACGGCACAGCACGGCCGTAGGGTAAAAGCCTGTGGCAGCGGGATCCTCCGCAGCTGCACCTTGAGCGTTGCGCATAGCTAGTGCCTTGGTTGTTCCCAAGGCCCGCTGCACGCCTGCGAAATCTTTATCCAATTGCGCGTTGCGAATCCAACCTGATGCTAATGGCGCAGTGGCAAAGGCTAAAAAAGCCACGATGGCCAACACCACTAATAATTCAATAAGGGTAAAACCCCGCACACGCATCACTTGGTCCACTGCTTAGGGTGCTCGATCGCAAGTGATTTTGCAGGCGGCAGGATCATTGCAATATCGCGTCGCCGTACCGCGCACCACCTCAAGAATCAAGTTGCAGCCGCTAAAATTGCCGTTAGTCTGCCCCATACTGCTGATACGGTATTTTCCTGCCGCCTCATCAATTAATTGGTATTGAAAATCGAATGCCACCGCTTTGCTCGCGGGCGCCCAGCTGGCCACGAGCTTTTTCACCTCGGTGGCATTGTTTGAGGAGGGAGTCGCCGGATAACTCAGTGTCCGGCGAAAGCGGCCTTCAAGCGCGAGGGTTAATGCCTGTAAATCGCTCCACGCGGTGTCGGCTTCGCCTTTACGAATAAATTTGGCGTAGTTGGGCACGGCCACGGTTGCCAAGATGCCCACTATGGCAACGGCAACCATCAGCTCAATTAGGCTAAAGCCAGTTTGCTTACGTACATGCATGAAATTCGCATAACTCGCTGTTATTAACACCACCGGCAGCGATTCCAACGGACGATTCCAGCTGCCACCGCACCTACTCTTCTTTTACAAAATTCATTTATGGCTATACAAAACCAATACTTTAGAATTTAGCATCAGAAAGATTTTATGGTACTTAGGTCGCAATTTTTGGTCAATCCGCGAGCTATGTGAAGGGCTTTTGAGCAACAAAATAGTCGTGTGACGCTGCCGCTGACGGAAAAATCAGCGTGTTTTTAGATTAAAAAATCACCAATTTCACAAGGTTAGAACTGAAAGTAGCAGTTAAAGGACCGCACTCGTCAAACGAACGTTATTTATCCAACTTCGGCGGCAAATCTGGTCCATTCGTCGGCAGAGGGGCAATTAAGAGGTAGTCGGATGAGCTTGACAATCATTGGCAAGCAGGCATGGCGGGGAACCGAGGTTGGCGTTAAAAACTGCCGGGGTATGAAAAGAATTTAACCGCCGGTGCTATTCATAAACCGCACTATTTGCGGCTGGTCGGGCTGATCAAAATGGTGTTGCTCAGGCTTAAGCTGCATCGCTGCGCGGATGCGAGTAACAAGCTCATCCGGCTCGTCGCGCAACACTTGTTTAAGATCCACACTGTGCTCATTGCCCAAACACAATAACAAGCGCCCTTCTGCCGTAACTCGCACGCGGTTGCAGGCGGCGCAAAAGTTTTCGCTGTGCGGGGAAATAAACCCTATGTGGGAACTCTGGCCCGGCACGCGCCAATAGGCCGCAGGACCGCCAGTTGAATGGCTACTAGGCTCAAGGGAAAAGCGCCTGTTGATCAGTGCGCGTAACTCTGCACTGGCGACAAATTCATCCCTGCGCAAGTGAGCAACCTCACCCAAAGGCATTTCTTCAATGAAGCTGATATCCAACCCCCGCGCCAGGGCGAACTCCACCAGTGGCACTACATCACTAAGGTTTTGCGAGCGTAAAATCACGCTGTTTAATTTAATGTGTTTAAACCCTGCTGCTTGGGCCGCAACTATGCCCGCCAATACACGCGCTAAATCCCCTGTGCGCGTTATTATTTTAAAGCGCTGTGTATCGAGTGAATCAACAGACACATTTAAATGCGTAAGCCCGGCGTCTTTGAGCGGTTGCGCTAGTTGCGCAAGCCTTGAAGCGTTGGTCGTTAACGCCAAGGTTTTAAGGCCCTCCAGCCCCGCCAGCTGCTCAACAAGCCAAAGCACATTATTGCGCACAAGGGGCTCGCCACCGGTGAGGCGAATTTTCGTTACGCCCAACGCAACAAACGCCGCCCCTACATTTAGCAACTCCTCCAAACTTAATACTTGAGCGCGCGGCAGAAACTTCATCTCTTCAGCCATACAGTAATGGCAGCGAAAGTCGCAGCGGTCTGTGACCGACAGCCGCAAATAATCGACCCTACGGCCAAAGCGATCCTCCAATATCTGCGTCATGGCGCTAGCAACTCAGCAATGGTCCAGAACTCCACTAAATCACCAGTCTTTACCGACCGGTGGGCGGTGAGACGAATTACGCCATCGGCGAGCTGCAGCGAGCGCAATACACCAGAGCTCTGATTTAGCAGCGGCCGCACCCCTGTCGCCGTGTTTACTACGCGGACAAATTCCTCGCGATTACCACAGGTTAAATCCTCGGCTATAGGTACAAGCCGACCTGCAAGCAATTGCGCTTTGCCACCCTGACAGGCTTGAATAAAAGGTTTGGCCAACAGTGCATAAGTGATAAAACTCGACACCGGATTACCCGGCAAACCCAATACAGGTGTAGTGCCAATGCGCCCGAGCATAAAGGGTTTGCCCGGTTTGATGGCAATTTTCCAAAAAGTTACCTGCCCTAGTGCAGCGAGGCTGCTTCTCACGTGGTCTTCCTCACCAGCGGATACGCCGCCAGTGGTAATAATAATATCTACCGAAGCGGCCAACTGCGCCAACAATTGTTGCGTGAGGGAAGAATCGTCGGCAAGAGAGTAGTTGTGCACTTCTACATTTAATAATCGCAACGCGGAGCTAATCAATGTGCTGTTGCTGTTGTAAATCTGCCCGGTGGCTAAGGGAATACCCGGCGGCACCAATTCAGAACCGGTGGTTACCAGCGCTACCTTACAAGCGCGTTTAACCTCAGCATGGGTTAGCCCTTGCGACGCCAATAGCGCCAAATCTATCGGGCCTAGCCGTTGGCCTGCGGCAACTAAACACTGGCCTGGAGTGACATCTTGGCCGCGCGCACGGATATTTGCGCCCGGTTCGGGCAGCTGAATGACCGCCAGGGTCCCGTCCGGCTGCTCCTGCGTATGCTCCTGCATAACCACAGTATCAGCACCGACAGGAATTTCCCCACCGGTAAATATCCGTGCAGCACAGCCCACAGCCAAAGGCTCTGGCGCGAATCCTGCGGCTATTCGCGCAGTAACTGGCAGCGGAGCGCCCGCTTCAGCGTGCCGCAGGGCATAACCATCCATGGCGCTGTTATCAGCAGGCGGCACCGCAACTCGAGCAAATACGGCGCTTGCGGCTAAACACCCCAACGCCTCAACCAGCGGCAGCTCACGCGTGCCCTGCAGAGGCTCCGCTTCCTGCCACAGCAAATACTGCGCTTCGGCCAGCGTTAACATGCAGGCTTTAATACCGCCACAAAGTTACATGGCTGGGTGCGGCTATCTAACTGTGGCTCAATAATCTGCCAAGCTGTTCGACAGGCACCGGTTGAGCCTGGCAAGGCGAACACTAAGGTGCCATTGGCAAGCCCCCCCAGGGCCCGGCTTTGCATTGTCGAAGTGCCAATTTCTGCTACGCTCTGCGCACGGAACAACTCACCGAAACCGGGGATCTGTTTATCGAGCAAAAGCTGCACCGCCTCAGGCGTAGAATCGCGCCCCGCGAAACCTGTACCGCCAGTAATGAGTACCACCTGGGCTTGCGGATCAGCAATCCATCGACTCAGCACAGCACGAATTTGATACACACAATCCTTCACCAGCCCGCGCTCTAACAAATGATGTCCGGCCGCTTCAGCCCGCTCAATAAGGGTTTGGCCTGATACATCATTTTCCAAGCTGCGCGTGTCGGAAACGGTCAATACACAAATAGATAAGGGTGTGAAAGGGGCAGTCATAAAAAGGGGCCTTGCATCGTACGGAGCCTATTGAACGAACGCAGAGTGTACACCGAAGCCGCTAGGTTTAAGACCCAGTACGGCGGTAGGTTTTATCCATTTAAGGAACAGTCCAAAACAGGTCTTTCTACACGCGTCTTTTTCTACCGCCAACATATGCAACCATATGGTTGCATATGTTGGCGGTAGCTGATTTAATATCACCAAATTAACTCAGCCTAGTTAGAGGTATTTATGCAAGATGTCATTCAGCGGGAAATAACCATTAATGCCACGCAACAGCGAATTTATTCAGCAATAGCCAATCCGGAACAGGTAGTTTTATGGTTTCCTGAAACTCTAGAGGGCACTTACGCTGTCGGTGAAAGGCCAATTTTTGGATTTGGCGAACACGGTCGCAATCAAATTTATATCGAAGCTGATCAACCTTTTGACTATTTTGCCTATCGCTGGGTACCCGGCAGCAATCATTTTATAGGTGATGTTTTAAGCGTGGCTAATACGCTGGTGGAATTTCGTGTAGTGGATTTAGGCAATGACACCTGCAAAGTAATTTTAACGGAAACCGGCTTTGCCAAACTACCGATTGAATTAGCGGAAAAATGTTTTACACAGAACTCGGGCGGCTGGGATTTTATGTTATCTAGCCTAGTGAAAAAAATTACCGAGGCGTAAATGAGCGCAGCGCATATATTCAAAGCATTAGGCGATCCTATTCGCATAGAAATTGTAAAGCGTCTGGCGCAAGAATCGCCTGCGACGATTAAT
>DATDJI010000068.1:0-25048 GCA_036520615.1 Cellvibrionaceae bacterium | reverse complement strand
TGCTTATTAAACAACTTGAGAGCGGTTGGGAACCAGCGCTGCGTATAGCCAAAGATACTATCCTGCCGATGGCACCGGTGCTGAATGCGTTGGCTGAATTTAACCAATTAGATAAACACGTGCAGATCAATCTTAGTGATGAGGTACTCGGCGGTAGCTGGGACGCATTGGTAGCAGAGCGTTGCGATCTTACGCTTGGTGCAGGAGGAGAGCTTCCTCGCGGCCAATTTGAATATCGCACTATTGGGGAGGTGGAATTTGTATTTGCCGTGGCGGCTAACCATTCGTTGGCGTATAGAACCGAGCCGGTGGACCAGGCAGCTATTCGCAATTTACCCACGGTTGTGGTTGCGGATTCTTCTCGTAGCCTGCCCGGTCGCTCCTCAGGATTACTAGAAGGGCGGCAAACAATTCGTGTCGCAAGTATGCAGGCGAAGCTTGACGCTCAGTTGATGGGTATCGGTGTAGGATTTCTGCCTCGTCACCTGGCGGAGCCTGCGCTGAAGTCAGGGGAATTGGTGGCGCTGAGCTGCACAGTCCCGCGGCCAAAAATGCCTGCCTATATGGCCTGGCGTAAAGATAATAAAGGCCGCGCACTACACTGGTTTATTGAGGCGTTTGCCGCCGTGCGCTGGTTCGAATAATAGAAATGGGGTGTTTATAGCAGTAGATTTGACTGAGCACGGATTTTTCATCGGGAGGTTTTAATCCACTTTGATATCCGCAGGCGGATTGCGCTGATTAATTGCTTCGTACAAAGCGCAACCCAAAATCAATGAACCACCGATAAGTGTGTAAATGCTAGGCGATTCACTCAACACCAGCCAACCTAACAAAATTGCCAGTGGCGGTTGAAAACAACTAATTAAGCTTACGGATTTGGCCGCTAAATGCCGTAGGCTGACAACAATTAATGTGTGAGCAAAGGCCGTGCTGACAAGCCCGAGGCCTAGCACTAACCACCAGTCAGTGGCGTTGAGCCGCTGCAGATCGGTAAATTGGCTAAACGGCGCGCACACTAGGGCTGCAACAAAAACCTGAATTACCATCGCCTGAACACTGGAGCTCTTATTTAGCCAGCGCCTCTGGAACACGTTACGCGTTGCCAGAGTTAAAGCTGAGCACACACCAAACACAATTCCCCAGAGGGTTTGGCTCCCCCAGTGCCAGTCCGGCACCATTATCGCAAGGCCTGCCAGCACAATTAGCGCAGCTATTACATCGGCACTTTTGGGCCAGCGTTTATCCAGCAAGGGCTCAAGGGTTACGGTTACGACGGGAGTGGTGTAGTGGGCCAATATACCAATGGCCACGCTTGAGACTTGCATGCCTTTAAAAAAACAGCTCCAGTGAATTCCCATTAACACACCCAATCCCACAACTAACCAACGCTCCCGCGCTGTTCTAAAACCCCAGGGTTGCCTTTGCCATTGTGCAAAAGCTAAAAGCGCCACAAAAGCGATACCACACCGTAAGCAGGTTACAGTGATGGCATCTAGTGGAATGGTTTTGGACAACACGCCATTAATGGCCAATAAAACCATGGCCACATAAATAGCAAGTAGGCCCTCGGTGCGTTGATGCACGACGGTAGAATTAACTCAGATGTTGTTCTAACCAGGCGGCGGCGCCAGCGAAGGCTACTTCCGGATGCACAATTAAATCAGCAGGCACATCGGCCACGTACCCTTTCTGAGCACCCTTATCAGCAAAAGCTGCGCTAAAGCTGCTCGCGCGTAAAAAATCCGCAAAGCGCGGCAAAATACCTCCGGCCATATAAACACCACCGGTCGCCCCATAGGTCAGCGCCAAATTGCCAGCAAATGAACCGATAAAACTGCAGAACGTATTTAGAGTGAGCAGACAAAGAGCGTCGTCACCCGCCAAGGCTCTTTTTGTAATATCTGCCGGTTTTACTGCTTCGGCAGCTGCCCCCTGAACGGCGGCAATGGTTTGATACAAATGCACAAGGCCTGGGCCTGAGATAAAAACTTCTGCCGAGACGTGCCCGTAGGTAGATATCGCAGCCTTGATAATGTCCGCTTCAAATGCATCGCGCGGCGCCAGGTTTACGTGGCCACCTTCGCTGGGAAGCGGTAACCACTTGCCGTTGTAATTGACTACGCCTGCAACCCCAAGTCCTGTGCCCGGGCCAAACACCGCTTTGTTGCCATGTGGGTCTGCTCGGCCAGGCTTAATGTTGATTAAGTGTTCTGGATGAATATTGCCTGCAGCGGCGGCTACGGCGGCGAAATCATTCATCGCGATAAACCGGCTAAGACCAAATTCTTCAGCTACAGCTTTACAGGAAAAAGCCCAATTTAAATTAGTCATGCGCACTTTGTCGCCTACGACTGGCCCTGCAATAGCGGCACAAACAGCTTTGGGTTGTAATCCAGGCAGCATCGCTATGTAGGCGCGTAGAGCATCGCTAAAATTTGCGTAACCACCTGCCGGTAAAATTTGGATATCGCTGAACGTAAATTGTCCGTTGGCTTTGCCGCTGACCAGGGCAAAACGCGCGTTAGTTCCGCCGATGTCGGCAACAATAGAAGGATACATAGGCTTTCTCACGCTAAAAAACCGGCAACAATAGAGAAGCCGTCTCGACCGGTCAAGGTTCCTCTAACGTGAAAAAGGCCCTTGCGGGCCTTGTGTAGAGAATCAATTTAGCGCTGAGGACTAGCGCTTGTCCCGGGCAGGGTACTCACGGGTGGGATGCCCGGTATACAGCTGGCGCGGGCGACCAATTTTTAAGCCTTCAGTCACCATTTCATGCCAGTGGGAAATCCACCCCACAGTACGGCCGACGGCAAATATAGCGGTAAACATTTCCGTGGGAATGCCGATTGCTTTCATGATAATTCCCGAGTAAAAATCCACATTCGGGTAGAGTTTTTTCTCGATGAAATAGGAATCTTCCAAAGCGATTTGTTCAAGGCGTTTGGCAATTTTAAGCAATGGATCGTTTTCCAGGCCCAGCTCCGTTAAAACTTCGTCGCACGCCTGTTTCATTACTTTTGCGCGCGGGTCGAAATTTTTATAAACCCGGTGGCCAAAGCCCATTAAACGGAACGGATCATTTTTATCCTTGGCTTTGGCAACGTATTTCTCAATATTGGATACATCGCCAATTTCCTGCAGCATATCCAACACGGCTTCGTTAGCACCGCCGTGAGCGGGGCCCCAGAGTGTAGCTATACCCGCAGCAATACACGCAAACGGATTAGCACCGGAAGAGCCAGCAAGGCGCACAGTTGAAGTGGATGCGTTTTGTTCGTGATCTGCATGGAGCAGGAAGATGCGATCCATAGCGCGGGCCAGAACAGGATTTACTGAAGGCTCATCACAGGGGGTGCCGAACATCATGTGCAAAAAGTTTTCGGCATAGCTCATTTTGTTATTTGGGTAAACAAACGGTTGGCCGACGCGGTGCTTGTAGCACATGGCCGCAAGCGTAGGCATTTTAGCGATTAACCGATGAGCGGAAATAAGGCGGTGCTGGGGATCCGAAATGTCCATCGCGTCGTGATAAAAAGCTGACAGCGCACCGACTACACCGCAGAGCATGGCCATCGGATGTGAGTCGTAATGAAAGCCTAACAAAAATCGAGCAATCGATTCGTTTACCATCGTGTGATGCGTGATGATGTGTTTGAACTCAGCGTTTTGCGCCTCAGTAGGTAGCTCGCCGTTGAGCAATAAATAGCAGGTTTCTAGGTAATCAGATTTTTCAGCGAGCACCTCGATAGGATAACCCCGATGAAGCAAGATGCCCTTGTCGCCGTCGATAAACGTAATCTTCGATTCACATGACGCTGTGGATACAAAGCCCGGGTCGTAGGTAAAGTAGCCCTTGCCCACCAAGCCGCGCACATCAATTACATCTGGGCCAAGGGCGCCGGAGTAAACGGGCAACTCAATAGGGGTGGACAACCCTTCGACCGTAAGTTGAGCTTTCTTGTCTGTCATTACGGACTCCTATAATTTTTTAAGTAGTGGTGTGTATGGTGTCCGGCTCGGGAAATTCACCCGGCCTGCGAGCCAGTTGTGTGTTGTAGCAGTAAATAGGCCGATTCTAGGTATATATAATTATTTAACGAAACATGGCTCCTATATCGAACTTCTTAAGCGACCGCCGCGGTCAATCTATACTAGTTAAAACTGAGATAAGCCTTGCCGATGTTAATAATGTGCCACAAGCGAGCACGCTTAGTGAGTGCCAAAAAGTAGCAACATTTAAAATATTTAAATGTAAGGCTGCTAAAGGTGCACCATTGAATCATCCTAGAGTGCTTAAACTGCTCTTACCTAACACTTAGCGGGTTCTCTGCTGGTGAAACCTGTTACGTAAAAACTTGTTTGCGAAGTTAACACTAGTTTGAGCTGGTGAGACACGCCAGCTGCCGGCCTGGTTGTTAAGGCGGCCCAGGTTAGCCTTTGCGTGGAGTATAGAGAAAAAGCACCAAATCAAGGAAGTGGAGAATGGCAAAAGCTGCGGTAAATCCGCCATCACCTTCGATGGTATTCTATTTTGCGCAATGAAGGTGCGAGTTTAGGGAAAAATCCCGAAATGGGTGCATTTTTCTGCGCGAGCCCAGAGAAATAAAGGGTTTTGCCGTAATGTTCGTTTGTATTTCTTGCCATGCATATCTATAATTCGCGCCGTTTTTGTCATGGCAAATCTGCTGTTTCGGTCAATGTTGTTGCAACAGTTCAGGTGCATGATCAATTTTTTAAGGCTTTAGTGCTCTGCTAGGTAAATAAGTCCCTTGCGAGTCGGCGCAAACCCGTGCTTTTTTCAATGTTAGCTAAGGTTACTGGACGGACTGAGTGGGCCCTGGCGGATGATAGGGATTCGTGAATGGTAAACAGGGTTAAGTGGTATAGGCCACTCGCTGATGAGCATAAATTCAAATTAAATCCTTTATAAAAGGTATAAATCCCGTGAATAAAAGCAGACCTGTCAACTTAGATATGACCACGATTACCCTCCCGGTGACCGGTTACGTATCCATTCTGCACCGTTTAAGCGGTGTAATAAGCCTAGTGGGCGTGCTGGGTTTGATCTGGCTATTAGATGCCACGCTAAGCTCTGAGGCAGGTTTTGTGTCTGTGCAAAAATGCTTTTCTTCTCTAGGCGCAAAGGTCGTAATTTGGGCGATTTTATCGGCGCTCGCTTATCACTTGGTTGCGGGTGTGCGCCATTTAATTATGGATATGGGTGTTGGTGAATCTTTAGAAGGCGGGCGCTTAGGTGCCAAGTTAGTGTTAGTCGTAGCAGCGATATTTATCGTAGGTTTGGGGGTGTGGTTATGGTAAGGGCAGCTACGAGTTTTGGTCGCAGCGGTGTAAGCGATTGGATCATTCAACGCTTTAGTGCAGTTATTTTGACGGCTTACACTTTATTTATAGTAGTTTTTTTAGCATTAAACCCGGGCCTTGATTATGCCACCTGGCATAATTTGTTCAGCAATACAGCAGTACGTATTTTTACTTTGTTGGCTTTATTCTCGGTTGCAGCCCACGGCTGGATAGGCCTTTGGGCCGTAATTACCGATTACCTCACCGAACGCGTAATGGGCTGTAAAGCACTGCCCCTGCGTATGTTTATTTTGGCGGCCTACGCCATCGTAATCCTCGCCTATGTGGCTTGGGGAATTCAGATTTTGTGGGGTAATTGATATATGGCTACTCTTCGCACGATGAGTTTTGACGGAATCGTTATAGGTGGTGGTGGCGCCGGTATGCGCGCTGCGCTGCAAATGGCGCAATCGGGATTTAAAACTGCTGTAGTTACAAAAGTATTTCCAACTCGCTCGCATACAGTTTCAGCACAAGGCGGCATTACCTGTGCGATCGCCAGTGACGATCCGAATGACGATTGGCGCTGGCATATGTATGACACTGTTAAAGGCTCCGATTACATTGGTGATCAAGATGCCATTGAATATATGTGTTCAGTGGGACCTGAAGCGGTGTTTGAGCTTGAGCATATGGGTTTGCCTTTTTCTCGTACTGAAAAAGGCCGCATTTACCAGCGCCCATTTGGTGGTCAATCGAAAGATTTTGGTAAAGGTGGTCAAGCCGCTCGTACCTGCGCCGCAGCAGACCGTACGGGCCACGCGCTTTTACATACTCTCTATCAACAAAACGTTAAAGCGAATACTGTTTTTCTAAATGAATGGTTTGCCGTTGATTTAGTAAAAAACCAAGACGGCGCGGTTGTGGGTGTTATTGCGCTTAATATGGAAGACGGCGAGACGGTTTATATCCGTTCTAAAGCCACTGTATTAGCAACCGGCGGCGCCGGTCGTATCTACGCTTCTACCACTAACGCCCATATAAATACGGGCGATGGTATCGGTATGGCACTGCGGGCTGGATTCCCTGTTCAAGATATAGAAATGTGGCAGTTCCATCCGACCGGTATTGCTGGCGCCGGAGTTTTAGTTACCGAAGGCTGTCGCGGAGAAGGTGGTTTTTTAGTTAATAAAGATGGCGAGCGCTTTATGGAGCGTTATGCGCCTAATGCCAAGGACCTGGCTGGGCGAGATGTGGTTGCGCGCTCAATGGTGCGTGAGATTATCGAAGGTCGCGGCTGTGGCCCCAATGGTGATCATGTGTTGTTGAAGTTGGATCACCTTGGTGAGGAGGCGCTCAACGCCAAACTGCCGGGCATTCTTGAGCTTTCGCGCACGTTTGCACACGCAGATCCAGTTAAAGAACCCATTCCTGTAGTTCCTACCTGTCACTACATGATGGGCGGTGTGCCGACTAATATTCACGGCCAAGCTTTATCTCTCGATGCCAATGGCCGCGATCAAATCATTCCCGGCCTATACGCGTGCGGCGAAGTTGCCTGTGTATCTGTACACGGCGCCAACCGTTTAGGTGGTAATTCGTTGCTCGATCTTGTGGTATTTGGACGCGCTTCAGGCTTGTTCATTGAAAAGGCTTTGCGCGAAGGTATAGAGCTGCGCGATGCGAGCCCAGCTGATCTTGATCAAGCGATGAGCCGTTTGAACCGCTTAAATGACAGCACAGGTGGCGAGTCTGCTACGGTTCTGCGCAAAGAATTACAAACGATTATGCAGAACTACTTCGGTGTGTTTCGTACCGGTGAATTTATGCAAAAAGGCATCGAGCAACTTGCTGCACTTCGATCGCGTATTGAACAGATCGGTCTGAGCGATAAAAGCTTGGCCTTTAATACCGCGCGGATTGAAGCGTTAGAAGTGCAAAATCTGTTTGAAGTGGCTGAAGCGACCGCTATTGCGGCGGAAGAGCGTAAGGAATCGCGCGGTGCCCATGCCCGCGAAGATTTTGAAGATCGAGATGACACTAACTGGCTATGCCATTCTATTTATTTCCCCAGTGACAAACGCGTGGCTAAACGAGCGGTTAACTTTGCACCAAAGACCGTTGATGCTTTTGAACCTAAAATACGCACTTATTAATCGGGGCAGGTGATGTTATGTTGAAAGTAGAAGTTTATCGCTACAACCCGGAGACCGATGCTAAGCCCTATATGAAAGCCTACGAGGTGGACACTGGCGGCAAAGACTTAATGGTGCTTGATGTGCTTGAGCTCTTGAAAGGTCAGGATGAAACCCTGGCCTATCGCCGTTCCTGTCGAGAAGGGGTATGCGGTTCAGACGGCATGAATATCTCGGGTAAAAATGGTTTAGCTTGTGTGACGCCGCTGTCCGCATGCGTTAAAAACAATACTTTAATTTTGCGCCCCCTGCCTGGGTTACCGGTCATTCGTGATTTGGTTATAGATATGAGCCAGTTTTACGAGCAGTACCGCAAAATTGAGCCTTACCTGCAAAATCATAATCCGGCACCTGCTATCGAGCGACTGCAAACACCGCAGGAGCGCGAAAAGCTGGACGGCTTATATGAATGTATTTTGTGTGCGTGTTGCTCCACTAGCTGCCCTTCGTTTTGGTGGAATCCCGATAAATTTATCGGCCCTGCCGGACTATTGCAGGCCTACCGCTTCTTGGCGGATAGCCGCGATACGGCAACTACGCATCGGCTTTCAAAGTTAGATGATCCGTTTAGCGTGTTTCGCTGCCACGGTATTCAAAACTGCGTAGCAGTCTGTCCTAAAGGGCTAAACCCTACGCGCGCCATAGGCCATATACGCTCGATGTTGTTATCGCGAGCGACCTAGGTCGTGGTGTTTTTTAGTTAATTTTAGCCCCGCCTTTGCGGGGCTTTATTTGAGTGAGCCACACGTGTGGTTTCATCCGTTAATGGCAACAGGCTCAGCACTGACGGCGAGCCAAAAAGGTAGGTTGGCATCATGCAAAACAATTTGATGGAGCTTCTTTGGGGTACGTCCCACATCAGCGGCGGTAATGCAGCCTATGTGGAGGAGGTGTATGAGACGTTCCTTCGCGATCCTAGCTCTGTGTCGCCGCAATGGCGCGAATATTTCGAAAAACTGCCGCAAAACGGCCACGGCCCCGATGTGCCGCATTCTGAAGTTATTGAATATTTTGAGTTGCTTGGAAAAAACCGCGCCCGTCCGCTTGTAGCACCGGGATCTGGCGCTATTGATGTCAAGCACGAGCGCAAGCAAGTTGAGCTGATGCAGCTGATTAATGCCTATCGTTTGAGCGGCCACAAAAAAGCCAAGCTCGATCCTTTAGGCCTACAAAAGCCGCCCACGGATATTGAAGAGCTGGATCTGCATTTTCACGGCCTTACCAATAATGATTTAGATCTCGTATTTCAAACCGGCGATTTGTCCTTTGGCAAGGCCGAGGCGAGCCTGCGGGAAATCGTGGGTGATTTAGAAAAAACCTATTGCAGCACTATTGGTGCCGAAGTTATGCATATCACCCGCTCTAAAGAGCGCCGCTGGTTGCTTAGCCGTCTTGAATCTAGCCGCGCCAATGCGCGCTTGTCGGTGGAGGCCAAGCGTGCCCTGCTTGAGCGACTGACCGCAGCGGAAGGTTTAGAGCGCCACCTCGATAGCAAATATCCAGGCACGAAGCGCTTCGGACTTGAAGGTGGAGAAAGCCTAATTCCGATGCTCGATGCTTTGATTAAACGCGCAGGGTCTTTCGGTGCAAAAGAGATGGTGCTGGGGATGGCGCATCGGGGCCGTCTGAATACGCTGATTAATATTTTCGGTAAAAGCTCTTCTGATTTATTTGGTGAGTTTGAAGGCAAGAAACTGGTCACTACCTCAGGTGATGTGAAGTATCACCAGGGTTTTAGCTCGAACGTCATGACGCCTGGCGGCGAGATGCATATCGCCATGGCATTTAACCCATCTCATTTGGAGATTGTATCTCCTGTGGTTGAGGGTTCTGTGCGAGCGCGCCAAGATCGCCGTAAAGACTCCAAAGGCCACACAGTTGTCCCGGTAGTGATTCACGGGGATGCGGCGTTTGCAGGGCAGGGTGTGGTTATGGAGACGTTCCAAATGTCGCAGACCCGCGCCTTCCGAACCGGCGGCACCATGCATTTGGTCATTAACAACCAAGTGGGATTTACCACTAGCTGTAAAGAAGACGCGCGTTCAACCGATTACTGCACCGATGTAGCAAAAATGATCGAGGCGCCTATTTTCCACGTTAATGGTGACGATCCGGAAGCGGTGATATTCGTCACTAACCTGGCTATGGATTTCCGTAATGAATTTAAACGCGACGTGGTTATTGACCTGGTCTGTTACCGCCGTCGCGGCCACAACGAAACTGACGAGCCATCGGCTACTCAGCCTTTGATGTATAACGCCATCCGCAACCTTAAAACTACTCGAGCCCTCTACGCTGAAAAGCTGGAAGCTGAGGGTGTGTTGGCTAAGGGTGAAGCCGATGAGCTAACCACCAGCTACCGAGCTGCGTTGGATCGCGGTGAACACGTGGCCCAAGGGCTGGTAAAAGAGCCTGATTCCAGCTTGTTTGTGGACTGGCGCCCCTACCTCGGTCACGACTGGAAAACGCCCGCTGATACCAGTATGGAGATGAAGCCACTGCAGGATTTGGCCGCGCGGATCAGCCACATTCCCGATGGCGTTTTAGTGCAAAAACAAGTACAAAAAATTTACGAAGACCGCACGAAGATGGCCGCAGGGTCTCTGCCCATTAACTGGGGCATGGCGGAATTGCTAGCCTACGGCAGCATTGTGCAAGCCGGGATTCAGGTGCGATTGACCGGTCAGGATGTTGGCCGCGGTACGTTCTCCCACCGACATGCAGTAATACATAATCAAAAAACTGCTGAAATTTATGTACCGATTCAGCATTTGGAAGACAGTAAAGCTAATTTTGATATTTTTGATTCCTATCTGTCAGAGGAAGCGGTATTAGCGTTTGAATACGGCTACTCCACCACGGCTCCTAATGCGCTGGTGATTTGGGAAGCGCAATTCGGTGATTTTGCCAATGGCGCGCAGGTAGTGATCGACCAGTTTATTACCAGTGGCGAACACAAGTGGGGCCGCTTAAGTGGCATCACTATGTTGTTGCCACATGGCTACGAAGGGCAGGGGCCGGAGCACTCATCCGCACGTTTAGAGCGCTTCATGCAGTTGTGTGCCGAGCACAATATTCAAGTCTGTATCCCCACTACGCCTGCTCAGGTGTTTCATATGTTGCGCCGCCAGGCGTTGCGTCCGCTGCGCCGCCCGTTGGTAGTCATGAGCCCCAAATGGATTCTGCGACATAAACTAGCCACATCTACGCTTGAAGAGTTGGCTAATGGTCAGTTCCACAACGTTCTGGGTGAAAACATTCTTGCTCCAGAGCCGGTAAAGCGGGTTATTTTGTGTTCCGGTAAGGTTTATTATCACCTGCTCGAAGCGCGTGAAGAGCGCAATTTGAACCATGTTGCATTAGTGCGCATAGAACAGCTTTACCCCTTTCCTGCTATTGAACTTAAGGAAGCGTTGGCGCCGTTTAAGCACATTAATGATGTAGTGTGGTGTCAAGAAGAACCGATGAATCAAGGCGCTTGGTTTTCAAGTCAGCACCATATGATTCATGCGTTGGCCGAGGTTAATTCCGCAGCCACCTTGCGTTACGTAGGGCGTGCCGCCTCGTCTGCTCCGGCAGCGGGCTATATGTCTCTGCATTTAGAAGAACAAAATGCCTTTATCAACGCGGCTCTTTCAGTGTCCGTTTAAATCAACCCGCAAGCAGCCTTAACTGAAGGACATTATTAGAATGACCATCGAAATTAAAGCGCCAACTTTTCCTGAATCCGTTCAAGACGGCACAGTCGCAACCTGGCACAAACAACCTGGCGAAGCGGTTTCCCGCGATGAACTTATCGTCGATATCGAGACCGACAAGGTGGTACTTGAGGTAGTCGCGCCCGCTGATGGCAGTATCAGTGAAATTCTTAAAAACCAAGGCGATGTGGTGTTGAGCAATGAAGTAATCGCATACTTCGTGGCAGGGGCTGGCGCCGCTGCAGCATCTGCCGCCGCACCTGCCGCTGTCGCACCCACCACTTCAGGCGCGGCTGCAGCACCTGTTAACCCGGCTGCAAAAAAGCTTGCTGCTGAAAAGGGCTTGGATACAGCTGCAATTGCTGGCTCAGGTAAAGACGGTCGTGTATTAAAAGAAGATGTCCTCGCTGCATCTGCTAAGCCCGCTAGTGCTTCGGTTGCTAAGCCTGCTGCGGCTGTAGCTGCACCTGTTGCGGCTGAAGGCTATCGAGTTGAAAAGCGCGTTCCTATGACTCGCCTGCGTACTCGTATCGCTGAACGTTTATTAGATGCTGCGCAAAACACTGCGATGCTCACAACGTTTAACGAAGTGAACATGGGGCCTGTTATGGCTCTGCGCAACAGATACAAAGACCAGTTTGAAAAAGCTCATAAAGGCACCCGTTTGGGCTTTATGAGCTTTTTTGTAAAAGCTGCAGTTGAAGCGTTGCGCCGCATTCCGGCTGTAAACGCCTCAATTGACGGCAATGATATTGTGTATCACGGTTATCAGGATATCGGCGTTGCCGTGTCGACTGAGAAAGGCCTTGTCGTACCTGTACTGCGTAACGCTGAACACATGGGCCTTGCTGATATTGAAAATGGTATCCGTGATTTTGGCCTGCGGGCTCGCGATGGCAAATTAGGCATTGACGAGATGACCGGGGGTACATTCACTATTACTAACGGCGGCGTGTTCGGCTCGTTGATGTCTACACCGATTCTCAACCCACCACAGGCGGCTATTTTGGGCATGCACAAAATCCAAGAGCGCCCAATGGCTGTAAACGGTAAGGTGGAAATTCTGCCGATGATGTACCTGGCTTTGTCCTACGATCATCGCTTGATCGACGGTAAAGAAGCGGTGCAATTCTTGGTAGCCATTAAAGATATGATCGAAGACCCTGCACGTATTCTGTTGGATATTTAACCGGTAACCATCAGTACAGGCGGCTTTTTCGAGCCGCCTTATTTGCAGATTGAATGCGTCTATAAATTCCATTGGAACTACTTATGTCTGAAAAATTTGATGTCATTGTGATTGGTTCGGGCCCTGCGGGTTATGTTGCTGCTATCCGCGCCGCGCAACTAGGTCTAAAAACCGCCTGTATCGAAAAATGGAAAAACAGCGATGGCAAAGGTGTCAATGGCGGTACCTGCTTAAACGTCGGTTGTATTCCTTCCAAAGCTTTACTCGACAGCTCATATAAATACCATGAAGCCGCTCATGCACTCGGCGTGCACGGTATAACCGTTGGCGGCGTGACTGTCGATGTGCCTGCAATGATTGCGCGCAAAGAAACCATCGTAAAGCAGCTGACCGGTGGTATTGCCGGTCTATTTCTGGCAAACAAAGTCACTTCTTTGTACGGTACGGGTAAATTGTTGGCCGGCCGCAAAGTATTGTTCACAGATTTTGAAGGCAAAGAACAAACGCTTGAGGCGGATAACGTCATTCTTGCCTCGGGCTCTATTCCCGTAAATATTCCTGTCGCCCCTGTTGATAACGATGTGATCGTTGATTCAACCGGAGCACTTGAATTTGCTAGCGTACCTGCACGCTTAGGTGTAATTGGTGCAGGCGTGATCGGCCTAGAATTAGGCTCCGTTTGGAATCGTTTAGGTTCAAAAGTTGTTTGTCTTGAAGCGATGGATTCATTTCTTGCGATTATGGATCAGCAAATTGCTAAAGAAACGCAAAAAATTCTCACCAAACAAGGCCTGGATATTCGCCTAAGCTGCCGCGTTACCGGCTCACAGGTGAAAACTGTTGGCGCTAATAAAGAAGTTGAAGTGACGTTTATCGATAAAGAAGGTAAAGAAGTTAAAGAAACCTTCGACAAATTGATCGTATGCGTCGGCCGCCGTCCCTTCACTCAAGGTCTGTTAGCTGAAGACTCAGGCGTTAAGCTTGATGAGCGCGGCTTTATCTATGTGAATGATTTGTGTTCAACCAGCGCTCCTGGCGTTTGGGCTGTGGGCGATGTTGTACGCGGGCCTATGCTTGCGCACAAGGGTTCAGAAGAGGGCGTTATGGTTGCTGAGCGTATCGCAGGCCATAAGGCTGTTATGAACTACGACATTATCCCAAGTGTTGTCTACACGCACCCGGAAGTTGCGGCTGTGGGTAAAACTGAAGAGCAGCTCAAAGCGGCTGGTGAGAACTACAAAGTGGGGATTTTCCCGTTCGCCGCCAGTGGCCGCGCATTAGCCGCTGATGAAAAAGACGGTATGGTGAAAATCATTGCACATGCTGATACCGACCGTATTTTAGGTGCCCATATTGTGGGTCCTTCTGCTGCGGATTTAGTACAGCAAGTTGCAATCGCCATGGAATTTGGTTCTTCTGCAGAAGATTTAGGCATGATGGTATTCGGTCATCCGACGTTATCTGAAGCGGTACACGAAGCAGCACTGGCGGTAAATGGACATGCTATTCACATAGCCAACCGCAAGAAAAAATAAGTTTGGTTGCGCTTGCGCAGCTAGTTTGGGCACGCCCGGGTCACAAACCTGAGCGTGCCTTTTGTCCATGCGGGCAATAAATGTCCAACGAACAGGCCACATCAGCTTGTTCATTATGTTTAACACGCGCCAGAGCGCGCAATCAAACGGATACATGTCATGAATTTGCATGAATATCAGGCAAAACAGTTGTTTGCCGAATACGGTCTGCCCGTTTCTAAAGGTGTGGCGGCAGCTACTCCGGCTGAAGCCGTTGCTGCTGCCGATTCCATCGGCGGCAATTTATGGGTGATAAAAGCTCAAGTACACGCTGGTGGCCGAGGTAAAGCCGGTGGAGTTAAGTTGGTTTCAACCAAGGCTGAAATCGAAGAATTCGCGACCAAATGGTTAGGTAAAAATCTGGTTACCTATCAAACTGACGCCAAGGGCCAACCGGTTAGCCGCATTTTGGTTGAGACCTGCACGGACATCGCGCAAGAGCTTTATTTAGGAGCTGTTGTAGATCGCTCCAGCCGCCGTATCGTATTCATGGCTTCCACTGAAGGCGGCGTTGAGATTGAAAAAGTTGCTGAGGAAACTCCTGAGAAAATCCTCAAAGCTATAATCGACCCGCTTACAGGTGCGCAACCTTATCAGGCACGCGAGTTAGGTTTTAAATTAGGTTTGAATTCAGAGCAAATTAAGCAATTCACCAAAATTTTCCTTGGCCTTGCCAAAATGTTCGAAGATTTTGATTTTGCGTTACTGGAAATCAACCCATTAGTAATTACCAAGCAAGGCAATCTGCACTGTCTTGATGGCAAAATTAACATTGATGGGAATGCGCTATTTCGCCAACCAAAAATTAAAACCATGCACGATCCTTCACAAGAAGATGTACGCGAAGCTAATGCTGCCGCATGGGAGCTGAATTACGTTGCGCTTGAAGGCAATATCGGTTGTATGGTGAATGGTGCCGGCCTTGCTATGGGCACGATGGACATCGTCAAACTGCACGGCGGCCAGCCCGCTAACTTCCTCGACGTAGGCGGTGGTGCTACCAAAGAGCGTGTTGTCGAAGCATTCAAAATCATTCTTTCAGACGATGCGGTAAAAGCCGTATTAATCAATATTTTCGGCGGTATTGTTCGCTGCGACATGATTGCCGAAGGTGTAATCGGCGCGGTTAAAGAGGTTGGCGTAAAAGTGCCAGTGGTTGTGCGTCTTGAAGGTAACAACGCCGAACTTGGCGCAAAAGTATTGGCCGATAGCGGCCTGAATATTATCGCCGCTACCAGTCTGACTGATGCTGCGCAGCAAGTAGTAAAAGCCGCGGAGGGTAAATAATGAGCGTATTAATTAACAAAAATACCAAGGTGCTCTGCCAAGGTTTTACCGGTTCACAGGGTACTCTTCACTCCGAACAAGCTATTGCTTACGGCACTAAAATGGTTGGCGGTGTAACTCCTGGCAAGGGCGGCCAAAAACATTTGGGCCTGCCAGTGTTCGATACTATGAAAGACGCTGTGGCAGAAACTGGCGCTGATGCGACAGTTATTTATGTGCCTGCGCCTTTTTGTAAGGACTCTATTCTTGAGGCTGCATACAGCGGCGTGAAGCTCATTGTATGTATTACCGAAGGTATCCCTACCCTCGATATGCTCCAGTGCAAAGTGCGTTGTGACGAATTAGGCGTGCGCTTAATTGGCCCTAATTGCCCAGGCGTAATTACTCCTGGCGAATGTAAAATCGGCATTATGCCTGGCCACATTCATTTACCTGGCCGCGTAGGAATTGTTTCCCGCTCCGGTACTTTGACTTATGAAGCGGTTAAACAAACTACCGATTTTGGTTTTGGCCAGTCTACCTGTGTAGGAATCGGTGGCGACCCAATCCCAGGCTCTAACTTTATCGACATCCTCACGCTGTTCCAAAACGATCCGCAAACTGAAGCGATTGTTATGATCGGCGAGATTGGCGGCACGGCAGAAGAAGAAGCTGCGGCCTTTATTAAAGCCAATGTGAAAAAGCCCGTTGTGTCATACATTGCAGGCGTTACTGCGCCTCCTGGCAAACGTATGGGCCACGCAGGCGCTATTATTTCTGGCGGCAAAGGGACAGCAGCGGAGAAATTCGCCGCATTACACGATGCAGGTGTTGCCACAGTTAAAAGCTTGGCAGATATAGGTAAAACGTTAAAAGAAGTCACTGGCTGGTAGGTAAATAAATTTCATTTAAATACTGTAATAGCTGGACTAAAAACCGCCCTGAGCAATCCGGGCGGTTTTTTTATGTGCGTAATTTGCGTTAGACAAAACTGCGAGCACAGAGCATATGCGCTTAAGGACGCGAAGCTCAAAGTAGCTTTTTGAGAATGGCGACGGGTTTGCATTCTTTTTTTTGCCTACTATGGCAGTGCGTTTGATACGGCTAAAAATCTCGAATGCTTTTGTGCGACCGTTGTT
Source organism: Cellvibrionaceae bacterium (assembly GCA_036520615.1). Classification (GTDB taxonomy): domain Bacteria; phylum Pseudomonadota; class Gammaproteobacteria; order Pseudomonadales; family Cellvibrionaceae; genus CAMCXE01. The sequence goes on along the minus strand of DATDJI010000068.1, from coordinate 8,683 downwards.
AAATAAGCCTGCAAAAATAAAAACGATCTCGATAGCTCGGAGCATGCCCTCATGAATTTTTCTCGAATTTTGCATCTGTTGATACTGGCGGCGGTATTCTGGAGCGGTACTTCGGTGGCGCAATTAACTATAGAGACAGCGGCTGATAATGCGCACAATACGAATATTAATGGCGTTTCATTTCAGCAGGATGCATTGGTTACATACAACGGTTATCAATATTTAGTTTATTGGACAGTGAACAAACAAGTGGCCATTGGGCGCAAAGCGCTACCCAATGGAGCTTGGGAAATTCTTGAACTTACTGACTATCAATTTCTAACCTCCGACGCCCACTATGATATTTCGCTGGGCATTAGCCCGCGCGATGGCAGCCTGCATTTGTCTTTTGATCAATGGAGCAGTGAATTTCGCTATCAAAAATCTATTCCTGGCCTAGCAAGCCAACCTGCCAATTACGTGTGGAATCACCAATTATTTGGAGCAATGCAAAATCATCTCACCGGTACGATATTAACTACCACCACATATCCTCGTTTTGTCACCTCGCCCTCAGGAAAATTGTTATTACTGTTACGACATGGAATTAGCGGCAACGGCGATTCTTTTTTGTATGAATACGACGGTAATACCGGGCGTTGGAGCGAATTAGGTATATTGGTGCGAGGCACACTTACGGATGTAAGTGCTTATTTTAATGGCATACATTACGACGCTAATGGGCGTTTACATATCTCCTGGGTGTGGCGAGAAACACCCGATGCTGCGACTAATCACGACTTACATTATATGTACAGCGATGATGAAGGCCGCACCTGGCTGAATAATAGCGGGCAATTAGTAGCACGAATTGGCCAACAGCCGATCACGCAAAACACCGCCAATCTTAAAGTGTGGAGCATCGGCCAAAATCGCGGATTAATTAATCAGGAATCGCAAACAATCGATTCTCAGGGGCGCATCAGTTTATTAATGTCGCACATGCGTGATGGCACACCTGACCGCACGGATTTTAAAGAAGCACGCCTGCGCAGTTATGTGTATCACTATATGCGCAATAACAATGGCCAGTGGAGCCGCCGGGAATTACCCGGTTCCTCGTTTAGTTATGACCGCAATAAAATTGCTGCTGATAAGCAGGATAATCTTTTTGCCGTAATTAACCGCGATGGAATTTACCGCGCTACAGGCAGTAATAATTGGCAGGATTGGCGTTTGGTTTTTTCGCTTACAGATCAAAGCTTTTATGCTGAAGTGCAGCTGGATCGTAAGCGTTTATGGGATGAAGGTATTTTATCGTTTGTGAACCTGGCCGGCCCCGGCAAAATGCAGGTAATAAATTATCCACCCGCGGAGCCTTTATCCGCGAATAATGTCGGCGGTGGGCCGCTTGGTTATACTTTTTGTGCTGAAGAAAATGCCAATTGCCAATTCAGCGGCACGCGCAATTTAGCCTTTGGTGCCAATGGCCGCTTCTTTCAGCTTAATGCTAATAGTTCTACTGCTTGTACCAGCGCAGCTTTTGGTGAGCCCATACGCGGCTCTGTTAAGCGTTGTTATTATTCAGATAGCCCGGCCACTAATAATAATGTCCCGGTGGGCTATGAACTCTGCGCGGAAGAGCGTGGTACCTGTAGTGTGTTGGGGGCAACTCAGGTAGCGTTTGGAGGCGATGGCCATTTTAATTATCGGTTAACCAGCAACAATATTAATTGCTCAGTAGCAGAATTCGGCGACCCCAATAATGGCGTGGCAAAACGTTGTTATAAACGCGCAGCAGAGCAGGGCGGTTCAAGCTCTTCAAGCTCGTCAAGTTCAACTTCTTCGGCTTCCTCCAGTTCGAGTTCTTCGACTTCAAGCTCGTCTAGCTCAACGTCTTCCAGTAATAGTTCATCCTCAAGCAGTTCTACATCTTCAAGCAGTTCAACGTCTTCTAGTGCTTCCACTTCAGGCGCGAGTTTGGGCGATCCGATTGCTGCAGGTCGTTTAAATGAGTATTGGTTTATTTTTGTTTTATTGGCTGGTGGGGCTATGCGGCGTAAATAGAATACAACCTAACAATTGTAGTTAAGTGCCAAATTTTTTTAAGCGTTGTAAAGCGCAATACCGTGTTGCTAGCTTTTTAGATGTTTTTGCAGCGCTCGCGTTAGGTTTGTCGCAAGCCCTTATTTTCATGCTTAAATTTTTGCTTAAATGTGAGCCCAAAAGCGCACGAAACAATTAAGAAAGAAATTTTTAATAAAACTACGCCGATGGTTGTTTTCGATTTACTCGGCGCACAAGTTGCAAATCTTTTTGGACGCCGGACTCTCTAGAGGTTTTTTCAAATCAGCGCGTCCGTTACAATCGCCGGTCTGAATATATTTTGCCAAGGAAAAAGCTGTGAACGCACCCCTGTATATCCACGCCTGCGATATGCTCACGCCTATCGGGCTGAACCGTAAAACTACTGCCGCAGCACAGGCCGCTGGAATCAGTAACTTTAAAGCCTCTACGTATTTAAACGCGCAACACACACTCATTAATATGGCGCTCGTGCCGCAAACGGCACTGCCAGAAGCTGATGTATTTCTGGAGCTGCTGGCCGAATTAACCCCCTGGGAATACCATTTAATACGCCTAGCCCACGCACCGCTGAGTGCCGTCTGGCCCATAGGTTATAGCGCCGCCATCCCTATTTTAGTGGTGCTGCCGGAGTTACATCCCCGCGGTAGTGCGGCGGCGCCTGCCGAATTTATTGCCTTGTTGACCCAACAAACCCAACTGCCAATATGCCCTACAGCTAGCCAGCTGTTACCCCTCGGGCGGGCAGGTTTTATGGCCGCGCTACGGCAGGCCCAGCAAATTTTGCAGCAGGGCAACACGCCTTTTGTGCTCGTGGGTGGGGTGGATAGCTATCAGCAGGAGCGCCTACTAGTGAACGTAGATGCCGACGGACGCTTAAGCAAAACGGATGGCCCCAGCGATGGTTTTATTCCCGGTGAAGGCGCCGCTTGGCTGCTATTGAGCCTGCAACCAAACACCACTGGCCTCGCTATAACCGCATGTGAGTTAGACGATGAACCCGGCCATCTATATAGCGATGCACCTTATCGAGGTGAGGCTTTAGCTCGAGCATTACAAACCGCACTCATGCAACCGCTTACACAACCCATCAGGCAGGTTTACAACAGTGCCAATGGCGAGCGTTATTGGGCTAAAGAACTCGGCGTGATGCTCACACGCAATCAAGCCGCTTTGGTTGAGCAGCCCCAGCATCACCACCCGGCAGACTGTTGGGGCGATTTAGGTGCCGCCACCGGTCCTGCTCTAGCAGCGCTTGCCGTTACCCACTGCGAGAATTCGAAGCAGGTTTTAACTGCTCCAATATTAACTAGCTGCGCCTCGGACCAAGGCCTGCGCGGCATAGCTTTATTAACTCATCACGCACAAGCATAAAATTAAGGAGTTGTAATGACACAGATAGGCGAAGGCGTTTGGGTTACTGTGCCCAAACCGGATCAAAACAAAGAGCAGCATAACGCTGCGTTGCAAGTTTGTTACCCCAACGGCAAACCCTATTACACACCCACGCCATTATTAATTTCCGCCAAAATAAATGGCGGCCCGCAAGATTGTGCACCGAACTTGGAGCGCGTAAGCCAATTAAGCTGGTTGGAGCCGGGGAGCCAAGTAAGTTTTAATATTGAAGAACATATCGAAGAAGAAGTTAGCGCTGCACGTAATGAAATTAAAAAAACGCTAGACGGTATTCTCAAATTAGAGCGCGACGAACAAAAACGCCAGGATGAATTATTAGCTGAAGAAGGTATTTTTACCCGCTCGATAATTTTAACCGGCGCATTTATGGAAGGCGTAGGAGAAGGCGCTTTAAGCCTGGTGGAATTTGCTGGCGACGCCGCTGTATTTGCCGGTAAAGCCGCGTGGTTAAATGCCCAAGTGAGTTTTGTAAATGTTTTAGAAACGGCATGGGACGCCGATTACAAACAGGGCAATGTAAAAGATTTTTTCCAAAAAGTGCAGGGCAAAAACGAAGCGGATTTTGCTAAAGCATTCGGTGTTACGCCGCAACAATTAGCTGCAAGTTTCGCTAAAGCGTACGAATTTTTTAATTTTGTTATTGAAGACGACCCAACGAAAACTATGCTGCTGCAGTTCGCCAAGGATTACGCATTTGCCCAATCCAAAGTAGAAGTCGCGCAAATGGCCGGGCAGGCGGCTTTTGATATTATTCTCTCCGCTATATTGGCTTTTTTTACCGGTGGCACAGGTAATGTGGCGCAAGCTGTAGCCAAGGTAAAACACTTAGGGCAATTTAGAACTCTGGCTGGCCAATTAATTAAATTAGTGGGCAAACTCAAACGCCTTAAAGCCAAAAAAGTCGTTAAAGGCACATTGGACGGCCGGGTCAAACACACCGTAACCCCACCGGCTAAAAACACCCTTAAGCCGAAGAAAAATACCGGCTTAAAAGAGAAAACTAAAAACGAGAAAAAATACGAAAAAACCAAAGACGATAAAAAACCAGCACGGAGCAAACCAGCGAAAGTAAAAACCAACGCACTAAAAATGGCGGAAGCAGTGGCGACACCGCAAATTCAAAAAGCGCATCAGGTAAAAACCAAAATGGGCAAAACACACCCTGCAAAGATAATGTGTGTACCGGCGGCGAACCGATCAGCTTGGTCACTGGCGAAGAATTATTATTCCTCACCGATTTTGAATTAACTGGGCCGTTAAGTTTAGCGTTTGAGCGCGGCTACACCAGCAGCAGCCGGCTAAACCAAGGCATTGGCGTAGGCTGGTGCCACAGCCTGTTACAGAGTATTAGCATCGGCCACGACAGCTGGGTTCTGCTCAATGGTGAAGGCCGTTTAATAGAATTTAACGAACCGCAATTATTTGCTAGCAGCCATAACAGCGTTGAAGAACTCACGCTTACATGGCTGAGTGAAAATACCCTAAGCCTGCAACCCTCCACACCCAACGCACTGCTTATTCACGAATTTACCCGCTTGCCAGGGCGCAGCCAATTTGATTTAAGCGCTATAAAAGACGTTTATGGCAACGGTTTTAAGCTCATCTACGAAGAGGGCGAGTTACAAAAAGTCCACTCCAGCGGTGGCGATAGTTGGCTCTTTTTATACCAGCACAATTTATTAACCGAAATTCAACAGCACGCTCAAGATCACACTCGCACCCTAGTGCGCTATGCCTACTCTAAAGAGCAGGATTTAATTCAAGCCTGGGACGCCCAAGGTCATTGCGAGCAATACCGCTATGAACATCACCTGATCCAGCAGCGCACGTTAAAAAGCGGCTACAGCTTTTACTTTAGCTGGGACGGTACAGGCCCCAGCGCTAGCTGCCTGCGCAACTGGGGCGACCCGATCCACGGCCAGCCCACGTACGATTACCAATTTAAATGGGATAAGCCCAACCACCGCGCCGCCGTCACCGATACCCGAGGCGGTGTTACCCTTTACCAATTTAACGAACTGGGCCTGCCCACCCACATCCAAAGCCCGGAAGGCGCCATCACCCGCTACCAATATAACGAGCAGGGCCGCCTGCAGCGCACGCTTTTACCCGGTGGCGCTCAGGAGAGTTTTCAGCGTAATTCCCAAGGCTTATTACAGCTGTACACCAACCCGGCGGGGGAGCGTTACCAGTGGAGCCACACGCCCCAGGGGCAAATTGAACAGTTTAACGACCCTACTGGTGCCGCCTGGCGCTACCAGTACAACGGGTTAGGTCAGCTGATTCAAACCATCAACCCCTTAGGCCAAAGCACCTACTATCAATACAACGAACAGGGTTTTATCAACCGGCTCACCAACGCCTGCGGCCATAGCTGGCATTACCTGTGGGATGGCAAAGGCCAGCTTACCGCCGTGCGCAACCCGCAGGGCCAGCACACCCGCTACCGCTATAACGCCTGTGGCCAGGTGGAGCAAATAACCTGGCCGGATAACCAAACCAGCCACTACCGCTACACCCCACAAGGCCAACTCGCCGAACACACTAGCCCAGATAGCAAAACTGCGAGCTGGAAGTACAACGCATTAGGCCTAGTCACCCAAACCACCGACAGCGCAGGCCTCACTACTCAATACAGCTACGACGGCCTCTCCCAAGTCACCCAACGCACTGACCCGAACGGTCAAACGCTGCACTACCAATACGACGGCGAGCGCAACCTGATTGGCCTGATCAACGAAAAAGGCGAGCGCTACCAGCTTAACTACGATTTAGACGAACGCCTTATCGAGGAAATTGGCTTCGATGGCCGCCAGCAACGCTATGTGTACTCACCCGCAGGCCATTTGCAGGAAGTGTTAGAGCTTCACGAAGGCCAGCTGATCAATCGCACCCGCTACCAGCGCGACGGCTTAGGCCGCCTGTTACAGCAAAGCAGCCAGGGCGTGAGTGAAGCTCAGAGCAAAGCTGCAGAACTGAGCAGCTACAAATACGACCCCGCAGGCCGCCTAATCCAAGCGCAAAACCTCCATCGCAATTTGCGTTGGCAGTACAACGCCATCGGCCAAGTGGTGGAAGACTGGCAAGATAACCAAGCCCTACGCCATCAATACACCCCGGCAGGCCTGCGCAGTCAAACCAGTTTGCCCGGCGGCGAAGTCATCAACTACGCCTACACGCCCGAAGGGGAATTGCAGCAACTGCACTACCAAAACCAACTAATCGCCCAGATCGAGCGCGACGTCTGCGGCCGCGAACTCACCCGCAACCACGGCAACAGCCTCAACACCCAATACCGCTACGACCCGCAAGGCCGCCAGCGCCCAGCGCACCGGTAAACAACAATCCGGTGGCGGTTTTAATGCGCTCAGTCAGCGCCGCTACAGCTACACTGCACAAGGCAACGTGGCGCAAATAGACGACCAACTACGTGGCAGCACCCGCTATCAGTACGACGCAACCCAGCGTCTCACCCAAGTGCAAGGCCCGAACCCGGAAGTATTCCTGCACGACCCAGCGGGCAACCTACTGGCTAACACCGCTTCAGCACCCGAAGGCCAAAAAGCCCCCGGCAACCGCCTAAACCTGTTCGGCGATGCGCATTTTCACTACGACGCCGCAGGCAACCGCACGCAACAAGCCCGCGGCAAACAAGGCGCTCTAAAAACCCACTACCAATACAACAGCCTCAACCAGCTCACCGCCATTGCGGTAAATGGCGTAATCACAAAATACGCCTACGACCCATTAGGCCGCCGCATCAGCAAACGCAGCGCGGATAAAAGTTGTGAATTTTTATGGTTGGGGGATCAGTTATTATCCGAACGCACCGCAATAAATGGTGCGGAAGGAGTAAGCAGCGCAAAAACCTATTTATTCAAACCCAATAGTTTTGAGCCAATTGCGTTTGTACAAAATGACGGAATTTATTATTACCACCTAGACCATCTCGGCACCCCACAGGAAATCACCAACCAGCAAGGTGAATTGGTCTGGGCGGTAAGTTACAAAGCCTATGGCAATTTAGCGGTGGCGTTTAAAGCGGAGGTGGAAAATAACCTGCGCTTTGCCGGGCAGTATTTTGATGAAGAAAGCGGGTTGCATTACAACCGGTTTCGCTACTATGACCCGGCCTGTGGACGGTTTATAAACCAGGACCCGATTGGGTTGTTGGGTGGGGTGAATAATTATTTGTATGTGCCTAATCCTACGGGGTGGGTGGATCCGTTGGGGTTGAGTTGTAAAAATGAGGGTTTAGGCGATTCAAGCACAAGTCCGTGGTTATCAGATAAGCGCGCCGGGGTCGTAAGCCATCTTGAAAGTTTTAGAGACGGAGCTTCATATCTGATACCTAAAGGCGCTTATGAGCGCTTTGTTGTAGGAAAACCACTGGTGGGAGATCCTAGCGGACAATTTATGACGACTCGGACTTACATGGATAAACTAATTGCCGACTCAGGTGGAGACGTAAATTTTATAAAAGATAAATTAGGTATCCCTGCCCCCTACTGGAATGAGGAGTTATACAGAATTGATGTGCATAACCCGCTATTGCATAACGCAAGGATGCCTTCCGGCTTTGAACGAGGGGCAAACGAAAAATTTGTTTGGGGTGGGCATACTAGCGGCGGAATGCCAGAAATCGTAACAGATGCCATACCTGGCAATATGGTAACAATGAGAACAACAGGAATAAAACCAAAATGAGTGAAAAAGATATTTTAATAAATAATGATGATGCATTTAGGATATATCAAAATGATTCTAATGACTTATGTATCGCAGTATTAACCGGTGGGGTGGGCGTTTATGAAGCTAAAATCAAATTGCTGGAAGAGGACATCATAAAACATCATGCAGCGGGTGATAGCTATTACATCAAGCTAGCCAAAGATATTCGTATGCATCCTTCTAAATATGCAAACAGATACATTCCCTAGGAATTTGGGGTTTTAAAGATTGCATGTTAAGCGAAGAGCTTGAAATCATAAAAGCATCGGGCGGCACCGTAATGCACAAGGGTGCTCAGATGTATTAGTCGCGACCTAACCTTACACTTCGGCTTGAAAGAAGAGAGTTACCGGTTTTGAATATGGGTGTCGAATCCTAAACAAAACCAAAAGGTAACTCTCATGCTACAGACTACCAATCCCATCATTAAACATAAAGCCGGTTTGCTCAATTTGGCGGAGGAATTAGGCAA
>DATDJI010000067.1:0-2078 GCA_036520615.1 Cellvibrionaceae bacterium | reverse complement strand
CGCCAGCTTAAAATACGACCCCAATGGGCGCCTATACCAATACACCCTCAATGGCCAAAGCCGTGAATTTGTCTACGCAGGCGATGCATTAATTGCTGAATATAACAGCCAAAATACTCTGGTAAGCCGTTATGTACATGGCGACCAAACCGATGAACCCTGGGTGCAGTATTTAGGTAGCACGGTAAACTCCTCTAATGCGCGTTACCTGCACGGCAATCACCAGGGCAGCATTATTGCCGTCAGCGACAGCAACGGTGCCACACTCAGCCAAAACAGTTATGATGCCTTTGGCAACACCGGGCCGAATAATACGGGGTTGTTTGGCTATACTGGCCAGGTGTGGTTAAAGGAATTAGGGCTTTTTTATTATAAAGCCCGTATGTATGATCCAACCGGTGGGCGGTTTTTGCAGATGGATCCTATTGGGTACAAAGATGATATGAATCTTTATGCTTATGTCGGGAATGATCCAATTAATCAAATTGATCCAAAGGGAAAGCAGAAATGGGGACTAAATGTTGGCGGAGGTGCAGCCATGTTTTTTGGTTTAAAAGCTAGCTTCGACATAAATTACGATACGACACACAAAGAATTGAATATTTCTGGAACTGCAGGTGCTAAGGCAGGTTTTGAATTAGCTGCAAAGGCTGAATTATATACCGAACCTAGTGGTGATAAAGCTAAAGGCACTCAAATTGCTGTTGAAGGGAAACTTAAAGCTGAAGCTAAAGGAGAGATAGTTACACCCTTGGGAAAAGCATCGGCAAACGCAGAAGCTTCTGTTGCTGCCGAAGGCAATACTAAAGGCGAATTCACTACCAGCCGTGATGCCAAAGCATTTGATGGCGCTGCTTTGGGGCCCGTTTCAGTAGACACTAATGGTAAAGCCAGCATAGGTATTGGAGGAGGTGTTGGCGTATCAGCTACGGCTCAAGGATCAGTAAATATCACCATGTCCGCTCAAAATTGTTCAGATAAGAAATGTAACTAATGACAAAATTATTCAACGGTCTGAATTGCTTCCTATTGGTTATTGGTGCCCTTCTTGTTTTGATGGGGGGGTACATCTTTCTTAAATCAGAAAAAGTAAAGGCTTGGCCCACAACTACGGGGGTGATAATTACATCAGAAATAGTTAAAACCACTGTAAATGGTTCAAGAAGATTTCTCCCTGAAGTCACTTACGAATATTTTGTGGCCTCTACTGGTTATAAGGGCACTAATATAGGAATAGGTAAGGAAAGCCATGAATCTTACGCCAAGCAAGTTACCGGGAATTACCCCGCAGGAAAAGACGTCATTGTTTATTACAATATTAAAGATCCATCGGAAGCATTTCTTGAAGTTGGTATCACACCGATTATTTACTATTTTTTAGGTATTGGATTTGTTTTAATTCTAACCTCTATCTCTATGGTTTATTTTAAAAATTCGATGCTGGATCATTTCGAGAAAATGATGAGGCTCTTCCAAAAAACAAAAACCTGATAACGCGCACCATTCGGGTCAGGTCGTGTTTTTTGCCTTTTTAAATAGCCAGATCAAGACAATCACCTCAACAACCAGACCTTGGGGCGTTGCCCCAAACCCCATTCCTCGCCGCCGGAAGGGCTCGGGGGTTGATGGTATCAACCCCCGAGCAGCGTGTGTTTAAAATTAAGCGTGTCAAGGGCAAGTCGCTCCGCGATGGCTTTGCCACACCTTGACACGCCTAATTTAAAACGAATTACCGCCTTATTTTTTAGCCGCTATTTTTTTATTTTATTTTTAGCTGCTGTTTTTTAGCGGCGCAGTTTTTGGCTTTCCCCCATTAATCGCCCAAGGGTTGCACGAGCGACCAAGCTATCCGGCAAAATAATCAGCGCTTGCTGTTCTTCATCAGGCAACTGATTCACCTTTAAATACAGTTCATGCAATTTCGTGTTGTGGATGGCCGGGCCATCGTCTTTATCGGATCGGCCTGCCAGCGTATCCAGGCTGACGTCGAGAATATCGGCAATCTTCACTACAGTGTCAAAATGCGGTGTAGCTACACCGTTCTCACAGCGGTTGTACATCCGAGGGCTCACACCAAT
>DATDJI010000066.1:0-61823 GCA_036520615.1 Cellvibrionaceae bacterium | reverse complement strand
CTGTGAATTGCCAGAAGGCGTAGAAATGGTTATGCCGGGTGACAACATTCAGATGAAAGTAACGCTGATTGCCCCAATTGCGATGGAAGACGGCTTGCGTTTCGCCATTCGTGAAGGTGGCCGTACTGTAGGTGCGGGCGTCGTAGCGAAAATCATTGCTTAAGTAATCGTAAATTGTGTAAACGCTTTTGCTCCTCTCATCGAGCAAAGGAATAGGGGGCCGGAAGGCCCCCTTTTTATGCGTCAATTCTAATGTGCTCTAGGTTTCTCTGTTCCTGATCGTTGATTTCGACGATGTTTGTGCCTCTAGCTGTATATGTGATTTGGTTTGCCTATTTCGGCAAAATAATTGCAAATAACGCTTGACGGGGTAGGGGGCCATACATAGAATTGCGCCTCCATTTTGTGGGTGTCTAGCACAGCACAAAAGTTCTTTAAAAATTCTGGAGTTTTGGTTCACATGACGAATCAGCGTATTCGAATTCGCTTGAAGGCATTCGATCACAAATTGATTGACGCCTCCACACAGGAAATTGTGGAAACTGCAAAGCGTACCGGCGCTCAAGTGCGCGGCCCAATTCCGCTGCCCACCCGCAAAGAACGCTTTACCATTCTGATATCCCCGCACGTTAATAAAGATGCGCGTGATCAGTATGAAATCCGCACTCACAAGCGTCTGTTAGACATTGTTGAGCCAACTGAAAAGACTGTTGACGCACTGATGAAGCTGGATCTTGCAGCGGGTGTGGAAGTTCAAATTAGTCTTGGTTAAAACTCCAAGCCAGCCCTGTTTTTAGGGTGTGTAACGCTCTGAAATGGGCGGCCATAGCGGGTAACAGCCCCGTACACCAAGAGGTAATAAAAGATGAATATCGGTATTGTCGGCCGCAAAAGCGGTATGACACGTTTATTTACAGCGGATGGTTCGTCTATCCCTGTCACAGTGATTGAGGCTCAGCCCAATCGCATCACTCAGCTTAAAAACCTAGAGTCTGACGGCTATACAGCTGTGCAAGTGACCATAGGTTCTCGTAAAGCTTCTCGCGTTGTTAAACCCGCTAAGGGCCACTTCGAAAAAGCACAAGTCGAAGCCGGTGCCAGCAGTTGGGAATTGCGCGCAGACTCCTTAGAGTCCTTCTCTGTTGGCGGGCAAATCACGGTTGAAACCTTTGTTGAAGGTCAAATCGTTGATGTTACTGGCCAATCCAAAGGTAAGGGATTTCAGGGCGTAATTAAGCGCTGGAATTTTTCCATGCAAGACGCAACTCACGGTAACTCTCGTTCTCACCGTGCGCCAGGTTCTATTGGTCAAAACCAAACCCCAGGTCGTGTTTACAAAGGCAAAAAAATGGCCGGTCATATGGGCGCTGAGCGCGTGACTGTGCAGAGCCTTGAAATTGTAAAAGTCGACGTAGAGCGCAACCTTCTTTTAATAAAAGGTGCGGTTCCAGGTGCTCCCGGTGGTGACGTGATTGTACGTCCTGCGGTTAAAGCGCGTAAAAACGGTTAATTTCCGAGGGGGTCTTCCGTGGAAATCAATATTGCAACAGCTAACGGTGCTGCTGCTGGGACCCTGAGTGTTTCAGACGTTGCATTTGGTAGAGAGTTTAATCAAGACCTAGTGCATCAAGCCGTAGTAGCCTATATGGCTGGCGGGCGTCAGGGTAGCAAAGCACAGAAAAATCGCTCCGATGTATCCGGTGGCGGTAAAAAACCTTGGAAACAAAAAGGTTCGGGTCGTGCGCGTGCCGGTAGTATTCGCAGCCCAATTTGGCGCGGCGGCGGTGTTACGTTCGCAGCTCGTCCGCGTAATTTCGATCAGAAGCTAAATAAGAAAATGTACCGCGCCGCTGTGCAGTGTATTTTGTCTGAATTGGTTCGCCAAGATCGCTTAGTGTTGGTTGAAGAGTTTGACGTTGAGTCACCTAAAACCAAATCTTTGTTGGTTAAATTGAGCGCAATGAATCTGACTAACGCGTTAATCGTTGGCGATGCAGTGAGTGAAAATTTATATTTGGCTGCTCGTAACCTACACAACATTGACGTGCGAGATGCTCAGGCTGTTGATCCTGTTAGTCTGATTCGTTTTGACAAAGTGGTTGTTACCGTCGCAGCCCTCAAAAAACTTGAGGAGTCTCTGGTATGAATCAAGAGCGCATCTATAAGATTTTGTTGGCCCCGGTAGTGTCTGAGAAAACCTCTCTTATCGCTGAAGCGTCAAACCAGATCGTGTTCAAAGTGCTGAACACAGCCACGAAGCCTGAAATTAAGACTGCCATTGAAAAACTTTTCAATGTCAAAGTGCAAAATGTTCAGGTGTTAAACGTCAAAGGTAAGACTAAGCGTACTCGCCATGGTTTGGGCGTGAAAAGCGATTGGAAAAAAGCCTACGTTCGTCTTGAAGCTGGTCAAGAATTTGACCTAGCTGTAACTGAATAAGGAGTGCGTAGACATGACTATCGTTAAACGTAAGCCCACATCTCCAGGTCGACGCTTTGTTGTAAGTGTCGTAAGTGCTGACTTGCACAAAGGTGCACCTCACGCGCCTTTGCTAGAAAAGAAAAGCAAATCCGGAGGCCGTAACAATGCGGGCCGGATCACTACTCGCCACGTAGGTGGCGGACACAAACAGCATTATCGTTTGATCGACTTTAAGCGTAACAAGGACGGCATTCCAGCTGTTGTTGAGCGCTTGGAATATGATCCAAATCGGACTGCTCATATTGCCTTGGTATGCTATGCCGATGGTGAGCGCCGCTACATTATTGCCCCTAAGGGCTTGAGCGCTGGTGACAAAATTGAATCTGGCAATGCAGCTTCAATTAAAGTCGGCAACACGTTGCCGCTGCGCAATATACCGCTGGGTAGCAATATCCACTGTGTAGAGCTAAAGCCAGGTAAGGGGGCTCAGTTGGCGCGTTCAGCTGGAGCGAGCATTCAATTGGTAGCGAAAGAAGGCGCCTATGTAACCGTACGTTTACGTAGCGGTGAAATGCGCAAAATCCTATCTGAGTGCCGAGCTACTCTAGGTGAAGTTTCTAACAGCGAGCACAACCTGCGATCCTTAGGTAAAGCTGGTGCAACACGTTGGAGAGGTGTGCGTCCAACGGTTCGTGGTGTTGCCATGAACCCGGTAGATCACCCACACGGTGGTGGTGAAGGCCGTACTTCGGGTGGTCGTCACCCAGTATCTCCATGGGGCGTTCCTACGAAGGGTTACAAAACTCGTAAGAATAAGCGTACCACTAACATGATTGTGCGTCGTCGCACCAAGTAATTAGCGACGATTAACTAGCTAGCGAGGAATTTGCAGTGCCACGTTCACTGAAGAAAGGCCCTTTCATCGATCATCACTTGTTGAAAAAAGTGGAAGTTGCCGTAGAAAAAAACGATCGTCGCCCCATCAAAACTTGGTCGCGCCGCTCAATGATCCTGCCTGAAATGGTAGGTCTAACTATCGCCGTGCATAACGGCAAACAGCATGTGCCTGTTTCGATAAACGAAGAAATGGTAGGACACAAGCTGGGCGAGTTCGCAGCTACACGTACCTATCGTGGCCACGCTGCTGATAAAAAAGCTAAGCGTTAATTCGACTGGCATACGAGGGTAATGATGATGGAAGTAGCAGCAATATTACGCGGTGCACGTCTCTCTGCGCAAAAGGCACGTTTGGTTGCGGACCAGGTTCGCGGCAGGGGTGTTGAAGAAGCGCTGAATGTTTTGACGTTTAGCACTAAAAAAGGCGCTTTGCTTGTTAAGAAAGTGCTTGAGTCCGCCATCGCTAACGCCGAGCACAATGAAGGCGCCGATGTGGATGAATTAAAAGTGTCCACTATTTACGTGGACGAAGGTTTAACCATGAAACGGATTAAGCCGCGCGCGAAGGGTCGAGCTGACCGCATTTCTAAGCGCACGTGCCATATCACCGTCAAAGTAGCGAACAAATAAGAGAGCGGACGTTATGGGTCAGAAAGTACATCCGACGGGTATTCGTCTCGGAATTGTTAAAAAGCACACTTCGACTTGGTATGCCGGCAACGGCCAATATGCTGATAAATTGCTGATTGATTTGAAAGTGCGTGAATACCTGCAAAAGTCCTTAGCGCATGCTTCGGTCAGTCGTATCGATATTGAGCGCCCCGCCAACACTGCACGGGTAACAATTCACACGGCTCGCCCAGGTATTGTTATCGGCAAGAAAGGTGAAGATGTAGAAAAGCTGCGCGCTGAATTAACCAAACGTATGGGTGTGCCTGTGCACATCAATATCGAGGAAATTCGCAAGCCCGACTTGGATGCAGCTTTGACGGCGCAAAGCATCGCTCAACAGCTGGAGCGTCGCGTTATGTTCCGCCGCGCGATGAAGCGAGCGATTCAAAACGCCATGCGTCAAGGTGCTGAAGGTGTAAAAATTCAAGTGAGCGGACGTTTAGGCGGGGCAGAGATTGCTCGTACTGAATGGGCTCGAGAAGGTCGTGTGCCCTTACACACGCTGCGTGCGGATATTGACTATTCCACTGCTGAAGCTCTAACCACGTTCGGTATCCTTGGTGTGAAAGTTTGGATCTTTAAAGGCGAGATCATAGGCGGCATCGAAGAAGTCGAAGCTAATCAAAAGAAAAAAGGTTCTAAGTAGGAGTACGCCATATGATGCAACCTAAGCGTACGAAGTTTCGTAAGCAACAGAAGGGCCGTAATCGCGGCCTTGCTCAACGCGGCTCGAAAGTTAGCTTCGGCGAATTTGGATTAAAAGCCACAGACCGCGGTCGTTTGACAGCACGTCAAATTGAAGCTGCGCGTCGTGCAATGACTCGTCACGTAAAGCGTGGCGGTAAAATTTGGATTCGAGTATTTCCGGATAAACCAATTACCCAGAAGCCTTTGGAAGTTCGTCAAGGTAAAGGTAAGGGTAACGTTGAATATTGGGTATGCCAAATTCAACCGGGTAAAGTCCTGTACGAAATGGAAGGTGTTTCAGAGGAGATGGCACGTGAAGCATTTGCTCTTGCCGCTGCGAAACTTCCAATTACAACAACATTTGTTAGACGGTCGGTGATGTAATGAACGCCAAAGATCTCAACCAAAAATCCGTTGACGAGTTAAAAGCGCTTTTGTTGGAGCAGCATCAGGAACAGTTTAAGTTCCGCATGCAGTCTGCGACGGGTCAGTTGGCGCAGACACACTTGTTAAGGCAAAACCGCCGCACGATTGCGCGCATTAAAACAGTTCTGTCACAAAAGGCAGGTAAATAACCATGAGTGAAGTTAAAACTGCACGAACACTCACCGGCCGAGTAGTGAGTGACAAAATGGAGAAATCCGTTGTTGTCTTAATTGAGCGTCGCGTAAAGCACCCGGTTTACGGCAAGTACATTAGTAAGTCGTCCAAATTAAAAGCACACGATGAAAACAACGAGTGCAAAATTGGCGATTTAGTCACCATCGCAGAGTCTCGCCCGATTTCAAAAACTAAGTCATGGACTTTAGTAAAAATCGATGAGCGCGCTGCCGCGGTTTAATCAGTGCTCAAACTAGGTATTGGAGATAAACAATGATTCAGACACAATCCTATTTGGAAGTAGCTGACAATAGCGGTGCACGTCGAGTGATGTGTATCAAGGTATTAGGCGGTTCGCACCGTCGTTATGCCAATGTTGGCGACATTATCAAAGTGAGCATTAAAGAAGCTATTCCACGCGGCAAAGTTAAAAAAGGCCAAGTGATGAAAGCGGTAGTGGTTCGCACCAAGTCTGGTGTACGCCGTACTGATGGTTCTTTAATTAAGTTTGACGACAACGCTGCAGTATTGCTTAACAACCAAGACTCGCCGATAGGTACTCGTATCTTTGGGCCAGTTACTCGCGAGCTGCGCGGCGAAAAATTCATGAAAATAATTTCTTTGGCGCCAGAAGTTCTGTAAGTGGCCCGGGGTTTGAGGATCGGTTATGCGTAAAATTAAGCGTGATGACGACGTTATCGTTCTCACTGGCCGCGACAAAGGCAAGCGCGGTAAAGTAAATAAAGTTTTATCTGATGGGAAATTACTTGTTTCCGGTATTCAGATAGTTAAAAAACATCAAAAGCCTAATCCTCAAGCGGGCGTCGCTGGCGGAATTATCGAAAAAGAAGCTGCAATCCAGGCTTCGAATGTGGCTATCTATAATCCATCAACAAAAAAAGCTGATCGCGTTGGGTTTAAGATTTTGGAAGACGGCAATAAAATCCGTGTTTTCAAATCTAACGGCGCTGCGGTAGACGCATAAGCGCATTGAGAGAATTATGGCTAAGTTAAAAGTCCAGTTTAAAGAAGAAATCGCTCCTCGTCTGATGGCGGAGTTGGGATTGGCAAATCCCATGGAGATTCCAAAAATCACCAAAATCACCGTAAATATGGGTGTTGGTGAAGCGGTTGGCGATAAAAAAGTTTTGGAAGCAGCTGTAAGTGATTTAGAGAAAATCACTGGACAAAAAGTTGTTATTACTAAAGCGCGTAAATCCATCGCGGGTTTTAAAATCCGTGAAGGTTGGCCAATCGGCTGCAAAGTTACGCTGCGCAGTGAAAAAATGTATGAATTCTTGGAGCGCTTGGTTTCAATTGCTATTCCTCGAATTCGAGATTTCCGAGGAATTAGTCCAAAGCAATTTGATGGCCGCGGCAATTTTTCCATGGGTGTAAATGAGCAAATCATTTTCCCCGAAATTGACTATGACAAAATTGATCGCCTGCGTGGATTGGATATATGTATATCTACCACCGCACGAACTGACGATGAAGGCCGAGCATTACTCAAAGCCTTTAACTTTCCATTCAAAGGTTGATCGGGTAATAGTATGGCCAAGAAATCAATGATCGCGCGCGAAACAAAACGCGCAAAATTAGTAGCTAAACATGCTACTAAACGTGCAGCTCTGAAAACTATCATTGGTAGCGTTTCTGCTACTGAAGGTGAGATTTGGCAAGCTTCGTTGCAGCTGCAGAAACTTCCACGAGATGCTAGTCCTTCGCGTATTCAACGTCGATGCCGAGTGACTGGCCGTCCACATGCTGTTTATCGCAAGTTTGGCCTTTGTCGGCATAAATTGCGTGAGGCTGCCATGCGTGGTGACGTACCAGGGCTTGTGAAAGCTAGCTGGTAAACTACCATTCCGGAGATTTAAAAATGAGTATGCAAGACCCAGTTGCTGACATGCTTACGAGAGTTCGTAATGCACAATCAGTAGGAAAGTTTTCAGTAGCTATGCCCGCCTCAAACATGAAATTGAGCATCGCAAAAGTGCTGCAATCTGAAGGTTATATTGGCGCTATCGAAGTTTCAGATGATCTTAAAAAAATCATGACATTGGAGCTTAAATATTTCGAAGGCAAACCCGTTATTTCTGAGGTGGCTCGAGTGAGTCGTCCAGGTCTTCGCAGCTATGTTGCGAAAACTGATCTGCCTACTGTACGTGGTGGTCTGGGTGTCGCGATAATTTCTACTAGCAAGGGTGTAATGACCGACCGTGCTGCTCGTGCAGCGGGTGTTGGTGGTGAAGTGATTTGCACTGTCTTTTGATGAATAGATTTAACAGGTAATTGTTATGTCACGTGTTGCAAAAAATCCTGTTCACTTACCAAGCGGTGTTGACGTTACGCTCCAGGGTCAGTCGATCACCGTCAAAGGTGGTAAGGGAACATTAAATTTAAATATACATTCCAGTGTTGAAGTTGTGCGTGAAGAGAGTGTTTTAACATTTGTTGCCCGCAATGGTGATAAAGGTGCTCGGGCACAAGCCGGATGCACTCGTGCATTGGTTAACAACATGGTTGTTGGTGTAAGCCAAGGTTTCGAGAAAAAGTTGCAATTAGTCGGCGTTGGTTATCGTGCCAAAGCAACTGGTTCTTCACTTAGCTTAACGCTCGGGTTTTCCCATCCAGTTGAATTTGAAGTACCAGCAGGTGTATCTGTTGAAACACCTACTCAAACTGAGGTGTTGTTAAAGAGTGCAGACAAACAGCTGTTGGGACAGGTAGCCGCTGAAATTCGCAGCTTCCGTCCACCAGAGCCCTATAAGGGTAAAGGTGTTCGTTTTGCGGATGAAATCGTGCTGCGTAAAGAAGCTAAGAAGAAGTAAGGCTTAAGACTATGAATGAGAAAAAAGTATCGCGTTTGCGCCGTGCTCGCAGCACGCGCATCAGAATTCGTGGCTTGGGCGTGAATCGTCTGAGTGTTCACCGCACACCACGTCATATTTACGCGCAAATTGTGTCTGCAACCGGTGATGTTGTACTCGCTGCTGCTTCTACGTTGGATAAAGGCATTTCTGTTGAGAAAACTGGCAACAGTTCAGCTGCGCAGAGTGTTGGTAAATTAATCGCCGAGCGTGCAAAAGCTGCTGGTATTACCAGTGTTGCGTTTGATCGCAGCGGTTTTCGCTACCATGGTCGCATCAAGGCGCTAGCCGATGCCGCTCGTGAAGCTGGATTAGAGTTCTAAGAGGCCGTCATATGTCAACGAATGAAAAAGAAAAAAGTGTCAACGACGGCTTTCAAGAGAAGTTGGTGCAGGTTAACCGTGTATCTAAAACCGTAAAAGGTGGCCGAATATTCGCCTTTACAGCTCTGACCGTTGTTGGCGATGGCAATGGCCGAGTGGGCTTTGGTCGTGGTAAAGCGCGTGAAGTACCCATTGCTATTCAAAAAGCTATGGAAGCTGCGCGCCGCAATATGATTACTGTTGAGCTCAGCGGTGACACATTGCATTACGCTACCAAGGGTCGCCATGGTGCTTCAAAAGTATTTATGCAGCCAGCTTCACAAGGTACAGGAATCATCGCAGGTGGTGCCATGCGTTCTGTATTGGAAATCGCTGGTGTGCAAAACGTACTAGCAAAATGTTACGGTTCAACCAATCCTGTAAACGTTGTACGCGCTACCTTTCAAGCTTTGGCCGATATGACCTCGCCTGAATATGTAGCTGCCAAACGTGGCAAATCGGTTGATGAGATTCTGAACTGATCTCTCCCCCCGAATTTGTTTTAGCGGAATATTCACTATGTCTAAGAAATTAGTAAAAGTTACTCAAACCAAAAGTGCTGCTGGTCGTCTTGTTGCGCATAAAGCCTGTCTTATGGGTTTGGGCCTGCGTCGCATCGGCCACACCGTGGAAGTTGAAGACACTCCATCCGTGCGCGGTATGATCAATAAAGTCAGCTATATGCTGAAAATCGAGGGTTAATCCATGCGTCTTAATAGCTTAAGTCCAGCTCCCGGCCGCATCCAAGCGCCGAAGCGTGTAGGTCGCGGTATTGGCTCAGGTCTTGGAAAAACGTGCGGTCGCGGCCATAAAGGTCAAAAAGCTCGCAAGAGCGGAAATCCACGCCCAGGTTTTGAGGGCGGTCAGATGCCTTTGCAAAAGCGTTTGCCGAAATATGGTTTCACTAGCCGCGTAGGGCGCATTAGCGCTGAGGTGCGCTTGGATGAACTCAATAAAGTCGTTGGCAATGAAATTACACTCAAAACGCTTTTAGAAGCCGATGTTATTCAAGCCGGTATAAAGCGTGTCAAGATTTTTCTGTCAGGTGAAATCACCAAGGCAGTGACCATTTCTGGCGTTGCTGTCACTAAAGGCGCCAAAGCGGCGATCGAAGCTGCCGGTGGCAAAGTAGTGGTTGAGGAATAATTGCACTCATGGCTGGCCCTAACGCATTATCTATGACAAATCAGAAAGGGTTGGGCGAGCTTTGGGCTCGGCTCCGCTTCTTGTTGCTGGCCATATTGGTGTATCGAATAGGTACCCATATTCCTGTGCCAGGTATAGACCCGGAGCAGGTGGCGCGATTATTTAACCAAAACAAAAACACCATTCTAGCCATGTTCAACATGTTCTCGGGTGGTGCGCTTGAGCGTATGAGTATTTTGGCGTTGGGAATTACGCCTTATATTTCTGCTTCTATCATTGTGCAGATGCTTACATCTGTGGTTCCCTCTCTTGAGCAGCTGAAAAAAGAGGGTGATTCAGGTCGACGTGTCATAAGTCAATATACTCGCTGGCTTACTGTCGCTTTGGCGTTAGTGCAGAGCTTTATCATGGTTGCCGGTATGCATTCGCAGGGCATGGCCTATGCGGACTTGCCCACTTTATCGTTCTATCTTGTAGCTACTACCTCAATTGTTACTGGCGCTGTATTTTTAATGTGGCTAGGTGAGCAGGTTACTGAGCGCGGAATAGGTAATGGTATTTCCATGTTGATATTCGCGGGAATCGTCGCCGGTTTGCCTCGTGCTGCAGGTCAAGCGATTGAAAGTGCGCGTCAAGGGGATTTGAACTGGTTGGTTCTTTTGGTTATTGCGATGTTGGCAATAGCAATTGTCTGGTTTGTTGTGTTCATTGAGCGCGGCCAACGCCGAATTACAATTCACTACGCGAAAAAACAACAAGGCCGTTTTGCTCATTCTCCGCAAACCAGTCATTTGCCGTTGAAGATCAATATGGCCGGAGTTATACCGGTAATTTTTGCCAGTAGCCTCTTGCTTTTCCCCGCTTCAATCGCCCAATGGTTCGGTCAGAGCTCTACAGGTAAAATAAGTGAAGTATTTCAGGAATTTGCTCTTCTCATAGGCCCCGGTCAACCGTTAAACTTCATCCTCTTTGCCGGCCTGATTATTCTCTTCTGTTTTGTTTATACAGCGATGATGTATAACCCGAAAGAAGTCGCGGAAAATCTTAAACGCGGTGGGGCTTATATTCCGGGAATTCGTCCTGGTGAGCACTCTGCAAAGTACATTGATACAGTATTAACTCGCTTAACGTTGGTTGGTGCCGTGTACATGGCTGGGGTTGCTTTATTGCCTCAGTTTCTGGTAGTTGCTACCAAAGTGCCTTTCTATTTAGGAGGTACATCATTACTGATCGTGGTTGTTGTGGTCATGGACTTTATGTCTCAGGTGCAGTCGCACTTGATGTCTCACCAATATGAGTCAGTGATGAAAAAAGCAAATTTGAAAAACTATGGCAGTAGCTCTGCCAGATAATTGAGGTTAACAATGAAAGTCCGTACTTCTGTTAAAGCTGTCTGCCGCAATTGCAAGATTGTTCGTCGCAAAGGTGTATTACGTGTTATTTGTAGCACTGAACCTAAGCACAAACAACGTCAAGGCTAATTTGGCCGAAAGGTCAGCCCAGTCGAGAATCTCGGCTGGTTTAGGGGTGTTAACTGTCGCAGTCTAGTTACAAAGCTAGCTGCTATTTAAATAAGTGGTTGTTACATTGATAAATCGAGAAACCCCAAGATTTCTTGGGGTTTCTTTTTACCTGTATTGGCTGCTGTTAACACACATATTTTTACCATCTGGAGTTAAAAAATGGCTCGTATCGCTGGTGTCAACATACCAGACAACAAACACGCCGTCATTTCCCTGACTTATGTCTATGGGATTGGCCGCACAATCGCCAAGAGAATTTGCGTTGCTACTGGAATTGCCGAAGACGCTAAAATCTCTTCCTTATCTGAAGACCAAATCGACTTGATTCGTAACGAAGTTACCAAAATCACAGTAGAGGGTGATTTGCGTCGTGAAGTGTCTATGAGTATTAAGCGCCTGATGGACCTCGGTTGTTACCGAGGTCTTCGTCATCGTAAGGGGCTTCCTGTACGTGGTCAGCGTTCGAAAACTAACGCGCGAACTCGTAAAGGTCCTCGCAAGGCAATTAAGAAATAATTAACCCTCGCTACTCATAGGAATATTTCCAATGGCAAAGCCAAGTGCTAAGTCAGCACCGCGCAAGAAGGTCAAAAAGACTGTAGTTGACGGTGTTGCCCATATACATGCTTCATTTAATAACACAATTGTGACCATAACCGATCGCCAAGGTAACACCTTGAGCTGGGCCACCTCTGGTGGATCAGGTTTCCGTGGATCACGTAAAAGTACTCCTTTCGCCGCTCAGGTTGCTGCAGAGCGCGCAGGTCAAGCTGCATTGGAATACGGTTTGAAGAATCTGGACGTTGAAGTAAAAGGTCCTGGTCCTGGCCGTGAATCCGCTGTTCGTGCGCTCAATAATGTGGGTTATAAAATCACTAATATAGTTGATGTTACCCCCATACCGCACAACGGTTGCCGCCCACCCAAAAAGCGTCGTGTGTAGGAGACTGATTCATGGCTCGTTATATTGGACCTACTTGTAAATTATCCCGCCGCGAAGGCACAGATCTTTTCTTAAAGAGCGGTGCGCGTGCGTTAGATTCAAAATGTAAATTGGAAACTGCACCTGGCCAACACGGTCAGCGTCGCGGTCGTTTATCCGACTACGGTGTTCAGCTGCGTGAAAAGCAGAAAGTACGTCGTATTTACGGAATTTTA
The DNA here is from genome assembly GCA_036520615.1 of Cellvibrionaceae bacterium. GTDB lineage: Bacteria > Pseudomonadota > Gammaproteobacteria > Pseudomonadales > Cellvibrionaceae > CAMCXE01. The sequence goes on along the minus strand of DATDJI010000066.1, from coordinate 49,484 downwards.
GAAAAGCAATTCCGCGGGTACTACAAAGAAGCTGCTCGCCGTAAAGGCGCCACAGGTGAAAACTTGTTGCAGCTATTGGAATGCCGTTTAGACAACGTAGCCTACCGTATGGGCTTTGGCGCAACTCGCGCTGAGTCTCGTCAGTTGGTATCGCATAAATCACTTATGGTGAATGGTAAGGTTGTGAATATTCCTTCCTACCAGGTTCAGGTTGGCGATGTGGTTGCAGTGCGTGAAAAAGCGAAGAACCAGCTGCGTATTCAGAACGCGTTGGCTCTTTCCGCTCAGCGTGCTGACATTGATTGGATTGATGTAAACACCGATAAAAAAGAAGGCGTATTTAAGCGCGTTCCGGATCGCGGTGATTTGTCAGCCGATATCAATGAAAACCTGATTGTGGAACTTTACTCTAAGTAACGCTTGAATATCTCTGACAGGTATTAACACAGGTATTAACTATGCTGTTAGCTGTAAATGAATTTTTGACTCCGCGTCATATTGATGTAACTGAAATTGCGCCGACTCGCGCCCGCGTGGTGTTAGAACCGCTCGAGCGCGGCTTTGGACACACGCTTGGAAACGCCTTGCGCCGCATTTTATTGTCGTCAATGCCTGGTTGCGCGATCACCGAAGTCGAAATCGACGGTGTTCAGCACGAATACAGCGCAATCGAGGGCATACAAGAAGACGTAATTGAAATTCTGTTGAATTTGAAAAACGTTGCCATTGTTATGCACGGGAAAGATCACACAGTTGTTACCCTGTCCAAAAAAGGTCCGGGTATTGTTACTGCTGGCGATATTACCGTTGATCAAAGTGTAGAGATTAAAAATCCCGAACTTTTGATCGCGCATATTACTGGCGATGTTGCCCTTAATATGCGGTTGACGATTACCCGTGGTCGCGGCTATCAGCCAGCTGATGCCCGTGAAAGCGCTGATGATGAAACGCGTACTATTGGCCGTTTGCATTTAGATGCATCCTATAGCCCAGTACGTCGTTTAGCCTATTCTGTGGAAAGTGCGCGTGTTGAACAGCGTACAGATTTGGATAAGTTGGTTATTGATTTAGAAACCAACGGAACCATTGACCCTGAAGAAGCAATTCGTCGTGCGGCCACCATTCTGCAACAACAGCTTGCTGTGTTTGTAGATTTGGAAGGCGAGAAAGAGTCAGAACCCGAGAAGAAAGAAGATCTTATTGATCCTATTTTACTCCGCCCGGTTGATGATTTGGAACTCACGGTTCGCTCGGCTAACTGCCTTAAAGCAGAGAATATTTACTACATTGGCGATTTGATTCAGCGCACTGAAGTTGAGCTGTTGAAGACGCCAAACTTAGGTAAAAAATCACTTACTGAAATTAAAGACATTTTGGCTTCCCGCGGATTGTCTTTGGGTATGCGTTTGGAAAACTGGCCACCAGCTAGTTTAAAAAATAGCGACTAAATGTTAACAAAAGGCCCTTAAGGGCCTTAGATATGACTGCTGAGAAAGCAATCAATAAAGGGTTTAAGTTATGCGTCATCGTTTAAGTGGTCGCCAGCTGAATAGAACAAGCTCTCACCGCAAGGCTATGTTTAGTAACATGGTTGCGTCATTGGTTGAGCATGAGTTGATTAGAACTACTCTGCCCAAAGCAAAAGAGCTGCGTACTTATGCTGAGCCTTTAATTACTCTGAGCAAAGTAGATAGCGTTGCCAATCGTCGTTTGGCTTTTGACCGTCTGCGCAGTAAAGCTGCCGTCGGAAAATTGTTTAATGAGTTAGGTCCTCGTTACAATGCTCGCCCAGGTGGTTATTTGCGTATTATCAAGTGCGGCTTCCGTACGGGTGATAAAGCGCCAATGGCCTACGTGGAGCTCGTCGATCGCCCAATTACTGGCGATTTAGAGACCGCTGCCTCCGCTGCTGAATAATAGGTGCTGAGCGCAGGCTCGGGTGTCAAATTGTTCTTAAAAAGCCAGATCCTTACAGATCTGGCTTCTTTGCGTTGCTTTCGAACAAGCACAATTGCCCATTTCTAATTTTTTATGCAGAAGGCTGAGCTTGTTTATCCATAGCTATTAATTGAGTTAAAGGTTTTCTCATAAAACTTGTTGCCGATTCTTGTATTGTGCCGCTTATATTCGGCGTGGTATTCGAAGCGAGCGTTTACAACCTATTACCACAAAGATTTAAGCGGTTACGGCATTTGCTAGAGGGTTATTTAATTAATCGCCAGCAAAAAGGCACGCTGTAGATTTTGCCCTCCGATGCAGCTAAAGCACCCAGAATAGAAAAAACGATATTCAATAGTAGAAGTATCGGCAGGATTAAAAATCCGACAAGTACTAATACTAGTATCCATGCGACTGCACTTAAGGCTAAAAGAGTAATAGCCCAATTCAGCGCTTCTTTGCTATGGCCGCGTAGAAATTCGTCATCAGTCTTTACAAAATAGACCACGAGTGGAGCGATGATGCCTAGAAAAATGCTGCCCAACCACATCAGAGCGGCGATATTTTTGCTGTCTTGCGATGGCTCCATAAGTAAGATCCTGTCAAGTTAGATTGAAGTCGCGCCTAAGTGCGGAGGCGTGAACAGTCTGTCATATTCACTGCCGATTGCGAAGTTCAAATCAAGCGCTGGGGCTGTTTTGCTGCGGAAATAGGATCTAGCAGTTTGCGATTACTACACTTTTTTGGTTTCCTAGTTTTCCGGCCCCTGGTTTCTGAACTGCTCAAGTACGTATTCTCAGCGGCGACCGAATGCCAATTCTTTAAGACTATTTTGCCAATCGACTTGACAGCGTGCTAAATGCGCACATATTTGAGATATGGGCCTGTCTCGTTCGCAGAAGAGTGAAGGTCGGCTTTAGATAATAGGTAATGGTTTATGCGCGCTTTGATGATGTTGTTTGTAGGGCTGTTTTGGTTGTTGCCTGCCCATGCAAGTATTACCAGCATGGAGAATTTTATGGCATTGCCCGAGCCATTGAGGGTGGAGCTGGATCGGCGCATTAAGCCTCTGGCACGCAAAACGGATCAGGTGGCAGCATTGCATCAGCTTCTCTACAGCCCCGGCGGATTTAATATTGTCTACAATAACCAGCGCACTAAAACTGCTACAGAAACTTTTTCTACTCGTTCAGGGAATTGTTTATCGCTTGCGGCTTTATACATTGCATCGGCGCGTTATTTGAACATGGAAGCACATTTTCAAGCAGTGGAAATTCCCTTTCAGTGGTTGCAGCGCGATAAGACTACCTATTATTTAGGGCATGTAAATGCGCTAGTGAAGTTCGGCCACAATAGAGTTACTGCAGAATTTTTAGGTGCATTTACCGCTGAGGAATCAGCGAAATTTAATTCCACACAAATGAGTGATAACGAGGCGCTTGCCCGTTATTACAATAACCTTGGCGTCGAGGCCATGGTGCGTGACGAATGGAGCTCGGCCTACGAATATTTACAGGCTTCGATTGCGCAGAATAAAAAATATGCTGACGCATGGGTTAATTTAGGTGTGTGGTACAAGAGCCAGCAAAATTTTCTGGAAGCCGAAAAAGCTTATCTTAGTGCTGTAGAAATTAACGATAAAAATACTTCGGCGTTGAGTAATTTATTTGTGTTGTATCAAGCGCAAGGGCGTGACACCTTGGCGTCAGAAGCTGCTGATAAGTTGCATAAACACAGGTTACACAACCCTTATTATTTAGCGAGTTTGGCCGAGCGCGCGCTGCAGAAAAAAGACTATGAAGCTTCAATCGGGTTTCTTAAAAAAGCGCTAAAAAAGCAGGAGGAGGGACATTTTTATCAGCTATTAGGGCAGGCCTATTTTGGTATCGGGCAAGCGAGCAAGGCTCAGGAGGCTTTAGAGCGATCAGTGCAGTTGGCGACCACGAATCAAGATAAGGATATGCGTTCGACTAAGTTGGCGGCATTACGAAGTCTATCCGAGCACAGATAATTTTTTGTGGAGTCGGCAAAATAAATAAAATTGGCTCCACTATAGTTTATTTAATTTTTAACTCGTTTTTTATATCACCAATAATTGAGCGTAAATGATTGGCAGACTTTAAAAATGATAATTGTTCTTCAGCGTTTAATTTTGGATGGAGTATACGCTCAATACCTTTTTTGCCGATGACAGCGGGGAGGCTTAAGCAAACATCGTCTATACCGAGATAGCCATCGGATTTTAAGCTAACTGGCATCGTATGTTTAGTATCGGTAATGATATTGTGGATGATATCAACTGCCGCTAAGGCAATTGCATAACTGGTGTGGCCCTTGCGCCGCAAAACTTCAAAACCCGCTTGCGACGCTTGTTTAAATAATTCTCTGCGATGAGGGGTGTCATCTATAGCCTCGCCACCTGCGGTTGCAACGCTCATCGCTGGGAATTGAGTTTGACCATGTTCTCCCAAAATATATGCTCGAATATCTTCTGTGTGGATTTGAATGTCCTCGGCGATTAATTGCCGGAAGCGCGCAGAATCGACCAGTGTGCCTGTACCAATCACGCTATTTGCCGAAAAGCCCGAAAATTCAATAGCAAAATAAACCAATATATCCACCGGGTTGCTTACAATTACCAATTTTGCTTGCGGCGAATGCTGCGCAAGTTTGGGTAATAAGTTGGCCATGAGAGCTACATTGGCAGGCCCGAGGATTTGGCGATCGAGCATTTGCGCGTCCATCGGGACCGACGCGCATACGACGAGGACCTCGCTATTGGCTGTATCTTCGATTTCCCCGGCCAAGATTTTAGTGGGTGCATCCACAAATAATTGGCCGTGGCGCAGATCTAAAACATCCCCCATTACAGATTCTTTTGTGCGCCCGACTAACACTAATTCTTTAATAATGCTCTTTAGTGATAACACAAATGCTATGGCTGAACCGACGTGACCCAAACCAATAATGGAAACTTTCATGCTATGTCCTAAGGTATTTAAGGTTAATGCCAAGTCGAGCGGATCTAGTTCGAATAAATGCGGAAATATTAATTAAGACCATTGCAAGTATTTATTCGGTAAATAATTGCATGGCTGCTTTTATTACTAGAGCATGGCGCTCTGCAAGTGCCGCACGATTGTCATCATAGCCGCCACCGATCACTGTTGCCACCGGAATGCCTAGTTGGCGACATGCTTTTAATACATACAAATCGCGGGCAAAAATTCCTGCTTCGGAGATATTGAAGTGGCCAAGTGGGTCACCCTCATAAATATCCACGCCAGCGTCGTAAAGAATAATATCCGGTTGGCTAAGCAGCACAGCCTGGTTAAATGTTGTATGTAATCTTGTTAAATAGTCAGCGTCGCACGTGCCACGAGGTAATGTTACGTCTAAATTGCTGAGCGCTTTTTTGCTCGGAAAATTATCCTCGCAGTGGATCGAACAGGTAAAAATAAAAGGATTATTTTCCAAAATTCGGGCTGTCCCGTCGCCTTGATGCACATCGCAATCAAATATTAATACTCGTTTAACCTTATTTTGTTTAATTAAAGCCAAAGCCGTAATGGCAAGATCGTTAAAAATACAAAAACCTGATGCAAAATCAGCGTGCGAGTGATGGGTGCCGCCCGCCAGATAGCAAGCGATACCTTTTTCTAGCGCTAATAACGCTGTAAGCAGTGTGCCATTAGGCGAGATAAGCGTGCGCCTAACCAACTCATTGCTCCAAGGCAGCCCCATGGCTTTAAGCTCCGTGGGTGTTTGTTGATTGTGAATAAATCGCTGAATATACGCCGGGCAATGGGCCAATTCTAAAACCTGAAGGCTGGCTTTGCCGGGGCGATACATGGGGTTGTTAGCAAGCCAACCCTGGTTAGCCACGTAGTCTTGCAGCAGGGCGAATTTTTCCATTGGGAAGCGGTGGCTGGCTGCAAAAGGATACGAATAGACGGGATTGGCTATTATGGGTAAGGGCATCAATAACCTTCCGATAAGATAATTGGATTTTGTACACGACAAAAATTTCCGCTGAATTTTAAAACCGCAAAAAAGTATTAAGCAAATTACTCTATCAAGAGCATGTCGATTTAGCCAATTTCGCCTTTTATAGTTTTTTAGGTTCGCCAAAAGTCTGTCGGCATTTCTAAACCAAATAGTTAAACCTATTTCGACTTAATGAATTTTGAGGCTATTTTTAGTTCCATATTTTATGGTGCTCTAAATTACCGTTGCTGTCGGGTTTTTAGACCTTGGTTGTGAATGTGGTTTGAGCGCATTCACTTTTATTGTCTAAGAGAATTTCTTACGCAATAAGATTAGTTAAAAACCGCTTTATTTATAAGGCTTAAACAGAGAATTAGGCACTGACGGCGGCAGGGTTTTTCTGGCACAATGCTCGCTTCAAAACCTTCCTTGTCGTGCCCGCCATGTCCGCCTCTGCTGCTAAACCCGCCCAATTTGTGCCTCTGCACGCACCTAATATTTTCGAATTTCCTAAATATTGGGCCACCTGCTTCGAGCCTGCGCCTTTTTTACCTATGAGCCGGGCGGAGATGGATCTCTTAGGATGGGATAGCTGCGACATTATTATTATCAGCGGGGATGCCTATGTGGATCACCCGAGTTTTGGTGCTGCGATTATCGGTCGTCTCTTGGAGTCGCAAGGCTTTAGAGTCGGAATTATCGCTCAGCCGGATTGGAGCAGTGCAGATGAGTTTAAAGCACTGGGCAAACCGAATTTATTTTTCGGCGTCAGTGCCGGCAATATGGATTCAATGATTAACCGCTATACGTCTGATTTGCGCTTGCGTAGCGACGATGCCTATACACCGAATAATGAGCCGGGCAAACGCCCTGAGCGCGCTGTAACTGTCTACGCTCAGCGCTGCAAAGAAGCTTATAAAACTGCCCCAGTTGTGCTCGGTGGTATCGAGGCGAGTTTGCGGCGTATCGCGCAATATGATTATTGGAGCGATAAGGTGCGCCGCAGTGTGTTGATGGATGCAACGGCGGATATATTGCTTTACGGCAATGCTGAGCGCGCCATCGTGGATTTAGCTCACGCTTTGGCAGCAGGCAAAACACTTGCTGAAATAAGCTATTTGCGCGGCACTGTATTTATTCGCGATGCAATCCCCAAAGGTTGGAATGAAATAGATTCTTCGCGTATCGATTGGCCTAAACACATCGATAGCATTCCCAATCCTTACGAAATGAAAGAGCAAAACACCGAAAGCTGTAAAACAGAAAATGGTGGCGGTGAAGTGAATCCTGCTATGGAAGAGCCGGTGCGGATTATTCCAATGCCATTGCACCGAGACGCAGGCTTGGATCCGGCTAAAACCTATATTCGTATTCCGTCGTTTGAAAAAGTCCGCAATGACCCGGTGTTGTATTCGCATGCTTCGCGCGTATTGCATTTAGAATCAAACCCTATGAATGCCCGAACGTTGGTGCAGCGCCACGGCAAACGTGAAGTCTGGATAAATCCGCCGCCGATTCCGCTAACCACCGAAGAAATGGACGGTGTGTTTGGCCTGCCTTATGCGCGCGTGCCGCATCCGGCGTATGGCAAGGCAAAAATACCTGCTTATGACATGATTAAAACTTCTGTAAACATCATGCGTGGATGTTTTGGCGGTTGCACTTTTTGTTCGATTACCGAGCATGAAGGCCGAGTTATTCAAAGTCGCTCCCATGAATCGATCCTAAAAGAACTCGAAGAAATTCGCGATAAAACGCCTGGATTTACCGGCGCCATTTCGGATTTGGGCGGTCCGACCGCGAATATGTATATGCTCAATTGCAAAGATCCGATGATCCACGCTAATTGTCGGCGTCTATCTTGCGTATTCCCCAGTATTTGTAAAAACCTCGTCACCGATCATTCTGCGACCACTAACTTGTACCGCAAAGCGCGCAAATTACCGGGTATTAAAAAAATCGTTATTGCTTCGGGCTTGCGTTATGACCTCGCAGTTGAAGACCCGGAATATGTAAAAGAGCTGGTAACGCACCATGTAGGCGGCTATTTAAAAATCGCTCCGGAGCACACGGAGGCTGGCCCGCTAAATAAAATGATGAAACCGGGCATGGGCGCCTATGATCAATTTAAAACACTATTTGAAAAATACAGTAAAGAAGCGGGGAAAAAGCAGTATTTAATTCCCTATTTCATCGCCGCCCATCCGGGCTGTGAAGATGGCGATATGATTAATTTGGCGCATTGGTTAAAAGCCAATAATTTTCGCTTAGATCAAGTGCAAACGTTTTATCCGTCGCCGATGGCTCTGGCTACGGCCATGTATTATTCCGGCCGCGATCCGCTGAAAAAAATCACCTATAAAAGTGCTCGGGTAAATACACCGAAAACACTTGAACAGCGGCGTTTTCAAAAAGCCATGTTGCGCTTTCACGATGAAAAACAGTGGCCGATGTTGCGGGATTATTTGCGCAAAATTGGCCGGGGCGATGTGATTGGCAGCCATCCGGGCGCGTTAATTCCCGATGACCCTCGCAGCCATAAAATAGCTATTAAACCTAAAATACGCGGCGGTTTTAACATTACCGTTCCGCCGGGTTTAAGACGTGGCAAGACTAAACGCTAGAAATACATTTGCGCGTGTGCACTTATTTCCTCAATTAAAGCAGAGACGTTTTGCGGACAATTGACGGAGAGTAAGGAGGAAGTGAAAACACCTGGTCAGTACGGCCAGGTGTAAAGCGCAATTTACGCCCGGGCGCGTTTAACGCGAGCCAATAGCGGCAGCATAAACACTAATAACCACCAATCGGCGCTGCCGGCCACTTCACCGTTATTGTCAGAAGAGCCGGAGGAGCTGGAGCTACTGGAAGACGAAGAACTTGAGCTTGAGGAAGAGCTGGAACTAGAAGAAGAGCTGGAGCTGCGGCCTGAGCTTGAGGAGCTGCTGGAGCTAGAACTGCTCGAGCTGGAGGAAGAGCTTGAGCTTGAGGAAGAACTGGTCGTACTTTTGATATCGGCAACCTTGGCCATTTGGTTGGCGTAGCGTTTGCCCATCTCTCGTACGGCAGCTGAGTTCCAGTGCAGTCCATCGCCCTTATCTTGCAAGCCGCCATCGGCTTTCACCACGTAGGCATTGGTTACCACGGAAGGCAATTTGTTTACTTCAGTGTTGAATCCCGAGCAGCAACCTGTATAAGGCAGTTCGCCAGCAATAAAAGGAGTCTTAGCCGGATCCAAGCCTAAATCTTTGCGTAGATCAGAGACATAGGTATTTACATTGGCAGTCCATTTTGTACGGTTGTAATCGCCATTACTTTCGCCTTGATGGAAAATAAAACCTTTAATAACCCCTGCCTGCTGAGCTTTTTTCGCAAGATCCAACACCCATTGATAGCCGCTGGCGCCATTGTTAGGGGCCCCGGCAATTCCACCGTAGGGCGGTGTGCAGTCGGAGCCGCAGCTTTTCATAAAGTACTCAATCTTTGCGCCACCATAGGCACCACCGACTAGGCCAATTGTTACATTGCTGGGCGATAAACCGGCCATCGTGCGGCCAAAGGTATCACCAGGCCCCAAGCCAATGCCGCTTTGCGGGCAGCGCACTAGAGTGGGCAGGGCTTCTCGCCATTGTCCGTAGGCGGTTGATACTCCGGAGCAGTTCTGCCCCTGCAATACTTTAACCTGCGGGTTGGCAGCACGGTCTTGGGATTCGATGGGGGCAGCGCCTTCCATATTGGACTGGCCGAGCATTAGGTAGATGTGAAAATTAGGGTCAGGCGCGGCCATTAAGGTTAGGGGTAAAGTCATCAACCCAGTAATACCGACCAGTGTTTGCAGGAATTTTTTAATCATAGGAGTTACTTCGAAGCACGATATTATTGGTATGGCCGCTCGATACGGACTGTGTCGATGTGCAATAGACGACACACGTCTACCCCATGAAAACTCATATGGTAAGACAATTCAATGGCTGGGCTGGGGCAGTTTAGATAACTGTGAACCAGCTAAAAATATCAGCGTGATTTCCGGTTTGAGGTGAAAGATCGTGAGGCGGGATAAAACAAAAGATGAAATGGCATCTTGAACCTGTGCCGCTGAATTAAACAGAGCAAATAGCTTTGGATTGAAGAGGCGGGTGGCAGTCCGGACTATGGTTAAAAACAGTTTTGGAAAAACTGAATAGAAAGAACGCAAATGAAGGGATAGAAATGAAGAGATCAGCAATGCTCCTGACCGCAGGGCGGTCAGGAGCAAGAGTGGGTTTAAACGCGAGCGCGTTTAAAGCGAGCTAACAAAGGCATGATGAAAATCAATAACCACCAGTCGGCGCTACCTGCTACTTCACCAGTATTGCTGGATGAACCAGAGGAGCTTGAGCTACTTGAACTGCTGGAACTTGAGCTTGAGGAAGAGCTCGAACTGGAAGATGAACTGGTGCGACCCGAACTTGAACTAGAGGAGCTGCTAGAGCTTGAACTGCTTGAAGAGCTAGAACTTGAGGACGACGAACTTGATCCGCCGGTAAGATCAGCTACGCTGGCCATTTTGGTGGCATAGCGCTTACCCATCTCACGTACTGCTGCAGTATTCCAGTGCAGCTGATCACCTTTATCACCAAGCCCACCGTCTGCCTTTACCACGTAGGCATTTGTCATGACCGATGGCAGTTTATTAACTTCAGTATTAAACCCTGAGCAGCAACCTGTATAAGGTAATTCACCGGCTATAAACGGTGTCTTTTTGGGATCCAAGCCTAGGTCTGTTCTAAGATCTGTAATGTAAGTATTTACATTAGCAGTCCATTTTGCTCTGTTATAGTCGCCGTTGCTTTCACCTTGATGGAATATAAAGCCTTTAATTACCCCGACTTGTTGAGCTTTCTTGGCCAAATCCAATACCCATTTGTAACCGCCACCTGTTGGGGCACCATTAATAGCACCATACGGAGGATTGCAGTCGCTACCGCAATTTTTCATAAAATATTCAATTCTTGCTCCGCCATATGCTCCACCAACTAAGCCGATGGTTACGTTCGACGGAGATTTTTCAGCCATTAAACGGCCGAATGTGTCACCGGGACCAAGGCTGCCGCCGCTGCGAGTACAGCGGATCAATGTAGGAAGCGCTTCACGCCAAGTGCCGTATATTTGAGAGCCACAGGTTTCATCTTGTAAAACTTTTACGCGTGGATTCGGCAGTTTGTCTTGAGCTTCAACGGTGGCCTGGCCTTCCATATTGGACTGGCCAAGCAACAAATAAATATGAAAGTTAGGGTCTGGTGCAGCCATGGAAGTTAAAGGAAGAACCATCAACCCGGCAATGCCAACGAGTTTTTTAAGCGTATTTGTATTCATAGCGGCCACTTCGAGGAGAGTTGTTATTAAAGTTATGATGCGCTGACGAGAACAGTCGAGCGATGTATTGGATTTAATTCACCGCCTAACATGTAACCGCAGTTTATTCTTTAAGTCCATGTGCGGTGACGGCTGTTTTACGTAACTGTGAACCAAATTATATTATTTTGTGCAAATAAAATTGATTCGCGAATAGATTTTTAATAGTCAGACTAATGTTTTGTTGTCGAAATTATTTGATTTTATTTAAGTTTTTAAGACTATAAGTCGCTATGGCCAGTTATCCTGTACGATGTCGGGCGTGTGTCGTTTTGCTTTTTTGCGCGAGTTTGAAGTGGTGCAAATCTCAGTTACTAACGCAGTTTTTCTTCGGTTAATTTCGATTTTTGTACGCGGCTTTGGCGATTTTTATCATCTGGTCATCGTTTCGATTGATAAATAATTTATTCCTTCTATTTCTGCTTGTTGTAGTTTCTATGTCGATCGCGTCATTAATTTTTTCAGCGTTAAAAAACACGTTTATTCCTGGGCTGGTTTTGCAGTTTTTTGCGCTGCTAATTTTGGGAATTTATTTTTTTGTTCCAGATGCTAAACCTTATTTTGATTTTTTTGGCGACTTAAAAAACCAATATGGTTATATCTATTCATTTTTTGCGACGGCCTTATTCGGCGGCGTTATTCCATTCGTGTATTTGTTGCTAAGTGGCAAGTTAGTGCGGGCTCGTTCGATTGCCTCGGTGGGAATTTTTTATTTTGTGTTCTGGGGCATTAAAGGGATGGAAGTGGATTTGTTTTATCGTTTTCAAGCGATATGGTTTGGAGTGGGAAATGGTATGGGAACCTTGGCGACCAAGGTAGCTGTGGATCAATTTATCTATAGTGCTTGTTGGGCTGCGCCTACGATTACGCTCAGCTATCTATGGATGGAGGCGCAATTTAATATACCGGCTTGGTGGCGAGCGCTCAGTTACCAATATCTGGTGCAAAAGCTTCCTACTGTTATTGTCTCCAATTGGTTGGTGTGGATTCCCGCGGTCAGTATCATTTATGCGATGCCTAATGAGCTGCAAATACCTTTGTTTAATTTGGTGTTATGTTTTTGGGTATTGTTATTGGCCGTGTTGAATAAGCAAGATAATGATAAAGACTTGCCGCAGAGAAATGGATGAACAAAAAAAAGCCCTAGAACAAAAATTCTAGGGCCAAGCACCTTGGGAGTTACATGCAATGAATCAGACTCATGGGGCTTGCCTTTGTCGCTTGGGAGGTCAACAAAAGCTTGCAAAGGTGTGACTCAGTGCTATCGAGTAAGTTTCCGTAAGGGCTGATAATTATCTGCAAGGCTTATTTTTTGTGATTTGCGTCACTAACTTGTTTCGATATCGGCCAATCGAGTCAGCCCACGTTCATAAAATTCCTGAGCTTTAGCTTTGTCGCCGAGCTTTGTATAGAGCTCGGCCAGCGCCAAATAACTGCGCGCACAGGGAGCTTGCAGGTGGGCTGCCTCCCAATAATCGCGTGCCTGACCCCAGTAGTGTAGGCGCATGCATAGTTGGGCGAGGCTAATAAGAACACTTAATTCACCGGGATAGGTCTGTTGCCAGGATTGAGCTTCTTTGAGTTGTTGCTGGGGATTGACCCCTTCGAGGGTGCCGTAGAGTGCCGCTAGCGGTGCGTGAAACGCACGGTTAAGTGCTTTGCGAATGAGCGGTTCAGCCAGTTCGCCTCTGCCATGTTTTTGCAGCCCCCGCGCGTAAGTTAGCAGCAGATTGGGCGTGTGCTTTTGATTTTTATTCAAGCCAGCCCAAGCGTTTTGTAGTGCTTCAAGGCCGGTTTGGCTGGCGCTAGTTAACAATGCGGTAAGTGTGAATTCTTCCAGCTGTGCATAGTGCGCTGCGTCCAGTGCTTTGGTTTTAGCCAAATCCGGGAGTAACGCAGCCACTTCGGGCCAGTCGGCTTTTTTGCTCAATGTCTGTGCGAGAGATTTAAGAAGTCCTCTACTGCGCGGTGCGTAATTGCGGCCCTGGTTAAGCCAGTACAGTGCGATTGCGTCATTGCTTTGCTGCTGGGCAATGCGCGCCCCGACAAGAGCAATGGCAAGTGTTTGTTTTGGATGCAAGGCTTTTGCTTCTGTTAATAAACTGTAAATGCGCCCACCTTCGGCGCAGGTTTCTCCGAGATTGGCGCAAGCTTCGGCCGCAAGTAGGTTGGGGATAAGATCGGGTTTACGTTTGAGTGCGCGCAGGCACTCTTTAAGCAGGCGCGCCCACTCACCTTCAAAATAATGTAGCCAGGCGGCGTGCAGGCGAGCTTCCCCGGCAATTCGATTCGGTCGCCAGCCTTTGCCGCGCAGGCCGCGTACCAGCCGTTTCATTAGGCTTGCAAATAATGTCAGTAGCAGCCAAAACACTAGCCAAGTTAACAGCGCTGGCCAAAATCGCATTTCCAGGCTGCTGCTGCCCAGTACAATCATGACGAAGCCAGGATCTTGCAACAGAAACTGAGTGATCAGAGAAAAAAGCACCATGACCAAGATGCTTGTCAGCAGCCAGCCCATCATAGTATTGGCGCCTCGGCTGGAGCAGGTGCGGTGGGATGTTCAGTAAGCCCTTGTAAAAGGCTGATGCTTTCGCTGAGCGAAGGTAGCTCTTGGCTAAGGTTGGTTGCGCGCAGCTGTTGTAACGTAGCGCGGTATTGGCTGAGGCTTGCGCTCTCCCAATAGTATTGCTGCAGCAAAGATTCAGCCTTGCTAAGGCTTGTGGTATAGACAGTTTGCCGACCTTGTAGGAGAGCTACCTGAGCTTGTTCCAGAACGAGGCGCAATGTTAGTTCGATGACTTGCGTGGATTCGTCCGAGAGCAGGGGTTTAATTTTTTCACTGCGACTTTCCAGGCGCACATAATTGCTCAAGCCGTGTTTGGCGCGCAGCCAAGCTTCGCTGACCCAGTCGCGCCAGCTGGTGGTAACAACTGGTTCGGGAGCGTCGTCCTTGGTTTCGAATTTGGGTTTTTGAGAGAGCTGAGGGGCTAGATCGATCAGCGAATTTAATTGTAGGAAAAGGCCCTCTTTGTCGATTGGGGTAAGTAATTTTAACGCGGTGACGTCCCGGTTGATGACTTGGCGCAGCGTGAGAAACTCAGTGTTGGCAGAGAGCCCCGTGACGGAGGCAAGCATTTTTTCCACCTCAATAAGTAATGTGGCGGCACCGGTTACGTCTTTTTCCAACAGCAAGCGCTGATTACTTTGTTTGAGTAGCAGTAGGGCTTCAGTGAGAACACGCTCATCCAGGCTGTGGCTGGTTAGTGATTGCAAGCGCTTTTGATGTTCTTCTACACGCTGGTCTATATCGCTTAGGCGGCTTTGATGGCTGTTCAGATTGTTTTCAAGGCGCAGGCGGGCTTTTTCCAGATCTTCGGTTACATCGTCGTAGCGTTGACCCTGGTCGCGTTCTAGGTCAGTAAGTTTGTGTTCAAGCTCTTTAATTTCGCTTTTTAACTGATGCCGAACGTTTGCCACACCCACTGCAATAGCACCAAACACGAGCATGCATACCAGTAACATTACCCAATAGCCGGTGAGCGGGCGCGCAGGTGCAGGTGGGCTGAGCAATTTTAAACTGGTGTCACTCATAGGGGCGAACCTTGGGGCTGATGGGAATTACAAAATTGCCGAAGGCTATCGAGCATCGCTTGTTCACACGCATTTGCCGCGCAAATAACCTGTTTAAAGCCCAATTGGCGGGCAAGTTCTTCCACGCGTTTGCCCGGGACTAGCAGTGGGTTATTCCATGGAGGGGAAGGGTAGTTGTGGAACAAGGTCACTAAATTGTGCAGGGTTTCCCCGCTAAAGGCCACCAATAGATCATTTGGCGGCAAGCTCGGCAGTCGTTCGTGAAGCTGTTGTTCAGCATCGGCAGGCATCAGGCGCTCGTAAAGTTCAAGGTAGCGGACCATCGCGCCGCGCTGATGGAGGCTCTCGCCGAGTTTAGGCAATCCGCCGCGGCCTCGACAAATGAGGATCTTTTGCCCCCACACGTCCGTTAGCGTCTCAAGCGCTAAAAGTGCTTCAGAAGTCATCCCGGAAGCCACTTGGACCTTCAAGCCTTGTGCCTGTAACGCTTGAGCTGTTTTATCGCCGATGGCAAAGTAGCTGATACCAGTGGGTAGTTGAGGCCAGTAATCATGCAGCCAGTTAAATCCGTGTTCGACGGCGTTTTGGCTTACGAAAATCACCTTTTGAAATTGATCGAAATCCAACACGAGATTTTTAATCGCTTGCTGGCTTGCCGAATCGTCCAGCGGCTTGATCGCCAGAAGCGGAAGTGCAAATACGCTAAAACCCAACTGCTGCAGTTGTTCTATCCAGGCCTGGTTGTGAGCAGCAGGCCGGGTCGCCCAGATGCGCCATTCGTTACAAGCCACTAGCATAAACCGCTTGCAAGATGCGCTTGGCGCCACGTTTTAATAAGTCTTCGGCAAGCTCGATACCGAGGGCTTCGGCATCACTTGCGGGCCCGCGTATTTCGCTGCGAATAATTTCGCTGCCATTAGGCTCGGCAACTAGGCCGCGAAGCCAGAGTTGATCGCCCTCGTGCACGGCAAAACAACCGATAGGCACTTGGCAGCCGCCTTCTAAGCGGCGGTTCACAGCGCGCTCGGCGAGTACTTGCTCGGCAGTAAGCCGATGGTGCAGTGGAGCGAGCAGGCGCTGAATGTCGTCATCGGCCGTACGGCATTCGATTCCCACAGCGCCTTGGCCGCCAGCCGGTAAGCTCTGCTCACTGTCGATAAAACTGGCGATACGCTCGCGAAAGCCTAGGCGCAACAACCCAGCGGCGGCAAGAATGATTGCGTTGTAATCGCCTGCATCGAGCTTGGAGAGGCGAGTGTTGACGTTGCCGCGCAGGAACGCCACTGTGAGATCCGGCCGCTCGGCCAATAGTTGGCTCTGGCGACGCAAGCTTGATGTACCGACGACGCTGCCGGCGGGCAAGTCTTCAAGACGCTTGAATTGGTTAGAAACAAATGCGTCGCGCGGATCTTCGCGCTCGCAGATCACTGCTAGGCCCAAGCCTGAGGGGAAATCCATCGGCACGTCTTTCATCGAGTGCACTGCAATGTCGGCGGTGTTGTCTAGCAGAGCTTGCTCAAGTTCTTTCACAAACAGCCCTTTGCCGCCCACCTTGGCTAGAGGGACATCAAGCAGAATATCGCCACGGCTGGTCATGGGTACAAGCTCAATGGCAAGATCTGGATGATGTCGCTCAAGTTCAGCTTTTACGTATTCGGCTTGCCAGAGCGCAAGTGCGCTTTGGCGGGTGGCAATTCGCAAGATTGAGCGCATGCAGCGTGCCCTGTGGTTGAGGTTTAAGTTGGTCGGCATGATACACCAGGCGACCCTGTGAAAAAGTGCGAAGTATTAATGGATGTCTTGGTTGTCGCGCTGGGTTGAATCGCTGCCAAAATCTTCCGGACCTGAGTCGCTCTGCTGCACTTGAGAAAGGCTTGCTGCTATACCTAGGTGATAAACCGCAAAGCCAGGATGCAGCACCTGGTTTAAGGCCATACCCAACACCACGGCGTCCTTGGGGCTGTAAATAAGGTTGCTCTGATTGGTAATAGGATCAGTGATTACCCCCAATAAGTCGCCGGATTTCACCGCTTGACCGAGGCTCACCCGGCTAAACAACATGCCCCCCGCCTTAGCGCGCAGCCATTGCGATGTGTAGTACCGAGGTGTGGTTGCAGCGGTGGAGCCAGGTGGATACGAATACATTTTCAATTGGTTGAGCAGTGTCTTAACTGCCTGCAAACTTTTGTCGATAGCGCTTTCCTGGAACGTATAGGGCTCGCCAGCTTCTATCACTACAGCTGCGATACCTTGATCCATAGCTGCACGGCGCAGTGAGCCTTTGGCGCCTTTGTTTTGCAGTACCGCTATGTCGCCCAACTGATTGGCCAACTCAACCACCTTAGGTCGGGTGAGATCAGCGCGGAGTTGCGGCAGGTTGGTGCGCGACATAGAGCCTGTATGTATGTCGACCAAATACTGGCAGG
This sequence comes from Cellvibrionaceae bacterium, assembly GCA_036520615.1. Taxonomy (GTDB): domain Bacteria; phylum Pseudomonadota; class Gammaproteobacteria; order Pseudomonadales; family Cellvibrionaceae; genus CAMCXE01. The sequence continues at coordinate 32,148 of DATDJI010000066.1, read as the reverse complement.
ACATAATCACTTCATTAAATAGCGATGCCGCAATACGCGAGGCGGCAGAGCCTTGGCTATGGCCGGGGAAAAATCGGTTGAGATCGCGTCGATCAACTAAATAGCGTGAACCGCGGCGAAATCCCTGCATATTCACAATGGGTACACCAATGACCGTACCTGCTAGCTGGCGCGGATCGAGGTCATACAGGATATGCCGTACCACTTCAATGCCGTTGACTTCATCGCCGTGTACGGCTGCAGTTAAACAGAGTTTTGGGCCAGGCTTGGCACCGTGCACCACTAAAACCGGTGTGGGTGTGGCGATGCCAGAGAACGAATCCTCTGGCGACCAAGCCATGCGACTGGCGCTGCCCGGGGCAAGGGTGACATTCAAAAGCGTAAAGGGAGCAGCCGGCGCCAATGGTACCGGTGGTGGGGCGACAGGGTCCGGCTTTAGCAGGTTTTCTGCGCTTGGGTTTAAGGGCTCGGCTGTTGGGAAGTGTCCTGGCGGATGCAAATCGACCGCTGCAGCACTATCGCCCTGGCCGCTAAATTTGCGCGCAGTTTCTGCACTTAAAGGAGCGGCTAGGCTCATGGATGCGGTGGCGTCAGGCGCAGGTTTAGCTTCTGATATAGACGTAGTCACAGTGGCAGCCGGCGCGTGTTCACCTATAGATACCGTCGGTTCGGTTTTAATTTTTAAGGAGCTTGCTGGCGCTGAAGCAGGCTGGGCTTTTGTCTGTGATGTCGCGGATGTTTTCCCCGTCGCCTCGCTTGCTTGAGCCTGTGCGTCAGGTGCATTTGTGGGTTCATCAGTCTGTTCGTCTTCATCCGCAGCTAAATTAGGCTGGGCGTTGGCGGGAGTCGTCGGTTGCTGCTCGACCACTGGTGGGTTTTTATCGTCCTGGCTGATCGCCCGTGGCGCGATAAAAGCCGCAGCGGCGGCGCTTAGCAGCAGGCTTAGCAGCAGGCTTAGCAGCAGGCTTAGCAGCAAATTATTGATATTTTGTCGATGGAGGAGCAACGCGTAGTACTTCTTCTAGTGTAGTGAGGCCTGCAGCCAATTTTTTAGCGCCAGAGAGTCGCAGCGTGCGCATCCCTTCACGCATCGCTTGTTGGCGTAGAGCGTTAAGATCGGTTTGATCACTGATTAGGTTAGCGATATTTTCACTCATCGAAAGCAATTCATAAATCCCTTGCCGCCCCATATAACCGGTGTTGCGGCATTCCAAGCAACCCACCGCACGGCAGATCTTATTGGGTTTGGCGACTTTCCATGGTTTTACCAGATCGTCCCAGTCTTTGGCGCTGATGTCACTTTCTTGTTTGCAGTGGGGGCAAAGCGTACGCACTAGGCGCTGAGCCATAATCCCGAGTACGGTGGCTTTAAGAAGGTAACCGGGGATGCCTAAATCCAGCAGCCTGGAAACTGAAGTGGGTGCATCGTTCGTGTGCAACGTGGAAATTACCAAGTGTCCAGTTAGCGCGGCTTGTACCGCCATCTGGGCAGTTTCCAGGTCGCGAATCTCACCCACCATAATAATGTCAGGGTCCTGACGCATTAGAGTACGGATGCCCTGAGCGAAATCCAGGCCGATATTGTGTTGGACCTGAGTTTGGTTAAAGGCGTCTTCCACCATTTCAATCGGATCTTCGATTGTGCTGACGTTCACCTCGTCGTTGGCGAGGGTTTTTAGCGATGAATATAGCGTCGTGGTTTTACCTGAACCAGTAGGGCCTGTTACCAGCACAATGCCGTTCGGGCTCTCCATCATTTTTATCCAGCGGGCTAAATCGTCCCCATTTAGGCCTAACTCATCAAAGCTGCGTAGCAACACCTCGGGGTCAAAAATCCGCATGACCAGCTTTTCCCCAAAGGCAGTGGGCAGCGTCGATAGCCGCAATTCTGCTTCTGTGCCGTCAGGAGTTTTGGTTTTAATACGGCCATCCTGAGGTTTGCGTTTTTCTGCCACGTTCATACGGCCGAGTATTTTTATGCGGCTGACAATGGCGGTGCCGACGCTGGCAGGAAATTCATAAATAGGGTGCAACAATCCGTCAATGCGGTAGCGCATGCGGGTTTTTTCGCGGCGCGGTTCGATGTGGATATCGCTTGCGCGCTGATCAAAAGCGTACTGCAGCAGCCAGTCCACAATATTCACAATATGCTGGTCATTGGCTTCGGGGTCTTTAAGGTTGCCCAGCTCTAAAAGCTGTTCAAAATTGGTAACGCCGGAAGGGCCTTTGCTGCCGGATGCGCCTGAGATGGAGCGTGCCAGAGAATAAAACTCCACGCGGTAGCGCTCAATATCGCTGGGCAGCGCTACGACTCGGCGGATGCGACGTTGGCTGATTTGCATCAGCTGTTCTTCCCAGCCAGTGACAAACGGCTGGCCCACCGCAACGGTGAGTTCATCTGTAGTGATTTTAACGCAGAGTAAATCGTGGCGTTTGGCGAACTGATAGCTCATGACATCGGCTAACTCCGCCACTTGCATTTTCATCGGGTCGATATGAAACACTGTCAATCCCGATTGTTCCGCAATCCATGCGGTGAGCGCCATTTCATCCAGGTGCTTTCCAGGTCGCGTTAAATCCTCTAGCTTTTGGCTGCCGATATAGCTCAGCGGATGCATAGCGGCCTGCTCACGGGTGCGCGTGCTGCCGAGCAATAAATTGACGTCTTCCAAGCGAATTCGCTTAGTTTTGTGGAGGTCGTTTAAAAGGCTGCGCAAATCGAGCACGCGATCGGACATAAAAAGCTCAGTAGGTAATGACCGTGAATAGATTCAGTATAGGGTAGTGTGCGGGAACTTTGGGGAGCGCCAAAGTGCGGGCTTAGGTTGAGGCCGGTTTTATAAGAGAGGCAGGTTGCGGATAGCTGACCTTGTCGCCATCAACTACTACCACTTTGCGCGCTATTAATTCCTTAACCAAAGTATTTAACCCGTTTTGGTCAAATTTTTTTTGTAGGCGAGTATCAAGCAAATTCATCAGCGATTTAACTGTCTTGGGCCTAGGGTTGCTAGTGCTTTGGAGAAATTTAATGGCTACGGCAACGGGGTTTGTTGTAGGTCCGGGCTTTAAATGTTGTTGGCTGGCATGCGGTGCCTGTGAGGCTTTTAGTGTAGCAGGGTGAATGGGTTGAGGTGTGAGCGCGCGGCTAGTGTGGCTATATCCTCACGGCGCTCAGCAATAATATTTTTGCCTTTGAGGTGGCGAATCAGCGGGTCAAACCCTGTATCTTTGGAAATAATATGATGGCTTTGTTTGTTTTGGCCCGCAAGCTGGCCTATATAAAAAGCAATATGAAAATCTAGCGCGTTGAGTCCATTGCCTTCAATTTTTATATATTCCGCCCGCTCGCCTAGAGTTTGAATGGCGAGAGCTAATTCAAAGGCTATTTTTGCTTGTTTGTCGCCGACAAAAACCATGACCTTAAATGCTGGGTTCTGCAATTGAGTCAAATTGTGCGGTTGGACGTTTTCAAAATCGATCAATACGTAATGTGTGTTCAAAACAATCCCTCGACGCCACGTTAATGACTGCTAAACCAAATCATCAATATCGTAGTCAATCACCACAGGCAAATGGCTAGAAAACTCCTGCGTTTTATAAATAGTGGCGTACTCCACCTTACGTTTTAATGCTTCGGAAATAATTTGATAATCCGTGCGCCAGCCACAGCCTTTACCCATCTGGCCTGAAGGCCACCAGGAAAACTCATCCATATCTTTATTCACCTGGCGGAAGGCATCGGCATAACCCAGCTGATTAAACGCTTGGTTCAACCACTGTTGCTCCTGGGGTAAAAACCCCGGCGTGCCCATGTGTTCTTGCCAGTTTTGTACGTCTTTACGCGTGTGGGCCATGGCCCAATTGCCGCAGAAAATAAAGTGCCGACGTTTACGCGTGATTTTATGCATCAGCGCTTGCATATCTTCGAAAAATTTAAGTTTTACTTCCAGGGATTCGTTTTCTGCTTGAGCGCAAGGGGCGAGTAGTGTGCCTATGGAATAGCGCTCAAAATCCACCTGCAAATAGCGTCCTTCCATATCGACGCCGCTTGCGAAGCCGAGACCGTATATGAGCGCTTTAGGTGCATGACGGGTGTAAATAGCGACTCCGTTGTAGTGCTTAATACCGGAGTCGAAAAAATAGCTGTAATAACCGTCAGGGTGAAATACCGAGTGATCCAGCTCAGTCTCTAGTGCTCGCAAATCCTGCAAGCAGATAATGTCAGCATCTTGTTTGGCAATCCAATCATACAAACCGCGGGACGCAGCCTGGTGAATACCGTCGACACTGAGTGAAATAATGCGCATGATGGCCCCTTAGAAACGGACTGTGTATCATACCGGTCTTTTACAACTATTGTTAATAATGCACAGCTGCTTCAATGACTTAAGCGATGCCTTTGCTACCTAAGTGACGGACGCGCGAGTTGAGCAATGCCGCTACCTGCCGGTAACAGCCGAGTGTAAATACAGGTAAACTATTGCGCCGCCGAGAGCGGCCACTGCCAAATCTGTGGCTTCGCGCCGAGTGAGTTTAGGAGTGCAGCGGGATACGGGCCTTTGTTGTTATCGTGTTAAGGTTGTGCAGTCGTTAAGCTGCGTATTTCCCGGTAGCGCTCGTCAATAATAGCCGCTTCTCGCCTGTAGCGGTGGCCGCATGTTAAAACCACGGCCTATGCCTCAATTTGGAGTCTTCATGTATCCCTACCAATCGCAATTTATTCAGCTGGCTTTATCCTCTCAGGCGCTGAAATTCGGTGAATTCACTCTCAAATCCGGTCGCCAAAGCCCGTATTTTTTTAATGCCGGTCAGTTTCAAACCGGCAGCGCACTGGCGCAATTAGGCCGCTTCTATGCGCAGGCCCTAATGAACGCTAATGTAAGTTTCGATATGATTTTTGGCCCCGCCTACAAAGGTATTCCTTTGGCTACGACTACTGCCGTAGCGCTCGCCGATCTCCACGGCCGCGATGTGCCCTACTGTTTCAACCGTAAGGAAGCTAAAAGCCACGGAGAAGGTGGTCAACTCGTCGGCGCGCCTCTAACCGGGCGAGTGGTGATTGTCGATGATGTAATAACTGCAGGCACCGCTGTGCGTGAAGTGTTAGAAATTATCCAAGCCGCTGGTGCGGAACCCGCAGCGATCGTTATTGGTCTGAACAGGCAGGAGCGAGGCCAGGGTGAATTATCTGCAATTGGAGAACTGGTCCAGCTCACGGGAGTTCCGGTTATTAGTATTATTAATCTTGCCGACATTGTGACATTTCTGGCTGCTGATTCTGCGCAGTCTGAGTTAATTGCCAAGATCGAGCTGTACCGCAAAACCTATGGTGTTGACGCATGAAATATTATTTAGCGGCTCTGGGGTTGAGCATTAGTATTCTTCCAAATGTCTTGTTGGCTGCCGCTGCGGAGTCTAAAGAAGAGCGTGCGGCTTATTATCGTTATGTGAACGACCAGGGCGTAAAAGTCATGGATCACAGCATTCCTCCAGCGTTTTCGCAGCGCGGCTATGAGGTTTTAAATTCCGTCGGGCGCGTGATAAAGGTTGTGCCGCCTGCGCTTACTGAGCAAGACATTAAAGCACTAGAAGCTCGCCAGGCGATAAAAGAAGAGTACGAACAACTCTCTCGACGTTACAGCTCAACTCTGGACATTGAGGAGGCTAAGCTGCGCCAGCTTGAGCGGCTAGACGCTAACATCGCTCTGGTGCGAGGCAATATCAACAATTTAAAGCGCCAAATAGATGGTATTGGAACCAAGGCCGCTGAGTTTGAGCGTGCTGCGAAGCCAGTACCGGCCAGTCTGCTAGAGAGCCTTGCAAAGACCAAAAACGAGCTGGCCAATTCGGAAAATCTTATGGTGATTCGAGTGGCGGAAAAGCAGCAGGTCGTGGATAAATTCGAGCGCGAAAAAACGATTTTTACCCAGGGTAAAGAGTTGGTTAAATCCTCCACGCCTTCTGGCCCTTCGCCCTCTGTGGAAAAAACCAATTAATTTTGTAAATTATGCTTTCGGCGCTTTTTGTTTGAGTTGAGCACAGAGCTCGTCGCAACTGATTTCGTGAATCATATCTTTTGCTGGGCTTTGTGTAGTTGGAGCGCCCACCACTACTGCAGGCACACCGGCTACAGTGGTGTGCGCTGCAACTGCTTTCAGTACAACGCTGCCCGCGCCGATTTTCGCACCATCACCAATCGTAATATTGCCCAAAATTTTCGCGCCGGCGCTTATTAATACACCCTTGCCCACCTTAGGGTGGCGATCACCACTTTCCTTGCCCGTGCCGCCAAGCGTGACCGTTTGCATAATTGAGACATCGTCTTCGACCACGGAAGTTTCACCTATAACTATGCCGGTGCCGTGATCAAGCATCAGCCCTTTGCCTAGGCGTGCGGCAGGATGAATATCAACGCCAAAGCTCAAAGAGATATGGCTTTGGAAATAATAGGCTAAGGATTTGCGGCCTTGTTTCCACAGCCAGTGGGCAACTCGATAGGCCTGTAGTGCATGAAAGCCTTTGAAATACAAAAACGGCAAACTATAGGCTTCGCATGCGGAATCACGCTCGAACACCGCTTGAATATCGGCCCGTGCAGCCGCGCCAATACTTGCGTCCTGGTGCAACGCTTGTTCGATCAACTCTCGCACTAGCAAAGATGACAAGGCGGCGCTGCCGAGTTTATTGGCAAGGTGAAAGCTCAGTGCAGCTTCAAACGTGGCGTGATTGAGAATTGTGGCATGTAGAAAACTTGCCAGTGCAGGCTCGCGTTGGGCCTCTTGGCGGGTCTCGGCCAAAATGGCGGACCAAATGGGGTCTTGCCCAGGGTGCATGTCATGCCTCACGGTGTTGAAACCTTAAACTCAAGCTTATGATGCGGGCGCTTTGCCTGCTATACAAGCGAACCATGTTGCGATCGCAGGTTTCGCATGCTCTGATCACTAGGATTTGCCGCCGCAGTTTCTCAGGTCATCAAGGCTTAGGGTTTTCGTCGGTACGGTTTGTTGTAAGGCGCTCGACATAGTGCCGAAGGCAAAATCATTTAGCAGGCGTTCAAGCCTTGGTAGGCAGCGATGCAAGTTCGTGTAGTGACGGAAATTGGAAAACCAACTGGCATTGGGTACACGCGGTTGTTCTGGATCTATCTCCCACGGGTGTAAATAAAAAATCTGGCTTTTACGCCCTTGCATACTGGCGCGGGCGAATAACCAGCGCGATAACCAATAGGGGTATTGGCGAAAATAACCGCCGCCGGCGGCCGGGACCGGTTGGCCGAGAACATTGGCTGTAGTTAATGGGAATTCCGTGAGACGAAAGCCATTGTCGGTTACGAGCACGTAGGGCTCTTCGGGGCTGCCTGGGATGCCGTAATTGTCGTGTCGCGTGGGAAAAATACTGGAATCCCATGTGAATCCCAGCTCGCCCAAAATATCCAGCGCCCAAAGGGATTGCCGAGTGATTGAGTAGCTAGCGGCGCGATAGCCCAAAATGGGTTGGCCGATAATATCTTCTAACAGCTGTTTGGACTTGAGCGTTTCTGCGCGAAATACCTCAGGGGTTTGGCGGTAAATCAGCTGGTGACTAAAACCATGCGATGCCACTTCATGGCCGGCATCGGCAATAGCGCGCACCAGGTTCGGATAGCGCTCGGCCACCCAGCCGAGGACGAAAAACGTTATATGAATATCATGGCGTGCGAACACATCGAGCAGGCGATGAGTGTTTTCTTCCACCCGCGACGGCCAATTGGGCCAGTCGGTAGGGGAGATAACGCGGTTAAAAGCTGCGACATGGAAGTAATCTTCCACATCTACAGTCATCGCATGGATAACGGGAGCGGGCATATATAAATGTCTTCGTGAGCTAAATAAGGCCTTATCGTAAGGCCTGTATATTGGATGTAGCTAAAGATGCAGTCATTAAAAACGTTACATGGGCTGCTAACTAAGCTGCTATCTATCGCTATTTTTAATTAGCGACGTATTAGGCCTCGTAATAATCGCGATACCAGCGCACAAAATTCTCTACGCCGACTTCGATGGGGGTGCTAGGTTGGTAGTCCACATCGGCAATTAACGCATCTACATCTGCGTAGGTATCGGGCACATCGCCCAATTGCAGTGGCAGCAAGTTTTTCGTGGCTTTTTTGCCAAGGCAGTCTTCTAGTATTTCGATGTACCGCAACAGCTCAATCGGGCGATTGCTACCAATGTTGTAAAGCCGATAAGGGCCTTTGGATGTTGCCGGATCCGGTGTATCACTGTTCCATTGAGTGCTGGGCGTTGCGACCTTGTCGAGCGTGCGGATAACGCCTTCGACAATATCGTCGATATAGGTGAAGTCCCGGCGGTGGTGACCGAAATTAAACACATCGATGGGTTCGCCTGCCAAAATTTTGCGCGTAAATAAAAATAGCGCCATGTCCGGGCGCCCCCAGGGGCCGTATACGGTAAAAAAGCGTAAGCCGACGGTAGGCAGGTTAAACAAATGGCTGTATGTGTGTGCCATTAATTCATTCGCCTTTTTGCTGGCGGCGTAGAGGCTGACAGGGTGATCCACATTGTTATGCACAGAAAAAGGCATGGCCGTATTGGCGCCGTACACTGAACTGCTCGACGCATAAACCAGATTGTCACAGCCATAGTGGCGGCAGGCCTCAAGAATATTTAAAAAACCAGTTATATTGGCATCAATGTAAGCCTGAGGATTAACGAGGGAATAACGTACGCCGGCTTGAGCCGCTAAATTCACCACTCTATCCGGGCGGTGTTGCGTAAACACTTCGTTTATCGTGTTTTTGTCCTCTAAATTAGCGCGAACATCGGTAAAACCGCTGTGGCAAGTAAGTCTGGCGAGGCGCGCTTTTTTCAAATTAACATCGTAATAATCGTTTAAATTATCCACGCCAATGACTTCATCCCCACGCGCAATAAGTCGCTGCGCTAAAGAGGAGCCAATAAAACCCGCTGTCCCGGTAATGAGTATTTTCATAACGCGTGCCTAATAAGAATGATAAGGACTAGTCTAGCGGGTTTGCTAAGCAGGGGAAAACATGCACTACTGCGCAGGTGGATAGAGTCGTGAAAATGTCACGGTATTCCACCTGTGGACGCATTAGGCTACTGCATTTGACGGTGGCTCGTGATGACTTGCGAATTCCCGCTATAATGGCGGATTGCGGTTTGCAAGAAATAGCCATTGCCCTTTAGCGCGTTTGTGGGAAGCCATTTTGTCTTATATTCGAATAAATAAGCACTTTATTCACACTCCCTATCTGTGGCTAGGGGTGGTTGAAACTGGCGCGTTGGCAGGCGCAAGCCTTTGGGTGCAGGACTTATTAAATCTGGCACCTTTTTGGCCCGGCGCTGTGGTATTCGCACTTATACTCGGCTGCTGCACCTTATCAATGGGAGTTTACAGCGCTCTGCTGCGCGAGAGCCTTTTAAGCATGGTATTAAGAGTGCTCGTCAGTTTTTGCCTGTTAGGCGCTGCAGCCTTATTTATTGTCGGGCAGTTTTGGTCCGTTGATTGTTATACATCGAATGCTGTGTTTTGGAGTGTGATCGCCGCAGGTTTGATTGTTGTACCCGTGCGTGCAATTTTTCGCGCGCTAGTAGATTTAAATAAATTGCGCCGCCGTGTTGTTTTGTTCGGCGCTGGAGCCCGAGCGCAAAAACTCTTAGCTGAATTAGCCCCAGAAATTAATACGCTAGCCATCGAAGTTGTAGGCTGTATAGCCAATAAAAATGAACCGATCGAAGTGGATCAATCCCTGGTTAGACCTGAGCCTGCTGATTGGCTGACCTTTACCAAATCCGAACAAATTTCCGAAATTGTTATTTGCCCTGACGAGCGCCGCCGTAGTGACGGCAGTGAATTTCCATTAGGTGCTCTGCTTGATTGTAAACTTGCGGGAATTGAATCTTCTTACGCGCTGAGTTTTTACGAGCGCGAACTAGGTAAAATTGATTTATCCAGTTTACAGCCGAGCTGGATGTTGTTTTCCGACGGTTTTAAATATTCAAAGCGATCCCAGTGGGCCAAGCGTTTATTTGACCTTCTATTGGCCGGCAGTGTTTTTTGTTTGGTTTGGCCACTAATGCTGCTGACGGCTTTGGCGGTGCGGCTAGAAAGCCCGGGCCCCGTCCTGTACCATCAAACCCGCGTCGGGCATAACGGTCGCCATTTTCGTATTTATAAATTCCGCAGTATGCGCACTGATGCTGAAAAAGGTGGCGCTCAGTGGGCCGTGAAAAACGATTCACGCATTACGCGTGTCGGCTCATTTATTCGCAATACGCGGTTGGATGAATTACCCCAGTTGTACAACGTATTATCCGGCAGTATGAGTTTTGTTGGTCCGCGCCCTGAGCGTCCAGAATTTGTCGTGGATTTGACCAAACAAATTCCTTATTACGAATTGCGCCATAAAGTTAAACCCGGTTTGATGGGCTGGGCGCAATTAAAATATTCCTACGGTGCGTCGGTTGACGATGCTCGACACAAATTGCAGTACGATCTTTATTACACAAAGAACCACAGTTTTTTTATCGATATATTAATAATGATTCAAACTGTGGAAATTATTTTGCTCGGCAAGGGTGTGCATTAAACACCGGCACTGTTTTAACTTAAGAGGAATTTATTATGGCATTTTTACGTTTTTCATTATTGCTGCGCGCCAGCTGTTCAGTATTAATCCTGGGGCTGTTTGGTTGCGCCAACCAAGCCGCTCAAGAGGCGCCACCAGCGGCAGAGGCCGCTGTGGTGGGAGATTATAAGATTGGCGTAGGTGATTCTTTGCAAGTAAATGTATGGCGCAATCCGGAATTGTCTATGGCAGTTGTGGTGCGCCCTGATGGCAAAATTTCATTGCCGTTAGTAGGGGATGTGCCCGCAGCAAGCCAAACCTCTACAGCCCTGGCGACAAACCTAGCAGCTGCGCTAAATAATTTTGTACGCAGCCCACAAGTCACGGTAATTGTTACTAATCCAGTGAGCACGGACTTTCAACGTCGAGTGCGGGTGACCGGAGCTGTACGTAGTCCCCAATCACTTCCATATCGCGAGGGTATGACTGTGTTGGATTTGGTTTTACTCGCTGGCGGTACTAGTGATTTTGCGTCTGGTAACAGCGCAAAACTCTATCGCAAGGTTAATGGCCAAACCAAAGTCTTCAATATTCTATTGGAAGATTTACTCGAAGATGGTCGCTTAGAAACGAATTATCTGTTGCAACCATCGGACATAGTCACCGTACCTGAACGCGCGTTTTAATAATTAAAGACGCGATTGAGATCGCGCCTCCTAGAGCGTGTATAAGTCAAATACACGCTTGCCAATTTTGATATAGCGAGCAGGCGGATGGATAAGGTTTATCTCAAAGAGATGCTGTTAGCCTTAAAGGCGGAGTTAATTCGCTTTCGGTTTTTAGTGGTTTTTTTGTTTGTAATAACAAGCTTTGCAGTACTGGGCGTGGGTGTTATTTGGCCTAAACATTACAGCACTTCAGCAATATTATTCGCCGATGAAACCAATATTATTCAGCCCCTTCTTAAAGGTGCGGCTGAAATGACGCAAATTGATCGCTCAGAACAGGCCACGGAAATTATTTATACCCGTGCGGTAATGTTGGCGGCGGCAAAAACTCTGGGATTGGTTGGCGATAACACAGCGCAAGAACAACAAAATCAGGCATTGCGTACTTTGCGTGGCGGGCTGCGAATTAGCAAAGAACGCAACAATAATTATTTTCAAATATCCTATCAAGGCGGCAATCCCGATCTGGTTTTTGACACATTAAATGCTGTGGTGAACGCCTTCATCGAACATACCGCGCGAAAAAAACGCGACGAAAGCTTAGGAGCTTTTACGTTTATCGATTCGCAAGTACAAACCTATAAAAAACAACTTGAAGCTGCCGAAGAAAAACTCAAAGAGTTTAATGCGCGCAATACGGACGGAACCGAAAGTGTTGTACAAGGGCGTTTGGGCCAATTGCGTCAGGATATTGAAACCCTAAAGCTGACTATTGAAGAAACTCAATCGCGCATGGCCAGCGTACAACGCCAACTCGGTAGCGAAGGGCAATATCAGCAGGCTCGCGGCCAAACCGATGATTTGCGCGCGCGCAGGCAAGTGCTAGCTACGCAAATGGAGCAGTTACGGTTGAGCTATCAAGACAGCTACCCCGATATCGTCTCGCTAAAACAGCAAATTAAAGAAATTGATTTATCCCTTAGCAAATTGCGCAATACAGGCGACGTAGTCAGCTCAGGTGGCAAAGTGGAAAACCCCTTGTACGAAGATTTGCGTAAACAATTAGCCAATACGGAAGTGGATTTGCGAACACAAACGCGCCGTTTAGAATCATTAATCTCCTTGCAAGAAGAAGAAAAATTGCGCGCCGAGCGCGTGGCGGCCAAACAAGCACAGTTATCGGAATTAACCCGCGATTACGACGTAACTAAAAGAGTGTACGAAGAGATGCTCGGTAAAAAAGAAACCGCCCGGCTTTCCATGACTCTAGATATTGAAGGGCAGGGCGTGAGTTTTCGTATACAAGAAGCGGCGCAATTTCCATTGCGACCAACGGGTTTAAATTTCAAACATTTTGCCGCTTTAGGACCTATTTTAGGCTTTTTGCTGCCGATAGGTTTGCTTATCGCTTATGTGGTTGTCGACCCCCATTTACGCTCATCGCGAATTTTGCAAAAACAATTGCCGCACGATATTGAGCTAATTGGCGCTATACCGCATTACGACACGCCCTTAGGGCAGCGGCTACTGCAAAAAGACGTGATATTTTTGCTTGTAGTAGTAGTGTTAACACTTGCGGCTTACGTGGCTACAGCAATTTACTGGCATATTAACCATAGTTAAAGGGCAAAAAATGGAACAGCATCCACAGGGGCACCCGGGAGCGGATGCCTTAGAAAATAGTGATCAACTGTTAAAAGTTGCGCTAGATGATAATCGCAGGCGCCGTGCTATAAAAAATATGGCATTGCCGATTATGTGGACGCAAGAAGATTTATACGAGAAAAAAATTCTCTTTACCGGCATGCGGCAGCGCAGATTTTTAAATGCTTTCCGTGAAATTCGTATTCGTCTGCTACAAAAATGTAAGCAAGACAATGTGGTTTTACTCGTAAGCTCCGTTGTGCCGCGCGGCGGCAGCAGTTTTTTTGCTTTTAATCTTGCGGCAACCTTTGCGCTCGATCAGCACAAAACCGCGCTTTATGTTGATTGCAATCCGTATAGCGCCTCTTCTGAACGCTACTGCGCCACTCCTGTAGAGCAGGGATTGATACATTATTTAACGGATTATACTGTGCCCATCGAAAATATTATTTACCCCTCGGGCATTGAGCGCTTGCGTGTTATCCCATCGGGAGGCACAAGTGAATCTGCGGCAGAATTTTTTAATTCCAAACGTATGGAAGTTTTAGTGTCGGAAATTAAAGCGCGTTATTCTGATCGATTTATAGTGCTGGACGCACCGGCAATCCAGCAATCGACGGAGGCGCGAATATTGGCGCAATATTGTGATTTTAGTATGTTGGTCGTGCCGTTTGGTAAGGTCGTTACAGACGAAGTTTTGTCGGCCATCGATGCCTTAGGCAAAGAGCATTTTGCGGGCCTAGTCTTTAATAGTTAAGGTTGGAATTATGCTTTATCAGCGATCAATTACGTTCGGAGTGTTGTGTAACGCCTGTGTTGGCGCCTTTGCAGCAGTACCTGCGCAGGATCATTTTAGTGCCGAAATAAATGTAGAAAGCATTTTTACCAATAATGCACTTAAAACTGCATTTGATGGAGTAAGTGAGCGGCAAGATACTCTTTCAATAGGCTTAAATGGCCAACAAACTAATCGTTATAGTAGTTTGAAACTGGCTTATTCAGCTGATCGTACTTATTTTTCCGAGCATTCCCAAGAGGACGCCAACACGTTAGAGGGCGATGTCCAGTGGGTTTTAGGTAAGGACTTTGATTGGTTTAATTTAACGCTGGAGGATTCGCGGCGTAAAGTTTTACGATCTAGCACTGCTACACCTTTATTAAGCAACACCGGTGAGCGCGAAGTAATTAGTATAGAGCCACAACTGCGCTTGCATATTTCGCCGGTGGATCAAATCATTATTGGCGTAACCCATGAAAACGTCCAGCTCAGGCGCGTTGATGCGTCCGATGCTACGCGCGATACTGCGGATTTAATGTGGCAGCATAATTTAAGTGCAACCGATCAATTATCATTTTCCTTAGGGCAAGGCGAGAGTGCTCGGCAAATCTCTGATGAGCCCGATTACAAATATCAAATTGCCCGTTTGGGCTACCAGGCGAGGTTGAGCCATTTAGGTTACGGAATTAACCTGGGCTATCAAAAAACTCAAACTAATGGACAGGAGGACTTTGATAAACCCAATTACCAGATTAATTTAAGTTACGATAAAAATGGCCATTCTATTTCCTTTGCAGCAAGCTCCGCTGTTACCGATACGCTGTTTGGGGATGGCAATGCAAATTCTTTGGAGAATACATTAACGCAGGACTCGCTAAGTCAAGCCTATGATTTGGTAAAACTATCGCAATCGAGTCTTAGCTGGACTAGCCCATCTTTATGGCGGGGTTTGCGTTTAAGTGCACAGGCTCAATATTCCAGCCACGATTATTACACCCTTGCTGAAGACTATACCGATCAGGCCGCGGCACTTTCATTTATATATAATTTTGCTGTGCATACGCGCGGAACCTTGCAGTTAAAGCGCGGCGACTCCTCATTTGATCAGGCACTGCTTAATTCTGATTACCAGGAAGATAATATTCTTCTGCGCGTATCGCATGAATTTGGTCATGACTTAAGTGCAGATTTTTTATTGGGCACAATAAAGCGTCATTCCGATGGAGCCGGTAATGAATATAGTGAGCGCCGCGCAGGTGTATCGGTGCACTATCAATTTTAATAGCGACTCCAGGTTAACAATAGAAATGAATGGGCTAATCCGAACCTTAGCGGTTGTATTGTGTTTTATTTTTTTAAGTGCATGCGATCGCAGTGCGAAACAAAAAGTGGATGAGGCACATAGGTATTTAAATGCCGCCCGTACTTATCAGCAGCAAGGACAGTGGCGCGCTGCGATGATTGAGGCGCGTAATGCCGCAAGCAAAGGCGAACGTCCACAAGATGGTTTGGCGTTGCTTGCTGATATCTATATGCAAATTGGCGCTAATCAAGCCGCTGCAGAATTGTTAGAAAAAATTGCCAAAGATGATTTAGAGCTTAATTTACAGTGGGCGCGCGCACTTATAGCAGAACGCAAATACCAATCGGCACGAAAGGTTTTGTTGAATTTGCCGGAAACCACGCGCAACGGCTCAATACATTTTCACCAATTAATCGTGCAAATGGCTGCGTTAGAAAGCGATTTTCCATTGGCGCAGGAGCATTTAACTCTGCTTGTACCTTTAGTAGCTAACCCGCAGGAATTAACCTATTGGCGAGCGCAACTAATTGCTGCGCAGGGCGATTGGGTCGAAGCTCAACAGCTGCTTAAACAATGGGTTGCCGAAAAACCTAATGATGAGCAAGCCTGGGTTTTATTGGGACAAATTGCGTTGACCGCTAATCAATTAGAGGATGCGGAAGGCTATTTAAGTAAAGCGCTAAGTTTAGTGCCCACGGGTGATATGTTAAGTGCAGCTAAAGCGCGGGTGCTTAATTTATTAACTGAAGTCTTAACTCGTTTAGGTCGTTCTGATGAAGCATATCGCTATCAAAAGATTCTAGCGGAAGCTAACCCTGAAGGTGCAGCCGCTCAGCAGAAGTTTAATCAGGCCTTAGAATTTTATCAAAAAGGTGACTTTGCTCAGGCGCAAGCAGTTATCACCGAATTAAAAAAGCAATTTCCGCAGGATAAAAATACCAACACATTGCTCGGACTAGTCCAGCTGCAACAGGGCGATTCAAAACAAGCCGAAGCACTTTTTGATGCTGCTGTGGATCCTGAAACAGCAGCGCCGCGCGTATTACAAGCGGCTGCGCTGAGTAAAATACGTAATCAGCAAATAGAAGAAGCCGTAGCATTGTTAAAAAAAGCGGCGGAAACTCAACCCAAATCTGCGGAAATTTTGGCCACGTACGGCATCGCGCTGCTGGATAAAAATTCCCAAGATTCAGAAGCCTTAACATGGTTGGATAAAAGCTTACAGCTTAATAAAAATCAGCCCAAAATATATATGGCGAAAGCTCGTTATTATTCGGCGCAAAATAATTCCTCCGAAGCTATCGCTCAATTGCGCACAGCGGTCGCGCAAAGTCCGCAACATTTTGAATCCCAGCAGGTGTTATTTCAGTTGATGCTGGTGAATAAACAGCTTGATTCCATAGCGCAGACTATAGATACATTGCCGGCTGAGCTCGCTGGCCGGAAATATTTTTGGCAGGGCTGGTTGGCTTTGCAACAAAAAAATTATCCGCAAGCGCTGAGTTTATTTGAAAAATCAGTGCCTATTTCTGATGCTGAAAAATATTTACCTTTGGCGGGAATGGCACAGGCCTACCAAGACCAGTTGGACTGGCCGCGAGCATTTTCCACTTGGCAGCAGGTAATTACCGCCGCACCGCGGTTTATACCAGCTTATGAGCACTATTTGACGGCAGGCAAAAATATTCATCAACTGGAGCAGGCGGAAGTCTTTTTAACTGCCCAGAGCCGCGCGGAAGAAAATTGGCAGGCTAATTGGGTGCTAGCGCAATGGTTTGCCGCTAATAACGACATCGATAAAGCAATTGTTAATGCGCAGGAAGTTTATCGCAAAGCGATGCAACTGCCGGGAATTAAACAGCTATTAGTTTCGCTGTACACTCAAAAAGCCCAGCTGCTGAAGCTTTCTGATCTTTTGCATAGCCGCGATTGGATTAATAAAGCATTAACGTTACAGCCGGAGAATCCGGCGATTTTAACTTTTGTGGTTGAGTTGGAACTTGCGGATAAGAAAATTCCCCAAGCGCGCACCATCATTGCTGAATACGCGAAAGATAATGCAGAACCTGCCGTATTAAATTTTTTAAATGGGTTGACGCTACTCGCGGAAGGTAAAAAAGAAGAGGCCTTGGCTTTATTTCAGATATCGTTTAACGCTCGGCCGATCGATAAAACCGCAGAATTAATTTATTCCGCGTACGCGCAAAACGATGAAGCAAAATCCCGGGAATTTTTGGTGCAATGGCGTAAGGCGTTGCCGCAAAGTGCACGACCGTTAATTATTCAAGCGCTGTCCGCACAGACCGCGGGTGATAAATCCGCAGCTATAAGCGCTTATGAAGAAGCATTGCGCCTTCAGGCGCCTTCGGTGCTCGCCCTGAATAATTTAGCTTGGCTCTATTTTGAAATTCGCGACCCTCGCGCGCAAGAAACGGCACATCGCGCCGTAACTCTTGCGCCGCAATCCGCCGAGGTGCTCGATACCTATGGATGGATATTGGTGCAAACCGGAAAAAAAGCAGAGGGAATCCGCTGGCTGGAAAAGGCTAAGGCTATCGCACCGACAATGCCGGAAATACTTAAGCATCTTGAGGAAGCGAAAAAACTCTAGCCTCGCGACACGGGCTTAACTTAGCAGTCGGTGCTCCCTGTGAAGTTTTCCCCAAAGTATGCCGAGGCCGTGATTTTTTCTTGATGTTTGTGTATTTTTGCGCCAACTTATGGGTTGTGAAACTTATAGTTTTAGATCCACAAGGTACGTGATGTTTAAGCCTCTGCTCAAATCCATAGCTCAATACGCTGCTTATAGCGCCGGCCCCCAGCGCTGGCATAAAGGCTCGCCCCAGTTATGGGTGTTGATGTATCACCGTATTCTTCCTCTCCAGGACGCACGTGTTAGTGAGGAAGAGCCTGGCATGTGTGTGACGCCTCAGGTGTTTGCTATGCACCTGACGCAGTTGCGTCGTTATTTTACGCCGATGTTTTTGTCTGAATGGGTCAGAAAATCTCGCGCAGGCGAAGCACTGCCCACACGGGCTTGTGCAGTTACATTCGATGACGGCTGGCGGGATAATTTTGAATTCGCACTACCGTTGCTCAAACAGGCCCGGGTGCCGGCCACATTATTCGCTGTAGCAGAAAAAATCGGTACTGATTTTCAGTTTTGGCCCAACATAGTTGCTCGGTTGCTGCTGCAGCGCGCATTGCCTCGGCTAACTCAGCACGCTATTTTTCAAGCATTAATAGCTGCTGTGCCTGCACTTGTGGTCAATGTCGATCGAGAAAACCTTGCCGCCGCCATCAAATTTTTAAAACGCTATACGGACGAAGAGTTATTCAATGCGCTGAACCTGCTGCAGTGGCAGACTCTTGTTGAGCCTATGCCGCCAGCATTAATGAATTGGGACGAACTTAAACAAATGCAAAATAGTGGCTGGGTGGAAATAGGCTCGCATACATGTACCCATCGGCGGCTGACCAGCGCACTGGATGAAACCCAGCTAGGCTATGAAATACAGCACAGTAAGTATGTTTTACAGGAGCGTTTGGAGCACCCGGTAAGCCTATTTTGTTTTCCCAACGGCGATTATTCTGCAGAAGCTTTGTGTTTAGTGAAAGATAACTATGACGCAGCCGTAACCACGCAAAGAGGAATGGTACAAATGGGGCAAAGTTTGCATGAGTTAACCCGCATCGGGTTGCATAATGACATCAGCTCCACGCCGATTGCCTTTGGGGCACGGTTGTCAGGCTGGATGTAAGGAGTTTTACCGTGTCGAATATTGCTGACTATATATACACCGACGCTCGCATAGAACGACTGTGGACGGGTATTTTAGGAAGCTGGGCGACGATTTTTACTCTGCACCGCCCTCCGGCGGCCAATGGTTCCTATGACGGCATAGAGCCTGAATTTCTCGCCGAATCCTTGGCTTTTGTCCAGGCACGCGGCTATGAATTTGTGAGTGTTGATGAACTTGTCGCTCGAGCACTCAGAGGTGAATCTCTAAGGCGCTGTTTATGCTTTACAGTGGATGACGGGTTTGCCGATCAGCTTGATGTTCTTATTCCCGTATTGCTGCGCTTCAATGCTAAACCCACATTGTTTGTCATCACCGATTTAGTTGATGGCATATCGTGGCCGTGGGACAACCAACTTGCGTACCTGTGTTGGCATGCTCAAGAGGGGTTATACAAACTGCCTTTAGCTGGGCAGCTGTTGGACATAGATTTGCGCACGGTCGAGTCACGCAGGAAAAGCCGCCGGTTATTAACGCGCACCGCTAAAGGCATGCAGCGCAGCGAGATTAGTCAGCTGTTAGAGCAGCTGCAAGCGGCATTGTCGCTTAGCATCCCTGCCGCAGCACCAGCAGAATATCGTGCAGCAACGTGGGAGCAGCTGCGCCACTTAGAGGCACAGGGATTGAGAGTTGGCTGCCATGCTAAATCTCATTTTACGTTTAATGCGCTGTCGGATGAGGAAGTTACCCAGGAACTTCGCCATTCCAAAATGCGCCTCACTGCTGAAATGGCCAACCCTTCCGAAATATTTTGTTATCCGTCCGGAACCCAAACTGACTTTTCTCAGCGCCATGAACCCCTTGTACAGCAGGCGGGGTTTCTCGGCGCAGTCTCTACGCTATCCAAAAATACGTGCACTCAGGCCATCCAAGAGGCGCCTTATCGTATTCAACGAATTGGTATGCCTCACGAACTGAGTCATTTAGTGCGCTATATTTCCTGGTTTGAGTATTTGCGTGGCCGAATGGCCTAGGCGTAGTTGCTGATTATTTTGGTAGGCGTTAGCTATGTCTGTGTATATCTAGCTAGAATGGAAGGCCAATACTTGCAGTTTGATCCATGACGTCCACACCATTACTGTCTAGCGAATTACTATCGACTCAGTTAAAAATTGCCAAACAGCGCAAAGGGGAAATTGCGCGGCAATTTAAATCTTTAACGCAGGGCTCGCCTGAACATCAGCAAGCGCTTACAGCTATGCAGGAGATTACCAAAGAGCTAAAAGTGCTGGAGTCTCAGTGGGCTGATATTCATAAGCCCAGCGTACAAGCAGAGCACGTACAGAAATTGCTGCCTGCACTGACCCTAATTGAATCTTCCGCCACGCACACTGCACCCTTCATTTGCCGGACATTAGAAGAATATGAGTGGGCGTTATGGGATGCCTACGTAGCCAATGTTTCCACCGCTAATACTTATCACTACGCTGTTTGGTTGCAAATCATTAAAGAGCAATTTGGCCACGAAGGCGTTATTTGGGTAGCGTTTGATGAGCAAAGCCGCATTATCGGGGGCATTCCTTTGGTGTTATTAGCCAGCCCTATATTTGGACGGTTTGGTGTTTCTGTACCCTATTTTAATTATGGTGGCGTACTGTCGGAATATTTTAATGTCGCTCAAGAATTATTATTAACAATAGGCGCGCTATGTCAGCAATTTAATTTGCGGCATATTGAAGTGCGTTGTATGCAAGAAGGCTTATTACCCAACGGCGCCTGTTTAAGTAGAAAATCCTCTTTAATTTTAGGCTTGCCAGCGAGTCAGTCGCTTTTAGAGCAGCAATTGGGCGCAAAAGTGCGTGCCCAATATAAAAAAGCTTTCGAGCATTCACCGCGATTTTCAGTCGGTAAAAAAGAATTATTAGACCAGTTTTATACTGTATTTGCGCAGAATATGCGCGATTTAGGCACACCTGTATATTCTAAAGGTTGGTTCGCCCGTTTGCTGGAAGAGCCGAGTTTAAACTGCCATATTGCATTAGTGCACATGTATGGCAAACCTGTGTCAGCGGGATTTTTAATCGGGCATGGCAATATGTTGGAGATTCCCTGGGCATCGACAATTCGTCAGGCCAATTCTTGGAATGCCAATATGTGGATGTATCGGCAAATATTGGGTTACGCCATTGAACAGGGCTACCATTTTTTTGATTTTGGACGTTCGACCATTGATGCAGGTACGTTTAAATTTAAACGGCAATGGGGCGCGGAGCCTTTTACTCATTATTGGTATTACCTGTTACCTGAAGGTGGCCAGATGCCGGGTTTAAATCCGGATAATCCCAAATATAAATTGGTAATTAATATTTGGAAAAAATTGCCTGTCTGGCTCACGAAAATTATTGGTCCTGCAATTGTGGCTAACATTCCGTAATCGGTATTTGCAGCGGTTTAATTGGGAAATAAATTGCCACCATATTTTAACGCACAGCTCTAAAACGCAGAGTGGATAATCTCGTTAGGGGTTTAAGCTCGCCACACCAGCGGCGCCATGCCGTGAAAAGCCCTCGCCTTATCGCATTCGGAATTATGCTCGCCATTTTCACCGCTCATCGCAAATTCACGACAGGTGCTGGAGCGCTGCTCGTAAATACCGCATGCGACGCTTTCTCCCACTCTGCCTGAGAGCGCGACACAACGGGCGGGTTTACTGCTAGTGCCTTGCATGCAACTAAGATGTGGACTAATTTTTTGCGTGAGTTCATCGGGCACATTCCCTCCGGCGCTGGCCTGTTCACCCCAATAAAACGACACACGAAAATAGGCGCAGCAGGCACCGCAACTCATACAGGGGGATAGGGCATCCGATAGTAATTCGCTCATAAATATTTGCGCAGGTGGTTTTGATAAAAATAAAAACTCTGCTTAGGTGTGCGCTTGCCGCTGGTAAAATCACAGTGGATTAAACCAAAGCGTTTACTGTAACCATACGCCCATTCAAAATTATCTAACAGCGACCAGCAGAAATAACCTCGCACAGGCACACAATCTTCATCTTTCGCCTGTTGCATAGCATTTAAATAGCTGCTTAAAAAATTTACGCGGAATGTATCGCACTGACTATTTTCTTCATCTGTATGCGGATTAGCGCAGCCGTTTTCCGTCACATAAATGGGTAAATGCGGATAGCGTTGATTTACCCAGTTGAGCATTTTACGAAAGCCCCAGGGCACGACAAACCAGCCCATGTCAGTGCGGGGCCAAGCTGGGTCGCAGCTTAAATACACTGCTTGATCGGCCGCCATACCACCGTTGCCATCTTCCGGAGCTATGGCGTGAGCGCCGCCGGGAGTGGCGGAAGCAAAATGGGTGGTGTAATGATTGAGGCCGAGAAAATCCACCGAGCCTTTAAGCCGCTGTTGGTCTGTTGCGCTGAACTTTGGTAAGCGATCACCGAGCCGTTCGCGCATGACCGCTGGATAGTCACCAAAAACTACTGGATCAGTAAACCAGCCGTAAAAAAACTCCAAACTGCGTTGCGCAGCGGCTTTATCGGCGGCGCTGTCGGTGAGGGGTTCGCGCCAGTCGCAATTGCTGGCAAGGCCAATCTGACCGATAAAACCTCCTGCTCGGAAGGCTTCAACCGCTAGGCTATGGGCGATTAATAAGTTGTGACCAGCGATATAAGGTTCATCCGGATTTTTGCGACCAGGCGGGAAAAACCCTATGCCATAGCCTAATACCGCTGTACACCAGCTTTCATTAAACGTAATCCATTGATGAACGCGATTACCAAATTGTTCAAAACAGTAGCGAGCATAGTGAGCAAAATCTTCTGCTGTTTGGCGACTCAACCAACCGTCTTGTTCTAGTTGAAGGGTTAAGGGCAGATCCCAGTGGTAAAGCGTAATAAATGGAGTAATACCGGCGGCGACTAATTCATCTATCAGCCGGTTGTAAAAGGCTACGCCTTCAATACTTACCTTGCCTCGCCCCTGGGGGAAAATACGCGGCCAGGCGATGGAAAATCGATAGGCATTAACTCCCAATTGCTGCATGAGAGCGATGTCCTCGGCAAAGCGATGAAAGTGGTCGCAGGCGACATCGCCAGTATGGCCGAAATCCACTTTGCCCGGAGTGTGAGCAAAAGCATCCCATATGCTCAGGCCTTTTCCGCCCGTTAACCAAGCACCCTCGATTTGGTAAGCCGCCGTTGCTGTGCCCCAATAAAACGCCGGGGCCTTAGTCATCGCTCTCATCTGCAAGCAGGCGTGCTTGGCGTTCGGCTTCCTCGGCTTTCGCATGTTCAATGACGCTGAGCACCGCCGCTAAGTCCACATCCTCTAAGATTTCGTTGAATTCACCGGTCAAAGGTGTTTCCGGGGTTAATTCCCCCTGTTGGAATAGCTGCCATATCTCTTCGCCATAACGAAGGTTGAGTAAGCTCGGGTTATAGCGGCCAAAGTAATGAGTCATGTTGTTGATGTCCCGCATGAACATCGCGCGGGCATTGTTGTTCCGCGCAGCATCTACTGCTTGCGGCAGGTCAATAATTACCGGCCCATAGGCATCTACTAGTACGTTGAATTCCGATAAATCCCCATGCACGAGACCTGCACAGAGCATTTTGGCGATTTCGCCCATCATGTGTTTGTGATAATCGGCGGCTATGTCTTCGGGGAAGGCTACATCATCTAGGCGGGGCGCAGGATTGCCAGTTTCATCTTGGATCAACTCCATCAGCAGGACGCCATCCACATAACTTAGCGGCTTAGGGACGCGCACCCCTGCCGCAGCTAGGCATTTTAAGGCCTCCACCTCGGCGTTTAGCCA
Organism: Cellvibrionaceae bacterium; assembly: GCA_036520615.1. GTDB lineage: Bacteria > Pseudomonadota > Gammaproteobacteria > Pseudomonadales > Cellvibrionaceae > CAMCXE01. Next base: position 8,591 of record DATDJI010000066.1, on the reverse strand, counting down.
GGCTTTTTCTTGTTCGGCTTGGCCGAAGCGGGTGTTTTTGGCCATAGCACGCGTGCGGCGGCCGCCTTTATAACTGCGACCCTCTTGATATTGAGCCGCTTGTTTAAAGCTGCGCTGAGAGGCGTCTTTATAGACCTTCGCACAGACAATTTCATCATTGGCGCGCACGACAAAGATTTGCGCCTCTTTGCCGGATTTTAACGGGTAGAGCACTTCATCAATAATGCCATCAGCCACAAGGGGTAATAAGCGGGCGGGAACTTTCATCGTTGGCCTCCTGCCGGGGTAGTTTGTTTGTCGCACTCTAACCAAAGGGCGGTGCCACCGGCTACAGCTGCGGGGATTGCAAGAATATTAAATAAAGGAATCATGCTTGCTCCAGCGCAGCTGCCGCCAAAGCTTAGACTTAAGGCTTTGCGCTGCCCCAGTTGCCGCTGTAAATCTTTGAAGCCAACTTGTTGGTTGTCCGCCGCATAGTCACAAAATTGAATTGCCAAACACCAGGCTCCCCAGACAAAAAATACCACAGGCATCGCCAGGTTTAAGCCTGGAATAAATAGCGCGACGCCCGAAATGATTAACAGAATAAGACTGCGTGGGGTGAAATAGCAGAGCTTTTGCCATTCACGGTGAAATGTGCGCCGTACTAATGGGCCGAGAGGCTCATCTTCTGGCGTAGGGTAGCCCAAAACCATTTGCACTTTTTGCGCTAACAGTCCGTAAAACGGCGCACCAATGAGAGTTGTAATGAAATTAAAGCCATAGCCGTACACTGCTAGTACGCATAGAGCGATCAGCGGCCACAAAAGCCATCGCACAAAACTCATCCAATCAGGCAGATTATTTAAAAATCCGTCCATCCAGTGTCCAAGCCCGTGGGTTAATAGCCCAAGCGTGACGCCAAACAGGCAAATATTAAGCAGGATCGGCAACAGCAGAAAGGCGCGTATTTCCGGTCGCCAAATGAGTTTAAGCCCCAGAAGAAAATATCCAGGTCCAGAATGACGAAACAAATTCTGCATAAACTCCACGCTGTGACTAAAACTGCCGCCACTATACAAATTGGCGGCCTCGGTGCCTACCGTTATCCCTTTAATCTGCGAACGCGAGGGCAGCGAATCAGCCGCTGATCGGTAGCTATCCAGTTTAAAGGTATGTCCCAAGGCTCTACCGGAAGCATCTCAACCTCTTGGCCTTCATGCGCAAGGCCCACTAAAAAAGGCCTATGAGCACAGTCAAAGTCAAACCTACGATCATAAAATCCACCGCCCATACCCAAGCGATTGCCGTAACGGTCAAAGCCCACTAACGGAAGGGCAACTATATCTAGTGCTTGAGCGGCCAGTTGAGGTGCACTAGGCAGGGGCTGTAACACGCCCAGACAACTAGGCTTGAGCTGGTCGCCGATTTGATAACGAGCAAACACCATGGAGTTGCCTTGAGTGTTTAATCTCGGCAGATAAATCTGTTTGCCGAGGGCCACTAAACGGCGCACTAAAAGATTCGGATTAATTTCCCCATCGCCAGCGATATAAAGCGCAATTGTATTGGCTTTGTTCAACGGAGAAAGGCGCAGAAACGCCTGCGCAAGACCCAAAGCGGCACGCCTTTGTTGAGCGGGCGAAAGCGAACGCCGATAGGCGCGCAACTGCCGTCTTAACAATTGTTTGGAGGGGGAAGTAAACACAGGATGGTGTGCAATTAAAGAGGGGGGATAAAAGCCTGGGATGCCGCTGACAACTATACCTTGAACCCGACAGTTCAAGGGGGAGGACTCTGTTACCGATTAGGCTTTCCATCGAGTGGACGTGCTCACAGGGTAATACGAGAGAACTCCAGGTATATTTATCGGCTCAGGGATTAGTCGGCTGGCGAACACCCCAGGAGTAATTGAAGTATAACAAAGCTAGCGCTGCCGCCAAGCTTTTAAAGGCTATGTAGCTAAAAAATATAATTGCGGCTTTTAAGTGTTCAGAAGCAACAGTACTAGAACAAAAAAGGCTGATTTTTCAATCTATTGCTGCTTTTTCGTGTAATTGTCGCCTAGACAATCCGCAATCCGCTGCAATACTAATAAGTACTGAAACCTGTTCCGTGCAGGTGGCAGCCGAGGGCTTCCTCATTGTTTCACTCCTAATGGTCCTTTGGCCTCCTCGCTCTGCTTGGGGGCCTTTTTTTGTCTCTAGGCTTGTACCTTCGAGCCAATTTTGGCATTTCATCGCATAGATGCTGCTTTCTCCTTTAGGGCTTACTTTTTACATTCACTTGACCAGCTGCGCTATATAACCAAAGCCATGGATAGATTATTTATTAGTCTATTTGGTGATTAATTTGCCAATCACTTCCGGAAACTTGTTTTTCATCTGTATAAAATGTGATCACTTATCGCAGCATGTCGACAATTTCAGGTGGTTAAGGTACAGCGCATATGAAAAACTGGATTCAATCATTCGCACTACTCATCTTTTGCAGCCAAATGGCAGGCTGTGGTGGCGGAGATTCAAAAAGTGCCGCAAGCATAGCGGGTGATAACAATGTTGCAGCGTCTAATTCCCCCAAAGCCCTTCCAGCGGACGCCGAAGCTAAGGCCTTAACCGAATCCTTCATTAATGCGCAGGCACTTTGGGCCAACACCGCCCCTACTAACTACCATTACAGCTTTAAAGAAGGCGGTTTTGGGTACAAGTTCGATGCCTACAACCCAGTAACTATTTGGGTGCGCGAAGGCAAAATTAGTCAGGTTATCAGCGGTATCCAGGTACTCAACAGCGAGGATTACCAACAGGCTAGTATCGAGCAAATTTTTACGCGTTTGGCCTACACCCTCGGCCATAGCCCGGCTGATACGCATTTTCACGTAGAATACGATGCGCTTTTAGGCTTTCCCACTTTATTTAAAGCAACTCCCGGTTGCTGTGCCCAGGGAATGCAATTAATCGTTACTGATTTGCACATTGATCCTTGATTACTAGCTTATCTCCAGTCCACATTTGCATAAGATTTTGAGCTTTTTAGACGGCGTAATTAGTCGTGCGAACACGACCTGCCTCGCCCTCAGATGATTTGTTAAAAGTACAAATTATTGTACGGACGGCAGATCATTTATCTACGGCTGCATCGCTTTAATTGGTTCGGCTCAATATCAGCTGTGGGTCCGTTTAAATATGTGACTAAATCACCGCCCATCAGTGTCCACTATTGCTGATTACAGTTTTCAATTGTACAAGTCAGCTCTCCTATTGCTTAACAAAACGGGCGGGAAGCTCGATACTCTTTGCTTGATCGTTGGCTAGAAATAGCACGCATATGCCATGAATATGAAATAATCCGGCTTTTTAACGGCAAGCCGGGGTGTGCGTGATTAGGGCAATTGTGTTGTTAGGCGACGGGCGCATCAAGCACGGCGGGCATGAGTTGGTGCCTTTTTGGCAGGCTCATCCGGATAGTTTTATTTGGCTTGACGTGGAAGCGGAGTCAGCGGAAAACGAGCGTCTAATATTGCGCGAACTCAACTGTCACCCTCTGGCAATTGAAGATGTACAACGTTTTCGCCACCCACCCAAGACGGAAACCTTTGCTCAGCACACATTAATTCTCTATCGCGGTATTACGCAATTTAACGATGACCTTACGATTGAACAGCAAACAATTGCTTTGTTTGCTATGGAGCGAGGTTTAATCAGTGTGCATGCAAAGCCATCCACCGCGATTGAATACTGGTGGGATCAGGTTGTGCCTTCTAGTCTTATGCGCAGCCCCGGCTTTTTGGCGTGCCGCATCATGCATTATTCGGTGGGGCGTTATGTGGAGAAGGTATTGGAGTTTGAGCCGCGGTTAACAGAGCTTGAAGATTTCATGCAAGATAACCCAAGCGACGAGGTGATGAAGGAATTAATTGCTTATAAATCCCGTTTGCGCAAGCTTAAGCGTATTTTTAGCTATCATGAAAAACTGGTGTTCAACCTGCTAAAACACACACCGATTAAATTAGTTGAAGAAGAGGGAGAAATAGAGCACGCACTGCAAGATTTATACGAGCGCTGTGAGCGGCTTAATAGTCTTACTGCTATGTACTTTGATTTGTGCGGTGATTTAATCGAAGGTTATCTTTCAATATCCTCGCACAATCTAAATAAGACGATGCAATTTTTAACGATCATTACATCTATTCTAGGTCCGTTAACTTTTATCGTGGGTGTGTATGGAATGAATTTCGAGTTTATACCAGAGCTTCATTGGCGCTACGGTTATGCTTTTGCGTGGGCGCTTATGCTGGCAATAGTCGCCGGGTCGGTTTGGTTTTTCCGTCGACGTCGATGGTTGTAACGCTGGGTATAACTGTCAGTGGATAAAAGTGTAAAGCTCTATTTGAAAAGACATACGATTTAAATAATATCGATTTAAATTGACACGAAAATAAGACACAGATAACCAAGGTAAAAGAAAGGTAGCCAACTTAATTATGCCACGTAAATTTATAAAACGGTGGTTGCCCAATTCTGACACCCTGCGCAAAACTCCGGGCCTTAAATCTCTCGGGCATGTTTTGGATAATCCGAATTTATTTCATTTAAATCGCCGCTCGGTTGCAGTAGCATTTTTAGTGGGACTATTTTTTTGCTATATGCCCACCCCTGGCCAAGCATTTTTAGCCGCATTCGGAGCCTTAATTTTGCGAGGGAATTTACCTATCGCTGTAGCATTAGTATGGATAAGTAATCCTTTTACATTGCCTTTTTTTGTTTTGACTGCATACAGCGCCGGGGCATTTGTTTTAGGCGGCGGCACGGTTACGATTCCCGCCGAAATTTCGCTGGGCTGGGCAAAAACCATCTGGAAGCCCTTTTTATTTGGCAGTCTCATTATGGGTTTGGTCGCAGGCTTTGGTGGCTATGTTGCAATTAATGTTATTTGGCGGATTAGCGTAGGTCGGCGCTGGGCGCAACGTCCGCGCTCGCGGGAGCGCTCTTAGGCTACACTGTGCAGGTAAAACAAATGTTTTACAAGTGGTATTTGATCAGTGTTAAAACAAGCTAAAATTTAAAGTAACAGTCTGTGGTCGATAATTTCCAGGGGTATTATATGGATTTGATTTGGTTTTTTGTGTTGGGTTTGGTGGTGTGGTTGCTTGCCGGAGTGCGCATTGTTGAGCAGCAGACAGTGGTCATCGTGCAATTTTTAGGACGCTATTCCTGCACGTTGACAGCGGGAATTAATTGGATTTTTGTGCCGTTTCAATTAAGTGCCGGCCGCTTGTCCCTTAAAATAGAATCCGTTCCTGCTACGGTGGAAGTAAAAACTTCCGATAATATGTTTGTATCTCTACCGGTAAATTTAATGATTCAGGTGGAGCCGCAAAATGCTAAAGATGCGTTTTATAAATTACAAAAACCACACGAGCAGGTGCGCGCCTGGGTACTTAATACCGTGCGTTCAATTGCAGCTGGTATGACGCTCGAAGAAATGTTTAACGATCGAGAGCGCGTTGTAAATGAAGTGCGCGGCTTGTTAACGGCGAAGTTATCTGAGTTCGGTTATCGTTTGGAAGGCGTATTAATTGATCAGCCCATGGTATCCGCCGAGGTTCAATCTTCTTTTAATCGCGTAGTGGCGGCCACGCGTGAAAAAGAGGCTGCTTTGCAAGAAGGCGAAGCTATTAAAATTCGCATTGTTAAACAGGCTGAAGCCGAGGCAGATGCTCAGCGCGAGCGGGCTAAAGGGCTTGCGGACTCGCGGCGAATTTTAGCGGCAGGGTTGCAGGAGTCTTTAAATGGTTTTGCAAAAATTCCACAAAATACCGCGCTTGCATTATTAATTGAAACCAATCGTATTGATGCATTACGAGAAGCTTCCAAACACGGTAATTTAATTTTGATGGATTTAGGTAAGGCGGACGGTGCGCAAAAAGCTTTGGTTCCGCTGCTAAAAGGCTTAAAAAATCAGTCGACACCGGTAAATTCTGTTAATGCAGATGAATCCATTTAATACAACAAAATGTAAAAATGCCCCCTGATGTGGGAGACATTTTTACACCATTGATTAACGCCCGTACTTTGCTGTTATTTGTGCTTTGCCGAGGCTATTGGCCAAAATGTTGTAACCGACAAAAGCGGCTGTCGCATCAGCCGGCAAAGTGAGTTGCTCAACCTTTAACGCATATAATGTAAATTGATAGCGGTGAGGCTTATCTCCTGGAGGCGGGCAGGCTCCGCCAAAACCCGCGCTGCCATAGTCGGTGCGCCCTTGCACTGTTCCAGCAGGTAAATTTTGCCCGCTAATCTCACCTGCATTAGCGGGTAAAGAAGCGGTAGTAGCCGGTAAGTTATACACTACCCAGTGCCACCAGCCGGATCCTGTGGGGGCGTCTGGATCGTAAACGGTTAGGGCAAAACTTTTTGTACCCGCAGGCGCGTGGCTCCAGGCCAAAGCGGGCGAGCGGTTTTTCCCTGTGCAGCCAAAACTGTTAAATACCTGATCTATCGAAAGCGTTTGTCCATCTTTAATTGTTGGGCTGGTAAGAGTGAATTTTTCAGCATAAACCTGGCTGCTCAATATTAATAAAGCGCCCATTAACATACGCGACATAGTGGTTCCTCTGTTGGTGAAATAGCCTGAGTTCAAGAGTGTACCTGGAATGACTGATATTGCCACAGCGATGTTAAGGAACGTGTGAAAACCTCGCAGCGCTGAAGTTCTAGCAAGTAATTAAAACTCAGAAAATTAATGAGGATTCTCTGTGGCGACTTGCCATTTATACGAAGATTTATCCCGCTATTACGATCAGTTTTGCCAGCACATTCCCTATGCTCAACAAGCGCACACCCTTTATCGGTTAGCGCAATTATTTAATGATGCAGGGGGAAACCATTATTTGGATATCGCCTGTGGAACCGGGCAATTAATAGAGCATGCACAGGCTTTTGGTTGGCAAATTACCGGCTTGGATAATTCTGCCAATATGTTAGCTCAAGCCGCCGAACGCTGCCCCAGTGCGCGCTGGCAACTGGCCGATATGGCTGCTATTGCAGCACAGCCGCAATATGATTTTGCTAGTTGTTTGCTGTATTCAATGCATTACAACGCAGATGTTGAGCATCTGGCGGCTTTTTTTAAGGCTGTATGGCACGCACTAAAACCTGGGGGTTTTTTGGTGTTTGATTGCGTGGATAAACGCGGGATTGATAATTCAGCGGGTATTACCACCTATTATCAGCAGTCTGAACAACAGTTCACGTTTAATTCCCGTTGGGCTTATCCAGGTGACGGCAATTACCAAACGCTGCATCTTTCTATTCGACTGGATGAAAAAGGGCAGATTTTCACTTGGCAGGATGAACATCCGATGGTAGCCGTAGATATGGACGAATTGGATAGACTACTGCGTGCACAGGGATTTACAGGCACGTTTTTTGAGCGTAATTTTGAACAATTAATTGCCTGGCAAGGCGATAGTTTTAATATTTTAGTGGTGGCGCAAAAGCCCCTTTAATATCGATGGTGAAAGTAAATGAGCTTTGGAATTCTTTAAAGGGGAGTACATAAATTGAAATTGGTTTTGTTGCCTGGTATGGACGGGACGGGAGTTTTATTTAATCGCCTGGCGCCGGTAATCGAATTTACTTGTCAAATAATCGCCTTACCCTTAGGCGCCAATCAATCTTATGCATTTTTAACCACATATATCAGCTCACAACTACCAGCAGAGGAGTTTATACTTTTAGCTGAGTCGTTTTCTGGCCCGATAGCTGCTGGCATCGCAGGCCTTAATAATCCTAACTTAAAAGCGCTAATTTTTATTGCTACGTTTCTAACGCCGCCCTTACCCGAGCTGTTATTTTGCGCTCGTTTTCTGCCGCTTAGAGCGCTGGTCAAATTGCCTTTAGCGCTTTTTTTTATCCAGCGTTTTCTGCTTGGTCACCAATACCCTATAGGAGAGTTTATTCTTGTTTTAGCGAGCGTAGGTCAGACAGAATTAAGCGCTAGGCTTTCAGCTTTAAAGCGTCTAAAGGCGGATGAAACAACCTCTGATTGTCAACTGCCAACCATGTATCTTGCTGCACAAAAGGACTGTTTGGTCGCGCCAAAACATTTGAATCTATTTAAAGAGCATTTTCCAAACCTTACAACATTTGTTGTTCCTGGAACTCATTTTCTAGTCCAATCAAATCCAGTGGCTTGTGCGGAAAAAATAAACACCTTCGTGAAGAGCGTAATTGGCAATCTTCAGGTTGCGCAAGCACAATTGCCTTGATTGATGTAGTTGGAGCCGAAAAACTAGACCGTAATACGGTGGTGGTTATATCTGTGAGAGATATTTGAGTGAATGCGAGTTTTATCTTTTGTTTGCAAATGGACATTACATATTATCCTTCCACAAGCGCCTTCAGAGCATTTAATCGCTGATCCCATTGGCGCTCCATAGTGGCGATGAACAATCGCGCTTCTTGCAGTGATGCTGTATTTAACGATACAAGTGTTTCTCGCCCGGCAGGATTTAGTTGAACTACCTGCGCAGATACTAAAACCTGAATTTGTTTGCGCGCGCCCTGTCTGGAAATGCCAAGGTCTTTAGATAAATTATTAATCGTCGC
>DATDJI010000065.1:0-12700 GCA_036520615.1 Cellvibrionaceae bacterium | reverse complement strand
TGGCGGCGGCGCTTTCTCCGGCAAAGACCCATCAAAAGTAGATCGCTCCGCCGCCTACGCTGGTCGCTATGTAGCGAAAAATATTGTCGCTGCAGGCCTTGCTGATAAATGTGAAATTCAGGTGAGTTACGCCATTGGTGTTGCCGAACCTACGTCTATATCCGTGAATACGTTTGGCAGTGGCAAATTACCAGATACCGAAATTGCCAAACTGATCCGCGAACATTTTGACCTGCGCCCACAGGGTTTAATTGCCATGCTCGACTTAAAGCGACCTATTTACCAGCAGACTGCAGCTTATGGGCATTTTGGGCGTGAGTTGCCGAATTTTACTTGGGAAAAAACCGATAGAGCTGAGGCGTTAAAGAAATCTCTATAAATAATCAACAATCAATGAAGCAATATATTGAAATAAAACTCTCCAATACCTAGAAGTCTAAGCCATGAAACCATTAAAAATCTTGTCTCATTTGTTGTTGTCCCTATTTGCTTTGAATAGTTATGCTAATAGCTCTATTGAACCAAACAAGTTGCAAGGTTTGGTTATTCACGATGATGGTCACAGTGTTCTTATTTATGGCACTAATAATTTCATCCATACGGAAGGATGTCCTCTCAAGTTCATTGTTTTAGACAAATCACATCCAAATTATCAAGCCATGTACTCAACCCTGCTGGCCGCATATCACGCTCAGACAAGCATTCGAGGATGGGTTAACGGTTGCAGCTCATTCGGAGGAGCTAATTTAACCCGCTTAGATCTCGGCATGATTTCTTATTAAATAAAGACCGCGGTATTTCATATTCACAAACAGGAAAATAGCTATGAGCTTCACCGATTACAAAGTTGCCGATATGTCCCTCGCCGATTGGGGCCGCAAAGAAATTGAAATTGCCGAAGGCGAAATGCCCGCATTAATGGCCCTGCGTCGTAAATATAAAAGCAGTAAACCATTAGCTGATGCAAAAATTATCGGCTGTATTCACATGACGATACAAACCGCTGTATTAATTGAAACCCTGGTGGATTTAGGCGCAGAAGTGCGTTGGTCATCGTGCAATATATTTTCCACGCAGGATCACGCTGCCGCAGCAATTGCCGCCGTAGGTATTCCTGTATTTGCCTGGAAGGGTGAAACCGAAGAGGAATTTTGGTGGTGTATCGAGCAGACGATTAATAAAGACGGCAAGCCTTGGGCTGCCAATATGATCTTGGACGATGGCGGCGATGTGACAGGTATAGTCCATGAAAAATACCCACAGATGCTCGATATTATCCACGGTATTTCAGAAGAAACCACCACCGGTGTACATCGCTTAGTGGAAATGCTGAAAAAAGGCACACTAAAAGTGCCAGCTATTAATGTGAACGACGCCGTTACGAAAAGTAAAAACGATAATAAATACGGCTGCCGCCACAGCTTAAACGACGCCATTAAACGTGCCACCGACCATTTATTAGCCGGTAAAAAAGCCTTAGTAATTGGTTATGGTGATGTAGGCAAAGGCTCAGCAGCATCACTGCGCCAAGAAGGCATGATTGTAAAAATCACCGAAATCGACCCAATTTGTGCAATGCAAGCCTGTATGGATGGCTTTGAAGTAGTGTCACCTTATAAAAATGGCATTAATACTGGTGAGCTGGCTGATATTAATAAAGAATTATTAGCTACTACCGACTTGGTTGTTACCACCACAGGTAACGTGAATGTGTGTGATGCTGCGATGTTACAAAGCCTTAAAAATGCCGCTGTGGTATGTAATATCGGCCATTTCGATAGCGAAATAGACACTGCATTCATGCGCGCTAATTGGCAGTGGGACGAAATTAAACCGCAAGTACACAAGGTATACCGCAACAAGGCCACTAAGGATCATTTAATTTTATTATCCGAAGGCCGCTTAGTGAATCTGGGTAATGCCACAGGTCATCCGTCACGCATTATGGACGGCTCCTTCGCTAACCAAGTATTAGCGCAAATGTATTTGTACGAGCGCCAATTCGCTAAATTACCCGCCACGCAAAAAGCCGAACATATTTATGTGCGCGTATTGCCGAAAAAACTTGACGAAGAAGTAGCTCGCGATATGGTGGAAGGTTTTGGCGGTGTATTAACTCAATTAACTACGCAGCAGGCGGAGTATATTGGTGTTGAACAAGAAGGCCCTTATAAGCCAGAAAGCTATAAATATTAATAGCAACTCTATTCGTTCCCACGCTGCCGCGTGGGAACGAATATTCAGTATCAACATTAAATAACTATTCAAAGTACCAGTTAAATACCGGTCGCCAAGCCGACACGAGAATCTCTATGAACGACATTCGATTAAGTTTCGAATTTTTCCCGGCTAAAACCGAGCAAGGGCGGGATAAATTAATTCAGGTGCAACAGGAATTAAGCGTATTTAAACCGGAATTTTTTTCCGTCACCTATGGCGCAGGCGGCTCCACCCGAGAGCACACAAAAGGCATAGTGCAGTTAATTAAACAAGCAGGCCAAGATGTAGCCCCGCATTTATCGTTCGGTGGCGATACGCCAGAAGAATTATTAGGCTTATTAAATGAATACAAAGCTTTCGGCATTAATCGCTTAGTCGCCTTGCGCGGCGATCGCCCTTCCGGCATGGGGGGCGGCTTGCATATGGTTTACGCCAATGAATTAGTCGCCTTTATTCGCGAGCATTTTGGTAAGTTTTTTCATATTGAAGTTGCCGCTTACCCGGAGATTCACCCAGAATCTTCCAGCTTTATTAGCGATATTCAATTTTTAAAAGGTAAATTCGACGCAGGCGCGAATTCGGCCATTACGCAATATTTTTACAATCCAGATGCGTATTTTTATTTTGTCGAACAATGTCGCACACACGGAATTAAGGGCGACATAGTGCCAGGCATTATGCCAATCACCAATTATAAAAACCTCTCGCGCTTTAGCGACAGCTGCGGCGCAGAAATTCCCCGCTGGCTGCGCAAACGACTGGAGAGTTTTGGTGATGACACCGAAAGCCTAAAAGCCTTCGGCTTAGATATCGTCAGTGAGCTCTGCGAAACCCTGCTTGATAACGACGCCCCAGGCCTGCATTTTTACACAATGAACCACACGGAACCCACCGCAGCAGTATTGCGGAACTTAGGCTGGCAAGGCGACTAATGCGCATCCCCCGCGTTTTTGTGCCCCTGCCGTTTTCATCAGAGGCGGAAATAAACCTGCCAGAAACTCAAGCCCATTACCTCACGCGGGTATTGCGTATGGACGCCGGTAGGCCCCTATTTGTGTTTAATGGTGAAGGTGGCAGCTACTCGGCGGAAATTATTCAAGCTAGCAAAAATACGTGTTTAATCAAACTTGGCCACTTTACGCCCGACAATTTTCAATCCCCGCTAAATTGCAGCCTAGCCATTGGCATTTCCAAAGGCGATAGATTTGAATACGTATTACAAAAAGCCTGTGAGCTGGGAGTAACACAAATTTATCCATTATTTACAAGCCGCACGGAAGTGCGTTTGGATACAGCTCGGCAAAGTAAAAAAACAGAACATTGGCAGCAGGTACTTATTAGTAGCTGCGAACAAAATGGCCGCAACTTAATTCCCCAATTAAACACCCCGCAATCAATCATTGAATTTTTACCTCAAGCCACCGCCGATTTAAAACTCGTCCTGCATCATCGCGCCAATCAAGCTTTAAACAGTTATGCCACACCACAATCGGTTTGTTTATTAATTGGGCCGGAAGGTGGTTTGAGTGAAGTTGAGATTAATCAGGCGCAACAACAAGGATTTAATCCTCTGGCTTTAGGGCCGAGGATTTTACGCACGGAAACCGCACCTTTGGTGGTGTTGAGTTTGGTGCAATATCAGTGGGGGGATTTGAATTAATTTTGGAAAACGGTAGATTGGACAGTCATGCCCAACACAACGACATCTTCGATAAAAAATTCAGGATGTACTTTATAAAGGTCGTACGCTTGAGGATAGCTTTTTGCTGGGCATTACTGTCCAGCCTACGAGCTACACGTTAAAACCGCAAATAACACGGCACTGAACAAATCCCATATGCACTACAATAAATTTTATTACCCAAACTGGAGAAATCATGAAATCACTTATTCTATCACTATTATTTTTTACTGTTACAGCCCATGGAGCCACTTTCACGATCAATACAAAAATCCTAAAAATTAGAACCGTATCAGATTTCAATCCGGTTACAACAGCAAGGAACAACATTCCATTTCAAGTAACAGGACCGCTGGAAGGAGGTTGCTCCTGGTTATACTTCTCAGCCACGAATAAAGATTCATACTCATTAATACTTGCAGCTAAAATGGCCGATAAAACAATTGGGATACAATATAGCGACGCCCCTTCGCCGTGGCACGCAGGAACTTGCCAAGTGCACCACTTGGATTTAGATTAGCTAATCACCCAGAACGCGCAAATATATAATCCAAAATGAGGTGGGCAATAAATTGCCCGCCCTACATCTAATCAATAGAAAATTACTTCTTATCCACCTTCACCATAACCCCCATGTGATCCGTATAAGCCACAGCGCTTTTAGCCGTAAAAGAAAACTGTGAAATATATTTCACCTCAATTTTTTTAACCGTACTGGTGTTATAAACCGCCACATCAAATTTTTTACTGTTCGCTGAATTAGTTCCTTTATGTACGACGGGCTTTTGTGCCCAGGTATCGCCAGGAGAAATATCTCCACTATGCGCATCGACAAAGGTTTGATCCATACCGCTAGTAATTACTTCCGGACTAAATGTTTCGCGTGGTTGATTGGTATCACCAATGACCACATCTACAACACCGCCAGCTGGGGTATTGAGTAAAATATTTTTAATATTCTTATAAAATTTCGTTGCTTCGTTTTTATTTGCAGCCAGACTGTTAGGGACATGTACAAATACCGCAAGCACGCCTCGGCAGCGTACGGCACACCAACCTTCTCCCTCGGCAATTGGCTGTGTTGTACCTGAAGGACCATGGATGCTAAAACAATTACAGGCTTTGGGCCGCACAGAGGCATGTATTTTTTTACCCGCCTCGCCTGAAATTGACGTCCAATCCAAGTGTGTAGAATCCATCTCACCAAAAACAATTAAATCGAGCGTGGCACCAACCTCTCGCGGCGCGAATTGATATAACTGACGTGCTTTGCCCTCAACCATGCTGAGCATTTCCGATTTGGCCGCTGCAAATTGCACGTCTTCAACTGTCTCGGCGGCGTCTCGCTTGCGTTTTTTATTAGGCTTTTTATCATCCAGATAATTTTTATCGCCCACGGGCACCAGTTCCGCAGGCCCCTCTAAAACGATTGAAGGATCCAATAGTGGATCAAATGGATACCGGAGCACACCCGTACCCTTAGGATACATAGGCGCTAATGTGTGTTGCGCCGCCTTTTGAAATGCCTGCCTTGTGCTCGCAGCCACATCATGCTCAGTGCTGGAGTTAGAATTTAAAGATTGATAAGCCATTACAACTTCCATAAATAATCCTCTTAAATAAAATTGATAACTGTGACGCTTAATAATGGGTTTTTGGTAGTTATGCGCTTTACACGTATGAACTTAAGAAACAATTAAAAGCGATAGACGATGTAGCGCTGGTTGGGAAAATTTTATAAAAAACTGAAGTTTATAGGTAGAAAATAAGCAATTTTTTACAAAACTTAACAACTTCAAACGGCATAGGTTTTAGAAAAATCTATATATCTTCTTCCCCCCAAGCGGGCAATAATGTCTGCTCTATCCCTAACTGAGCCAAAATTCTCGCCACAATAAAGTTCACCAAATCATCAATAGATTGCGGTTTTTGGTAAAAACCGGGGCTTGCAGGCAAAATTACCGCGCCCATTTTCGTAAGCTTAAGCATGTTTTCTAGATGAATTTGCGAATAAGGTGTTTCCCTAGGCACCAAAATTAATTGCCTCCGCTCTTTCAAAGCCACATCCGCTGCGCGTTCAATTAAATTATTACTCGCACCACAGGCTATAGCGGATAAACAGCCGCCACTGGCAGGGCAAATTACCATGCTTGCAGGGCTTGAAGAACCAGAAGCTACCGGCGCGAACCAATCGTCTTTAGCCAATAAACGTAATTGATCCGGTTGAGCGCCGCTCCAGGTTTGCCAAAATATTTGTTGTGCTGCCTCATCTAACGGCGGCTCCAACGTAGTTTCTGTACGAATAACCACTTGGGCTGCTTGGGATATCAATAAATACACGCGGCAATTACTGGCAATTAATTGCTGCAATAAACGCAAACCGTATTGCGCGCCCGAGGCCCCAGTAATTGCGAGTGTGATAGTTTTACGCATCGCGCAGCGCCTCAATCAATCGAGTGTGCAATCCTGCAAAACCGCCATTACTCATCACTACGATATGGTCACCCGCTACACTATGCTGTACTAAATAAGCGATAATTTCATCGACAGAACAAAAAGCGCGCTGTTTATTACCAGCATTTTTAGCTACCTCACGCAGCGACCAATTTAAACCCGGTGGCTCCAGCCAAATAACTTCATCTGCTAATTGGCAGCTTTGCCCAAGGGCTTGTGCGTGTACACCCTGTTTCATAGTGTTAGAGCGCGGTTCAATTACCGCGATAATCCGCTCGCCGCCAACCTTTGCGCGCAATCCTTTTAACGTCGTGGCAATTGCTGTTGGGTGGTGAGCAAAATCATCGTAAATTTTACGGGCGTTAATATCACCGATCAATTCCATACGGCGCTTAACACCTAAAAATTCATTTAATGCAGCGCAGCTGGTATGTGGCTCCACTCCTACATGGCGAGCGGCAGCCATGGCCGCTAATGCGTTTTGAACGTTATGCTCTCCCAATAATGACCAACGCACCTGCCCCACTAATGTACGCTCAAAATATACGTCAAATTCACTTCCATCCTGCGCTGTTAATTTAGCCTGCCAGTCGCCGGTATCCCCAATTGTTTGCTGTGGCGTCCATACACCCTGCGCCAATACCTGTTTAATGGCTTCATCCTGAGCGGGATAAATAATTAGGCCTTCGTCTGGAATGATACGCACCAGATGATGGAACTGCCGTTGGATAGCGGCTAAATCGGGAAATATATCAGCGTGATCGTATTCAAGGTTATTTAAAATAGTTGTGCGCGGATGATAATGTAAAAATTTCGAGCGTTTATCAAAAAAAGCGCAATCGTATTCATCCGCCTCGATTACAAAAAAGCTTGAGGCGCCGAGGCTTGCTGAAGCTGGAAAATTATTCGGCACACCGCCAATTAAAAAACCTGGTGAATAATGAGAATATTCTAAAATCCATGTTAATAAACTTGCGGTGGTAGTTTTACCGTGCGTACCGGCTACAGCTAACACCCAACGGTTTTTTAATACGTGCTCAGATAGCCATGCGGGGCCAGACGTGTAGGGAATCATGCGATTTAATACGGCCTCCATAATCGGATTTCCCCGGCTAATTACATTTCCCACTACTACCATATCCGGATTTAAATCTAATTGAGCAATATCATATCCTTCAATTAACTCAATACCCGCTGTAGCCAATTGGGTGCTCATCGGTGGGTACACATGCTGATCGGACCCGGTAACCCGATAACCCAATTGCTTAGCAAGCACAGCTAAGCTGCCCATAAATGTGCCGCAAATACCGAGTATATGAATATGCCCCATAGCCATCTCGCCTTAAAAAGCGGTTAGGATACTGGATTAGAGCGATGGTTTACAGCTGGCGGCCAGTGATGATTAAGCCGTTATAGAGGATTGCTGCCATAAACACGGCCGCAGGTTAATCGCGCCAAATAGTGCAAATTAAATTGTTTAGAATACTAGAGGTAAAAGCTTTGCCTACAGTACCTGTCATACAAACGCGGCGCAGATTCAGCTAGGTATACTCTTCAAAAAATGCGGACGACTACACAGGTGTAAAAAGCAGGAGCGGTTGCCGATCTACACTCTGCAATGTAAATAAGAGGGTTTTACAAACTTAACGGCGCCATAAAAAGCAAGCTCGATTTTCAGAAATATTTCACGACGGAAAAACCAGCCAGGTATTTTCATCAAAAACTAAAGATGCATTCGAGGCTCGCCGCAAATTAATTAAGCGAAAGGTCAATATCAAAGTTAACAAAATTAAAGCTGAGGCAATTCGTTATTGAAAAATAACATCTTATTACTTCAGCATGCTCATGGCGTTATTCATCGCTTCGGTTAGATCCTCCGCTTCGGCATTATCGATATCCCAATCCAACCCCAACCTATCGAAGGCGGTAACGGTGGAATAATCCAAATCTTCGAAATGCATTTTTTTTGCTTCTAAACTTTGTAAAAAACCCACGGTAACTAAATCGGCATAGTCTGCTTTAGGCACTTGGCGAGTAAAATCCAAATACTGTAAGGGCACCTGCTGCAATGCCGAAGGGAAACCCCATACAGTCAAAATGCGCGCACCTATAAGCGGATGCGCCTGGGCGATCACTGACTCAAGTGTAAAACTATCGCGCAACAATGCAGGGTGTTCTTCCGCATAAGAAAGAATAGGTAATACGCCAATTTGATGTACAAGCCCTGCTAAAGCAGCCTCGTCGGGTTTAAGTTTTGTTTTGAATTTACATAGAACCGTACAAATACCGGCAATTTCCGCCGATTGATTCCAAACCTGACGCAATCGGCGATCCACCATATCACTAGTGGCTTGAAACATTTGCTCCATCGCAAGCCCGGTTGCCAACGCACAGGTGGTACTCATACCCAAGCGCGATAGCGCCATGTTTAAATCTTCAATGACCTTAGCGCCGCGATAAATAGCACTATTTGCCACTTTAATAATACGCGCCGTGAGTGCTGCGTCCTGGCCGATAATCCCTGCCAATTGCTTAATTGTAGCATTGGGGTCATCGGCAACTTCCCGCACTCTCAAGGCCATTTCAGGCATTGTTGGTAGCACGAGGCTGTCTTCATCAATAGCTTTTAAAATGATCGCGGAGATTTTTTCAACGATATTAGTCATAAGCGGTCCTAAGCCTGGGGTCGAGCGGCCCTATTTACATAGTTATAGCATAGGGAAGCGGCAACCACTGTATTTTGCTTTGACCGTGTGCCGGACTTAATAACGTGTGATTTTCCATAACATGATCATTAACTACGGCTAAAAATTCATCGCCACAGCTGAGTACCACGGTGCCTTGCGGCTCCGCATATTCACTGCTATGAAGCTGCGCACCGACCGGTACAGTTGCGCCTTCAATCTTGCCCCTGTAAAGATGTTTTTTTAATTTACCCAGATATTGCATACGTGCAACTACTTCCTGCCCCGTGTAGCAGCCTTTCTTAAAACTAACCGCATCCACATGGTCTAAATTAAACATTTGCGGAATAAACTCCTCAGCACTGGCGCCTCGCACTTCAGCAATTCCACGCTTAATTAATTCTCCATCAAAATTATCAGCAAAATTTAAACTACCACTTTTGGTAGCGCTATTAATCCAACCGGTTAACTCTTTACATTGGCCGTACACTTCCAGCCAATCTTCTGCTCTTGCGACTAAAATGGCTTCATTTATTACCTGGCATTTACCCACGACCAACGGCTCGCTTAAATTTAGTGTTTGAGACATTCGCTTTAAAATATCCTCCCCCACTAAAGCGATTGAAGGCATTTCAAGCAATGAAAATTTTACCTTGGTAAAAACCGCATATTTTTTTAGGCCATCAAAAGCTTGCTCAAGGCTTTTATGCACTCTTAAATAAACATTATTGTGTTTGAGAAATGCCACGAACGATAAAACCATTCTCCCCTTTGGATTACACTGAGCCCCCAACAACCATTCATTTTTCTCTAAACGACGCATATCGCTGGTGACCTGCGCCTGTATAAACGAAATAGCATCAGCTCCAGCTATTTCGATAAAGCGATAGTCCGGCAATTTGTAAACTCTATCGCCAACCGCTGTGTTTTCATTTTCTTTTACGTGCATAGCATTGCCTCAGTCGTTCTCTGTCGACAAGTGACGACAGATATCAGTTAATTTTTGAAATCTAAAATATTTATCCACTTCGCAGTCATCAATTTGACTTACACCTTTTAAACGCCTCTCGTTTCAACATTTTAGTAGCGTTTTATTCGTGTACTTTTTTCTTCTGGCATAAAAGGTATCTGCCTTACAAAACGCTTCACAGCTCCTAAGGCAACTAGATGCCGATTTCGATTTAACCGCTGACTTTGAATTCATCGAAGACCCATGAACAGATGATTAGCTAACTCAGATATCAAAGCTTTACCTCAGGTTTTTTATCAACCAAAAGCGCTGTCTTGCGAAAACAGCCCTTATAATGTGGGCTTTTAAGCACTCGAGCAGACTATGGACTACAACCGACTAAAATGGGCCGCCCGCCGAGGCATGCTCGAATTGGATTTAATCCTCCAGCCTTTTGTGGAGAAGGTTTACCCCAACCTAAATACCGAGCTACAGGCCATATTTGCAGAGCTATTACTGTGCGAAGACCAAGATTTATTTGCTTGGCTACTTAACCGGCATGAACCAGAGGCCGAGAAATTTCTGTTGATGGTCAGGATGATCCGCGAGCATGCGCAAACGAAACCTTAAACTTGCAGTAACCCTTTCACCTTCGTGGGTATATTTACAGGCTCTTCTGATTTTGCATGCGCTTACAAGCATCGCAAGTCTAAGCCTACACCTATCCTTTGGTTACCACGCACTTTGTTTGGGTATGGTTGCTGCGAGCCTTTGCTACCAACTCAACATTTATTGGGGACACAGCACAGTACGGCACATTGTATTAGATGGCCACAGTATTTTACTAAACCGTATCGCTGCTCCACATATTGAGCCTCAGCACAGGATGAATCACAAATTATATGAAGCTGTGGACGCTTACAGTAAGACACAGGATGAAATTGGGAAGCTATTGCCTAAAGCCTGGGTGTTACCAGGCCTACTCGTGTTTTATTTTCAACCGCAGCAAGGCGGTAAAAAAACTCTGCCGATATTTTTCGATGCGGTATCTTCAGACGATTTTCGCAAACTACGAATTTTTACGTTACGAGGCCCTCTATTGCAGAAAGACTCGCCTGAGCATGGTCCTTTAAATAGCAATTAAATTATCCATTAAATTGCTAGCGATTTTTTATACGCGCTTGCCTCAGCTTGAATGGATGGACAATAAAATCTTATTATCCATCCATTCATCTCAAGCATTTTCCAGCTGTGCCAATTGAGTGGCTAAGGCTTCGGGTGGAAATTCGGCAGTCGCTACTGCGTCGCCAAGAGAATGTAAAAGAACCAACTTTAATTTTCCAGCGGCCACTTTCTTGTCAACAGCCATATAACGCATAAATGCGTCGGCATTCATATTCACCGGAGGCTTTGTTGGCAGTCCACAGCGTGCGATCAATGTAACAACACGCTGATGATCAGCCTCATTTATCCAGCCCATCGTGCGCGATAATTCACTGGCCATAACCATTCCAGCGCCCACAGCCTCACCGTGCAGCCACTGACCGTAGCCTAAATGGGCCTCGATAGCATGACCGTATGTGTGGCCGAAATTTAAAATGGCTCGGCGATCTTGTTCACGCTCATCAGCTTCAACTACCGCGGCCTTGATTTCGCACGAGCGCACAATTGCCGTTTCCACCAAACTCCAATCTCTGCTCATTAACCCAGCAATATTTACTTCTAACCAAGCGAGAAATTCCGCATCGTAAATAAAACCGTATTTAATCACTTCAGCCATTCCCGCCGAAAACTCTCGATCCGGCAGCGTCGCTAAAACTTGAGTATCAATAACGACTGCTTTGGGCTGATAAAAAGCACCAATCATATTTTTGCCAAGCGGATGATTGACACCTGTTTTTCCGCCCACTGAAGAGTCGACTTGGGACAGTAAAGTAGTGGGAATTTGAATAAAAGGCACGCCTCGTTGGTAGGATGCAGCAGCAAATCCCACCATATCGCCAATGACACCACCGCCCAACGCAATTAGCGTCGCATCACGAGCAAATCCACCCGCCAGCAGTGCATCAAAAATCAAATTTAACGTTGAGAGTGTTTTATATTGCTCTCCATCGGGCAGAATTAAAACTTCGCACTTTTCCAGCCATTCCAAGCAATTTTTAACGGCTTGCAAATATAGGGGAGCAATAGTTTCATTGGTGATAATCAAGGCACCGCCTTTACCAATAAACTGTTTAAACAACGCGGTGGATGCTAGGGCGCCGGCAGCCACTTCAATATCATAGGAGCGCTCACCCAGCCCCACATTAATTTTTGCCATATTCGTTAGCGCTTAAAGTTGAAGAAGCGCTATTATCACTAGGTCATCAGTGAAAAACCAGTAGCCGTCATTGATCGACGTAGGATCTCGCTGCATTGGAGGAAGTCATGTTATGTCTTGTACCTCATTACTTATCTGCCCGATTAAAATCGGGTAATCATCGTCCTAACCACTCCAAAAATTCTTGTGCTAGCTTTAAACTTTTCGGCTGTAAGATTAAAGCCAGGAAACCGGGAGTAAATCCTCACTGTTGTTTAGCGCTTCAAAAATCCAACTTTTTGGTATCAGTAGCAACACCTACTTATAAAGTAAGAGTTTTCGATGTGATTATTGAAACACACTGAAGCTTACTAAACATGCGTCAGATATTAATTAAGCGTTGATGAATATCG
>DATDJI010000064.1:0-54462 GCA_036520615.1 Cellvibrionaceae bacterium | reverse complement strand
ATTTAACCACACCAAAAATGTCGCCGAACACGCGCGAAATCTTGCTGCTGCCAGCAGCCAGGTTTTTGTAGCCGCAGGGGCCATCGCAGGAGCCTGTGCCACCGCTTCGTCGTCGGTTACACAGGCACGCACGAAAACGTTCAGTTGTAGGGATTCCACCCGTAATACTGCAACGGGAATGGAAAAAGTGTGCCGCCAAGTAAATGAATTAAGTGAGCGCATTACGTTATTGCGCAACAGTGCGGAAACCATCGGAAAAATTGTATCTGTAATTGGCGGGATTTCAGAACAAACCAATTTGCTAGCATTAAACGCTGCTATTGAAGCTGCGCGTGCTGGTGAGCAGGGACGCGGTTTTGCTGTGGTGGCCGACGAAGTGCGTACGCTGGCATCTCGAACTTCGCAGTCTACGGTGGAAATTACTGAAGTCATTCGCTCTATTCAGGATATGTCACAAAACGCATTTGAATTAATAAATACCTGTACGCAGGAGGTAAATAGCAAAGCGCAGGACTCAAAAACCGTATGCGAATCTCTGGATCAACTAGCGCAAGTGGTGGATGATTTAGCTGGTATGGTGGATCAAGCGGCCAGCGCTGCAGAAGAGCAAGCGGCGGTGACCAACGGCATGTCTCAGCGCGTACAGGTTATTGCCGATGACGCGGCGGGGGTGGATACCGAGGCGCGGGCGAGTATGGGATGCGCCGATGAATTAAATCAGCTGGCGCGCGAACTTAATTTAGAGTTATCGCGTTTTCGCGTTTAGTTGGCGCTCGCTAGAAATACATTAATTAATAAGTACGCGTTAGATGCAATTTTCTCGTCGCTCACACTTAATTGCTTTAGCGCTAAAAAGGCGTGTTTAATCCATTAAGCGCAAATTTAACGATTGTCGCTCGATTCTATTAAATTAGTGCGAGTAAATAGGTTTGAGTAAATAAGTACGAGCCGTATATTTATTTCAATAAAGGCAATTAAATGACTAGATTTAATTGCTCGCCATGCAACAAGCATTGCTCACTCATTAAATAGCTGTAAGCCGGTGCTATGGTCTCCGCCGATTTTACCGATGTAGGGTCTTCCGCAGGATAGGCGGACGCGCGCATGGCGGTGCGGGTGGCGCCGGGGTTAATACTATTAACTTTAATCGATGTGCTCTCAAGTTCATCAGCGAGAGTCTGTGTGAGGTTTTCGATGCCTGCTTTGCTCGCTGCATAGACGCCCCAATAAGCGCGTCCTTTGCGTCCTACACTTGAGCTGGTAAATAGAATGCGCCCGGCGCTGGATTTGCGCAGCAGTGGTAATAGGGCGCGGGTTAATAAAAATGGCCCTGTGAGATTTACTTGCAACACTTCCTGCCAGGTTGCAGCCTTAATTTGTTCAACCGGGCATAGCTGGCCCAGTTCTCCTGCATTGTGTAGTAGTCCGTCTAAACGGCCGAATTCGTCGTTAATAACCTGAGCTAGAGCGGTGTAGTGTTGTTCGTTGGCATTTTTTAAATTCAATTCAAAAATAGCCGGTTGTGGAAATTGCGCTGTTTCGATGGCGTCGTAGAGAGTTTCTAAATTTTTAATATTGCGCCCCACCAAAATAACTGTTGCGCCCTGTTCAGCGCAGTGCCAGGCGGCGGCGCGGCCGATGCCGCTGCCAGCACCGGTAATTAAAATAATGCGCCCGAGCAAGCTCGAAGCGGGACTGGAAATATCTGCAATGCGAAGGTCAGTCATGGGATATCGATAAGTTCGTGGTTATAAATAATGTTTTTGGATTAATGGCCAGATGTCGTGGGCGCTATCAACGGCGAAGGTGGCATCCCACTGCGTGTGTTCATCGGCGGATTGGGTAAAGCCGTAGCCGACAGCAATCGTCGGCATTCCTGCGAGCCTTCCGCATTCAATATCCCTTTGATGATCGCCGATGTAAATCGCATCCACTGGTGCACATTTAATGTGTTCACAGGCCAACAGCAACATGCTCGGGTCTGGCTTTGGTTTGGCGTGCTCCGGGCAGAAGGTCACCACTGCGCTGGAGGCAAAGCTAAAATGCCGCATCAACGGTTCTGTGTAACGCCAGGGTTTATTAGTGGCTATACCCCAGGCAATGTTGTGTTCGGCGCACTGTGTTAGCAGTGTTTCAATCCCCTCAAAGGGCACGGTGTGGCTGGCAATATTGGCTAGGTATAAGTCTAAAAATCGCGCTCGTAACGCTTCGTGATCAGAAGCGGTGATCTCACCAAACCCCAATTTTATTAACGCATTGGCGCCGTTGGAAACATGCGGGCGAATTTGCGCGGCGGTAAGCTGAGCTCGGCCCTGCTCAGCAAGCAGGCCGTTCAGGGCTGCGCCCATATCGCCACTGGTATCAAGTAGTGTGCCGTCTAAATCAAATAATAATGCGCGCAGGGGCATAAGCAGCGGAGCTCAAAGAGGCTTTTGGCAGAAAACTAGATAATTTACATCCAGATCTCGCCCGGATAAACGAAACGTTTGGGTGATTGGATTGTAGGTGAGGCCGGTGACGTCGCGTACCAACAGGCCCGCCTCACGGCACCAGCCGGCAAGCTCGCTTGGACGAATAAATCGTTGGTAATCATGCGTGCCTTTGGGCAGCATCTTTAATAGGTATTCAGCCCCTAGCACTGCAAGGCCGTAAGCCTGAGCCGTACGGTTGAGAGTGGAAAAATATACGGCACCGCCAGGGGCAGTGAGGTCTGCGGCGGCCTTAATGACGCTGGCAGGGTCAGGCACGTGCTCAAGCATTTCAAGGCATGTAACTACATCAAAACTCTGCGGCTGGGTTTGCGCAAACGCTTCAGCACTGCTCAGTTGATAATTGATCGATAGCTGCGATTCAAGCGCATGTAATTTCGCTACTTGCAAGGCTTCTACGCTTAAATCAATCGCAGTGACTTCTGCTCCGCGCTGCGCCATGGCTTCTGCTAATAAGCCGCCGCCACAGCCAATATCCAGCAAGCGCTTTTCCGCTACGGCGGTTTGGCCATCAATATAATTAGCCCGCACCGGATTCATAATATGCAGAGGTTTGCACTCGCCCGCCGGGTCCCACCAGCGCGAGGCAAGACGGCTAAATTTGGCAATTTCCTGCGGGTCCATATTGCTTGATGTAGCCATTACTCTCTCCTCGTTAACGGTGGGTATCGGGGCGGAACATCGCGCCACTGATTTGCTGCTGCCAGTGGCGTGTGGTGCGGCTGATGTGAGCAGCATCCAGCAATAATAGTTGCCCACCTGCGACCAGAGCCTTACCGCCTACCCAGAGGTGGGAAACCAGATGGGCGCGCGGCCGGTATACAAGGTCGGAGATCATCTGATAACTGGGTGTCGTCAACAGCGGGTCCAAACTGAGCGCAATCATATCCGCCTGTTTTCCCACTTCTAAGCTGCCGATCTGGCTATCGAGCCCGAGAATTTTAGCGCCGCCGAGGGTCGCCATATACAGCGCGGCTTGTGCGCTAAGTGCGCCAGCGTCACCCGCCACCGCTTTAGCTAACAGGGCGGCCGTATGCAATTCGCCAAACATGTCTACATCGTTATTGCTGGCGGCTCCATCGGTACCTAGGCCCACATCAATACCGGCCTTTAAGAGTAAATCCACCGGGCAGAACCCGCTGGCTAATTTCAAGTTAGATTCGGGGCAATGGATGACTTTGGCACCTGTCTCTTTGAGCAAATCGATATCCTGCTCATCAATTTGCGTCATGTGCACGCACTGAGTTTGTGGGCTTAATAGCCCTAATTCATAGATGCGTGCTATGGGCCTCTGGCCGTACTGTTCTATTGAATCTTTAATTTCTTGGGCGGTTTCATGCAAGTGAATATGCACAGGTGCTTGTAGTTCATTGGCCAGCGTAGCGATGCGGCGCAAGCTGGCATCGCTCAATGTGTAGGGCGCATGGGGGCCAAAGCCGATAGTAATGCGCGGGTGATCTTTGTAGTCGTCGAACAGACTCAGGCCTTTGCGCAGTCCCTCGTCTAAATCTGCCGCCCAACGCGTCGCAAAGTCCAACAGCGGAAATGTAATCTGCGCACGAATACCCGTTTCATTCACTACCCGGGCGGCGGCCTCGGGGAAAAAATACATATCGCTAAAACAGGTAGTGCCGCCCAATAACATCTCGGCGATGGAGCGAGTCGTGCCATCAGTTACAAATGTCTCATCTACCCATTGCGCTTCTGCAGGCCAAATATGGTCGTTAAGCCAGGTCATTAAGGGCAGGTCATCGGCGAAACCGGATAACAAACTCATGGCTGCGTGATTGTGGCAATTAACCAGACCGGGCATGAGTAGTTGTTGCGGCAATTCCACTATCTGTTGCGCTTTCCACTGCGCCTGTATTTGCGCGCGCGGCGCGAGGGCACAAATAACCCCATCTTTAATCGCCAATGAGCAGTTTTCTAACAATCGATTATGCGGCGCAATCGGCAGCAGCCACTTAGGATGCACGAGAAAGTCGGCGGTGTGCTGCGTGTCAGTGGCCATAGGGAAACCCGGGTTTATAGGGGGAGGGCAGTATAACCTCTGCATTGCCCGTTGTGCGCCACAGGCGGTTCTTAATCGCGCCAAGCTGTGCTAGTATCCGCGCCCTTATCTTAAGGCTCCAGCGCGCGTTTTCACGGCGTTTTTAAAGCCTTTATCCCAGCCATATCCGTTCTGAAGGAACCCCTAAGCCCATGGGCGAAATAGCTAAAGAAGTTCTTCCAGTCAGTATTGAACATGAGATGAAACAATCCTACCTCGATTACGCCATGAGCGTAATTGTAGGGCGCGCACTGCCTGACGTGCGCGACGGCTTAAAACCTGTGCATCGCCGGGTTTTATTTGCCATGAGTGAATTGGGTAATGACTGGAATAAACCCTATAAAAAATCCGCCCGTGTTGTCGGGGACGTAATCGGTAAATACCACCCACATGGCGACTCCGCCGTATACGACACTATCGTACGTATGGCGCAGCCATTTTCTCTGCGTTATATGTTGGTCGACGGCCAAGGTAACTTCGGCTCGGTCGATGGCGATAGCCCCGCAGCCATGCGTTATACCGAAATCCGCATGTCAAAAATCGCCCATGACTTACTGGCCGATTTAGACAAAGAAACCGTGGACTTTGTGCCCAACTACGATGGCACCGAATTAATTCCCGTTGTAATGCCTACGCGTGTTCCCAATTTATTGGTCAATGGCTCCTCCGGTATCGCCGTTGGTATGGCCACGAATATTCCGCCGCATAATTTGGGCGAAGTTATTCGCGCGTGCTTGGCGTTAATCGACAACCCGGAACTCACCGTTGAAGATTTAATGGAATATATCCCCGGCCCGGATTTCCCTACGGCTGCAATTATTAATGGCCGCGCCGGTATTTTATCGGCGTATCGCACGGGCCGTGGGCGTATTTATGTGCGCGCCCGCGCCTCCGTGGAAACCGATGCAAAAACCCATCGCGAAACCATCATCGTTCATGAGATTCCCTACCAGGTAAACAAAGCCCGCCTGATTGAAAAAATCGCCGAATTAGTAAAAGAGAAAAAAGTTGAAGGTATCTCTGAAATTCGCGACGAGTCCGACAAAGACGGCATGCGGATTGTTATTGAAATTAAACGTGGCGAAATGGGCGAGGTAGTTTTAAATAATCTCTACACACAAACCCAAATGCAAACCGTATTTGGTATTAACACCGTTGCATTGGTGGACGGCCAGCCGCGCACATTAAATCTTTTACAATTAATTGAATATTTTGTTCGCCACCGCCGTGAAGTAGTTACGCGCCGCACCGTTTATTTATTGCGTAAAGCCCGCGAGCGCGGCCATGTGTTGGAAGGTTTGGCCGTTGCCATTGCCAATATCGACGAAGTTATTATCACGATTAAAAATTCCCAAACTCCCAATGAGGCACGTGATGCATTGTTGAGCCGCGGCTGGCCTGTAGGTTTGGTGAGCCAGTTTATCGAGCGGGCAGGGGCCGGTGCCTGCCGCCCAGATGGCTTGCCTGCGGAAATGGGCATGCGCGATGGCGTGTACTTTTTATCCCCCGCTCAAGTACAAGCAATTCTAGATTTACGCCTGCACCGTTTAACCGGTATGGAGCACGACAAACTTCTCACCGAATATGAAGAAAAACTAAAACTTATCGGTGAATACCTAGACATTTTGGCTAATTCCACCCGTTTAATGGAAGTGATTCGCGAAGAGCTTGTGCAAATTGGCACCGATTATAGCGACGCGCGCCGCACGGAAATTCAAGATTCGTTATTGGATTTAACCGAAGAAGATTTAATTACAGAAGAAGACCGCGTGGTAACTATTTCCCACGGCGGCTACGCTAAAACCCAGCCGGTCAGTGCTTACCAGGCACAGCGTCGCGGCGGTATGGGTAAAGCGGCTACTGCGGTAAAAGATGAAGATTTTGTCGAACACTTAGTAATTGCCAGCACCCATGATTTTATTTTGTGTTTTACCAATATGGGTAAAGTTTATTGGTTAAAGGTTTATCAAATCCCCGTCGCCAGCCGCACCTCGCGCGGCCGCCCTGTGGTGAATTTATTACCACTGGATGAAGGTGAGCGTATTACAGCGATATTGCCTGTGCGTGAATTCGACGAAAATAAATTTATATTTATGGCCACCTCCCAAGGCACGGTGAAAAAATCATCGCTGGCGCAATTTGCTCGCCCACGCAGCGTAGGCTTACGTGCAATTGAATTAGACGAAGGCGACCATTTGGTTGGTACGTCCATTACCGATGGCAGCTGTGATGTATTGTTATTTGCCAGCAACGGTAAAGCTGCGCGCTTTAGAGAAGTAGCTGTGCGTGAAACCGGCCGTACCTCGCGAGGCGTGCGCGGAATAATTCTCGCCGAAGGCGAGCGTGTTATTTCCATGATTATTCCTAAGCCAGATGGACAGGTATTAACGATCAGCGAAAATGGTTACGGTAAACGCACCGACGTCACCGAATTCCCTGCGAAAGGGCGCGGTACGCAAGGCGTAATTGCGATGCAAATATCCGAGCGCAACGGCGTAATTATCGGCGCCATTCAGGTATTTGCTGGCGATGAAATAATGCTTATTTCCGACCAAGGTACTGCCGTACGCACCCGCGCCGCTGAAGTCTCACTGGTAGGCCGCAACACCCAAGGCGTGCGCATTATTAAAACTAAGGAAGGCGAGCGCATCGTAAGCTTAGAGCGAATTGCCGAAAGTGAAGAGGTTGAGCTTGAACTTAGCGCTGACGATATAGATATCGATGCAGCCGTAGGCGAAGGCAACACTATTATTGATGCCGGCGACGACAACTCAGATACGACAGGTGCAACAGAAGATACCAGCGACGAATAAGGGTGGGCCGTCTATGTGCAGCGATAAAATTCAGGATACAACCGGCGCATTGGATGAGCAGGCACAATTAGCTCAGGTTCGCGAGCGTATAGATGCAATTGACGAGCAAATTGGCCAATTAATTAGCCAACGCGCTCGGTGTGCGCTTGAAGTGGCAGAAATAAAAAAACAATTTAACGGCGGGCCGGCAATTTCATTTTACCGCCCGGAACGCGAAGCGCAGGTATTGCGCAAAGCCATGGCGCGCAACCCTGGCCCGTTAAATAATGAAGAGTTTGCCCGGTTATTTCGCGAAATAATGTCTGCCTGCTTAGCGCTGGAAAACCCGATAAAAGTTGCCTTTTTAGGGCCTGAAGGAACCTTTACCCAGCAGGCTGCGCTCAAACATTTTGGCCACTCCGCGCACTCAGTGCCATTAAATGCCATCGACGAAGTCTTCCGTGAGGTGGAAGCCGGTTCCTGCCAATTTGGTGTGGTGCCGGTGGAGAATTCCACCGAAGGCGTAGTCACGCATACATTAGATAATTTTATGGATTCCAATCTCACCATTTGTGGTGACGTGGTTTTACGTATCCATCAAAATTTAATGGTCTCGGATGTAACCAAAACGGAAAATATTACGCGTATTTATTCCCATGCCCAGTCCTTAGCTCAGTGCCGTAAGTGGTTAGATGCCCATTACCCAAATGCCGAGCGAGTAGCCTTAAGCAGTAATTCTGAAGCGGCTAAACGCATTAAAGGCGAATGGAATTCAGCTGCAATTGCAGGCGAGATGGCTGCTCAATTATACGGCTTAACAATTCTTGCCGATAAAATTGAAGACCGGCCAGATAATTCCACGCGCTTTTTAATTATCGGAAAACACAAAACCGCACCCAGCGGTGACGATAAGTCGTCAATTATGGTTTCTATGCGCAATGAACCCGGTGCATTACACGGTTTATTAGAGCCCTTTCAACAGCACGGCCTGGATTTAACCCGTGTTGAATCTCGCCCTTCACGCAACGGCCCGTGGAATTATGTATTTTTTATTGATTTCACCGGCCACCGCGACGACCCAAAGGTTACTGCCGCATTAAACGAAGTGAGCAAGCGCGCGCTGGATTTAAAAATATTGGGCTCTTTTCCTAACGGCGTTTTATAAATGATTGCTGGGCGCTTGGTGGTTATCGGTCTTGGCCTTATCGGCGGCTCGGTGGCCAAGGGTGCCAAGCGACGTAAAATATTTAATACTGTTATTGGCATAGCACTAGATGCGCACACCTGTGAAGCGGCCTGTGACTTAGGTGTCGTAGACGAAGCTTATGTTAATTGGCAAAGCCTGGCGGAGAGTTTAAATAGTGATGATGTGGTTTTTATCGCCACACCTACTTTAGCCATTGCGCAAGTATTAACACAATTAAAACAATGGCTGCACCCGAGCGTAACGATTACCGATGGCGCCAGTGTAAAAGGAAGTGTATTAAAAGATGCCGAACGTATTTACGGCACAATTCCTGAACAATTAGTATTGGGCCACCCGATTGCGGGTTCGGAAAAAAGCGGCGTTACCGCCGCCAATGCCGATTTATACCAACGCCAACGAGTCATTTTAACGCCCACCGAAAATACCGGTGTGCAGCACCTAAAAAAAGTCACTGATTTATGGCAGCAGCTAGGCGCTGAAGTTTTACAATTAAGCGTGCAAGAGCACGATGATATTCTTGCCGCCACCAGCCATTTACCCCACGCATTAGCATTTTCTTTAATAGACGCTTTAGCTCACGATAATAAAAACGAAAATATATTCCGCTACGCCGCAGGTGGCTTACGAGATTTCACGCGGATCGCATCCAGTGACGCCACTATGTGGCGAGATATAATGCTCGCCAATCGCGAATCCGTACTCTCCGCCATTGATTTATTCAGCGAGAATTTAGCGCAATTACGCCATGCAGTAGATAGCAGTAACGGTGCACAATTACACGGTATTTTTAGCCGCGCCAAAGCCGCTCGTGATCACTTTACTGAAATTCTCTCCCACCAGGCCGCAGGCCTGCCCAGCCCAAACGCTAGCCGCTGGATTATCGCCCCAGGCATTAAAACCCGCGGCGAAGTTTTTTTACCTGGCAATTGCCCGTTTACTGCCCACGTTTTAGCCCTCGCTGTATTAAGCCGAAATCTCACGCATATTCGTGGCCTTGCGCTCACCCCGCAGCACCAATTATTTATTGATGTACTGCGCTGCGCGGGCGTGAATATTACATTACTCAATAGCCAGGATAATCAGCAAGGAGCCTGGGGCGATATCAGTGTTGAGGCCAATGAATTTTCTGGAATTAATATTACGGCTGCGCAAGCGGTGCAATTAGATGAGCTATTGGGCCCGTTATTAATTACTAATCTCGCCGCAAAAAGTGACAGCCGTTGGGATTTGTCACTTTTGGATCCTAATGTATTGGCGCAGCTGGGCCAGCTGTGGTTAGTATTATTTACTGAGCAATTACCTTTAAATAATAACCAACTTGTTATTACTCCGCGCCAGCCTGTAGGTGGTGTATTTGATTGCCATGGCGATATTGTGCAGGCGCTGAATCTCGCGGTCAGCGCACCTGTTAGCCTTAATAATTGGGTGATAAGTGGTATTAATTGCGAGGTAGGATTGGTTGTTCAGGCTGTGCATTTGAGTAAGCAGATGGGGTTGTTGTTGAATAGTTTGGGGTAGGGCGCGCCTTGGTGCGTCTTTAAAATTTCTTATAATAAAAAATCGGATCGACGGCAATTGGGCGCATTTGCATGAGTAATTTGGTGAATGTTGAGATAACGCATATATCGTCCACTGGTGTTTGGCTGTTGGCCCATAACAAACAACTGTTCTTGTCTTATGATGATTTTCCTTGGTTTAAAGACCAAACAGTTAAGTCGATTACTAATGTTCAAGAGCAATCTCCTAGGCATTATTATTGGCCTGAATTGGATGTGGATTTGACCGAGGAAATTATTCTCAGTCCGGAGCGTTTTTGTTTTGTGGCAAGCTAGTGATTTGGAGGTTGCGTTACGCAGTAGTTCATTGAATCGCAATCCGGAGGGTGCATTTATGAAAAGAGTAAAAAATGAAGATGTGCTAGATGGTAACCCTAATCGCTTGACAAGAAAGCAACACATTTTATCGCGTGGGTATTTAGAAGGATTCTATGGAGCAAATCGCAAGGTGCAGCTCATAAAGAAGGATTCTGAAGAGGTTTTGGATAGGAGTGCTAGCAATGGGATTTTTTGGGCTCTTCGTGCTTGGGACCAAAGAATGGAGCAGTTTTTTATGAAGAAAATAGAGGATGATTTTTTTGCGGAGATTTCTAGCAACAATAGTTTCGAGAGAAGAAATCATTTGGCGATAACTTTGTATCATCGCTTATGGTGGTTAAGGCACGATTACGGTAATGCAAGTTTTGAAAACTTAAAGATTGAAGGTATTTCAGAATCTGCGATAACAAAGGATCAAGAGGAGAAAGCTGAAAAACGAGGATTTATGTCTATTAGAGAGGGCGGTATTGTTCCGTCAAAGTATGTCATCTCAGCCGATATCCGCCTTGAGCTACTCCGATTAGAAGAGGAATATCACCGAAATCCAATTTTCTGGGCACTGATAGATTCTGTCGATGGCGAATATATAGTTGCAGATTGTTATAAAGGCTTGCGGTATATTCCTATTTCGCCAACCAAAGCCTTCGCCGCGGATATTAGCGTTGATGAAGTTATTTTTGAGAGGAAACTAGCAGCATTGAATCGACATAGCATAGATTGTTCGACACATTTTTATTTTGCGCGAGATTTCTCTAGTTGCCCAATCGCATAATGGAGAATCTTTAAGGTTGGCCTTTAGGTCCAGCCCTTAGGTTGGGCAGTAATGCCCAACATTCCAGCCCGCTCCTTGTGCAAAATTAAATTCAAGATAATTAATATTTTTCCTAAATTTTTTGACCTTGGCTGCAATATGGAGTGTTGGGTTTAGCTGCGCTCTACCGAACTTACGAATAATATCCTATATTTGCGCGTAGGGTGGGTAAATTGTATCCCACTATCAAAGTAAAAAATAATCGTTAATTTAATTGCACTGGATTTTCTAAATTGGTGGGCAATAAATTGCCCACCCTACGCCGGAAACAACTATGAAACATATTTCAAGACGCGCATTCGTAAACAATATGGGGTTGGGATTGGGTGCCGCAGCATTATTGCCAAACGCACTTTGGGCGTTGGACGCGGTTGCCGATGTTCCCCCTCAGCGCAAGCTCAACGTTGCATTGTGCGGATTAGGCCGTTATGCGAATGTGCTTAAAAACGGTTTTAAAGAGTCCAAATATTGGCGTTTGGCGGGAATTGTTACCGGCTCTGACGAGAAGGCAAAAAAATGGCAGGCCGAATATAATTTGCCTAAACGTAATATTTATAACTACAAAAATTTTGACACAATTATTCACAATAAAAATATTGATCTTATCTACATTGCACTGCCTAATGCCATGCATAAGGAGTTTACGCTGCGTGCTGCCAAAGCTGGTAAGCATGTTATCGTTGAAAAACCCATGGCAATTACACAAAGTGATTGCCAGGAAATGATTGATGCCTGTAAACAAGCGGGAGTGCAGTTGGCAGTTGGGTATCGTTTGCACTTTGAGCCCCATCATTTAGAAATTCAGCGCTTAGGCCAACAAAAAATATTTGGCCCGGTTCGCATTATTGAATCGTCATTGGGGTATAACTTGGCCGGTATCCCTGCGGACGATTGGCATCTTAAAAAAGCGCTGTCCGGCGGCGGGCCGTTGATGAATTTGGGTATTTATTGCGTGCAGAGTAGCCGGTATGTTTTAGGCGAAGAACCATTATCGGTCACGGCGCAATTTGGGCCAGTTACCATGCCTAATTTATTTAAAGAGGTGGAGGAGTCTATTAGTTGGCAATTGCAGTTTCCGAGCGGCGCTGTGAGTACCTCCACGACGACTTCTAATTGTCATGTAGATCGATTTTTCGCCGCAGCAGAAAGAGGTTTTTTTGAGCTTAGGCCTGCCATGGGGTACGGCCCTTTTAAAGGGGAATCCAGTCAGGGTAAATTTGATTTCCCGGTAATAAACCAGCAAGCTGCGCAGCTCGATGGTATAGCAAGTTTTATTTTGACGAATAAACCTTTGCCGAGCCATATTTCTGGCGAGGAAGGGCGTAAAGATATGAAAGTCCTAGAGGCAATATACCGAGCAGCTGAATCGGGCAAACGTGTGCAGTTGGGATAAATAATCAGATGGGAAATCTGGACGGATGAAGCTCAGCGAACCCAACATCCTATGTATTGCAAAGATAAAATAATAGAAACGTAATTCCTTAGAATTTCAATTATATGAATAGCGGGTTGGATGTTGAGTTTTGCAGCGCTCGGCCCCGCGTACATTTTTAATTATT
Organism: Cellvibrionaceae bacterium; assembly: GCA_036520615.1. Lineage (GTDB taxonomy): Bacteria > Pseudomonadota > Gammaproteobacteria > Pseudomonadales > Cellvibrionaceae > CAMCXE01. The sequence continues at coordinate 41,680 of DATDJI010000064.1, read as the reverse complement.
TTTGAGTTAATAAAATGATCAATAAAGAACTATCAAGCCATATTGCCTCATATTTATTAATGGCCCTAGCGCTGTGGTTGGTGTTGACACACGGTCTATTGGCAGCTTTGCTGTCAGGCATGCTGGTGTATTCGCTAGTTACCATTTTTTCGCCCCGGCTTTATTTGCGCTTTGGTGATAATAATGCGCGGCTAATTATTGTCAGCGTTCTCGGTACACTTATTGTCACTGCATTAGTGTTGATAATTTGGAGCGGTATTGCGTTTTTTAAAAGCGATAAAGGCAGTGCCCAAGTGCTATTACAAAAATTGGCAGATATTATCGACGCCTCGCGCTCCCAGTGTCCCGAATGGATATGCGCCAATATCCCGGATAGTGCGCACGAATTACGTGCGGTTTTAACAGAATGGCTGCGCGAGCACGCAGGAGAAGCGAAGATATTAGGGGCGGATGCCGGGCATACAATTGTACGCGTTATTATAGGTATGATCGTAGGTGCAATGATTTCGTTAAATGCGGTGCCTACCAAGCTTGGAGTATTAGGAGTGGCTTTATCGCGAAGGATCGGTTGTTTGACGGAAGCATTTAAAAAAATAGTATTCGCTCAGGTGAAAATTTCCTCAATTAATGCCGTTGCTACCGGTGCCTATATTTTATTATTGCTGCCGCTATTTGGTATTAATTTGCCGTTAGCTAAAACGCTTATTGTGTTGACGTTCCTGCTGGGGATGATGCCTATTATTGGCAATTTAATGTCCAATACTATGTTGGTTATTATCACTTTGCCATTTGGGCTGATGGCCTCTTTAGGTTCGCTGCTATTTTTAATTGTTTTGCATAAATTAGAATATTTTCTAAACGCCAAAATTATAGGCCAGGAAATAAAATCAAACGCCTGGGAGTTATTGATTGCAGCCATAGTCATGGAGTCGATTTTCGGCCTGCCGGGAGTTGTAATGGCACCCATCTTATACGCCTATATTAAGCACGAACTTATTCGCGCCAAATTGGTGTAATCGTTGGGGTTTATAGATGTTCATTGGATTGTATTGAGTTTTTTTACAGGAGAATAATAATGAATCAATGGTTTAGAGTTTGTGCGTTGGTGACGGGATTGCTGTGTACACCGGTTATAGCAGAGGAGTTCAATTTGGATGGATTTAAAATCGGCAAATTGCATACAGGTATGTTGTCTGCTGAAGCAGTTGGGTTGCCCGGTTGCGTATTTACCAAAGGCAAATTGCTCTCCAGTGAGGCTGACGGAGCTTGGCACCAAGCCTGGAGTGCAAAGGGCTGTGGACTAACATTGAGCTTTAGTGCACAGGATAAAAAGTCTCCTTTGCGGCTATCGGATATGGAAATTATCGCTCCTAGCCAGCTGAAAACCGAGCGGGGTGTAGGCATAGGCAGCACGGAAGCACAGGTTCGCACACAGTATATAGGGCAGATAAATACTGAGGAATCCGTTGCACAGAAAACCCTTGTATTAGGTTCGATGTACGGTGGCGTTATATTTGAGTTAAACAAAGGGAGCGTGCAGCGTATTTTTGTTGGCGCCTCCGCTGAATAAATTGTTCAGACGTATTTTCTCCTAATTATTCTGAGTAGTATTTTTTAAAATGGATTATAGCGTTGACTGCTAATATTTTTTATATTGCTGGTATGGGTATGGTCTCGCCGTTAGGTGGCACTATGGCGCAAACTTATGCGGCAATTAAAGCAAATATCAGTGGGTATGCGTGTTCTGATTATTTTAATAAGGCTTTTGAGCCGGTAACGCTCGCTAAAATCCCAGATGATTTTTTTACCGCTAATGATGATCATATAAACCATGTTACCTACGCTAAAAAATTAGAAATAATGGCGTTACAGGCTATAGCTGAGGCCTGTAATCAGTGTGCTTTTGAGGCTGTTATTCCCACACTTTTAGTGCTTCCTGACCTCGCTGAAAAAACCCAACAATATTTGGCAGGTGATTTTAATAATTTGGCGCAATCAATTTTGCAGCAGTGCGCGCCTTGGGTGGATGCAAAGTTTTTTCGCAATTTATCCGGTGGACGTGTAGGCGGGTTTGAAGCCCTAGACTTTGCGTATAAATATCTAGTTGAAGGCGCGCAAGATTACATATTGATGGGGGCGGCCGATAGCCATATTCATTTACAACGTTTAGACGATTTGGAAAATGATAGTCGGCTGCTCACTTCACTGCACAGTGATGCATTTGTTCCCGGGGAAGCGGCCTGTTTTATTTTGCTCACCGCGCGCATTGAATTGGCTTTGCAACATCAAGGCTGTGTTGTGGCTGTGCACCGGCCAGGGATTGCAGATGAGTCAGGGCATTTATATAGCGATTTACCCTGCCTCGGCCAGGGATTAGATACGGCTTTTAAAATGGCATTGCATCAGTACACGCAAGAAAGCTCAGCGGCAGAAAAAATTAGCGCAATTTATTCGAGTATTAATGGTGAGCGATATTGGGCGAAGGAATTGGGTGTAGCAAGAATGCGCAGCCAGGCGGCATTTATTAATACGGTTCAGTTGCAGCATCCTGCTGATTGTGTCGGCGATTTAGGTGCTGCTACAGCGACCGAATTAATGGCACTTGCCACCATGGACTTGCTAAAAAGCTCACCGGGCGCCGCTGTTATGGTTACCAGCTCCTCTGATTTTAGTCGGCGAGCAGCTGTGGTGTTAGAGCGCGTTTCATTAAACAGTAAATAAAATCACAACGCGCAGCCTGCATCTGTATTTAAAGCGATGTATTAGGCCGACAGATTTATACTAATTGGCGAGTTATCTATGACAGAAATTGGTGAGAGTGTAAGCGTCAGTATTCCAAAAGATGATCCTGATAAGGAGTTATCGGCAACTGTGCTGGAGGTGGAATTTTTAAAGCCATTTAAGGACTGTATTAATCAAGCGACTATCAGTCCGCCGCATTGGCCTGCAAGTGTCGACTCCAATGGATTTTCCGCAAAAGCGGTCGTATTGCCATTTAATAAGGCGCCACATAAAGCAAAGGTAAAAGTAAAAGTTACCAGTAAAAACTATAGCGGTAACGGTAAATTAATCGGTGTATTAAAAGGCAGTGTGGTATTTGAAGGAAGTATTTCGCTATCCTCAGGCGAGCATACAGTTGAAGTCACGTCGACTAGTGCACCTGCGTATTTAAGTTGGGTAAAAGGGCCTATTTCTTGGGGTATTGAAGCGGTTGATAAATCGCTTTCTATTGGGCGTACACCGGTCGAAATTTTTTTTGTTTTTTCAGATCCTGCAGCATTGGCTTTTTTTGCTCCAAAAGGAGTATGGATTGAAGCGCTGAGATTTTTATTCGCCAAGGCTCGTCTGGAGAGTCTAACTGATAAGGTCGCAGCGGTGGCCGAAGTTACCCGAGCGTGTTTTTCTCTTGTAAATCATAAATATGATGTCGTGCGCGGCGGTGCGCATTATGGTGGCGCCACCACTCGCTTTAAGTTAAAAGCTTATATGGATGGCACGAGTGGCGAGGTGAATTGTTATGATCAGGCTTATGCCGTAATTGTGTTTTCAGGGGCGTTAGGTGTAAAAACCGATGGGCTATTTTTGCGGCCATTTGGTTTTATTCGGCCAGTAAATTTAGTGGGTTGGGGACGTTGTAATAACCCCTTTCCCAAAGATACACCGATTAAAGATTTTTTAGAAGTTGACCCACAAAGCGTTAGGCGCTCGTCCTTCGGCAATCATATGTTTTGTGAATTTACTGCAAAAATATATGATGCCTGTGCAGGTCCTGTGCGCGGAAATGTCGATCGCGCAGGCTATGTAAAAGCAACTATAGATGATGTTATGCCGCCGGGGTATACAGTTGCTGATATGGGTACTGCTGCAGGCATGGTGAATATAACTTCGTTAGGAGCGGGGGTGGCAAGCGTTGAATAAGTTGATCAGCCGTGCTTTTTTTGTATTTTCGATTTCATTTTTAGGAATGCCAGCGATGAGCCTTGATTTTATGTTTAACCAATCTTTAATGGATGAATTCAAAAAAGAAATTAATTACCCAACATTACTCGCTCACTCGCCTGCACCAGCAGTTATTAATATGGACTGGCCTGCAACATTGGCAACAGTGAAAGATGAGCAAGGTGCTATTTGGCAGGGGCAGTTTCAGCAGCCCACTGGTGCGGATTTTGGTCGGGGTGCTAGCCTAAGCGCTGTATTTAGCTCGGGTAAACATAAAATTAAAGTTGATATTGTTTCAATGCTCGCTCTCGATTGGAAAGGGCGGCTTGATAATATTGTGCGTGCCCTCACTGTGACCAATCGCCCCAGCGTGAATGCCAAATTGATTCCATCTGCAGCGGATTTATTTTTTGTTCCCAAAGACACGCCAGGTACTACATTTTGCACGTTTATGGTGGCGAACTTTTATATAGATATGTATGCAATTGATGAAAGTGATGTTGCACCTTTAGCGCAAGCGATTCTTAAGATTATGTTGGCTCATCGTCAACAACCTGCCACCAGCGAAAAAAAGTCTTTTTCTCTGAAGCCAAAACAATACGATGGCAAAGTTCAGAGCGAATTTACGGTAGCGGTTTCTGATGTGTTACCTGACTGGATCATGTTGCAGCCCAGCGCGTTACCCAGCGCGATTGAATGGACTGGCGCTGAGCACAATCAATACACGTTCAAAGCTACTGCATCCGGTGTATACACGGTAAATTTTATCGCAGTACATGCGCGCAACCTGTTGTTGGCTGTGGAAACGGTGGGAATAAATATTAAGTAGAAATAATTTGACGGGAGAATTTTTAAAAAAACTATTTCAATAGTTAAATTAAAGTGGCCGTATGCTGGCCACTTTTTTGATATTTATCGAGTTTTTAACCGTTAAATTGCACGCTTATTTTTATAGTAACGGCGTAGTGCAGCGATTAATCCAAAGCCTAATAAAAATTGCGCTGCAGTTGATGGTTCAGGCACTGCAGGAATGTTGGGATCAGTGGACCCAAATGTAATATTGTCAAAGCCCACTTCATTAATCGTTCCACTGAAATTGACGGATTTTGCGAGGCCACCGAAACTTAGCGAAGCAACTTCCCAATTGCTATAGGGATTTTCGAGATCTGGGCCATCCCCCAATGCAGATAGCTGCAAAGATCCTAACAAGTTGCCTGAAGCATTGAGGCCGTCATATACATCTACGTGGCCGGAAAAATCGGAGGTTGTGTAGTAAAAAGAAAAACCTGAGCTAAAGCCTGGCGTGTAGTTGAGAATTGCCGGTGCACTAAGGAAAAACATCGTTGTTATGGCAGAGGGCTCGCCGGTAAAGTTGGCGTCAGGGTCTGTTTCTGTCAGCGCCTGTGCATTAGACAAAAACGACACGCCATAATTGATACCTGAGTTACCTTCGCTATCGGTGCCGCCGTTATAAAATTCTTGGATGAAGGCGCGGCTAGCGATACCTTCAAAATCAAGCCGGAACACGGAAGTAGCAGCGGTTGCCGTGGTTGAATAGGCCGTAGCGGCGAGGAGGATAGAGCGAATCAAGAGGGAACTGTTCATAGAGTACTCCAAGAAAATTGTAATCGTGACAGCGATCAGCCTGCAGCGCAAGACTTGCAAGGCCGTTAGCATAATACATTCATTATGACTCTCTGTGTAATGTCCATAGGTCGCTTAAAAAGAACCCTTTAAACCAGTAAACAGTAGATGCAGGTAAAATTAAACAGAGTGGAGCTTTAATCAAAGGTGGCGCGGATCGGCACTGGGGCATTAATAAACCTAGGCTTGGCCGCAGCTTGTGCACTAGTGGTGATTTGGTGCGACTGGTTGATAATATTGCCTGACAAAATTATTAATCGCGGAATTTACATTTTTTGCAAAATTTAGCTTCTTGCAGTTAAGTGATTTTAGTTTTAACTAAAATATACGAATTTACGTTTAATAGGTTACAACTAAAGCTTAATGAAATGAAAAGGCTCCATTTGAGGAACGCCATTAGGCTTGCCAAAATAATAACCCTGTAAATAATCCACGCCGAGTTGCACCAAAATTTTAGCTTGAGCAGCTGTTTCCACACCTTCGGCAATAACTTTTAAATTCATCCTTTTGGCAATCATCACTGCGCTTTCTATAATCACCATACTTTGTGCATCTAACTGCATTACAAATGAGCGGTCGATTTTAATAGCCGCCACAGGAAATTGGTGTAGCCGAGATAGCGAGGAATAACCTGTGCCGAAGTCGTCGATATGAACTTCAATGCCATAATCCCGCAGTTGTGTGACCGTCGCTAGTGACTGATCGAGGTATTCCTCTCCGAATAGAGTTTCTGTCACTTCTAATACAATGCGCTCAAAGGGAAATTGCAAACGCTTAAGTGTTGAACAAACATACCCTGCAAAATCGTAGCTTAATAATTGTTTAATCGACACGTTGACGGCAATTTTTATGCTATTTGCCGAACTGCCCCATTGCAGTGTTGCTACACATGCTGTGCGCAGCACCCAATCTCCCAGGGCAATAATGCGGTCGGTATCTTCCGCTAGGCGAATAAATTCATCCGGGTTTATATCGCCCAATAAGGGATGCCGCCACCGGCATAACACCTCTAAGGCTACTACTTGGCCGGTTTTACTCTCAACAATCGGTTGATACACCAGTTGTAATTTATTTAATTCAATAGATTCAGCTAAGGCTCGGCTTAAATCAAAACGCCTGCGTTGCGTTTCGGCATAGGTGTCGTTATACACAAGAGTTTGGCCACGGCCATTGCGTTTGACTTCGGCAACAGTTAAATCCGCCGCTTGAATAACATCTTTATAGTCGTGTGCGTCTGAAGGGAAATAAGCAATTCCAACACTTAACCCCAGGCCGAGTTTTTCATTGTTCATTTCTAGCGGAGCAGTAGCTGCATCAATAAGTTCTTTTGCCAAATATTCCGCTTCGGTGCGTATATCCGGGCCTTGATGGGTTATTAATAAAAATTCATCGCCGCCCCAGCGGCCTAAAATACATTGTTTCGGGCAGATGTCGTTAAATCGAATAGCAATGGTTTGTAATACTTTGTCACCGACATCGTGCCCCAAAGCGTCATTTATTTGTTTAAAACGATCTAAATCTAAAAATAATATCGCCGCTTCATGAGGATTTTTCGCATCTAAAGAGCTTTCCATCCATTCTATAAGCCCGCGCCGATTAGGTAATCCAGTAAGCGAATCATGGTGTGCAATACGTTTGAGTGCTTGAGTACGTAAATTTACGCGGCGCTCTAAATCGGTATTGAGATACTGTAAATTATTAACTAGCTGTTCGTTTTCTAACTTTAGTGTGAGGCTTGCGCGCAGCAGTTTATGATTAGACGTGTGAGTTGCCACCATTGCCGCGCAGAATATCAGGCCTAACACGCCGATTACGGCATCGTTATTGGAATAAAATATCATTATTATTGAGGGCGCAAGAATCATTATCGCTATATAAATTCTGCCAGCCGTTTTTAACGGTGCAGTTATTCCTGTAGCGCCGCTGGCCATTGCGGACATAATAATTAATAGCGTGTAGCGCGATGTAGGAGGGATTTGGCTGTACGTAATAGTGACCAGTGCGATTAATGCCCATACTAATGCCGCTGAAATTAAGCCCGCGGTAAATATACTTTTCCAAATAATGATGGTTTTGGTGTCGACCACAGCGTTTAGGTTATAACGCGATTTAAAATACATACCCGTGGCAAGCCGCACCGCTGTCATCAGAGCGGTTAAAATAATCCACAGATGTACGTAGGAATACCCATCAGTGTAAAGAACAATACTTCCGCCAATAGTTACCGAGAGGTTCACCATTAGGGTTATTGAAAGGTTCTGATAGGCCTGGCAGAGCAGTTGCCATTCAAGAGCGGGCACGTGATTGTCTGTAGCCCGGCGGCGAGGCGAAGGCGATTCTGAATTCATAAAACGCACCCAGGTGGTGAGTAAATACCAAGCAACAAGCCTTAGTAAGCGCAAAGCACATCACTTAGGGAGTACTTCGCACCGCCTAGCATTCAAATACTTTGCCTGATGGGGCTAATGCAAACTATAGGCGGTATTACCATCATTTGCTCGATAGGCGGGACAAGTTTTAACGTGTGCTCATCACCACAAATCTGGCGATTGAGTTAACGGGTGAATTACGCATTGTATGCGGCGAGAATAACCTTTAGACGCGAATAGCAATGTGTCTGCGACGCGGTTTTGAAAAAATCTTCGGAAGTATTTTATCTATTGTGTGAGGCGCGCATGTCCCGATTGAACCACGACTACACTAGCCAAAGTGTAGCAAGGCCTAAAAAGATAAAAAATCCCATGCTATCGGTTATGAATGTAAGGATTACGCTCGTACCCATAGCCGGATCGCGGCCTAGGTTATTAATTAGCAAGGGCGTGAAAATTCCTGCAATCGCGGCAATCAGCAAATTCAAACATATGGCGGTCAGTAAAATTAAACCAAGGCCAATATTGTGATAAATCGCGGCGGCAAGCGCACCTAATAAACTACCCCAAATTAATCCGTTAATTAAGCTAACGGCGATTTCTTTACCTAACGCGAGCGGCAAATTATTTTTGTGAATTTGATCGAGCCCCAGGCTTCTCACCATTAAAGCAGCAGTTTGCTGGCCTGCGTTGCCGCCGATGCTGGCAACAATTGGCATCAACGTAGCCAGTGCTACAAGCGATTCAATGGATGTGGAAAAAAGTGCAATAAAGCGCGTGGCACAAAATGCTGTAATTAAATTGATCGCCAGCCACAACCAGCGGGTTTGTGCACCTTTCCAGATGGGGTCTAATAAATCCGCACGCGCCGTTAAACCTTGTTTGGCCAATTCCATATGTTCATTTTGTTCGCGGACAAAATCCATTATTGTTTCAACCGTTAACCGGCCGATGATGCGCCCGCGTTCATCCACGACAGGGGCGCAAATTAAGTCGTATCGCTCAAAAGCCAGCGCCGCTTCCTGGCCTTCGGTCGTTGGTAAAAAACGCACTACTTGCGGATTCATAATGGTTTTTAGTACTTCATTGCCGGGGTGGCGTAGCAATGATGTCAACGCTAAGGCGCCGACCAAAACCCGTTGTTCGTTAACAATAAATACTTGGTCGGTTTGCTCGGGCATTTCTACCAATTTGCGGATTGATTCTATAGCCTCGTCAACTGTCCAGGAGCTGCTAACCACCAATGAATCGCGGCTCATTAAACTGCCAACGGATTCTTCATCGTAATTGAGTGTGGTTTCTAGCCAGTCGCGCTCTTGAAGCTCTAAGCCCTGTTTTACTGCAGCGAGTAATTCTGCTGGTACGAAATCGGCAATTACCGCTAATTCGTCCGCCTCTAAATGGCCTAGTAAAATTTTCAGGCGGGAATTTGGGCTGTTGGAAATTAAATGATGTAGGCTGTTTTCACTTAATTCGAGCAAACATTCGGACGCCTGTTGGTCGGTTGCTAATTCCCATACCAACAGGCGTTTTTTTTGCGGCAACATATCCAATAAATGCGCAATATCTGCAGCATTTAGATTGTGCAACTTGCGCCGTAATTCCGCCTCGTGTTGCCGATGAACAAGCTGTTCAACTAAAGGATTTGCTAAGCCCGATTGACGATGCGCCAGAGATTCAACCAGCTCCTGCTTCTGCAACAGAGCAAAAATAGGCTCCAATGTGTCCTGCAATTTATCGCTGCGGGCCTCGGGCATAATGGCAGGTTGGTCCTCTAGTTACGTTAATCGCGCATTACTTTTCGCCAAAATTACAGTATCGAGCAGATAAATTACAATTTCGGTACGAAGTAAAAAGTGCCGCCTGCATGGCCAGCTTCACGGACGGGTTTCATTTCTGGCATTTGCACTAAATCAGCTGAACCTACACGCTTGCGCACATTAACCGACAGTGCAGAAAATAGATTACTGTCGCGTAGTGTATCGTTATTGTGCTCTAGAGTTTCAATTAAAGCATTGGCAAATACCGAGTGATTGCTATTGGTGCCGTCTAATACTGGTGCGAGGCCGCCGGAGGAAATAACCAGGCGTGCGCGGCGATTTAAACTGGCTTTAATACCCGCTTCAGTAATTTGGCTGGAGGAAACGCCGAATAATAAGGGACTTTTTTCCGAGCCTAAAAACCCTGCATAACAAGAGTCGGCAATTACTAAAATTGAGCGAGCCTTTAAGCGGTCTAAATGGTCGGAGATAACCGCGTTGTTAATCCAGGTGCTCAAAATATTGGCTTTGGCATCAATGGGTAGCCAATAGCCGCGTTCTTTTTTGCTATTTTCACCTGTCGATAACTGGCCGTGGCCTGCGTAGAAAATTAATAAATTATCGTTTTCGCCAATTTGATTGTAAAAATCGTTAATGGTGTTAAGGATTTGTTTTTCGCTGCCGTTTTCAATTAATAGAGTACTAAAGCCATATTTGTGTTCGAGTACTTCTTTTAATTTGCGAGCATCAGAGACAGGTGAGCGCAGGTGTTCTAAAAATGTGTAATCCTGGTTGCCAATAATCAGCGCGTAATAACGGCCAAAATTAATATCTTTAAAAGTGCGCGGCGTGCTTGCGGCCAGAGTTTCGTTGGTTAATAAGGGCTGCTCAGAGAATTTTCGGTAGGCGAGTTCCACTGAATTTAGCTCGGTGGAAATACTGGTTTTGTCGCTCTGAGCTTTTTCGTATAGGGATTTCATCGCGTCGAGTTCCTGCCGTACACTGGCAAGTTCCTGAGCTGCCTGAGGGCTTTTGGCAGCCAGTGCCTCTTGTTTTGATAATTTGCTTTGTAGGCCTGCAACTTGTTTTTGCAGCACATTAGATTGTGTTTGGGCTTTTTGCAGAGCGTCGGCTAATTGTTGTTTATTCGCAGCGATTTCTTTTTGTGCATCTGAATTGAGTATTAAGGTGTCGTTTTTAATTCCCGATGCTTGACGATAATAATTTAACGCGACAGTCATATCTCGAGGCACGCCTTGGCCTTTTTCATACATATAACCAAGGTTAATTTGCGCGCGGGCATTGCCTTGATCGGCAGATTTTTTATACCAGCTAACAGCTGAGATAAAATCGGGTGTTTGCCCTAAGCCTTTTTCGAAAATTTCACCCACATAATTTTGCGCTTCGCCATCCCCTGATTGTGCCTGAGGTAACCAGACATTAAGTGCGGAGCGATAATCGGCGCGGTTGTAATCGACATATTCACCACCGCGAATACGGCAATCTACTGCGGTGGTTTTAACGGCTTTACGCGGTGCGAGGTAGGACGTATTGCCTAATTTGCGCACTTGGTTGGGCAGTAAACAATCGACAATGTACAAATCACCAAGTTGTTGGTACCCCTCTTTGGCTTTGCCACTGACAGATTCTTTATCGTTACCGCAGGCTGTTAAAAATAGACTGCTCAGCGCGACAATGCCGAATACTAGCTGGGAGATGAGACGTGAATTGGCCATGGAGCACCTCGAAATGTAGGAAACCAGCGGCGTGCCGCTGCGCGATTTTAATAGTGTTAGCGGTAGCAATTGGCGACCCCGGAAGTCACGGCAGCATAGCAGGAATTGCACTTAATTGGCGCTATTGCTGCGTTAAGCAACTGCTATAGACGAGGCGAATCCATGGAAATTGTGCGTTGCCTCTGCAAAAACTGCTTGTTTTAATTGGCAGTAAACTAGCCTATTTAAGCCTCTATATTAGAGTCCTGTGAGTTCAGCGCTCTGCTGCCATAAACGTTTTGCCGCTAGGTCATCCTGCGCGAAAGCCGCTGGAGCGATTTGTTTGCAATCGACGAAATACTGGCCAGAGCAACCGGCTATATCAGTGGCGGTCGCCAGATGAACAATCGTTTTTGCCCCTTGCTCGGCCGAAATCATAAAAAGCCGGCCGGCAAGGGTGAGTAATAGACGCATAAATATATTGGAGTTATGGCCAAAACCCGTGCGCACAACCCCCGGATGTAGGCAGTTGGCTGTTACGCCTGTGTCCGTAAGGCGTTGCGCTAATTCGCGAGTAAACAGCACGTTAGCTAGTTTCGAGTGACAATATACTTTAAAAGGCGCGTAGGATTTGTTGCTCATAAGGTCTGAAAAATCAAGCGCACCTGCGCGGCGGTGTGCGTTGGAGGCGACATTAATAATTCTTGCAGTGCCTGCGGCTTTAAGTTTTTCCAGTATTAAATTGGTCAGTAAAAAAGGCGCTAGATGGTTGGTTGCAAAAGTCGCTTCATAGCCGTCATGACTTTCTTCGCGCTGAAAAAATATAGCGCCAGCATTATTAATTAAAATATCCAGTTTTGGCAGAGTATTAATATGCTCTGCCAATAAGCGCACCTGAGCTAGAGAGGAAAAATCCGCTTGCAAAAAGCGCACATTCGCTTGCGGATTGCTTTGCCTAATAAAAGAAAGTGCTACATCGCCTTTTGCGTGGTTGCGCCCGTGCAGAATAATGGTGTGGCCGAGACTTGCCAATGCGCTTGCCGCGTGCAAACCAATCCCATTGGTGGCACCGGTAATTAAAATAGTTTTTGCCGTTAGAGCCATGAATTACCTATTAACAGAGTTAAGCCGCTTAATTAAAGGCTAATAAGCCGCAGCAAGAGCTGCCAAAAAAGCTTTTAAGGTTTAGCGGTTAGGCGTTTATTTATTTTGCGTATTGCGCTGTCGATATCGTCCAGATTGTTGGCTATTTCATCCTTGCGCATAAATTCTAAGGCGTTGGCTAATTCGCGCAGATGAAACTCATCTAATTCTTTTTGTTTTGACTGTTTTATTAATTGTTTGGCGACCTGTGTCATGCGGTCACGCAAAATCATTTGAGCTCGCTCAAGAATTGTTGGGTCTAGATTAGGTATTTGATTCGTGGCTTCCCAGCTTTCGGCATATAAACGATGCGCCATGTCAATATCACCTGCAGCCAAAAGATTATCGCCTTCAACAATGGCGGTGGCGGTGGTGCTCAATTCAGTCGGTAGGCTTTCAACTGGTGGAACAATAGATTTAAGTGCGAGGTTGGCGCCAAAAATTACGATTCCTGTGGTGATTACAGCAGCGCTTAATAAAGCCAAATCTTTTTTAAGATTGCGCGGTTTAATCGCATCAATAAATGCGCCAGCATCGTTAAAGCGCGCTTCACGCTCGAAGCTTAACGCTTTTTTTATGGCGCGCATGTAGCGTTTAGGCAGCTGCGGAATAATCTCAACTTGCATGCCGCGCCTTTGCGCTTCATCCGCTTGGATGGCGCGGGCTTTTTCATCTAAAAACGGATGGCGCCCTGCGAAAATTTCGTAGGCAACACAGCCTAACGCATAAATATCATCGGCGGGCAGCGAATCTTCGCCTTGTAACATTTGCACACTTGCATAAGCAGGTGTAAGTGCGTTTTTTGTTAATTCATCAGCGGCGCTCGGCGCATCTTTTTTAGCTTCAGTAAAAGCATGGGCGATACCCAAGTCCAATATTTTAACCAAGTTGGTATCGGTGAGATAAATATTGGCCGGTTTAATATCGGCATGCACAAAACCTTCTTGGTGAGCATAGGCAAGGCCGCGGGCAATTTTATCGAGTATAGATAAGCCTTCTTTGAGGGGTAATTTTTGTTGCTTGCGTAAGTAATCTTTAAGTGGCTCGCCTTTTAAGTATTCCATTGTAATAAAAGCGTCGTCGCCGTCGCGGTCAAAATCAAATACCGTAACAATATTCGGGTGCGAAAGTGTCTGCGCTTTTTTTGCTTCGCGTTGTAATGCCTGTAATGCGCCTGGCAGTGTACGGCACGTTTCGTTTAACAGTTTTAAGGCAATTAATGGTGAGGAATCCTGCATTTCTTCACGCACTAAATCCCGTGCTAAAAACACGTCTCCCATGCCACCGGAACCTAGTGGTGGTTCAATTAATTCAAACCTGTCTCTTAACACTCGCGCCCCTGGTGTGGGGGCCACGCGATGGCCAATGCCGTAACCGTAGGTGTTCGTTCGGGTTGACGATTGCGTGCTGGATAATGTTGGTTTTTGTGAGGTGGTGTTGGAAACTACTGTGGCGGCTTGATCGTTTAAAGAGCCGGTATTAACTCGAGTGCGGCCGTCGTCTAATCCGCCTGTAACGCGAGTGGCATCATCACTAGAAGTTGTAAGGCGCGTTGCATCTGAATCAGGTGTTGGTTCAGTGGTTAAGCGCGTGGCGTCATTATCGTGTGATGGTGGCTGGCCCATGGGTAATCTCGGTGGAGTAATGGCGCTATGTTTAAATGATATTTATATTTTTAGTAAAATCAAACTGAGCGTTTGCCACTTAAATGGCGTGTCAGAATTGCTGTGAAAAGCTTTGCGATATTATTTTTTTAATTCGACTGCTTAATACCGCTTTTAAACCGCCGCTTAACTTTTATTGGCGTTGCTTTTTATTAAAGTTTCCGTTAACTAACGCTGTTGAGCAATAAACACATCTCGCCAATAAATTAATTCGTGTGCTTGAGTGTGGCCTGCGTCATCGCGATTTAAAAAATGGTCTACGCCGATTCTATAAGCATTTTGGGCCTGATCAGCGGTGCCTACTCCTACAACAGGCGTGAAAAATTCTTGTTGTCGCTCGCGCTCGAAATTGCGCAACTGCAATAGCATATGCTCGGACATGCCCAATACATCAATAACACAAGCGATTATACTGACGGTATGCGCCTGTAGGTATTCAAATAGCGACTCAATTGTATTGACCTCGGTAACGACGGCAAATTGAGTTAACCATTGTTTATGGCTTTGTTGTTTTTTATCCGGGTTGTAAAGCAAAACCTGCGGAGAAATAAAAGCCACATCGCCGGGTGTAATTTTGCTGATCAATGGTTGTAAATGAATTTCTAATTCAAAAACTCCTGCTGGTCGCATAATCATATGAAAATTAGATGCACTGCGCAGTGAGGTAATCGAGTTGCTCGCTAAGCTGCTTGCAGAAATTAACGCGAGTTGTTTGATGAATCGAAGATCAGGGCGGGCGAGAATCGCTTCGGCAAATTCAATAGTTTCGTTATCGTCGGCTTCTAAATAATAAACGATGGCATCAAATGCCTGGCCTTGCGTGACAGCCTCTTCAATTTTATTAAAGGCTTTTTTAAGTTGTGTTTCAGTAAATACCACAAATCCCATAGCGTCTAGTTCGTGGCGTTTAATATCCAACAAGCGTGGATTGGGGTGCAGTAGAAGAATACGTCTGCCACGAAATTGTGGCCGTTGAAATACCATTTGTGCTTCGTATTCCGCCATCGTCATACGCAAACGAAATCGCAGCTGCACGCCTTCACCGGCGTTACTTCCTTCAGCTAAATCGAGGCTGCCGCCTAAGGCATCTGCCAGCCCCTTGGCCAGTGCAAGATCCAAGTTTAAGTGAACAGATTCTTCGGTTAAATCTTGAAAAAACAATTTTTTGGCGGCCAGGTTCTGGCGTGAAAGTGTTAAATGCAGTTCACCTTCGCGTTCGTGATCGCGGGTAAACTCTGCTTCCAACAATATTTGGCAGCCTTCACTTTGGGTAATAATAACGTTGAGTAAAATATTAACCACTTGCGAAAAACGCTCGACATCGCCATTCATGCGCATCGGAAGCGTAGAAGACAAGGAGGAATCAAGCAGGATATTGCGCGCTTGGGCAGGATTCACGTATTGGGCGACGAGATTTTGAATTAAATGGCGTAAATTAAAAACCCGGTTGTGAATAACTAACTCTTTAGAGAGTATTTGGTAGAAGTCATTTACATTATTAAATAACTGTAAGAGGCGCGGGCGGGTTCCTGTGGCGGGTTCAGCTGCGGAATTGTCTTGATCGCGCGGCTGCCTGCGGGTTTCCATCAGGCCTTTCAATTCATTGCGCAATAGGCCCATATATTCTTGGTTTAACTGCACTGTGGCACGGGTACCGCGTTTTTCTTCTTCTAAGGTTTCCGTTTTGCGAGCCAGAATATAATTGGCCTCAAGCCTATCCCAGTAGTTTTCCGTCATAGTGCGAGACTGGTGATTTAAAATCCAACAGAAAAATAACATCACTACGCCGCTGACAATACTGATTAATTCGGCAACAAAAAATGCACTAATGGCCAGCGGGACCAAACCGATGAGTTGGTAATAAGTTAAAAACCGGCCATAAGGTGCGAATGCATGCGCAGTTGTGGCAAAAAATACACCTGTGTAGAGCCAAATCAGCGGCGCTTCATACTGCAGCTCTAAGGCGAGGGTCATACTGGAGGTAATAAATCCCCACCATACGGCGCCGAGTAGAGTTACTGAAAAATAGATATTACGCCAGCGATTGGGCGCACGCGGGTAGATGCTTTCAAAGCGATAAAGATAATAGCCGCGCAATAATGTAGTGAGTAGTAAACCAACTGTTAAAATAATACTGAGGTTGTATTCGATTTCCTTAAATTCACCGCTGGCCAAGCACAAAAGATAAATTAATACATTGGTTACTATGCCTCGACGCGAATATTTCGCCATACGCACGTCGGTTTCGCGCATTAATTGCCGATCTTTTTGTACTTTTGATTGTGCTTCGTAAAAACTAAACATGAATTTGCCTAATTAAAAAGCGATGCGCTGGATAAACCCGGTCGCCTAGACGACGGCAAGCAATAAGACTCGCCTGAGTTTTTCAAAATTGCAGATTGGTAACCCACCTGATGTTGGGAATAGCTTTGGAACGTAGAGGCAGTGGAAGTGAGGAGCACCATAGAAGCCAAACAGCACGCTTTAGCCAGATTTTCCCTGGCCAAAGCGTGTAAGCGCCACATATTAGTGGGCGAGCGCTTGAGTCAGGGCTGGCACTGCTTCAAACAGATCCGCCACCAGCCCGTAGTCGGCGACCTGGAAGATAGGTGCATCAGGATCCTTATTGATCGCCACGATCACCTTAGCGTCTTTCATGCCCGCCATATGTTGAATTGCGCCGGAAATACCTACGGCAATATAAAGCTCCGGTGCGACTATTTTGCCGGTTTGGCCCACCTGAAAATCGTTCGGTGCATAGCCTGCATCCACTGCTGCGCGCGAAGCGCCTACAGCCGCACCAAGCGTATCGGCAAGCTTATATATAAGATCAAAATTCTCCGCGCTACCCAGAGCCCTCCCCCCCGAGACAATTATTTTGGCCGCCGTAAGCTCGGGCCTTGCACTCACTGCTAGGCTTGCGCTGATAAACTCGCTTTGTGCGTTTGCGCTGGTTGAGCCGATAGTTTCTATAGCGGCGCTGCCGCCTTGAGATGCTGTGACGTCAAACGCTGTGGTGCGGATTGTTAAAACTTTAATTGCGTCGCGGCTTTGGACGGTAGCGATCAAGCTGCCCGCGTAAATAGGGCGCTTGAATGTATCGGCATTGATAATGGCGATAACATCGGAAATCTGCTGCACATCCAGCAGCGCTGCAACGCGCGGCAACAGGTTTTTACCGAAGCTTGTGGCGGGCGCAAGAATATGGCTAAAGCCTGCAGCGCGCTCCACAATTAACAGCGCTAAGCGTTCCGCCAGGCTATGGGCAAATTGCACATCATCAGCAAGCCAAACTTTCGCCACCGCCGGGCAAGAACTGAGCGCTTGCGCGATAGCTTGGCATTGGTGACCTGCGACTAAAACTTCTACCGAGCCTAATTGTTGCGCCGCTGTAATCGTGTTTAACGTGGCAGGTTTGAGGCCCTGGCTATCAAATTCCGCAATAACTAAAACGCTCATGCAATCACCTTGGCTTGGTTTTTTAATTTATCGACGAGCTCCGCCACGCTCGCAACCTTAATTCCGGCGCTGCGCTCGGCGGGTAGCTCGACTTTTAATGTGTTAACGCGCGGTGTTGCATCAACCCCTAGGTCTGCGAGGGCGAGAATTTCCAGAGGCTTTTTCTTAGCTTTCATGATGTTCGGCAAAGAGGCATAGCGAGGTTCGTTTAAGCGCAGGTCGGTGGTAATAATCGCGGGAAGACCGAGCTTAAGCGTTTCTAGTCCGCCGTCGATTTCTCGGGTGACGGTGGCTTTACCATCACTTATGACCAGCTCTGAAGCGAACGTACCTTGAGGCATACCGCAGAGTGCGGCGAGCATTTGGCCTGTTTGGTTGTTATCGCCATCAATTGATTGTTTACCTAAAATAACCAGCCCAGGCTGTTCTTTATCGATTAGAGCTTTTAAGGCTTTGGCAACTGCAAGCGGCTCAAGGTCGGTGGGTGCTTCTACTAAGATTGCGCGGTCAGCGCCTATGGCCAAAGCTGAACGCAGTTGCTCTTGGCCTTTGGTGTCGCCAATGCACACAACAATAACTTCAGTTGCGACCCCACGCTCCGCGATTCGCACGGCTTCTTCAATGGCGATTTCACAAAAAGGGTTAACAGCCATTTTAAGGTTGGCAGTATCAACGTGGGTTTGGCTATCGTTAGGGCGCACCTTAACGTTGGCATCGACCACCCGTTTGATGGGGACGAGGATTTTCATAGGGGCTTAGCTCTCCAGATTAGACTTGAACCGATGATGGCCTTACGCGTGCGCACCGGGTGAGTGTCAGACTAACAAACGCGGCGATACTAAAAGCATTAGTTTTGTGTGGCTAGCCTTTTTACGCAAATTATCCTTGGCAATAACCGCGTGATCGCTTATTGAGCCATCTCTAACAGAGTTAATTGAGCCTGCAAACAATTTGGTTAACTTGCTGAACTCATACCGTTTGTAAAAAGGGTATAAGAGTAATTGCTTAACGCATGCATCCAAAAATGCGCGTGGATGCAAGCGTTAAGCGGCCACACTAGGGTGTCTTTACGGCTTTTAGGTTTATACTTCGCCCTTTTTTGGCCAAGTGGGGTGTGCCTGTGGAACGCGAGTCTATGCCTTATGACGTGGTAATTGTAGGAGCGGGGCCCGCAGGGCTTGCCGCTGCGTGCCGCCTTAAGCAATTGTCAGCAGAAGTGTCCGTCTGTGTCGTGGAAAAAGGCTCCGAGGTGGGCGCGCATATTTTATCTGGCGCGGTGTTTGAGCCGCGTGCGCTCAATGAACTCTTCCCCGATTGGCAGCAACGAGGCGCGCCCTTAACTACTCAAGTGCACGCCGATGAAATTTTTTACCTCAATAGCCAAGATAAAAGCCTGCGCGTGCCGGGTCTTTTCATTCCCAAAACCATGCATAACGAGGGCAATTACATCATTAGCCTCGGCAATTTGTGCCGCTGGCTAGCCGAACAGGCCGAAGGCTTAGGTGTAGATGTATTCCCGGGTTTTGCCGCGAGCGAATTATTATTTGATGAACAGGGCGCAGTAAAAGGCATTTTAATTGGCGATATGGGGGTCGCTGCTGACGGCCAGCAGAAAGGCAGTTTTACACCGGGCATGGAATTACACGGTAAATACACACTATTTGCTGAAGGCTGCCGGGGGCATTTAGGCAAGCGGCTAATTGAGCATTTTGGCCTGGATGCTGGTAAACAACCTCAGCACTATGGTTTGGGTATTAAAGAGTTGTGGCAGATCCCGGCGGAACACCATCGGCCGGGACTGGTTGTTCATACAGCAGGCTGGCCTCTGATGGAATCTGCTACGCGTGGAGGCGGCTTTTTATATCACTTGGAGGATCGCCAAGTGGCTGTAGGTTTGATTGCCGATCTATCCTACGAAAACCCACACGTTAGTCCATTTGACGAATTCCAACGCTATAAACATCACCCTGCGATCGCTCAGCATCTGCAAGGGGGCACTCGTATTGCCTATGGCGCGCGAGCGATTACTAAGGGTGGGTTGCAGTCTCAACCGAAGATGCATTTCCCCGGCGGGTTATTAATAGGCGATGACGCAGGTACGTTAAATTTCGCGAAAATTAAAGGCTCTCACACGGCTATGAAGTCCGGCATGATCGCAGCCGAGGTGGTGGCCAAAGCCCTAATTAAAAAGCTCGAGGCAACCGATCTGATTGAATACGCCGCCGCATATGAAGATTCATGGGCGTTTGACGAACTTTACCTCCAGCGTAATTTTGGTCCGGCTCAGCACCGCTGGGGCAACCTTTGGGGCTCAGCCTACGCGTTCGTAGACATCAACTTATTTGGCGGGCACCTACCCTGGACGCTGAGCGACACCAAAGCTGATCACGCTTGCCTTAAACCCGCTGCGGATTGTCCCATTATTCAGTATCCCAAACCCGATGGTGTATTGAGCTTTGATAAACTCTCGTCAGTGTATTTATCGAATACCAATCACGAAGAAGATCAGCCCTGCCATTTAAAATTGGCTGACCCTTCGATCCCTACAGCAAAAAATTTGCCGCTATTTGCCGAGCCTGCTCAACGTTATTGTCCGGCGGGCGTCTATGAAATTGTTGAAAAGGAAGGCGTGCCGCATTTCCAAATTAACGCGCAAAACTGCGTGCACTGCAAAACCTGTGATATCAAAGACCCAGCGCAAAATATCACCTGGGTAACACCCGAAGGTGCAGGTGGCCCGAATTATCCAAATATGTAGCGATTATCAAATAACGCCTGCCCCTAGCGAAGGCGTTTTGGTCGTCGCATAAGCGCGAAGCTTGATAGCTATCCCATTTTTAAATATACAAAAATACTAAGCGGCACGGGAATTGCGGCAACTAATAGCGGCGATGTTAGAATGCGCCCATCATTGAGGAGATTGTAGATGACCAAATTACCCGAAACCCTGCGCGAAAATGTGCGTTTGTTAGGCGAGTTGTTAGGGGAAACCCTGTTGAAGCATGAAGGGGAGGCGGTATTTTCCAAAGTGGAGGAAATTCGCAAACTCGGGAAGGCCATTAATAAAGCTTCAGAGGGAGATTCACAGCAATTAGTGGACTTGTTGGATAAAGTGGGTGACGCAGAAATTTTACCGATCGTGCGCGCGTTCAACCAATTTTTGAATCTGGCTAATTTGGCCGAACAGGAATATGCCAGCAGTATCGAGGCGGCAAGTGTCGACACTCTCGATAATCTACTTGTTGAACAAACACAGCACTTGGATGCCGAGGCATTTATTGAGGTTATCCACAATCTCTCCATTGACCTTGTGCTGACGGCGCATCCGACAGAAATTACCCGCCGCACACTGATCCGCAAATACGATCAAATCACCAATGTTATGGCCGGCCATCGTCGTACGGATTTATTAAGCTACGAGCACGATAAGTACCGTGGCCGCTTAAAGCGCTTAGTGGAAGAAATCTGGAGCACCGATGAAATCCGCAACGAGCGCCCTACAGCCATAGACGAAGCACGCTGGGGTTTTGCCGTAATAGAAAGCAGCCTGTGGTATGCAGTGCCGGATTTTATTCGCCACTTCGACCGTTTAATTGGCCGTCATTTTGGCCAGACATTACCGATGAATTTTTGCCCGTTCCGGTTTTTTTCCTGGATGGGTGGCGATCGCGACGGCAATCCAAATGTAACTCACGATGTCACGGCCAAAGTCCTGCTACACGGTCGTTTAAGTGCTGCTGAGTTGTATTTAAAAGATCTTAATAACCTCGGTGGCGACTTAAGTATGTTTGAGGCCAGTGAGGAGCTATTGGCCCAATTAGATGCACCTTCCAAAATTCCCTATCGGGATTTTTTAAAGGGCCTATATGAGCGCCTGGAAGTAACTCAGGAGTGGACCTTGGCTCAACTGAAAGGTCAGTTCAGTCTGCCGCCAGAAGGTGTTATTACCGCTGCTCAAGACTTGCTTGAACCCTTATTGGTTATCCATCGCTCGCTGGAATCTGTAGCTCTTGGCGATGTGGCCAACGGTCCACTGCTCGATACGATTCGCCGTGTGCGCTGCTTTGGTATTAACCTTGTGCCTTTGGATATTCGCCAAGATGGTGACCGCCATGTGCAGGTACTCGATGAGTTAACCGAATATCTGGAAATGGGCAGCTACCGCAGCTGGGATGAGGACAAACGTCAGGCCTTTTTACTTGAGCAGTTGGATTCTAAGCGCCCTCTACTCCCGCACAACTGGCCGGTTTCAGATGAGTCGCAAGAGGTGATTAATACCTGTCGTGTGATCTCTAAAGAGCCGCGCGAGGCACTCTCCCACTATATTATTTCAATGGCTCAGCAGCCTTCTGATGTGTTAGCTGTAGCCTTGCTTCTAAAAGAGTGTGGCATGACCTGGAACATGCCGATTGTGCCGCTGTTTGAAACCCTTGACGATCTAGACCGAGCGCCGAAGGTAATGGATCGCCTCTGGCAGCTACCTTGGTATCGCGCCTACAGCGAACAGGACCAAACGGTCATGATTGGCTACTCGGATTCGGCAAAAGACGCCGGTAAGTTTGCTGCCACCTGGGCGCAATATAAGGCGCAGGAGAATTTGGTAAGCCTGGCCGAGCGCCACGGGATTTCGTTAGTGCTGTTCCATGGCCGCGGTGGTACCGTTGGTCGGGGGGGTGGCCCAGTGGAAAAAGCCATGGCGTCACAACCACCGGGGTCGGTCAAAGGCCGCATTCGCGTAACCGAACAGGGCGAGATGATCCGCTATAAATTCGGTATGCCGCGAATCGCCTTTAGCAGTCTTTCAACCTACGTAACCGCGACTTTACTCGCGACCGTCGCGCCTCACGCTGCCCCTAAGCCTCAGTGGCGTGAACTGATTGAAGCCATGTCGCAGCAAAGCTTAGAAGGTTACCGCTCAATCGTGCGCGACAGCGACGATTTCGTACCTTATTTCCGCAACCTCACACCGGAGCAAGAACTAAATAAGCTTGCACTGGGTTCGCGCCCAGCTAAACGTAAAGCCACCGGGGGCGTGGAAAGTTTGCGTGCAATTCCTTGGGTATTTGCCTGGACACAAGTTCGCCTAAATCTACCCGCTTGGTTGGGCGTACGCCAAGCGCTTGAATACGCTAAGAATTCCGCTCCAGATACGCTTGATACAATGCTAAAGGAATGGCCGTTCTTTTCTAGCTTTTTGGATTTGCTGGAAATGGTATTGGGCAAGAGCGAAGGCGATATTTGCTCTCACTACGAGCGCCAATTGGTGCCTGCGCAATATCGCGGTTTGGGCGTAAAACTGCGTTCTGACCTTGATGCCTTAGGAAAATTAATAGCCGAGCTTAAGCATCAAAATGCCCTGTTAGATGGCGAGCCCAATTTGCAAAGCTCAATTAACGTGCGCAAGCCCTACATCGATCCGCTTAACTTTTTACAGGTAGAGTTACTTAAGCGTGAACGCGCTCCTGGCACGATCAGCTCCGAGCTGGATCGCGCTCTTAAGGTAACTATGGCGGGCATTGCGGCCGGCATGCGCAACACCGGTTAATCTTTGAGTACTCAGAAAAAGCGGGCTTGCCCGCTTTTTCTGAGTACTAACGTTCCTATTTTTATTAAGTTTTATTGGGCGGGGAGCGCCATCACGTTTTTAACGGAGAGTTTAGGGCAGGGGAGCAAGAAGGAGTTTGCAAAGTACGGACTAAAATGAGGTGCTGATCCTCGTATCTATTTCTATCAGTTCTATCAGTTCTATCAGTTCTATCAGTTCCATCAGGCGATGAGAGCAGGTCAAAAAGCATGACCCAAGAACGTCGTTTCCCCTTTTGCAATTAAGCCTTTTTAACCGCCGCCTTAGCCGCTCGCGCCCGCCGTACTTCTTTAGGGTCGCAGGTTAGCGGTCGATAGCACTCAATTCTATCTCCGGCTTTTACTTGGTATTCAAGCGCAGATCGTAGGCCCTTGGTTCCAAATGCTTGCCCCCAAAGCCCAAGTAATGAGGAGTCAATCTGAAAGTCGGGGAAATAATCTTGCAGGCGCGCCGCCTTCACCGCCTCAATAGCGCAGCTACCAAGTGGGACGTCCACTGCTATCAACCGCTGCTCGCCGGGTAGGGCATAAGCCACTTCCACACGGATTAATTCAGCCATTGGTCGAACCGTACACCTGTTTAGCGCGCTGACACATGGCTTCTACTTGCTCATTAGCCACCGCCTCCATCCATTTGCTCGCCATCATCGTGAGCAAACTATTGGCGAACTCATAATTCAACTCAAATGAAACCTTGCAGGCCTCAGGACTTAACGGCGTAAAGTCCCAACGGCCAGTAAACACCTTAAACGGTCCATCGGTAAGAGTCATTTGCATGGAAATATGAGGAATTAAAGTGTTACGCGTGGTAAAGGATTGCTTTATGCCCATTTTTTGAATTTCCAGTCGTGCGAGGATTTCATCGTCCGAGCGTTCGAGTACTTCAGCGCTGACACAGCCCTCCATAAACTGCGGATAGGCTTCTATATCATTTACTAACGCAAACATTTGCTCTGCACTAAATACCACCAGTGCACTGCGTTGAATTTGTTTTATGCTCATTTAAATAGGGTCTCATACCCGGCTGCGGGGCTAAAAGGCGTAAATTGTACCGCATAGATCTGGGAAGGTATGGGCCAGATACAACCAAACGCGGTAAGATTACCGCCCATTTCATTTTGAACCCACAGCCGCATGGCCAAGAAAAAAGCCCCAACTGATTCCACCATCGCGCAAAACCGTAGAGCGCGCCATGAATACTTCATTGAAGAGCGCTTAGAAGCGGGAGTTGTATTGGCCGGTTGGGAAGTGAAAAGTTTACGCGCAGGCAAAGGGCAGCTCACCGACAGCTTCGTCATTTTCAAAAATAATGAAGCTTTTTTGCACGGAGTGTTAATCCAGCCGCTACAAACAGCCTCCACTCACTTTGTCACCGAACCCACGCGCACCCGCAAATTGCTATTAAAAGAGCGCGAAATTCGCCGCTTGCGTGAAGCTAGCGAACAAAAAGGCTACACGGTGCTGGTCATGTCTCTGTATTGGAAGGCTCACTTAGTTAAATGCGAAGTTGCCGTCGCCAAAGGCAAGCAGCAGCATGACAAACGCGACACCGAAAAAGATCGCGACTGGGCCCGCGATAAAGAGCGCACAATGCGCGAGCACAACAAATAATCCTTGCTAACAAACGCGCCTCGAAATAGGTATACTTGCAGGCCGAGTGCGAACTCGGTTGGGGGGCGATTAGGATTCGACGCCGGTAGTGAAGCCCAAGGTGCATGTGGTGATGGCAGCGAATCACCTTAATCCAAAGCTGCAACCGAATAGTCGCAAACGACGATTCATACGCTCTAGCAGCTTAGGCTGCTAGCGGTCAGCGACAAGGTGCCAGTACCGCGTAACTGACTGTCAAATAGAACTGGATCGATTCGGCATTATGATCGTGGTGCCGCTTCTAGACTAAAGCGAACTCGCCAGTTGCGCCCTGCCCGTTGGGTAGCAAAAAGGTTAAATCAATTAACGGAACCTAAACATGTAGAGCCGAGGATGGAACGCTGGCGGACGGGGGTTCAAATCCCCCCGCCTCCACCAAACCAATAAAAAACCCCAGTCCAAAAGGCTGGGTTTTTTTTATTTGATTGAAGAATGGTTTCGTAGCAACGAATTATTCATATCCTAAATGCAAAACCAGCTTCAGTTCCATTTATCGCGAGGCCTATTGCTCAAATTTGGCTTAACTTGGCAATCTCTATATAATCGCCGGCCTCAAATTTGGCTGAAGGATTTTCCATGTCTGTTGTTGTTCCAGTGGTGCTCTCCGGCGGCAGCGGCTCTCGCCTTTGGCCTAAATCTCGCCAGTTTTACCCCAAACAACTGCATAAGCTCTATGGCGATTGCACCATGTTGCAGCACACGCTAAAGCGCGTGGACCATTTAGGCGAGCCGATTATTATTTGTAATAACGAACAACGTTTTATGGTGGCAGACCAAGTTCAAGCTATTGGGTTGAGTGCACAAATAATTCTAGAACCTATCGCTCGTAATACGGCGCCCGCGATAACCGTCGCTGCACTTAGCGCTTTAAATACCTCGTCAGACGCCATTATCGTAGTGCTGGCCGCCGATCATCTAATTGAAAACACAGAAGAATTTCGTCGCTGTTTAGCTATAGCAATTGATGCTGCGAAACACAAAAAACTAGTAACGTTTGGCGTAGTGCCTACTCGGCCCGAAACTGGCTACGGATATTTAAAAACAGCCACAACTGATTTGCAGGTTAATGCGGTAGAGCAGTTTGTGGAAAAACCTAATCGTGAACTCGCTGAGGAGTATTTGGCCGCAGGCTGTTATTACTGGAATAGCGGAATGTTTGTATTTCCAGCGGCAGTGTTAATCAACGAACTGAATGACTTGCAACCAGGGATGGTAAACTTCGCGCGCACTGCGCTAGTAAATGCGGAAAAAGATTTGGATTTCGTTCGCCTCAGTGCAGCAAATTTCGAAAAGTGCCCTAACATATCAATCGACTATGCGCTTATGGAGCATACTTCAAACGCATGGTCAGTGCCTTTGAACGCGGGTTGGAGCGATCTCGGTAGCTGGGATGCGGTTTGGGATGTAGCTCAGAAAGATAGCTCCGGTAACAGCTTCGAAGGCGACGTCATTCTTCAAGATTGTGATGACTGTTTTGTAATGGCTGACACTCGGTTGGTTACTTTGCTAGGTGTAAAAAACCTTGCCGTTATTGAAACTGCCGATGGTGTTTTAGTGGTTGATAAAAACCGAGCTCAAGATGTAAAAAATATTGTTGCGGTTCTTCAGTCTCAAAATCGTCAGGAGCATAGTTTGCATAGAGAAGTCCACCGCCCTTGGGGTTCCTACGATTCTATTGATAGAGGTGAGCGCTATCAGGTTAAACACATCAACGTTAAGCCTGGTGCGTCTATGTCTCTTCAGATGCATCATCATAGAGCTGAACATTGGGTGGTCGTAGCCGGCACCGCTTTAATTCAGAAAGCCGAAAAAGAGCTTTTTCTCACTGAAAATCAATCTATTTTTATTCCGATTGGAGAAAAACACCGTATCCATAATCCTGGTAAAGTTCCGCTGCACCTTATTGAAGTGCAAACAGGAAGTTATTTAGGGGAGGACGATATAGTGCGCTTTGAGGACGGTTATGGTCGACTTTAGTCATTTGGTAAAAATCTGTTAGGTTATATAGCGATAAGGAACATATATGTTGCAATACTTGAGTTTATGCCTGGTGGCGTTTGCAGTTACATTTTTCCTGATTCCGGCAATTAAACCTATCGCCTGTTTTGTTGGTTTGGTGGATAAGCCGGGCGGAAGAAAACGGCACGACGGGATGGTCCCTCTCACTGGGGGCATTTCAATTTTTGCCGGTATGTTGGCAAGTATTCTGTCTTCGGTTGAGCAGACGGAATTTATTAGAGTGTTAGTCATCGGTGGTGCCATGATGGTAGCGGTGGGCGCATTTGATGATCGCTATGATATAAGTGCTCGCTTTAGATTGGTTGCCCAATTGTTAATTGCTATTTTGTTTACCTATGGGTTAGGTGTAAAAGTAGTTAATGTGGGAAATTTATTTGGTTTTGGGGTTATAGAGTTAGGATTTTTTGCCAATTTTTTTACCGTGATCTGTATAATTGCGCTGATAAATGCGCTCAATATGTTGGATGGAATTGACGGGTTGGTAGGAACTCTTTCTGGTATTTCACTGTTAGGCTTAGCAATGTTGCTACACCGAGTGGGGGATTATGAATTGGCGGCAGTTTGCCTTTGTTTGTGTTTCGGTATTTTTGCATTTCTGATATTTAACTTATTTGGCTCGCCTAATCGCAGGGCGTTGAGTAAGGCTTTTATGGGAGATGCGGGAAGTATGTTTTTAGGATTAATGCTGGCCGTGTTGTTGGTGCGCAGCTCGCAGCAGAATCATGGAGTAGAGATTGCCATTAACCCAGTTGGGGTATTTTGGTTTGTGCTGCTTCCGATTACGGATATGGCAACAACAATAGGCAGGCGTCTCCGTCGGGGTCGATCTCCGTTGGCACCCGACAGAACACACATCCACCACATTATTTTGCGAGCGGGTTTTACGAAATATCAAGCGTTGACAATTTTGGGGGCTTTGCAACTGATTTTAGTGTCAATTGGGATGATGGTATCTTTTTCTGAAGGACTTACATGCATCGGGTTTGTTCTTGCTCTAATTATGGTGGCATTTTACCAGCTAATGATTAATCGATCCTGGCGTATTGTGCGTTGGTCTAGGCGGCGTTTTGGCCTGTCTTAATCCTTAACATTTATATTTGGAATTGTGGTGAGTCAAAACAAAATTGCTAATTATTCAGAAAAAAATGATTATGATTCTCAGCGCGGAGACATAGACATAGTTTTTGTATTGTCGATTATTTACAAAGATAAGTTCTTGATACTATTTTTGAGCTTTTTTTTTGCTGTTTGCGCATATGGAATTTCGTTAGCCTTCCCCAATAAATACAAAGCCACGGTCATTCTTGCCCCTGCTCAAAAAGATAGCGGTGGGCCTCTAGGTGGGCTGGCCTCTCAGTATGGCGGCCTGGCCGCAATGGCAGGTATCTCGCTTGGTAAAGAGTCCGATAAAACAGATCAGGCCATAGCGCTTTTGAAAAGCTGGCCTTTTTTAGATTTTGTTATAAGTAAATATAATCTGGAGGCAGATGTTTTGGCAGTAAAAGGCTTCAACAAAAAAAGCCAGCACGTAATTTATGACGTAAATTTATATAACGAAAAAAATCGAGGATGGGTTGTTTCAAAATTTAGAGAGACTGATGGAAAACCCAGTAGCTGGATGTTATATAAAAAATTTAATAAGTTTCTGGAAGTGCAGAGTGATAAAAAGTCAGGGTTGCTGACGGTATCGATTACGCATATTTCACCGGTCATAGCAAAAAACTGGCTTGAACTCTTAATTAAAGAGATTAATCTGCATTTTCAATTGATAGATAAAGAAGATGCCAAAAGAAATATTGTCTATTTGGAAAAAAAAATAGCTGAAACTTCAGTTGCTGAAATGCAGAGTGTTTTTTTTGGTATGGTGGAGGCGCAAACAAAAGTTCTTATGCTTACAGAAAGATCTGACGATTACCTATTTAAAATTGTAGTTCGACCAATGCTCCCTGAAGAAAAAAATTCTCCTAAGAGATTTGTAATTACAATTTTTGGTTTTTTTTCTGGGTTTTTGATTTGGTGTTGCGTTGCCCTGATTAGATTTTACCGATTAGCTAGGCTTGATATTTCTTTTGAAACTGTAGCTTCATAATAAACAAGGTTGACAACCACTGAATTTTAAAACAATCGGTACTTTGTAGTTATTAATATGAACAAAGGCAGGAAGCTATCGCTGATAATTTGGAACGCCAAAGATTGTTAGTGCTATCTTTCCAAGATTCGGGCAATCAATCGTCATAAGGTTGATGTTATATCGGAACCTATAATTCTTTGTAACTATTTGGCCCATTGGATATTGCTCGATGGGCAGGAAAAAGTTTGGTGCTTAACTTTATGTTAGCTTACTAATACACTTCGATGATGATTCATCAGGGTTCGTAACAGTTATTCAAATCTCGCCCGCCGGAGATCGTGTATTTTAAAGAGAACTTTTAATCTAAAGGTGCACCACTTACATAATCATTATTTTTGGAGGTTGGGAGGTTTAATGGGCGCCCGGTCGTCGAGCGTAGTCGATTAAGTAAGGAATCATCGAGACACATCTAAGCTAAAAAATCGATCAACTACAAGAGATTGAATTTAAATAAAGTCGGCTGAGCCTAGCCAAATAATATGGGCATTTACTCGCCAACTGTGGCGTAGGTGATTGCCTGCGAAATCTGCTGAAGAACCGAACATGACTAATCAAAAGCCTATCTATGTCACTCAACCCTTTCTACCTCGTCTCGACGAATTTTTGCCTTATCTAGAGCAAATTTGGAGTAATAAGATCCTCACCAATGGAGGTCCTTTTCACAGACAATTGGAGGATGCTCTTTGTGACTATTTGGGAGTCAATCATGTCGCTTTGTTTGCTAACGGAACATTGGCGTTAATAACCGCTTTACAAGCCCTAAGAATTTCTGGCGAAGTAATTACCACGCCTTACAGTTTCGTAGCCACGGCGCATTCGCTACTATGGCATGGCAACAAACCGGTATTTGTCGATGTGGACACACTAACTCTTAATATGGACCCGGCGAAAATCGAGGCAGCAATCACCCCGCAGACAACTGCAATTATGCCTGTCCATTGCTATGGTAGTCCTTGTGACGTGGAGGCTATTCAAAAGATTGCTGACAATTATAATCTGCGCGTAATCTACGACGCGGCGCACGCATTCGGGGTGAAATATCAATCTGGCAGCGTGTTGACACATGGAGATTTATCAGTATTGAGTTTTCACGCCACTAAGGTTTTTAATACCTTCGAAGGTGGGGCAGTTATCTGCCATGATGCAAAGACTAAGCAGCGAATCGATCATCTAAAGAATTTCGGATTTGTTGATGAAGTCACCGTGGTTGCCCCGGGTATAAATGCGAAGATGAGTGAGATAAATGCAGCATTTGGTTTGTTGCAGTTGAAGCACATGCCCCATGTTTTACAGCACCGTGCAGATATTGACACCCGCTACCGACAAGAACTGGAGGGAGTGAAAGGGGTACGTTGCATTTCTCATGCAGGACAGACTACGGCTAACTATGCTTACTTTCCTATTTTGGTTGAGCCGGAGTACCGATTGAGTCGAGATGGCCTATACAATATGCTAAAGGAAAATGGGGTGCATGCAAGACGTTATTTTTATCCGCTGATAAGTGACTTTCCTATGTATAGAGGGTTACCATCTGCAGCGCGTGCAAATCTACCGGTAGCAGCCAAGGCGGCTGAGCAAGTTTTATGTTTGCCTATTTATCCTGATCTTAATTTTGATGATCAATTACGTGTTATAAATTTGATTAAAGGTATTTAGCAGGTGGGAATGCTTTCAAGATTGCAGCTGCAATCTATTGGATTTGCTGCGATAGGAGAAAATGTACAGATCTCTGACCGTGCTTCGTTTTATGGGATTGGCAAAATCTCTATAGGTAGTAATGTACGAATTGATGATTTTTGCGTGCTCGCCGCTGGCGTCGGTGGTATCTATATAAAAAACCATATTCATCTTGCCGTTGGAGTTTCTTTAATAGGTGCGGGCTCAATAACCTTAGAGGATTTTTCTGGACTATCTTCTAGGGTTTCAATTTATTCGAGTAGCGATGACTATTCTGGTTCTGTGCTGACTAATCCCACTGTTCCTGATATCTACAAAAACGTTATACATGCTGATGTTTATATAGGCCGCCATGTAATCGTTGGAAGTGGTAGTGTAATTCTGCCTGGAGTTTCCCTAGGAGAAGGCGTGGCGATAGGAGCTCTAAGTCTTGTTAGAAAAAATTGCGAGCCATTTGGTATATACGCTGGAAATCCTGCTAAGAAAATAAAAGAAAGAAATCGTGGTTTACTAGAGATGGAGAAGCAATTTCTCGCCGAAAAGGCTAACTGATCAGTGTCACTTCGTCGGAATATAGTTGCCAATTACATTAGCC
Organism: Cellvibrionaceae bacterium; assembly: GCA_036520615.1. GTDB lineage: Bacteria > Pseudomonadota > Gammaproteobacteria > Pseudomonadales > Cellvibrionaceae > CAMCXE01. The sequence goes on along the minus strand of DATDJI010000064.1, from coordinate 10,332 downwards.
AGGGCTATGTGGCGGGTATTGGTATTGTTACTGTACCGTTCTATGTAAAACATATGGGTGGAGAAGCTTATGGATTAATTGGCTTCTACACAATGCTGCAAGCGTGGTTTCAATTGTTAGACGCTGGCTTGAGCACAACCCTTGCGAGGGAGTCTTCTCGCCATAAGGCAGGCGTGACCGATGCCTTGACACTATCGCAGCTGCGTTGTTTACTGGAGTGGGCATTCGTTACAGTTGGGATACTTGGCGCCGTGGCGTTTTTTATCTTCGCAAAGGTCATCGGTAATCACTGGCTCAATGTACACAGTCTGAGTTTGACTGCGGTAACTCACTGTATTGAACTCATGGGGTTGGTCATCGCATTTAGGTGGCTGTCGTGTCTATATCGGGGCGTGATAACCGGCTATGAAGAGCAAGTATGGCTTGGATATTTCAATGTAATAGTTGCAACAGCTCGATTCCCTGGTGGTATACCTATCCTTATTTTTGTCGACTCATCCCCAGTAACCTATTTTTTCTATCAAGTCGCTGTATCTATCCTAGAAACAGTTGTTCTCTATTGGAAGGCTAATCAACTCCTTCCCCGATGTATGTCATCATTGAGAGGTGCTGCTGATAGGCTCAAAGAACCACTTAAGTTCGCCTCTGGAGTCGCGTTCACTAGTGTAGCCTGGGTATTAGTGACTCAAATTGACAAGCTTTTTCTTTCTAACCTTTTAACTCTTTCAGAATATGGCGAATTCAGTTTGGCTATTCTCCTTGCTAGTGGGATAAATCTATTGGCAGCTCCAATTGGTGCTGCATTTCTACCTCGATTAACCAACACTGCCGCAAGTTTTGACGAAAAGGGCACACAAGAGCTGTATTTGCGTTATACGGAACTCACCTGTGTTGCTATGTTTCCTATTGCATTCACAATATTTGCCTGCTCAGCACTGGTGCTTTTTACGTGGACCGGAAACAGAGCGTTATCACAGTCTGCCAATACGGTACTTGGTATATATAGCCTGGGAAATGCCGTTATGGGATTATCCTCATTCGCATATTATATTCAATACGCAAAGGGCAATGTGCGTCTACATCTTGCTGGTAGTTTTATTTTGGCAACAATTTATTTGCCTGCAGTAATATGGGCTGCAAAAGAAAATGGAGCAAATGGGGCAGCTGTCATGTGGCTAGTGATGAATGTGCTGTATCTGCTGCTTTGGGTTCCGCTGGTCCACCGAAGGCTATTGCCCGGGTTGCATCTACGATGGATTTTAAAGCGTGTATTGCCTGTTGTTCTTGGCTCGGCGATTCCAACAGTTGTTGTGAGTTTTATTCCATCTGTCTTGCCCGAAAATGTAAGCAGATTTGCAGGTGCTCTAATTATCCTGTTATTTCTGACTTTATCTATATTGGGGGCTACATTAGGATCTTCACTCCTGCGCGACCGAATAAGATTTTTTGTTGACCGGAAGTGGCTTATTTAATTTATTTATCGGCCAAAAACTAAAAATAGAAGAATATGAATCAAGTTAAATGTGATCTAAAAGCGCTTGCACCGGTAGCTATATATACATATACAAGATATAACCACTTAATAAATACTCTCGAAGCTTTGCGTAAAAATCATCTCGCCTCTCAAAGCGTAATTTATGTGGTATCTGATGGTGCAGGCCAACCTGCCCACGAAAAATCTGTTAAACAGATTCGAGACTATGTAGATAATCTTACGGGGTTTAGAGAAATAGTCCGTGTTTATCGAGAGTCGAATTACGGATTGCGCCGAAGTATACCGGAGGCTGAAAACATGATAATTGCTGACCACGGGAAAGTAATAAGTATGGAGGATGACAATATTACCTCAGCAAATTATCTTGATTTCATTAACTCCGGATTGCAATTTTTTGAAGATGATGAAACGGTGTACTCAATCTGTGGATACTGCCCTCCACTCCTGTCGCGAGTACAGGGAAAAGCTGAAGGTGATTTTTGGCGTTACCCCTGGAATATTTCCTGGGGGTATGGCATTTGGAAAAAAAAATACGATCGTTTTCATCCGTTGCAAAATCGTTACAGCGAAATGAGGAAAAATCGATTGTTATCCAGGCAAAATCGCGCTGGTGGATTATATGTTTCTGATAGTCTTAAACGAGATTATATAGGCCGAAAATATTTTCCTGATGCAATACTTTGCGCAGATATGTTCGAGGCAAATATGCAAGCCATAATCCCTACAGTATCAAAAGTCCAAAATATGGGGCAAGACGGTAGCGGGCAGAGCACAGGCCAAAGTACGAATAAATACGATGTAGTATTAGATTTAGGGCATCAGCGCGATTTTGATTTTACGCGTGAGTCATCTTGTGCAGAGCTGTATCGTACTGAAGCTCGAGGTTTTTTCAACGGCAGTCGATTAACGCGATGGACGAGGTTGATGGGTGTTTATCACCACTTGACCGAATTGCGCGAACGTTGGAAAAGGTAAAAATTCTATGATACGCAAACGTGTCGCGCTTTTAGCTTGTACTAACGTTGTTGGAGGACATGAGTTTCAGGCCGCAGCGTTGGCCAAGTCGTTGGCCGAACATGTTCCGGTTACGGTCTTTGTTAATTACCCAGAGCAGTTACCACCATTCAAGGTCTTAGGGCTAGAGGTGCGTATTGCTAACGGGGCTTTGCTTATGTCAGGGAACTTACCTAGACAGCTGATAAACGGATGGATAGGGCGCACAGTAATTAGATCCTTGGTGGCAGAGTTTGATTATGTGATTGTTAGTGCGGGGGCCGTTGAGGCGGGAGTGGCTGTTGGTGTGGCGCTTCTCAATCAAAAATCTATGTCAATGTATTTGCCGTTTTTCTTTGACCGAGTACCTGTATGGGGTTGGAAAGGGCACCTGTATAACTGTATTTTAGGGGCAACCTGTAGGTTGTTTGATCGAATAATCACTATAAATCGAATACAGGCACGGGTGATTCGTGGATTTACTCGACTTCCAACTATAGTAGTTACCAATTTAATTCGCCCGGTGAATATATCTGATGAGCAAGATTCGGCTCGATTAGTTTATATCGGCCGCTTGGATACCCAAAAACGCTTGGATGAATTATTGGAATGGTTGGATACAGAACTAAATCCAATCAAGGAATTACATTTGTTCGGTGATGGGCCCATGCGAGTATCTTTAGAGCGGCAGGCCGAAAATCTGGGTCACCTAAGATGCACGTTTTTCGGTTGGACTAGTGCAGAAGAGCAGGATCGACTGATTCGCTGCAGTGATATATTGGTGCTCAATAGTTTACTTGAAGGGGAGCCTTTGGTAATAAGGGAAGGTCGGGCTCGAGGGATGAGAATACTTGTTCGGAATATTATCGGCACTAGAGGGGTAACATTTCGACAGGAGCGATTTAATTCTAAGCAAGAGCTCATAGATAATCTTGTTGCTTTAAGATCTAAATCTGCAGTGCTGAATGCGCTGCCAACTAAAATTTCATTATTCCGAGCTGTTATTCTACGTGAGCGCGGAATTTCAGCGCTGACTCGCTTGATCGAAGAGGAAGGTGGAGCTAGTTTTCGATGAGCACATTTATCGCATTGCTCGCAATCATCGACATTACCCGGCAGTACCTTTGATGCTTGCCACTCGTGCTTTATTAATTTTGTTGCTTATTCTATATTTTTGGGTACCAGCACTTGTATCCGCGCTAATATTCGATAATGAATTCTACATATATTCTAATTCACAAGAAAATGCCAATATTCTTTCATACATATATGGCGCTATATTCATTTCATGGAGTTACCTGTTGTTCCGTCCCACCAAAGGTTTCCTTTCTAATCGTGCGGCAGCTAAATTGACAAATTGGAAAGGTTTACCTATTGCATATTTTACAATGTTGACATATGGATTGGCTCTTCTTGTACAAGGGCAGCGCATCCGCGGAACCGGGGCTACACGTGAAGAATTGCTTGACGGCATGGATGATTTTCTCTTGCCCGGTATGGGGTTACTTCTTTTGCTAACGTCCGTATATTGTGTGGCTAGAGCAACCCGCTTGCAGTTTTACGGCATGTTTTTAATTTTTTTGCTGATTGATATTACCTACAACGGAAAGATTTTTTCATTTTTAGCATTAATTTTGTTTTTCATGCGACTGGACTATTTTCGCCCTCCAACAAATCTTATTATTAAAGCATTTTTATTTTGGGGTCTTCTTGGATTGTCAATGTTACTGTTTTCCGGTCTTATGCGTCTTTCGCTAGCCGGAGACGACCTAAGCACTGACATGATTGGAGTTGCATATTTATTCGGGTCAGAATTTCTCGGTGTCCAGGCTTCGATAGGCTGGGCAATGGAGTATTTCGCGGAAGGATATCCAATGAGCTTCTGGGCATTTGGGGCCACATTGCAAGACTTTTATAAATCAAGCGTTGGGCATGGCCTTGCAACGAGCCCCGGCGCATTTTTTGAAGCAAATTTTGGCAATGCTGGACCATTTCTTGCGATTTTTGGCTCTGCAATAACACTTATGCTTTTTCAGATATCTGTACGAGTATTAGGGTGGATTGTTTATTTGATAGTAGCAATTAATTTTCAGCACTTTCTCCGCCATGGAATTGATGTATTCCTAGGTAAAGTGATTTTTCAGATGATCTTTGCGATTCTGGTGGCCGGATTAACAGGGTCACTAAAAGTTAAAGAACCCCAGATATGTAAAATAACTAATTTAGCCGCCAAGTGATAACCGCTAATTTTTATAATATAAAATCGACCAATGGCCTATATTTCTATGGGCTGGATTATCTCCGTGAAAGCCTCAGTGTTGTGCGCTTGGTTTTAGTTCGTCCGTTCTTGAAAAAGCATATTCAAGAGGCGTTACCGGGGGTTAAGGTGGTTGTATGCTCAACCAGTCGTTTTGCAAAAGAGATTGTTATTGCGAACCTGCGAGGTGATCTACTTTTCACACCGACTTCCCATCCGCTTCCGGGCATCAACCGCCAGTGGATCGTTTTGCACGATGCTTATCCATTTGAAATAGGCCCTCGGGCGGGATTGAAATATATGCTGTTTCGGATTTCGTTGTGTTTGTCACGGTGTAGGGTGGGATATATAAACCGCAGTGATGCCAAATTGTTCCTTGAGAAAATGGGAGTTACCGAGGAGAGGATGGTCTTCGCCCCCAACCGGTTTCCAGACGCTATCCACCATGCACCTGCTGTGATCGCTCCGCTAGAGGGGATAACGACAGTTGGCTTATTGGGAACTGATTCAGCAAAGAAGAATTATGACCTATTATTCAGCGCCGTTCGACGGGCCGGTTTATCTGCTGATTTAGTCTTTCATGTATATGGACACGAAACTCCCTACTTCAGAAAAATATGCGCGCAATTTCGTGAGCTTAACATTCAGCTCGTAAAAAGTGATTATGAGTTGTTAGAGGTTTTTTTAAGTAGGGTTGACGTGCTGGCATCAGCTGCTGAGCAGGAAGGTTTTGGAAGGCCAATTGCGGCAGCTTTACTAGCAGGAGTTCCTGTTGAGTTACTTGATCGACCAGTATTTCGCGAGTTTTTTAGCGGGGGCGCTCGTTTTCACTCCGAGGTTGACATGTTGGTGAAGTCACTACCTCGGAGCGGTACAGAACAACTGCCATTAAGCTATAAAGCACCGGCCGATGTGGTGGCTGCTTACATTGCGGCGAATAATGAAATTCGTCGCGTCGGATCCATCGGCCTTCGTTGAATAATATCTCTCATTTACACTTTGAAACAATCAGGACTATATGTCTACCTTACCTGATCAGATTACACTTTCTATTGTTAGTCACGGTCAAGCATTTCTGATTCGTGATTTACTAAACGACCTGGCCGCGTTAACACAGCCGAATTTTGAGGTAATCATTACCGTTAATTTACCTGAAGATGAGTCTATATATCAGGGCTTTCCCTTTCCGATGCGTATTATTAGAAATACGTCACCTAAGGGTTTTGGCGATAACCATAACGCTGCATTTTTATGTTCAACCACCCAATGGTTTGCTGTGGTTAATCCAGATATCCGAATTCAATCGCTGGATTTCGAGGTGCTCTTACGCCCTTTTCAAGCTAATCAGATTGCTGCCTTGGCCCCCGTTGTTCTCTCAGCTGAGGGTATGGTTGAGGACAGCGCAAGGCGTTTTCCCTCGCTCCTTCAATTTGCGAAACGAGTGTTACTTCGACAGCGCAATTCGGATTATGAAGTTCAGTCTACCCCTTATGAAGTGGACTGGGTTGCAGGTATGTTCATTGTTTTTCGTCGTGAAGCATTTCAGCGGGTTGGTGGTTTTGACGCGCGTCGCTTTTACATGTACTTGGAGGATGCCGATATTTGTAACCGCTTAGGTAAAGAAGGCTGGCAAGTAATCGTCAATCCGCATATACAAGTTATTCATATGGCACAGCGAGCTAGCCATCGAAGTCTCAAACACATGCGGTGGCATGCCGTTAGCGCATTGAGATTTTTAATTGGTCTATAGATTAGATCGATTTCTCGCTAGCTAGTTAGGAGGACTTGTAACGACTCATGCAACTTTACGAACAGTTAGGAGAGGGCTGTAAGTTCGCTGCTACCTTTGGCTACTACTATCTTTGGGTTTCCTTCCCAATCTCCCAAAACCAATCTCTCATAAACAATGCCTTTTATCTCAAACTGATGTTTGCTTGGACGGTGGGTGTGTCCATGAATAAGTTTATTCACGCCCCAATACCTCATCCTCGCTTCCACCTCACTCTGGTTCACATCCATAATATCCTCAGCTTTCATCATATTTAGCGATTGGCTCTGCTGGCGAAGTTGCGCAGCTAAGGCGCGGCGTTGAGGTAGTGGCAGGGAAAGTACCTGAGCTTGCCAGGCCGGTTGTCGCACCATTTGCCGAAATTCCATATATGCCTTGTCGTCCGTGCATAGGCTGTCGCCGTGCATAAGAAGTACACGCTCGCCGTTTAGCGTAATGACGTGTTCTTGGGGGAGCAGGACGAAGCCTGTTTCTTGGCAGAAAGTCTCGCCGAGTAAGAAATCTCGGTTGCCAGTTAGCATGAAGCCTTTGACGCCACGCGTTGTAAGTTGCGTGAGGGTGTTTTTTACTTCCAGCGCGAAAGGGTCGTCGTCATCATCTCCGATCCATGCGTCAAAAAAATCCCCAAGTATGTAAAGATCATCACCGGATTCGAGTCGGGTTAGAAACGTTACGAATGCGGCGATGATCTCAGGATGCTCTGGGCTTAGGTGAAGGTCGGAGATAAAAAACGACGTCATATTTTAACCTGTGATGCTAACGCGCTCGATGGTAATCGTTTCTTGCGGTACATCCTGAGCGCCGGTTTTCACGACTTTGATTTTGTTTACCACATCCATGCCGTCGGTGACCTTACCAAATACGCAGTAACCCCAGCCCTGGCTGTTTTTACCGGAGTGGTTGAGAAAGTCGTTGTCTTTTACGTTGATAAAAAATTGTGCTGTGGCGCTGTGCGGGTCTGAGGTGCGGGCCATGGCGATTGTGCCTACGTCGTTAGCGAGGCCGTTGTCAGCTTCGTTCTCGATGGGTGCGCGGGTGGATTTTTGTTTCATGTCGGCAGTCATGCCGCCGCCTTGGATCATAAAATTGTTGATAACGCGGTGAAAGATTGTACCGTCGTAAAAGCCGTCTTCAACATATTGCTTGAAATTAGCGCAGGTTTTAGGGGCTTTTTCGGGGTTTAGTTCTATTGTGATGTCGCCGAGGTTGGTGTGCAGGGTAATCATAATGGGCTCCAGAGGATGAAAGGCCAGCTGTAGGGTAGGCAAGCATGGCTTGGGGCTTAAAAGGGGCGCTATAATAGCCGCTTTGTCTGTGAATATGAACCGCACCGAACTGCACCCAGGAATATAACTGTAATGGCAGGCCCAATGATTGATGACAACAAGCCCCAAAATTTTTTGGCGCAACAAATTCAGCAGGACTTAAGCGCTGGCACTCTAAATAAATTAATTACACGTTTCCCCCCAGAGCCTAATGGGTATTTGCATATTGGCCACGCTAAGTCTATTTGCCTGAATTTTGGTTTAGCTGAAGAATTCGGCGGCGAATGTAATTTACGTTTTGACGATACAAATCCTGCGAAAGAAGACCAAGAATATATAGACGCTATTATCGCTGATGTGCGTTGGCTGGGCTTTAACTGGGCAGGGGATGTGCGTTATGCGTCAGCTTATTTTGATCAGCTTTACCAATGGGCGATTTATTTAATTAAACAAAAATGCGCGTATGTTTGTCATCTAAGCGCCGATGAAGCGCGTGAATTTCGCGGTACGTTAAAGGAGCCCGGTAAAAACTCACCGTATCGCGAGCGCAGCGTCGAGGAAAATTTAGCGTTATTTGAACAAATGCGCGCGGGTGAATTTAATGAAGGAGATTGTGTACTGCGTGCCAAAATTGATATGGCACACGGCAATATTAATATGCGCGACCCAATTTTATATCGCATCCGTAAACAGTCTCACCATCAAACAGGCGATAAATGGTGTATTTACCCTACGTATGATTTTGCCCATGGGCAGGAGGATGCTATTGAAGGGGTAACGCATTCGATCTGCACATTAGAATTTTCCGATCATAAACCACTATACGATTGGTTTATTGAACACCTGCCTGTACCGCATAAGCCTGTGCAATATGAATTTGGCCGCTTAAATTTAAACTATACGGTTACGTCCAAACGTAAATTAAAACAGCTCGTGGATGACAAAGTGGTTGATGGCTGGGATGACCCACGCATGCCGACTATTGCTGGCTTGCGCCGACGTGGTGTGAGCCCTGCTGCCGTGCGCAAGTTCTGCCAAATGATTGGGGTTACGCGCTCTGATGGCGTTGTAGATGTAGCCATGCTTGAGCATGCTATTCGCGATGATTTGGATAAAAATGCTCCCCGCGCTATGAGTGTCTTGCGACCATTAAAAATAATTCTATTAAATTATCCAGAAGACAAAACCGAATTATTAAACGCCGCCGGGCATCCTAATAATGAGCAGTTGCCCAGCCGAAGTTTGCCTTTTAGTCGAGAATTATTTATTGATGCAGAAGACTTTCGTGAGGAAGCCAATAAAAAGTACAAACGCTTGGTATTGGGAAAACGTGTTCGTTTGCGCAACGCTTATGTAATTGAAGCAGTGCAGGCGATTAAAAATGCAGCGGGCGAAATTGTTGCGGTGGAAGCTAATATTATCGAGGGTACTTTAGGAAAAGACCCCGCCGATGGTGTTAAACCTAAGGGGGTAATCCACTGGGTGGATGGCAAAGAGCATGTGCAATTTGCTGTGCGTTTATACGAGCGGCTCTTTAACGATCCATCGCCTGATAGCGGCGATAAAGATTTTTTATTGTCGATTAATCCTGAAAGCCTCGTTGAATTGCCTGTATGTTTAGGCGAGCCGGGCCTTGCTGCGGCTGAGATTGGTCAGGCATTTCAGTTCGAACGCGAAGGTTATTTTTGTCGCGACAGTCGTGCGGATAGTTTGGTATTTAACCGCACAATTAGTTTAAAAGACGCGCAGGCAAAAGCTGCTGACGAATAAAATTTCGGTGAGAAATAATTAAATGCAATTTTCTTTATACAACACCTTATCCGGCGAGAAAGAAATATTTAGACCTTTGGTAGCGGGCAAAATTGGTATGTACGTATGCGGTATTACCGTTTATGACTATTGCCACATTGGCCATGCGCGGGTAATGGTGGTGTTTGACGTAATCACGCGCTATTTGCGCGCACGTGGATGGGATCTTACATACGTGCGTAATATTACTGATATCGACGATAAAATCATTCAGCGCGCGGCTGAAAATGGTGAAACCATTGATGCACTGACCGAGCGCTTTATCAAAGCGATGGTTGAAGATGAAGCCGCTTTAGGTGTTTTGCGTCCCGATCAAGAGCCGCGTGCAACTGAGCATGTAGCGGGCATTATTGAATTAATAAAGATTTTGGAAGAAAAGCAATTTGCTTACGCGGCAAATAATGGCGATGTATATTACCGAGTAGGTAAGTTCGCCGAATACGGCAAATTAACTAATAAGAAATTGGATGACTTGGAAATAGGCAAACGCATTGCGGTTGAAGAGGCCAAAGAAGACCCAAGGGATTTTGTGCTTTGGAAAGCGGCTAAAACAGGCGAAGTGAGTTGGCCCTCTCCTTGGGGACAAGGCCGTCCAGGCTGGCATATAGAGTGTTCAGCCATGAGTAAAAGTTGTTTAGGGCTTACGCTGGATATTCACGGCGGCGGGCCTGATTTGCCATTTCCGCACCACGAAAATGAAATTGCCCAAAGCGAGGCTGCGAAC
>DATDJI010000063.1:0-13420 GCA_036520615.1 Cellvibrionaceae bacterium | reverse complement strand
TTATTCTGTGGTGCTGCACGAAGTTGTTTTACCCATTTGTCCATGGTCGATAATCCGACCCCCATGGACTCGGCAGCTTCGCGAATGGAGTAGCCTTTCTCAACCACCAAGAGTGCTGCTTCATGCCGAAATTCGGGGCTAGATGTTGGCCTAGTTCTTTTGCTCATTGGACACCTTTCTATTGATCGACGCGAGCATATCACGTCTAATTAGGTGACCAAATTTACTATGCCACTACAGTTAAAAAAATAATAAATTTCATAATACTTTCCGTATAGGTTATGGGTAATACGCCTTAAAGCAGACTCAATTAAATCGCTTATTGCTAAACTCTTATACTCAGTTGCAGCGTCCAGCCCGGATCATTACTTTTAACGTGTAGTAGATTCCAGATGATTATCGGAAATCTTTCGGTAATCCCCTTATAGCGTATTATCTAGCCGGAGCGAGCGCTGTGTGCGAGTTTACTCAGCTTGGCAACCATATCTGGTGCGGCCCGCAAGCGAAAAAATGCGCCTGCTTCGTCAGCGCGTTCCTCAAGCACATCGCAAGAGGCAAAGATCTCGCCGCGTAACTCCTGTGCCGACCAAGGTAGAAAAATCTCCGTCTCGATTAAATCTTTTTGAAAAAATTGCAAAATCGTTTGATGCAGTTTTTTTACATCCTCTGCACGGTGCGCGCTCAGCACAATACAACCAGGATAATTCGCCAGCAGCTCAGTGGTGCGCGCTTCTTGCTCGGCAACATCAAGCAGATAATCAATTTTATTAAACACCCGGATACGCGGCACAGTGTCGGCACCAATTTCGGCCAGTACTTTATCGGTGACTTCAAGCTGCGCTTCAAATCCAGGGTCTCCCGCATCGATAACGTGCAACAACAATGAGGCGTTAAGGGCTTCATCCAGAGTTGACTTAAACGATGCAACCAAACCGTGGGGTAAATTTTTAATAAAACCCACGGTGTCACTCACTAATATTTTGGGCACCGTTTCCGGGTGCAACGTGCGCACCTTAGTGTCCAATGTGGCAAACAATTTATTGGCCACTAACACGTCTTTGCCGGTTAATGCGCGCATCAACGTCGATTTGCCCGCGTTGGTATAACCCACCAATGCCACCTGAGCTAACCCGGTTTGCCCCTGCCGTTGCGCGCGCTGGGTTTCACGCCCCGCTTCCATCGCATCAATTTCCTTTTGCAGCTCAGCAATACGATCGCGCACCTTCCTGCTGTCCATTTCACTGCGTGACTGCCCGGTACCGCGCCCACCAGTGCCACTGCGCTGCCGCCCGGAAGGCCCCTCGCGCTTAGCTGCCTCGCGCATGCGCGGCGCCATGTAGGTCAGGCGAGCAATTTCAACTTGAATCCTCGCGGCATGTGAGCTGGCGTTGCGGTGAAAAATCTCAAGAATGACCACCGTCCGGTCCATCACCGTGCAACCGACTTCATTTTCCAAATTGAGCGCTTGGGACGGGGAGATTTCATGGTCGACCAGAATAAACTCCACCGGCTCACTCGCCGATTCAGGCTCAACCTCCGAACTGCCATCCGCAGCGCTGGATTGCCCGCGTATAAATTCGCGTATTTCCTCGCGTTTACCGACTCCCACGTATGCCCCGGCGTCAAAGTACGGGCGCTTCTGGGTAAATTGCCCGACCACCTCTAATCCCAAGGTCTTGGCGAGGTCAGCCAACTCGGCTAAGGACGAATTAAATTCAGTATCGCTAACACTATCTAAATGCACCGCAACGAGCAGCGCACGCGGCAGGCGTGGTTTTTCCGTGTTTAACATGGAGTAATTTCTCAAAGGTTGGGTGCGCTCGTTTGCCAATCGCGCAATATGGGCTGAATTGTACACGGCATCTTCGATAAGCACCTTGGTATTGCTAGGAGCGTTCTCTTGAATTCAACTTCTAGCGGATGCCAATCTCAAAAAATTTAGATTAAGACAAACAAAACTTTAGTAACCGCTGATAAACATTTGCGGCGAAAGGCTGGTTAGGTAATTTGCCAAAAAAAGCGGACGAGTGCATCGATGCAGAAGGTAGAATTTCATCCGGAATGAAATCGAGAGCAACGCAGGAAAAGTTGCCGAATTTACAATTTGTAAATGAGTATTTTTGGAAGATTTAACAATCCTGCGCGACCCAGGCATGGCTAATAGGATAGTTTTTCAACGATTCCGTTTAGGAATTAATGGGCAGAGTTTTTGAAAATTTACAACGTTGCAATTCTGGCTGCGCACTGCAAAGGAATTTAGGACCTTGGTGCATCAAAAGTGGCGGCTGGATAACCTCGCCTTTCATTTTTCGAGGCATCAATTTTACAGGCAGTAGATTTACCTGTCTGATCGACCCCCCAGGTACGAAAACCTGCTGTATCTATATGAATACACCCGGAAGGATAACGACTTAGTCCCATATTCCAGCTTTTACCTTCGGCACGCCAGAAGTCACAGAGCTTTTGCGTCAGATCTTCATCGTTTATGGGCCTGAAATCCAGTGCAAAACTGCGCATATGGGCACTGCGCTTAGCGCCGCTTACGCATAAACTTAACCTCGGGTTGCGATAGGCGGAGTGCACTTCAACCTCACCAAGGATGCCGGCAACCCGCAGTGTTCCGAGCAATCTCAATACACTTACGAGCGAATCCCATTGGTGGGGAGGCGGAACCGCATAGGGCTCTTCATGACAGTCCCACCAGTCAGAAGCGGACCGCAACATTTGGTGCAGCGGCAGCACATGGGTTATGTCTTGTTCAATTAGATAATTCTCCAACTGTGCAACTTGCGCCGCATGCCCCTCGCGCCATTCGTAAAATGATGGCAAGGGCCGTTTTTGAGTGCATGACACTAGCAACACAAGTATTAGGCACAGCAGATAATTTAGTAATGTGTGTCTGCAGATCACCTTAATAAATGCTCATTTGTAGTTTTGGGCCAATCGGTAAATTCACGACGCAGTAGAGTTTACCCCACCGCCAGGACTTTAAAACCTGCGAGGTATCCGGGTTTATTTTCGAGGCAAAGGTTCGGCTTTCTTATTGAGACTTTCTTATCGAGACAACAGAGAAATTCTTGTCGAGGCAATTATTATCGAGGGAACCACCCGTTCAGGCCAGTAAATCCAGGGCCTAGCCGTAAATCCAGCCCGATTAAGGGGGTATAGTTCTAGAAAATTTACAAGGCTGCAATTATTTTTACGTCTCTGACCCTTGATCGCTTTTTTTGAAAAGGCTAATTCCCCGCGGCAATATCAATGGTGGATTGCTTCGCGAATCCACCCTACTTTTTCTTCGAACTAAATTGATCCGGCTTACGAGTTAAATTGGATTGCGGGTATTGATTTTTTGCCACAGTCGCTTGTTAGGCATTTACTCTTCCTCGGATTCGGGAACTATTACCACATTTGGATCAGTGCTTCTAAATACCGAAAGATGCAAAACTGTAAATGCAGATGGAGCAGAATTACCACCTTCTAATCTCTGTTTTTCTGTTGCTGCAAACACGCAAAGACCCAATGATTCAAGCTCTTTAATTTGCTCATCTACCGACCTCGCAGCTCTAACTCTCTCTGCAGGCTCAATACCATTATATAAGTCTCCCCAATCTTGTGTATTTTGGAAAAGCGCACCTACTAGCTCTGCTTCGTCTTCGGACAGAGTTTCAGAATAATCTGTGTATGACCCTTGACACGCCGATGCCATATTTAAAAGAACTTTTCCTGATTGCACACGTGGTATTTTTTTTGGAATTTCACCGTTTACTCGTTTAATTCTGACAGGCGTGATTTCTTCTTCTCGGCTAAGCTTCTCTTCTATCCATTTATGATGATTGCCTTTTATTTGCTTTAGGATACTAACAGTATATGTTTCAGACTGGTCGTCTACCATTTTATGGTGAACCTTACATAACAGTATTAAATTTTCTGATTGGTCGATTTTTTCTTTTTCAAAATCTACGGAGTACCTTGGCCCAAGTACTGCGCCAGAAATTATATGACACTCATCACCTACGACAGACTCTCCATTTTCTTCTGTTGGATCAATAACGAGTTTTATTCTGCATATGGCACAGCGATTACCCGACATGCCCCACAAAATTTTTCTTGTTTTATCAGAAATTGGCATAACCTCGTACCTAAATGCTTAACGTTAGGCTCACCTGCAAATATTGCAGAGAGCGTTTTTGTGTAAAATGGAGCTATGCGAAATACACAAAAATGAGCGGGCAATATTTGTCGGGCCGAGCGTTTTGTTAGCCGCTCCATGACACAAAATATAAATCAGAGTAAAGGATTGCACATGCCCTACAAAACACATGCCTAGCAGTTGCTCCCTCTTTTTCTTTAACGCACGTAATACTCATGCACCTGTCCCTAATATTTGTCGTTTCGAAAGTTAAAGATTCTATTTCATTACTCACAAGCTTGTGCGCAAAATCATTTCTTATTTTTCTAATTTGCTGCAAGTCTGAATGCTGAGATTTGGTAATAACTTTAATCATATAGGCCAGATCTATACTCGAAGAAAATGATCCAAGCGGCCCCGAAGCTCTAAACAAGTTATCCCAGACTTTCTCATCGTCTACGAGCTTTGACTTAATTGCAGCTTTTAATTCTTCTTCTACCCAAGCAGTTCCAATTATAGCGGAACCACGATCTGATTGATTTTCAATTTCGCTCAGCAAAACTATCTGATGTTTTAAATCCGCTTCGGTAAATGACATTCTTTATCTCTCGTGAGGCTAACGCTTTGCTCACTGGAAAAATAGGAGCGTAGCGAGTATTTTTTTCGGTGCAGCTACTTGTTAGCACTACACACTACGCACTACACATCCAATATTTCAGTTATTGCCTCAATATCACTTTCGTTGAGGATGAATATTTCAGAGTAACCATCAACCATATCAGTAGTTACTTCAGGATCTCGTTTATCGTAGAGAAGCTCAATAACTTCCTGCTCTAATACAAAGCAATCTAATAATGTGCCATCTACGACCTTTATTTTCTGAAATTCATAGGCTTCTTGCTTCAAGCGCTTGTCTACTGTTTGTGTTGTAACTCCTATTTTGAAACGTTCTTTGTTATTTATGAAAATTCTTACAAAATAAAGCCAAGCGGGTTTGGCAGATAATTCACTATCCCTCTGTAGAATAGTTAAGTTATACCTTCCCGAATTCCTAATCCTATCACCCGCGCTTATTGCCTCTTCGAGCGATAGCCCTGATTGGATTCTTGACTTAAGCGCGCCTACTGAAATTCCTTTTTTAATTGCCAAATCATTCAAAGATTTATATTTTTCACCCGCATAAGTTATCGTTCTTGAGTTTTCTTTGATTTCGATTCCTAGTGCTTGCTCAATAGTAACATCGCCAATTAAACGACCTAAAAGCACAGCAGGCGTTAGCCCATAAGCTTCAGCTACTGCAGCTTTACTTGGATAGTTAATTCCCTCCACTGTTAACGGCTTACTTTTTCCGTCTAGTTTAACCGCATCCTCTGGAGTATAACCATAGTCAACAATTCGCTGGCGAACTGTATAATGAGGCAAGCCATATGCATCGGCTAACGCTGAATAGCTTGTAAATAGCTTTCCCTCAACGGTCAGACGTATTGGCTTTCTCTTCTTTGTCTCAACCTTTCGTTGCTTCTTTAGAGTTCTTTTTGGTATTTCATCTAACCCTATAGCCTGCCGAATTGTAGCGCCCCTTTTTAAACGATCTCTAATCATTACTTCAGATGCATTATGTAATTTAGATAGTTCATTTATTGTATATTTCCTTCCGTCGACATCAAAATTTCTTCCTCTAGCCACTCGTCCGTCTCTTACCGGCTCGATTCCTAAAGCCTGCTCAACAGAGAAACCTTTATCCAAATTCTTTCTATAAGTTACGTATTTTATGTTTAACTTTCTACATGCATCAGCAGCGCTTTTATATCCAACTCCGCCTGCATGGAATTTATAGTTAGCTTCCCTAGCAGGATCCACGTAAGATTTTCTTTTCTTTAACGGTACAAGATCATCACCACGACAGCCCCTGGAATACCGCTTGTAAATTGTATTTAAAGTCATCCCGTACTCATCTGCGATACTTGACAAGTTTTCGTAAACTTTACCGTCCACCGAATGAGCCACTAATTTTGTTGTTATTGTTTTTTCTTTAGGGTGAAACAAAGCCTTTTCTAAATTCCACCCCTTTTTCAATCGGGCTCTTACAGTTGCTATGCCAACGGTTATTTTATCTATATTGTCTTCGTAACATGATGACAATGTCTCATAACCTTTTTCTTGAAAAACATATTTCATCTTTGCTCGAACTCATCCAAGGTGCTAACAGCTTTATTATTCGGCGCTCGCCGTCTATCACGACCTATCCGCTTCACGCCTAAGTAGATAAATAACCAATAATCAACCGTTTAAGGGGAAAAAAGCGGAAATTCAAACAGGCTTTACGTTCAATAACTCGGCGTCGCGCCGCTTTATCAATGATATGACGGCGCCGTCTATGACAATTTTCGCTAGCACTCGCTCATTGCCAGGCCTAAGACCGCCGTTGATGAGGCGTTTGGTTGTGAATTAGATAGACGGAAATCTGGGCCGTTATACGTGAATTAGATGAACGTAACAAGTGCCTTAATTCGGACGCAACTCAATGAAATCCGCTAAGAAAAATGACACTAGCGGAGGAGGCAAAACCCTTCTTTTGGCCGAGTGGAGGTATGATTTTCGGGGTCAATTGGGCAGGACGCCCAATTGAGTCAGGGCGGGCCATGGATGGCCCGTCGTGACGACCCCGAAAATCGTGCCGGAGGGAGGGAATTTTTGCGCAGCAAAAACCAACAAGCAGGGTGGCCTTTCTTTTGGTTACTTTTCTTTGGCCACGCAAAGAAAAGTAACTCGCCGAAGGCGCGGTATTTTAGCTTAGGATTTTTTATGGGAATGAAAAATATATTTAATTCCACCCCTGCCCGTGCTCCTACCTTCCCCTTTTAGGGAGAGGTTGCTAACTAAACAATGTATTTTAGGTTAAGATTTTATTCGGATTACGGTCATATGCATTCCCACGCAGAGAGTGGGAATGAGAAGAACAACATTTTGAAATCAGCCGTTTGATTGCTTTGTTAGGGCTTATGAACGTCTAAGAAAATCCAGCCGTATACCAATAGCAATGAAAGCGCATAATGGCTAAATGAAATTGACTGGCGAATACGAATACTTGACCACAAAGAGAAACGTGATTGCATGTATGCAAAATAATTGCTTGTATTCTTGAAAAATGAATAATTCGTGTTCCAATCTGGATAACCTTTTCGGCGCTCGATTTCTATGCGCGCCGATAAAAAGTCAACGTCCTTGTGATTTTCGTATTTTTCTAAATGGTCATAATATTCTTTACTGATAGATGCGTACTCCTGATCATTTCCGTCCTTTCCTTTAAATGGTTTTACTTTCCGCACTAACCTACTCAACTCTAACCCACAACGGTGAAACCTTTCAGCTCGCGCTGAAAAATTACCCATTCCGAGCAACAAGGAGTATGTAAGCACAATAACGGAAAATATAAGTTGCATTACTGATGTATATTTTTCCGAAAAATTCAATTGCATTCCTGATATAGATAGTGCGGATGAAATGATTAGGCCAATTGCGAGAAGTGATAAAGTCCACTGCGAAAAAATGCCGTGTGAATTGAGCCTTGTTGAGGCTCGATAGCGAGCTTTTGCTGTGATGTCGACGATTCTATAGAGCTCGTCAAATTTATTTATTTGTTCTTTATCCATTGCTCATTCCTGATTATCAATATTATGACCGCGCCGTCTATCACATTTTTAGCTGGCACTTACTTATGCGCGAATAAGCGCAGCTATTGATGTAGTGCAAATGTGTGAGTTAGATAGACGGAATTCATTGCCGTTATACGTGAAATAGATGAACGTAACAAGTGCCTTATATTGGGATACAAAACTCATTGAGATCCTATAAGAAAACGATACTAGCGGAGGAGGCAAAACCCTTCTTTTAGCCGAGTGGAGGCCTAAATTTGCTCCTGCATTTTCGGCATTTCGGCCATCCTGGCCGTCAGGAATTTTACGTAGTAAAACCCAAAAGCAGGGTGCAGTTTCTTTTGGTTACTTTTATTTGTGCAGGCAAAGAAAAGTAACTCGCCGAAGGCACGGTGTTTCAGGCTGAGGTTTTTTAGGGGATAAGAAATACATTTAACCCCACCCCAACCCTCCCCTTGTTAAGGGGAGGGGGCTAACTAGGCACGTTATTTCAGGCAGACTTTTTTGCGGAAATGAAAAATACATTTTAGCCCCACCCCTCCCCCTTTAAGGGAAAGGAAGCAAACTTAACCGTCCAAGAAGAGCGAGCAAAATTAAAACCCACTCTCCCTCACCCATACCGCCACCACCCGCCGCAAAGCTTTTTGAATTAAATTCTGCGGTTCAGCGTTAAACCAAATTACACCTGCTAATTCCTGGCCTAAATCCGTGTTGTTATCTGCTGCGCAGGATTTAAAACGCAAGCGGAATTGGCTGGTGTTGGGGATTAATGCGGGTTCTTCTGCGTTGCTTGATTGGTTATTTTGTGAAGAGGTTTCTTGTACGGCGATTGGGCCGCCGAAGTTGCTTGCCAATAGCGGTTGTTGAAGTTTATGAGTGTTTTGGGTTTCTAATTCTTGCCAGGCGCATTTAAGTGCGGATACGGCTGGTTGGTTGGCGATAAAACGGATGCCAGGGTTTTTATTATTAATTGTTTGTTGATACCTGTGTACACGACGGGCGTCGCTTTCGCTTAAATAGGCTTCGCCTTTTAAACCCTGATTATTGGCAATGTAAAATAATTGCTCACCTTGAGCGAGCCAGGCGCCGTTAATTAGGCTGGGGTTTTTGGCTACCAAACGGCCGCTAATTGGCGCGGTGATATTAAGTTGATTTATTTGTTCTTGCAAAGCCTGTACGCGCGTTTTAGCCGCTTGCCAATGTTGCTGTAATGCGGGGCCTGCGTCGAATAATTCGCTGGCAAAACTCTGTTGATTTAATTGCCAGCGCAGGTTTTGTTCTTCTATTTGAGATTTTTTAAGATTGTAATTTAATTGCGGGTTGGCAAGTACGGCGATCGTGTCCCCTGCGTTGACCCAGTCGCCTTCACGCACATCCGCTTTTACCACTTGCGCGGCAAAATGGTTATAAACGCCTTGAGCGTGCTCAGCCATTATTACTGCAGGTGCACTGATGCGGCCCTGCCAGGGAATTAAAAATATGCCCAGTATTACGCTTGCCAATACCGCTGTGCGTGCCGTCGTGCGATTTAATTTAATTGTGTGGCGGCGCTGCCACCATTGCATGACTTCTTTTTTAACCGGGTAAGCGATAAACCAACCCAGTTCCACGAGCATTAATATAATGCCTAATAATTTGAAAAATACGCCATAAACCAAAAAGGCGATGCCTAAAAATAATACGGCGCGGTATAGCAGTGTGGCTAAAGCGAATAAAATTAAAAAGGTTTTTCGGCCGGGGTTTAATTGTTCAGAGATGGGTTCATTTAATGCGAATAATTTCTCCCGCAGCCACCAGAGCGCCATGGCGAACGAGCGCTCGTGTAAATTGGGCATATTTAGATAATCGGCCAATAAAAAATAACCGTCAAAACGCATAAATGGGCTGGCATTAATGGCAATGGTAATTAACCAAGTGCTCGTGGCTAATAAAAATGCGCAGGCTTTGATAGGCCCTTCCGGCAGAAAACACCATGCAAGACTTGCCAATACCGCAAGGGTTAATTCAGCGGCGATACCTGCTGCGGCAATATGAAAGCGCTGTTTGTTGTTGGATAAACGCCAGGCGTCGTTAGTGTCGGTAAAAAATACCGGCACTAAAACCATGACGGCTACTCCCATTGTGGGCACACGGCAACCGTATTTATACGCTGTGAGCGCATGGCCGAATTCGTGAATTATTTTGGCAAAAAATAATGCGCCGCCTAACGCCAAAACACCCTGCCAATTCGTGTAGTGGTTGAATGTATGCGTAAACTGGTCCCATTGGCGGGAGATTAAATACAGCGCTAATAGTGTGAGCGCTATTAATATGCGGCCAGCAGTGGGCGTAAGCAGGCGATTAAATAGTGGTAATAAAAATTGCAGTATGGGTTCGGGCTTTATTAGAGGAATCCGGAAAAATAAATAGTTTTTGATGAGCCAGGCGATGCCTTTTTTGTGTTGGCGTTGTTTGACTTGGCTGAAAAATTCGGTGTGTTGCGGGCCGTTAATACGCACTAAGTGGTGCTGAATTAAAAAACTCAGGATGCCCTGAATATCCGCTTCGGTAATTTCTAGTGTGGTCTGGCTGTTTACCGCTGCGACTATCTGTTCTGCATCCTGGTCCTGCCAGCGAGTTAGGATTTCATAGGCGGGCCAAGTGATTTGGTAAAAGCGGTGTACGGCGGGGTCGTAAAGGCGGTATAGGGGGGCGCCGGATGCGTCGGTGCCTGCTGGGTGCAGTTGGAGTTCGCTGCGGAGGGGGTGGAGGTTTTGCATTTTTCTGTTATATCCAATTTAATTGGTTTTTTATTTCCTGATCGTTTGCCACATTTACGTCATGTTTTTATCTATCTATTTCTTATTTAATTCCTAGTGCAAAATCTACGGCGAGCTACTTTTCTTTGCGCATGCACGATTAAAAATTCTATGTCACATTTTCGTCTATTCACTGAGATCCTCCTTGAGCCATAGTGCAAAGCCTTCGGCGAGTCACTTTTCTTTGCTTGGCCAAAGAAAAGTGACCAAAAGAAAGGCCACCCTGCTTGTTGGTTTTTGCTACGCAAAAATTCCCTCGCTCCGCTACGATTTTCGCGGTCGCCACGACGGGCCATCCATGGCCCGCCCTGGCTCAATTGGGCGTCCTGCCCAATTGCCCCCGAAAATCGCACCTCCACTCGGCCAAAAGAAGGGTTCTCTCCTGGCCCAAGTATCATTTTTTATCGGCATATTTGAGGGGCCGGAATTTTTTCGTTTACTCGTTTATTTGTTTATTCGTGTTTTTTGTTATCGATATTTTTTAAATATTTAAAAACCCAACGTTTGCCGAGCAGCAGTAAACGGCTTACGCAATAGGTAATAAATTAACGGCACTCGCTCGCCGTAAATTTTCGCCGTACCCTGTTGGCCGAGGCTTGGGGTTTCGCCGGTGAAGCGCGCTTTGATGCGGTAGGCCAATACGCCTTGCGGGGTTACTTCGGCTTGGTAGGCTTGTGTCACCAGTTCTGCGCTGTGCGTGCTTAATGGGCCTGCGTTGGGGTAGAGGCTGATACTTGCGCCGGGTTTTAGAGGAATGCTGTCGGTGGCGGGGAGGTCTATTTTTAGTTCGATGTCGGCGGGGTCGGCAATCAACATAATGCGCTCGCCCTGCGCTAGGGCTTTGCCCTGCCAATCGTTTACGTCGCTAAATACCGCTACGCCTGCGCGTTCGGCTTTGATGCTTACGCGTGCTAGTTGCTCTTGGCTGTAGCGCACTTCCAGTGAGCGCTCTTCTAATTCACCCTTTTTCAGCGCCATGGCGAGTTTGCCTTTATCGTCGGTCACGGCCTGTTGGGCGGCTTGGCGGTATTCGGCTTGGGCGGTTTTAAAGGCTTGTTCAGCGAGGTCTTTTTGGCTGGCAAGCAGCGTGGTGTCGAGGCTTAATAATTCATCCCCTGCCGCTACGTTTTGATTGGGCACGACGCTTAGGTTATCCACCACGCCTTCGAGCGGGGCGCGCACTACAAATGGGTTGCGCGGCACTACTTCAGCTGGCGCCAATACACTCATGCGCACAGGGAAGACACATACGGCGATGGCGGCGATGGCCCAGTAGCGGTAGCGTTTGAGCCAGGGAGCGAGGCTGAATACTTTGCGCTCTTGGGCGAGGGCTAGCACTGCGTGCTGGTAAATATCTTGAAGCTCTTTCGCGACTAATAACTCTTGCGGGCTAAAGGCTTGTTCGCGGGCGAGCACTAATACGGCATCCGGCCCCAACGGCAAAATTAGCAAAAATTCCGGCAGCCAGTGATACCACTCACTGGCCCAGGGAGCTTCGCATTGGGCGGCGCTGAGTTGGCTTACCTCTGCTTGTGGTTGATGAATTAAGTGTTGGCAAAGCTGGTTGAGCCATTGGGCCATAGGGGCGTTGGCTTCCAGCAGAGGCACGCCGGAGAGTGCTTGCAGGCCCTTGTGCCAGAAGGCGGCTTGGCGAAATGGAAGTAGCTGTAGGGTTTCGTTAACGAGAGTGAAACCCAATTCGGCGAGGGTTTTAGCGGCGCGGGCACGGCGGCCTAGGTGCAATAACGGGCTTAAAGGGTTGGCGGCGGCCTGAGGTTTTTCCATGTTAATGGCGGCGAGCTGGGGGCGGGTCATTGAGCTTTCTCATCGTTAACTTCAGTTTGGGCAACCGGCAAACCAGGGTTATTAAAATCCGCCCAGCCACTCATGCCTGGCAATAGCTCCTGGTTATCTTTAAGAATCCGCGCGGTGATGCTGATGGTTTGACTGACAGGGTCAATGCGCGCGCCTAAACGAGTGATTTGCGCTGGGTAGGTTTTGGCGTTTTCTTCCAAGCTGACAGAGAAATTACTGCCGACTTTTAGCCAGGTTAACCAGTGGGAAGGCACGATTAATTGAAGTTCCAGGCCGGTGCTGCTTTGGATGTCCAACAGCGGGGTGCCGGGGGCCACAAATTGATGAGGGGCCACCATGCGCCGGGCTACGCGGCCATCAAAGGGCGCGGTGAGCTGGCATTTACCCATACTGGTTTTCATGTAGTTCAACTCCGCTTCTGCCTCGCGGGCTTTCGCGGCGCTCTGTTCCAGTTCCAACTCACCTGTGGCGTTAAGGCTGGCCATGCGGGCGGTGACTTGTTGCAGTTTGCGGGCGGAGTCGTTGCTGGCTTGGGCTTTTTTGAACTGGGCTTCATACAGGCTGCAATCCAGGCCTACCAGCCTGTCGCCACGTTTGAACGCGTCGCCCTCGTGCAACTTCAGCTCGGCGATTTTGCCACCCAGTTCACTGGATATAACCACCGCATCTGGCGAGATAAGTTGCGTGCGAATGCGTTTTTCGTCTTGGCTTGCGCCCTTTGCCTGCGCCTTGCCCTGCCCTGCTGCCGGTATCGCCACTTCCGCTAGCGACTGGGCGAAAGCAAAAGTAGCCGTGCCTAACAGCGCACAGAGTAACCCTACATGCACCAACCGTTGATATCTCATCACTGGCTCACCCCAAGCTTAGCGGCAGCTTGAGTTTGGCTATTAGAAAGCGCCTGAGTCAGCTGGCTTAAGTCCTCGGGCCAGGCGCCGGGCAGTGGGTCTTCGCCGAGGCTGGTGAGCAGTTGGCCATAGGCACTTTGCAGGGCGCCGTAGCTTTGGTAGTAGCGCAGGTTCGAC
>DATDJI010000062.1:0-42663 GCA_036520615.1 Cellvibrionaceae bacterium | reverse complement strand
TGGCCAAAGAAAAGTAACCAAAAGAAAGGCCACCCTGCTTGTTGGTTTTTGCTGCGCAAAAATTCCCTCCCTCCGGCGGGATTTTGCGGGTCGCCACGACGGGCCATCCATGGCCCGCCCTGGCTCAATTGGGCGTCCTGCCCAATCGACCCCCAAAATCCCACCTCCACTCGGCCAAAAGAAGGGTTTGTGTGGCGGCGAGACCGGGCAGGGGAATTCGCGATGCTTGTGCACGAGATGTATTTGCTCCCTCCCCTTTCCAAGGGGAGGGCTGGGGTGGGGTTTATGGTTAAGCGCGTAGTTCGTAGGGTGGGCAATTTGCCCACCATTTTTAAAAGTAAAAAGTAGGTTGGATAAGCGAAGTACCATCCGACATTTTGAAAAAGTTTAAATGCGAAAACAAAATGCTTCGCAGGTGATCGTAAATGCTGGTGTTTAAATTTGTAGTACCGCTTTTCTTGATCACAATTACTGGGCCCGCCTTTGCAACTCCTAAACAGCAGAGTATTTGCCCCGAACGCTCGAAAAGTTTTGTTAAATCGGTACAAGTATTTGATGGCCCCGTAGCGGATTTGGCGATATTAGTACCGGATGGAGCCAAGCCCAACCAGGGTTTTTGGAAATTGGATTATGTCTACGCGGCGGGCCGCACAGTGAATGTACGCTGTGAATATACTGACAAAACCAATTTTGATATAAATCTGCCGGGAAAAATACAAAAATGCAGTTACAAAATTGATGCTGAGAAAAAATTAGAATTGTTTTGTCTGTAGAGGTAAGCCAAGCAACAATCTTTATCAAATAAAAGACTAAGCAAAAGTAAAAGTATTTAAATAAAGACACTCGCAGCCAAGACCAAACCCTTCTTTTGGCCGAGTGGAGGTGCGATTTTTGGGGTCAATTGGACAGGACGTCCAATTGAGGAGTGGAGGGCCATGGATGGCCCTTCGCGACGACCCCTAAAATCGTGCCGGAGGGAGGGAAGTTTTACGAAGTAAAACCCAAAAGCAGGGTGCACTTTCTTTTGGTTACTTTTCTTTGTGCACGCAAAGAAAAGTAACTCGCCGAAGGCACGGTATACCAGTACAAGATAAACAAATTAGAGAACAAAAAATTCTAAAACCTACATAAACAAAAAATTAAAAACAAACACTAAACCTATTCATTCAACAAAATACCTACCTAGGAGCCCTCATATGTTAAGTTGGGACGATTACGAAGACACACTTGAAACCGCCATTGCTCAGCCCGCAGCACCTGCTGCACCAGCCCAGGCATTAACACCTGCGCCCAAAACCGAGCCCGTGGCAAAAGCAGAACCCACCCCAGAACCCACCAAGCCTGCCGAACCCTACAAACCCCTAAGCAACAACGACGCCTTAGCCCGTGCTCAACAAGCAATAGCAGACCTAGACCCAGCCCCTGGCTTAGAGGAATTAGCCATGGGCGCCGCCCGTGTGCAGGTGGACGACAAGCGCATGATTAACTGCCGCGCGGACCTCAACCAGCTGGTGCCGTTTAAATACGAATGGGCCTGGCAAAAATACCTGGACGGCTGCGCCAACCACTGGATGCCGCAGGAAATTAACATGACGGCGGACCTCGCCCTGTGGAAATCCCCCGAAGGCTTAACCGATGACGAGCGCACTTTAGTTATGCGCTCGTTAGGTTATTTCTCCACAGCGGATTCACTAGTTGCGAATAATTTAGTACTCGCCATTTACCGCCACATCACCTGCCCGGAAGCGCGCCAATACATCCTGCGCCAAGCCTTCGAAGAAGCCATCCACACACACGCCTACCAATATTGCATTGAATCTTTGGGTATGGACGAAGGCGAAGTATTTAATATGTACCGCGAAGTGCCCTCAGTGGCCAAAAAAGCCGCCTGGAGCATCGCCCACACACGCGGTATTTCCAGCCCCATGTTCCACACCGGCACATTAGAAGCGGACCAAGAATTACTGCGCAATTTAATTGGTTTTTATGTGGTAACCGAAGGCATTTTCTTTTACTGCGGTTTTACACAAATTTTAAGCATGGGCCGCCGCAATAAAATGACCGGTGTGGCCGAACAATTCCAATATATTCTGCGCGATGAATCCATGCATTTAAATTTCGGCATCGATGTTATCAACCAAATTAAATTAGAAAACCCCAGCCTCTGGACGGAAAGCTTTAAAGACGAAGTGAAACAAATGGTATTAGAAGGCACGGAATTAGAAATCGCCTACGCCCGCGATACTATGCCGCGCGGCGTACTCGGCATGAACGCCGCCATGATGGAAGAATACCTACACTTCATCGCCAACCGCCGCCTGGCGCAATTGGGTTTAGGCGAAGCTTTTGCGGGTGCGCAAAATCCGTTTCCGTGGATGAGTGAAATTATGGATTTGCGGAAAGAGAAGAATTTTTTTGAGACTAGAGTTATTGAATATCAGACGGGTGGGGCGTTGAGTTGGGAGTGATATTTATTAAGTAATTGAATCTGTGGTTAAGGAGGACTACATAAAAACTGTTATCTGGTTGATTAAAGTTTAGGCTGAGTGCGAGGTTTTTAATAAATTAATGAATAACAATATTTGAATGGCAATAGATGGGAGCTAAGTTGTAAACCATTTTATAAATTTGGCCGAGGTGTATCTGGTCATAATACTGCGAAATTCTGTGGGCCGGCCGTATAATTCTGAGGATAAGCAATGTCGGTAGACTGGGCTAATAAGGCAGCAAACAATATGCTTGGGCTTTCTCGAAGCAAAGTTCTTGCGGCCGCAATGAAAGAATGGACAACTACGGGTGGTTATGATGATACGCAAGGTGCCAATGAGGTTTGCGAACTTTGTGAGCATGAGGGTTTGCGCTATCAGTTTGAAATTGAAAACGTGCTTACGAAAAAATCCTTATGGATTGGTTCAACTTGTATTACTAGGTTTGTTTCTTTATTTGAAAATGGCATAGAAATCTTAGGTGAGGAAAACAAGTTAAATTTACTTAATCGTAGACGCTCGCAGTATGAAGCAATTTCTCGTCAAGATAGAGCGTTTGAGGTTTTAGACAAGCTAGCAGAGAAGGAGAGGGAAATATTTGGGGCAGCTAAATGGAAGTTAAAATGGAAGCTGGGTTACAGCGCTCATGAGCTTAAGATGGTGTCAGCACTATGTAAAAAGCATCAAGTCGTATTTAATTCAGAAAGTTTCAAAATTAATACACGCAGAGGCTCTATTGTAGAGCAGGTTCGACAATTGGAGCGGTGGCAATATCTACGTTTAAGGGCGGCGCTGCCTGCTAGCCGGCAGGCGCAATTTAATGATTTTTTTAAGGTGAAAAAAAGACAATTTCCTGGTTGAAAGTTTGACGATGGCATGCATTTTTTAAGTGAATGGCTACAGTCTTCGATAAAAGCGGGGATGTACATAAAGAGGTCAAACCAGTTTTCGCGATCAAACCATTCATGGACGCAATTATCTGGGGCTAGAGCTAAAAGATCATAAAGTTGGAACGTGTATATGCCACTTTCTTCAATCCGGGCGCGAAGATGTCACAATACATTTCTGTGTCGAAAGCTAATTCAAAATAATTTTAAAGGAGTTTAAGGTTGAAAAATATAAATATATACTCTTTTTATAACAATAAAGGTGGTGTTGGTAAAACTACACTTTGCCAAAATATAGCTGCTTTATATGCTGATCAAAATCCAAGCAAACAAGTTTTAGTAATAGATTTGTGCCCTCAAGCAAATATTTCCCAGTTTTTATTGGGAGGTGGGCATCAGGGTTACCAGACCAATCAAAAAATACAGTCGTTTAGCACCAGAAAAAATATTGTTGGGTTCGTTGATTGGTTGCTTAAGGGAAATTCTGGGTTCACAAGTATTAAAAACTCCTACGCTGTTCAGGTTTCAAAACATAATAAAAATATTTCCGAAAACTTATATCTGATTGCTGGAGACTCATTTCTAGAGTCGCTATCACTTGCCTTGAACTACGCCGTAATTAATCCTGCAAATAGGAAAGTTTGGAGGGAATATATGACAGCGATAAACCGCCTTTGCGAGCTAGAGCTAGAAATTAGTCAATATGCGGCCCTGACAGTTTTTATTGATTGCAACCCTAGCTTTTCTATATACACGCAGATGGGCTTGGTTTCTTCAGATAATTTGATTGTGCCAATGATGGCAGATTTTAGCTCCCTTGAGGGAATAAAGGGGATAATGATGTTGCTCTACGGAGAGTATCCTTCAGCAGCACTTAAAAATTACGCCGAAGATATCATTACTTTTTCAAATAAAATAACCGAATTTAATCTGCAGCTTCCCTGGTTGTATGAGTTTGTATTTAATAATTTCACAACAAATATGGGCGTTGCCAAAGCCTTTGATTCCGTAAGAGCTGAACTAATCGGATTCTGTTTTGAGCGCTGGCAAAGCAAAAGTGATCTATTTGCCTCGGTAGATGACGTTACTTCAATGAAAAGCTGGGAAAGTACGTTTGTATCTAATGTGAAGGATTTTCACACTGCTGGCAAGGTGTCTGCAAGTTTGGGAATTCCTATTCATAAATTGCCAAATCGCACTACTTATCAAATGCCTGATGGAGATAGCGTTCAGTTGCCGATTAGGAATTATGAAGATTCTTTGAAAAATATACAGCTACTTGTAGAAAAAATTGTTTAGATTCTGTCTGGCTGGGGTCAATCCTTACTTTTGAGATGAATAGGTTTGAACGCTATCTGGATCAACGCGTGCCTCACACAAAGTTACATCGTAGGGCGCATCTTGGTGCCCCGAATAAAACAGCTAAACATTATATTCGTGCCGAGATTGAGGTATGTTAATACCCAGCGCACCAAAGTGCGCTCTACGTCGCTCTAAATTAACTGTTCGCATAAATTAAAGTGTGGCGAAATTTAAAAAACTGTCGCCATATGATCGAGTTCAAATTTCGACCAAAACACTAAATTACAACTAAGTATGGAAAACGTGATGGCGATGTCCAGTGATTACAAAAGTTGGTTGGATGAGGCATTAAGGTCGTGTGGTCGTTGTTTGAGTGAAAATGAACGTGTCGGTATCCAGTCTCGTATTAATCAATATGAGTCAAAATTTAGTGCATTCTTGCAGGGAGTATCGGAATTAGTTCCGATTAAATATATTCTCGAATATTATCCTGTTGGTGCGGCGTGTCCGAGAGGAAAACCAGGATCTAATGTGAATGTCGATCTATCGTATTTGGCAGAAGGCTTTAGGATTAATATTGAAATTAAGTGCCCAGATTCAGAAAGACGTGAAACGGAAAAATCGGATCACCAGTTAGTGTTATACACACCATATTCTTTTAGCTCTTCCGAAGAGAGCAAGACATTGGCTTCAAAGGCATCTCAAGGTATGGATGTTGGGCTTCCAGGAAATGACATCAAAAAATTAGAATCATTTCTGAATGACTGTGTGCGAAAATTTTCTGTGGTGTCGAAGAGCGGTGAATTGAACGTGGCGTTGATATCACTGAGCTCGCCGGAAGAAATGGATGAGTGGCGCCTAAAAATCCAGGTTGAAGGCGTTTTGAAAAATTTTCCCTCTATACATACTGTGATTTTGTCGAGCATTGCATACGAGCACAGGGTGGCGCAAAGGGGTGGAAATCGTCAGTATCGACTAAATTTAAATGAATGCTTTAACGTTATATATCAAAATCAGCACTATCCTAAAAATATATCTCAGGGTGCAGTGAGGGCGCTTGTTAAAACTTTTCCGAATCATAATGAGGCGGTTTCAAGCTGGCTTTCTATTTTTAAGGGCCCCAATCTCGATCCGCTGAATTTGCTTGATATGCTCAAGCTCCAAAAATATTATGAATATGCATTAAGTGTGCACGCCTAACCCCTGCAAATAAAGGAATCTGTAACACGTTTAAACGTAGCGGCAAGATATGCGGGGACGTTTTACAATTTTGAATATTTTCTCGGAACAGTTACTTTCGCGCCAAGGTACGCCCTGCTTGGCTGTGGAGTTTGATCCTGGAGCTGAATATTATTTGAGGAAAGATAATGAGAATATTTTATTTGGTAATAATTTTACACATTCTAACTGGTTGTCGCGAGGTTGCGATAGAAGATGCTAGAAAAGCTTATGCGGAAGGTAACGGCAAGAAGGCTATCGAGCTTTATCGAAAGCTGGCAGCAGATAAAAACAATCCAAATGCTGAAGCTCAAATGGAGCTGGGTAATAGATATTATTCAGGTACGGATGTGGTGAAAGATTATTCAGAGGCATACCGTTGGTATCTGGAAGCTGCAAATAATAATCTCGACAGGGCCCAGGCCATGGTTGGTCTGCTGTACCAAAACGGACATGGAGTTGGGAAAAACGATCAAACATCTTTTGAATGGATGCTGAAAGCGGCCGAGCAAGGATTAATCCAAGCCGAATTTGCGGTCGGGTTGAAATACGAAGCTGGGTTGGGAGTAAAACAAAATTTTAAGGAAGCTGCCTATTGGTATAAAAAATCCTCTGACAAGGGTTTTGCTTCTGCTCAAAATGCTTTGGGAAATTTGTTTATGTTGGGGTTTGGTGTTCCTCAGGATTATAGGCAAGCCGAAGCATTGTTTTCCAAGGCTGCCGAGCAAGGCGTTCCAGAAGCCTATCTATACATTGGGGGGATTTATCTCAATGGGCAGGGTGTTTCAAAGGATGAAAAAATGGCTGCCGAATATTTCATTAAGGCTGCAGAGAAGGGAAATGCAAAGGCAGAGTATTTACTTGGCGCCTTCTATCTTGAAAATAAATTAATAAAAAACAATCTGGTGCTTTCCTATGCGTTTTTCAATTTGGCTGCATCTCACGGACAGACTGAGGCGATAAGGTTTAGAGATCAGGTTCAGGGCTTGCTTACTGCGGATCAATTGAAAAGTGCGCAGACTGTCGCTTCGGACCTTTCTGATCCTAATAGATTTGGTGGCGTATTGAAAAAATTCTTAATTGAAAACACTGCAGAAGGTTAGCAAATAACCCGCGCGAAATTACGTTGTAACGCGTAACCCGCAAAAAACCATAGGGCGCACCTTGTGCACCGAAATGATCATGGTCACATAGAAAACTGAGAAAACTAAAACTTCGTTAGTGATGCATTCAAGCTAAGGCCGTAGGCTGGCTTTAGAGGACTTTATTTTTCATACACTTTATTTTGAGGATAAAATGAAACTATTATACCGAGCAACTAAAAAATTAAATTTTGAATTGCAGCGAGAGTCAGACGATATCGAGTTGCTTAAAATTGAAGCGAATACTCATTATCAAAAGATAATAGGAAACACTGACGATAGATTGGAGTGGCATCAATTGATGCCTGATTCAAAAGATTATAATGACCATAATCCAGCAATAACTTTACCTATTTCAGCCGACGGTTTACATGATAGTGAGTATCAGATAACTAACTAAAATAAAAACGCGTAACCCGCATAAAATTACGTCGTAGGGCGCACCTTGGTGCGCCGAATAAAACACTTTGCACAAAATAAAACTCGTACCGATTGCGATACGTTAATACCCAGTGCACCAAGGTGCGCCCTACGCCGCTCTCTGCAAAATTAATTAGGCGTATCCGGGTGGAATAGTTAAGTCGCACAAAATAACGCTCTTACCAGTAAGGAAATTGGATGTCATCCGAACGCTCAAACTTTAATTGGCTCGCCAATATCGCCCCCGCCTTGGCCCTCTTGGCGCCTGCTTTGTATATTATTGGATTCGTTTACCACGAGACATTTCTGGAGGGGTTTGGGTTAACAGCCGGGGACTTTCCTAAAACCACTCAAGAATACTTTACCTTTGCTTATTATTGCCTATTTGTGTATGCCGTAAAATTATTCGTGTGGGCAATTGTCGCCGTGCCAGTGATAGTTTTTTGCCTATTTCCGTTTGGGTGGCTTAGCTACCAATGGTACAAGGCAGAGGATCGGATTGTGGATAATTTAAGCGCGCGCTGGCGGGGCAGAATAAATAAGGAAAATGCCATGAAATCTATAGAGAACTCCGAACGCATTTTTAAATTCATCCTGGTTATTCTGGCGCTTGTGGTGATAATCATCTTGTCGGCATTTTTTGCCTTGCAAGCAGGGCAGGAGCAAGCCGCACAGCAACAGAAAAATCACCCAGGTTGTGAGTTGGCGACGAATAAAACAGCAGGCTGTACGTTTTTGCGCGATAACAGCACCGTGATCGCATCCGGCCTTTTAGTGGCCCGCAGTAGCACCCATCTGGCGTTCTATGCAAACGGCAAAACCACAACTTACCCGCTTAAAGAATATATTATTGAATCTTATCCAAAATCCAAAGACGAGAGAAATCAGCCTTAACGCGTAACCCGTACAAGTAGCCAGCACATTGGTGCACTGAACGCGCAGTTTTTGCGGATTGTAGTTTGAATGATTGATATGGATTGGTAACTGGCGCATCAATTTGCGCGCTACGGGGCTAAGCCATAATATCATCCGTAAGCATTACCACGCTGAGTGTGGGAACGAGAAAAAATAGCTTTTAATATAGGAGCATTTGGATGGCAAACATTGTACTAGCACATGGCATTTTGGGTTTCTCGGGAATTGGAATTGCTAATTTCGAGTTCATTCACTATTTTAATGGCGTTAAAAAGGCTCTTAAAGATAAAGGTCACAAGGTAATTGCTCCGCAGGTTAGTCCTGTTGCTTCAATTGAAGCTCGGTCTGCTGAATTATGTAAGAAAATCATAAATGAGTTTGGAGCGCTTGAGGAAAATCCAAGGCTGATTATTTTGGCCCATAGTATGGGTGGATTGGATGCAAGGCACGCACTTTTTAACGGTCCAGTTTTGGCGAGGATGACGGATGCACTGGTGACAATTGGTACCCCTCATAAAGGATCTCCCATTGCAGATATAATTGCGGAGAAGTGGTTGCCCTCGAACGTGGTTTATAAAGCACTTATAAAATTATTGGGTGACTCTGTAAAAGGCCTAGCAAATTTGACCCAAGATTTTTGCGAGAAATTTGATGCTGAAACTCTCGATGTAAATGGTATTCGTTATTTTTCAGTAGCCGGAAAAATCAGCCAAAACTCTTCTGTTTTTTTTCGTTCGCTCGGAGCGGCAATATCTGGCGTAGATGACGGGGTCGTTCCATACACATCCGCCAAGAAATCGAATAACGGCTGGACTGTACTTGATGATTGGCCAGTGGATCATGCAGGACAAATTGGTTGGTTCGATCCCTTGGTGCCGAGAGCTGTATATAAAGACCAATTAGCGAGATATGTCGAATTAGTTGATAAAGTCTTGAGCGAACGAGAATAGATATTTATTAATAATCTTCTCCTTCCTTGGCCTCAACCTCTCTACAACGCGGAACCCGCACGAGTGAGGCGCACCTTGGTGCGCCAAGCAGAATACGTCGATTAAAAAATGTGTGTGCTTACGTTGCCGTGTGGGGAAATTCGGCGCACCAAGGTATTCCTGCGCAGCTTGTGGCTAAAATACACCGGAAACAATATGTATTTAAAAAGGAGTTAAACCGTGTATACCCCTTTAGTATTTTCCCTCACCGCCCTACAGCAAGTAATAGTTTACTGCGGTGTGTTAGCCGTATGTGCCCTGTTAAGCCGAGGTAATGCCGGTAGTGTTTCCATCGCGGCTATTTGGGCTGCTTTGGTTTGGATTGGGGCGGTTTTTTACAACAGTTTTGCCCCCGCAATAAGCATTTGGGCACCTTTTATTATGGTGCCGTATTTTCTGGCAGGTTATGGGTTTTATTTATTAGTTGTATTGGCGCTCGGGCGATTTTTTCAGTCCGATCTTAAGGAGGGCAGTTTAATAATGCTGGCTATACCTATTATGTACCTGCCATTCGCGGTGATTTATTTTCCGGCTCGATTTTTAGTGTTTTTGTGGCGCTCACTGCTCGGTTAAATATAGCGGTGAATGCGTAACCCGCATAAATTTAGTTCGTAACGCGTAACCCGTACAAAATTATGCTGTAGGGCGCACCTTGGTGCGCCATTTTTATTGCTATTTATAAATTATCGCGCAGTGGGAATTTTTGCGCAGATAAGTTAATGCACAGATTAAACCCAAAGTAGAAGCTATCTAAGCTGCCAGCTTGCTTCTGTGGCATCCTTTTTCACCCGATAAGATTTATGAACTGCTTGCGCCACCAGGCGGCCCGCTAGAGGACCCAGTGTGATCGTGGATTTGTATTGTGTAATTCGCTGGTGTTTTTAAGGCTTGCAACTGCTAAAACATCATTATCACTTAGTAAGGGTTGATACACATGTGCCAAGGCGTGATTGCGGGTGTTGATTAAGCGATATTAACCCCTGCAGTATGCGCGGAATAAATAGTAAGCAATTTGGATTCGCATACCTAAATAATATCCGGCACCGCATTTCATGCACATAAATTATATTTCTGAAAGCCTATATAAGCAGCTGAAAATCCAGCAATTTCGGCTAATTATTTTTATGTTAAATTGAAATTGACAATTTATTTTTTGGTTAATTTAATTTATTTCGGTGTTATATTGCCGCCGCGCAACCGGAACCTGTTGTGCGAATTTTGTCGTATAAATAAACCCTTCAGGACATTTCTTATGTTTACATTTTATTTGCAGGATGAGCCACGTCGGCGATCACAGCGGTCACCGCTAGGCCTTACAGCTGCTTTGAGCGGATTTCTATTTGCAACCATGGCGTTAAACGTTAATGCCGCCCCCATTGGTACTGGTTTGACTCTCGAGGCAGAGAGTTATGCCGTTCAAAATGGTACTCAGAATGAGTCAACTTCTGATGTTGGCGGCGGGTTAAACGTTGGCTGGCTAGACGCCAATGATTGGTTGTCTTATCCGCTCGAAGTGGCACAGACACGTACGTATAAAATCAGTTTTCGCGTCGCAAGCCTAAATGGCGGCGGCATCATTAAGCTGGAGCCGCGCGGTGGCGGCACGGCATACGGTTCGATCTCCGTTCCTGCGACCGGCGGGTGGCAAACATGGACAACCATCAGCGGGAATTACACTCTGCCTGCAGGAAATGTGGGGCTTGGGATTGTAGCCACGAACGGCGGCTTTAACCTGAACTGGTTCCGCATAGAGCCGGTAAATAGCAGCAGTTCCTCCAGCTCCTCGTCAAGTTCATCCTCAAGTTCAAGTTCAAGTTCAAGTTCATCATCAAGCTCAAGCTCAAGTTCAAGTTCATCCTCAAGCTCAAGCTCAAGCTCAGGTTCATCTTCAAGCTCCAGCTCGTCATCGGGGGCGGTCAGTTTTAACAAGCAGATCCAAGCCGAGGCTTGGGCAGGTATGAGTGGTGTCCAAACCGAAACCACGACCGATGTCGGCGGCGGCTTAAACGCGGGTTGGTTGGACCCGTCCGATTGGATGTCCTATAGCCTCGCTATCCCGTCAGCCGGAACCTATAAGGTTACATTCCGTGCAGCTAGCCTGAATGGCGGCGGAGTATTTACTGTGCAGCCCTTCGCAGGCGGCGCATCCTACGCTTCGGTGAGCATTCCAAAAACGAGCGGGTTCCAAATCTGGACTGATGTGGTTCAGTACATTTCCCTGCCAGCATCCACTTCGGGCATCCGCCTAGTGACGACTACCGGTGGGTATAATCTGAACTGGTTCAAAATTGAATCCGTCGCTACCGCCGCATTTGATAGTGCCCAATGGCGCCTGGTGTCCAAAGCCGATCGCACCACCGTTGGCGTTAACATCACCACGCAGGCGCTTACTGCGGGCGACTATGTAGGTTACCCATCGCAATACTGGCGCATTCTTCCTCAGGCCTCGGGCAGCGCGAAATTGCGGCTGGATTTCAACAATCAATGCCTTACGGTGGTTAACACCAGCCTCACGTTCGCCAACTGCCAGACGGGAGGCAGCAGCTTTAACATCGAAACAATTCGTGCCCGAACAGAAGAGCGCCCAGCGGTTTACCTGATTCACTCGGGCACGCAATGTCTGCAGCCGGACCCTAACCTAGGCATTGTTGTTGGCACCTGTGGCACTAATGCCAATTGGTATATTGAATCAGCCGGTTGGGGTGAGCGGGCTCAAGCGCCTGTGTATGAAATTAAGAGCCTGTTAATCGTCAAACCCAACACTGACGCCATAGTCTCCGACGGCCAAGGCGGCACAATCCGCGCATTAGGTTCCTTGCCTGCTGGAGCAACTGAGACAGTACCCGCCGCGTATATCGGCCGCACGGCACAGCTGTACAGCCAACTCTCAGACGGGTTAATTAAATGGACTCCGTCCACTCAAATCTCCACTGCGCCACAGACTATGTTCACCTCGGGAGGAGGCAACCTGCTTCCCAACGCCGAACACATGCCACAAGACGTTGCAGCCTTCGTGCCCCGTGGCCTGTACGATGTTGTGCAGGTGTACTACACACCGGGGAATAATGTACCGGACGGCGCTTGGGGCTGGGGGCCAGGAGCTACGCTCGCCTCTAACGGGACGTTGTGGACCACTATCGACGGGTTAAACTCGTTTGGCGCCCCAGACCGCTGGACGTCTCAAGACAATACCGAACCGTTCGAGGTATTCATCCACGAGCCTATGCACGGCTACGATACGTTCGCACTCGAGCGCGGCGTTCCAGTACCAAATGGCTTGTTGCATGGAGGCGGCGTGCCCTATCGCTACAGTAAAATACTGGAGCCGGATAATGAGTGGGGAGTCGCCAAAAAAGGGCACCTGCATTGGCTACGG
This sequence comes from Cellvibrionaceae bacterium, assembly GCA_036520615.1. GTDB lineage: Bacteria > Pseudomonadota > Gammaproteobacteria > Pseudomonadales > Cellvibrionaceae > CAMCXE01. The sequence continues at coordinate 29,928 of DATDJI010000062.1, read as the reverse complement.
GACTACTGGCTCGGACAAATCATTGAGGTGGATGATACCTACCGTGGCTATGGCCCCCGCCTGTTCCGCCTGCCAACGCCACGCGCGTACGCAGCTTCGGCCAATAGCATCCCCAAACGCATAGTGCACGCCGCTAGTGGCAAGTGTATGCGTGCGCCGATAAAAACAACTGAGTTAGAGGATGGCGATTCGGTGATTCTGAGCAGTCAATGCAACGTACCTGAGGCGGCTTTTGAAACGTTACCCAGTGGCAACCTGAAACATTTGGCTAGCGGCAAATGCATCCATCCCCTTGGCGGTACAGTAAATGAAGGTGTAAATCTGGTGTTTTTCGGTGACTGTTCAGTACAGGCTCGCTTGCAATTCACTCGAACCACCACTGGCAGCCTCAAAAATCCAGCCGCTGGCAAGTGCGTTCAACCCACCAGTGCGAGCAGCGCACCTTCTGAAGGTTCTCAAGTCTCCTTCACCAGTGTGTGCGACCAGTCGTATCAACAATTCAATTTTGTTCCAGCGCAGTAAGCCTCCCAGGCACCAATCCCTCACGGTCTTTTTCATTACCTGGCCGTGAGGGCTTTTCAACTATGCGTAACAAGGTCAATTAATTTTCAGCATCTTGCTGCTTTGGCGCATAAACTGTCCTCGTGACGAGTTAACTCAAAATGCGTTTTTCGTGTCTATGTTTAATCCTTAGAATTAATTAGTCGTGAACGCGATGAGCTTGTGTTTACGTAGATCAATTGATTACGTTTTAACAGTTTTTTGCAATGGCAACGGATGCGCGCCATTTCGAAGGAATATTTTTAGGTAATCAATAAAAAAAGCGCGATCTTCATCGCGCTTTTTTTATTTGGAACCAATGGTTAATGGCTCAAAAGACTGCCTGCAGGCGTTTTCAAATTCGATTAGCAATCGAGAGTATTTTCGCTTGTCGCAGATCCTTAATACGCTTTTTCCGGCGCACTAGCTTCAAGCGTAGAATGGATATCTTCCGCACCAGCGCGTTTGTAGATTTCTTTTACTGCATCAACTTGATCAGAATTTTCGGTGTGAACCGAGATCAGTGAATTACCACCGCGAATTTTGCCGTCGTACAGTTTGGCTTCATATTCAGGGATTCCCATACCTACTAAGCCACCGATAACACCACCAGTTGCGCCACCGACAGCTGCGCCGCCGAGGGCTGCCATAATAGGACCTGCGGCGATAAATGGGCCTACACCTGGGATAGCTAAGCTGCCGATACCGGCTAACCAGCCCAGCGCTGCGCCTACACCCATGCCAGCTACGCCACCAGTGGTAGCACCTTCAGGCATTTTGGTATTTTGTTCATGGGAGAAATCACGTGTGCCTGATTTATCAGCAAACAGTACGGAAATTTCAGTGTTACTAAAACCAGCATTTTTTAAACCATGTACGATGGTTTCAGCTTGGTCGCGAGTTTGAGCAATGCAATATACGGCGTGTTTCATAATAATTCTCCAAGATTTATTTAGTATCAATGTCTAATCGGTTATCAACTTTCACAACTCCCGCAACCGAATGCGCAAGCTCTTCTACACGAGCCTTTTCAGTTGTGCTTTTTACCGGGCCACGCAATGTAACTACGCCTTTCTCCGCGATAATTTTTACATTGTGAGCGCCAGTCGAGAGATTTTTGTCGTCTACGATTGCACGTCGTACAGCGGCTAGAACCTCAACGTCTGAATCCGAATTCACCTGCTTTTGTGGTGTCAACGTGTCACCATTTTTATCGCGAGTATTCAGATCAGTATTATCAGCATCTTTGGTTGCTACACCTTTAGTAGCTGATGGCGGGGTAACGCTATCTGTCGCAAGTGCAGTTGCGCTGCTAAGAGCAAGAGTAAGCCCCATTAGTTTTATTAATGTTCGCATCGTTTCTCTCCAATGTTTAAGAGCAGCTACCCATTCGCAGCTTGCTGTACGCAGTCTAAACGCGGCATTTGTATTTGATTGTTCGCTAGTACACATTGAAACTAATTTTAATCGCGTGTTTTAAAAGGATATTAAAAAGTCGACTTTTATGGCGATGGAAAATGATTAAGCCGCACAAATTAAGGTGTAACCGGTAATGTGTAAAAACGTAACGTCGCAATTTTATTGACGGGGGCGCATTGCTTATTGAATATTTACATCCGACTTTAATTGCGCATTGAAGTAGGAGCTAATTAGGCTTTTATTATCAAAGACAGATTTTAATCCTGGGAGTATCGCATGCGCGGAAGCGCGAAGCGGGAATAAAAATTAATAAAGATTAAGTTATTTTTTAGCGACTTTTATCCAGTAATTATAAAAGCCGTTCATTCAGGCGGCTGTATAGCAAAAAGGTAAGAAAAAATCCCACCATTGGTGAATTGAAAAAGTGTGGTAGAACCAGAAAGGCTGGCCTGATAGGCCTATTAGGCACGCGTACTTTATGCGGAGGTTATTGTCCTGGCTCAGTCGAATGGAGATGGCACCGTTGAGCGCAGTGATTATGGATAAGCATGATTATCTATCGATTTATCGATACGTTTGCCTGCAGGTTTTTATTCCTGTCAGTTTTTATTTCTGGCGTCGCATCGAATCAAAATGCGGTTAAATGATTTTCCAGTGGTGAGCAGAGCTCGGATCAGGTCATTCACGCTTCTACCTATTATTGCTGCTGCCAACAAAGAGTGATTAATAAAGAATAGCGCTCATAGTTTACCCGTGAGCGCTGCGGCGTTTTAACGCCGCAGCGCTGTTGCTAGGCAGTACGTTGCGTGCCAATTTTTTGTAGTGGATGGCGTTTTTTTTGGCGATTATTTTTCGGGAATATTTAATAACTTATCTGTGAGACTGGTTTGTGTGAATGACGCTGCTGTAGCATTAACGCGAATTAGTGGCGCCTATTCGCAAGCAAGGCTGCGCACTAGAGCTTCCAGCGCTGCTGAATAATATAACGCTTGCTTGCGCAGATTTTTTTAAATAGTGGCGCCACCACTGTAGTCTGCGCAGGACACCAAAAAACGTGAAAATTTTGTAAAAATCCTCATTACTAGTGCGTACTCTTGCAGACATAGTTATTAAAAAATGCAGGCAATAACCATACATTTTGTGTTGCAACTAATCGACTTTCGGCATGATGTAAGTGTGATTTGTAGTTAAACCCTCCTGTTATGTTGCTGAGCTTCCCTGTAATATTCGCCTCATTCTGGTGCCTCCATCCGAGGTTCTTCAGTCTATTTTGGTACGAATCTATTCTCTCAATGTTTCCGTTTGATGCCATTCGCCGTAACGTAGGTTAAGAATAATTGCAGGCCTCGAACGGTATAACTTACGCCTAAGGCTAAAAAGATCTATGCAAAATACAGCAGCTGTCGATCAAATTGAATTTCGCCGCATTCTTTCAAGAAATATCATCTCTCCGCTTGCAGTTGGCGTTGTCAGCGCATTGCTATTTGTGATAATTATTTTTAATTTATTGTCGGCCATGAAATGGGTGGAGCATACAGTTGAAGTTATCAGCGAAGCTAATGAGCTTGCGAAGTTAGCTGTAGATATGCAAACGGGAATGCGCGGTTATTTGCTCACTGGTGAGGATGATTTCCTTACTCCCTATCGCTTGGCAAAGTCAAAATTTGGCAAAACGGTCGCTAGTTTAAAAGAGCTTGCACAAGATAATCCTACGCAAGTTGAACGCCTTGGGCGCATCGAAGAAATTAATTCGGCTTGGCAAACTTATGCTCAAACCGTCATTGATATGCGCCGCAATAATGGTGAATATTTGGAGTTAGTGCGTGCGCGCGGCTTGCGAGAATTTGAAATGTTGCGCAGCGAATTCGAAGAATTTGTTGCTGTAGAGCAAAAACTGTTGCACGACCGCAATGCAGCGGTTCGGCAGACGACTACATTTGCAGTGGCGACTTTTTTGGGTGCCAGCATTTTTTTAACCGGCTTGTTGAGTTTTTTTGGGCGTCGCGATTTGCTGCGGCTGTCGAGTACATTTAGCAAAAACCTGGATGAATTACATCAGCACACGGAATTACTTGAGCAGCAAGCCTGGCAGCGGGCAGGGCAGGCGCGCTTAGCAGAATTTACTATGGGCAAGACTGCGTTGCCTTTATTAGGGCAAACAATTTTGGATTTTCTTGCGTTGTATATTGATGTAGCAGTTGCTGCTATGTATGTGCGTAGCGAAACAGGCAGTTTGCGTCGCATTGCAACCTACGGTGTTGGTAAAAGTACCGATGAGCAGATATTCGATGGCAATGAAAGCCTAGTGGGACAAGCGGCAGTTTCGAGCCGTGTGATTCATGTTGAACATTTGCCAGATCACTACATTGCTGCAAGCTTCGGCCTTAAAATTAATTCCGGCCTCGGGCAAACTGCACCGAGCAATTTAGTGTTGTTACCGATTTTAAATAATGGTAAACCCAACGGGGTTGTGGAGCTGGGTTTTCTTCGCACACCGACAACACAAGAGCTTAACTTTCTTGAGTTAATAGCTGCAAATATTGGCGGCACCGTAGCTGCTGCAGTGTCCAGCCTGCGGTTGCAGGATGCCTTTGAAGAAACTCAACAGCTTAATGAAGAGTTGCAGACGCAGCAGGAAGAGCTGCGGGTATCAAATGAAGAGCTAGAAGAGCAATCCCGCATACTGGAAGAGTCGCAAGCAATTTTAGAAAACCAAAAAGCCGAACTTGAACAAACCAACGAAAAATTGACCGAGCAAGCAGTTATTCTCGATCAAAAAAATACGGCATTAAATATTGTACAGGTGCAGCTTGAAGAGCGCGCGCACGACCTGCAGCGGGCCAGCAAATACAAAACAGAATTTCTGGCTAATATGTCCCATGAGCTGCGCACACCGCTCAATAGCACAATGATTTTGGCAAAATTATTGAGCGAAAATGCCAAAGGCAATTTGGATGAGGAGCAGGTTCAGTTCGCCCAGAGTATTTATTCGTCCGGCAATGATTTACTCGATCTAATCAACGATATTCTGGATATTTCCAAAGTCGAAGCAGGCAAGCTTGAGCTTGCGCCTGCGCATGTCACGGTGCAAAGCGTAATCGATCGAATGAACACTACATTCGCGCCTTTGGCGGCACAGAAAAGTCTGCAATTTTTAACGCAAATTAATGCGTCCGCCCCCGCCACATTATTTACCGATGAGCAGCGGCTTGAACAAATTCTGAAAAATTTGCTCTCAAACGCAATTAAGTTTACAGAAAATGGCTTCGTTAAATTATCTGCCGGTACAGATGCGAGTGGCATGATTACATTTGCAGTCAGCGATTCTGGTATTGGTATTCGGCGCGATCAGCATGCAATTATCTTTGAAGCATTTCAGCAGGCGGATGGCAGTATTAATCGCCGCTACGGCGGTACTGGCTTAGGCTTATCTATTTCACGGGATTTAGCCAATTTGCTCGGCGGTTCTGTGGAGGTTCACAGTGAAGTGGGTAAAGGCAGTACGTTTACGTTATTAATACCTGCGGATATGCCGATTAACGAACGTAAAACTAATCCGTTTGCGGCGATTGAGCCATTTTTACCTGCACTACCTGTAGAAATAAATCCGGTGCAGACGGGTGCACCGCACACGAGCCCGGAACCTTTTTTTACTGATGATCGAAGTAGTACGCAGCAGGCTAGTCGCTCGGTACTGGTGGTTGAAGATGACGCGGAATTTGCGCGTATTTTATTTGATTTATCACACGAGCTCGGTTATCGCTGCCTTGTGGCGCAAAATGCCGTTGATGCTTTGCAAATTGCAACTGAATATTTACCAGACGCTATTTTGCTGGATATTGGTTTACCCGGCGTGTCGGGCATGAGCGTGCTGCAAAAATTAAAATCCAATCCCGCCACTCGGCATATTCCCGTACATGTAGTATCTGCGGCTGATCGCAGCGAAACCGCGCTGCAATTGGGCGCTATAGGCTATGCCATCAAGCCCACCACTCGCGATCGCTTAAAACAAGTATTTGAAAAACTTGAAGGTAAATTTAGCCAAAAATTAAAGCGTGTTTTATTGGTTGAAGATGATGAGATTCAGCGCAACAGTGTAGTAAAACTTATCGGTGGCGATGATGTTGATATCAAGGCCGTAGCCTTTGGCGAAGAGGCGATCGAACTGCTGAAAACTACGATTTTCGATTGCATGATAATTGATCTTAAATTGCCTGATATGCAGGGGCATGAATTGTTAGAGCGTATGTCCTCAGAAGCAATTTGTTCCTTTCCGCCCGTAATTGTTTATACCGGCCGCAACCTTACTGCTGATGAAGAAAATGCGCTGCTAAAATATTCGCGCTCAATTATTATTAAGGGCGCACGCTCGCCTGAGCGCTTATTAGATGAGGTAACGCTTTTTCTTCATCAGGTGGAATCTAAATTATCCAGCGAACGCCGCACAATGCTCAAGGCGGTGCGCGGGCGCGATCGAATTCTTGAGGGGCGTCGGGTTTTATTGGTCGACGATGATGTGCGAAATATTTTTGCCCTCACCGGCGCTTTAGAGCAGAAAGGCGCGGTTGTTGAGGTTGGCCGCAATGGATTTGAAGCCATTAATAAACTCAACGAAATTGCCGATATAGATATTGTTCTGATGGATATTATGATGCCAGGCATGGATGGCTTAGAAGCCATGCGGCGCATTCGCGCTGATAAACGCTTTCAAAAATTGCCGATTATCGCAATTACGGCTAAGGCCATGAAAGATGATCAAGATCAATGTCTGACAGCAGGCGCATCGGATTATCTTGCTAAGCCTATTGATATTGATCGCTTGTATTCATTGTTGCGCGTTTGGATGCCAAATCTTGAACGGCTGTAAGCACAAAATGTTTGACGCGCAATTAATCACGCAAGCTAGCAGGATACGTAATCGTGATTGATCAGCCAACTGATATTGACTTGTCGCAATTAACGCAGGCTATTTACCTGAAGTATAGTTACGATTTTCGCGATTACGCAGGTGCATCGTTAAAGCGTCGCATCATTCATGCATTAACGCAATTAAAGTGCAAAAATGTAGCTGATTTGCAGATGCGCATTTTGCATAGCGCGGATGAATTTATGGCGTTGTTGCAGTTTTTAACGATACCTACAACTGAAATGTTTCGCGATCCGCACTATTATTTAGCTATTCGCGAACAGGTAGTGCCATTTCTTAAAACGTACCCCTCGCTAAAAATATGGATTGCGGGGTGCAGCACGGGGGAAGAGCTCTATTCGATGGCAATATTATTGCTAGAAGAGGGTTTGTTGGAGCGCAGCCTTATTTATGCTACTGATATCAATCCACATTCGTTAGAGAAAGCCCGCAAAGGAATTTTCCCGCTGGATCGCGTCAGCGAATACACAGTAAATTATCAAAAATCCGGCGGCAAGCGCGCATTTTCGCATTATTATACTGCAGCGTACGACGGTGCTTTGTTTGACCGAAGTCTGTGTGAAAATGTTACGTTTGCAGATCATAGTCTTGCTACCGATACGGTATTTGCCGAAACGCATTTGGTGTGTTGTCGCAATGTGATGATTTATTTTAATCGAACATTACAGGAGCGAGCCTTAGGACTGTTCCACGAGTCTTTGTGCCATCGTGGCTTTTTAGGCTTGGGCAGTAAAGAAAGCATAGATTTTTCCGGTTTTGCCACTTATTTTGAACCTTTGGTAAAAGTGCAGCGGATTTATCGGAAACTCTGATGAGCCATTTAACCGAAAGCCAGATTAATGAAGTTGACGCGATTTTAAGTTCGCGCAAGCATTATGCGTGCGAAGCGGTGGTCATTGGTGCATCAGCTGGAGGTATTAAAGCATTGCTAAAATTGTTATCAGGCCTACCCGAATATTTCAGCTTGCCAATTATTATTGTTTTACATATGCCAGAGATTTTTGAAAGTAAGTTAGCAGAGATTTTTCAGCAACACCTTGCACTGCCAGTGCAGCAAGCCCGAGATAAACAAATGATTTGCCCTGGGCATATTTATTTTGCACCACCTGGCTATCATCTTTCGGTAGAAATGGAACGCAGTTTTTCGTTGAGCTGCGAGCAGCCTGTGCATTTTTCGCGCCCAGCTATAGATTTATTAATGAATTCTGCTGCGGATGCCTATGCTAGCAGTTTGGTGGGTATTTTATTGACCGGTGCGAGCGAGGATGGAGCTGCAGGTTTGGCGAATATTAAAAATGCCGGTGGTTTAACTATTGTGCAAGATCCTGTAGAGGCTGAATTTGCCACTATGCCGCGAGCCGCCATTAATATGCAGCCGCCTGATTTGATTCTCTCGATAAAAAATATGCATAGTGTATTAGTGCAGTTGGCAGCGTCATGTTAATACAATCTGTCGCCAAAATTTTAATTGTTGATGACTTGCCTGAAAACTTGCAGGCGCTGGCAAAAGTAATTGAAGCGAATGATCGCGAAATTTATCAAGCGATGTCCGGCGACACAGCGCTGGAATTATTGCTTGAACACGAATTCGCGTTGGCGATTCTCGATGTGATGATGCCCGGTATGAACGGTTTTCAATTGGCGGAATTGATGCGCAGTACAGAGAGAACGCGGCATATACCGATCATATTTGTGAGCGCTGGCGGCAAGGAGCTTAATTATGCTTTTAAAGGTTATGAAACCGGAGCGGTGGATTTTTTGCATAAACCGCTGGATATTTCCGCGGTAAAAAGTAAGGTAAATGTTTTTGTATCGCTCTACCAAAAAACAAGTCAAGTAAAGCATCAGGTTGTGGCTTTGGAGCGGAGCCAACGCGAGCTGAATCATACACAGCTTGAATTACAAAAGGCGCTTAAAATGCGCGATGACTTTATGTCAATGGTTGCGCATGAATTGCGCACGCCTCTCAACACTTTGTATTTAGAGGCTCAGGTGCGCGGCCTGAAGTTGTCGCAAGGCGATACCAGTGCGTTTACCCTTGAAAAGCTCAGCAGTATGATCGAGCGAGATGGCCGACAGATACAAAATATGGCGCGCCTTATTAGCGATATGGTAGATGTGACGCAGATTCAAAATGGGAAACTTTCTATACGTCCAAGCCATACAGATTTGTCCGAATTACTACATCGGATTGTTGCTTACTTTAGCCCGCAAGCAGAAATTGCCGGCAGCAGTGTTGTGCTTACCATTGAGGAAAATGTTACCGGCGTTTGGGATGAATTTCGTGTAGAGCAAATTATCATTAATTTACTCACTAACGCCTTGCGTTATGGTGAAGGCAAGCCAATTGAGGTAATTTTAGTGAAAACATGCGAAAGTGCTGAAATCAGCGTGCGCGATCGGGGGGTAGGTATAGCGCCTACTGAACAACAGCGCATTTTTGAAAAATTTGAACGCGGCGGGAATCAATCCGTGCGCGAAGGGCTAGGGATTGGGTTGTATATCGCCCGACACCTGGCGGCTGTACATAACGGAACTCTAATGGTGAAAAGCACGCTGGGTGAGGGCGCAACATTTACACTCAAGCTGCCGAATGTTTAATAAAAATTGTAATTTTCACATTATGAAAGAGGTTTGCCGTGACTGCTATAAGTGAAGTTAAGCGGAAAATATTAGTTATCGAGGATAACGTTGACGGTGCTGAAAGCCTGTGGAAAGCGCTGGACATGCTTGGCTATGATGCTCGAGTGGCCCTTAATGGTGCAGACGGTTTGCAATTAGCAGAGGATTTTCGCCCGGAGGCTATTTTATTAGATGTTGGCTTACCCGATATGGGCGGTTATCAGGTAGCGCAACAATTGCGCGCGACAAGCTGGGGTAAAAATATTTATCTGATAGCCGCTACAGGATGGTCGCAATTTGAGGCGGCAGAAATCGCCTATAGAGTTGGATGTGATTCGCACTTTATTAAACCTATCGATTTAATGAAGCTTGATAAGCTTATTAAATCATTGTAGCGATCATTAAAGTAACGACTGTTTTAAGGTATTACTTTTTAAGGTAACAACTTTTAAAGGTGGCAACTATTACAGAGCTGGCACGCAAAAGATAAAAGAATCGAATCGAATTGAAATGTAATTTATTAATATTTAATTTTTTTAATGAACGTTACTTTTGACATCATGTAAGCGTTCAATTGATTTTTCAATTCTCTCCACCCGCGTAAATAAAAGCAGCTGTTCGTTATCGGTAAATCGGTGTTTGTCTTCAATGACACGCATAATAATATTGGCAGCAACCAGAGGAATAATGGCAAATATCCAAGAGTGAGTGAATAGGGCACAGACGATGCGGCCTCCTGTGGTTGTTTGTAGGCACTATATCGCCGTAGCCGATGCTAAGTGACGTAACAATCGACAGCCATAATCCGTCACCGAAGCTTTTACCTTCGAGCAAGAAAAAAACAATGATGCTAGAGCCAGGCTCGTAATATAGAGGGAGATAATCAACCATAGTCGGTTGGCAATGAATACTAGGTACGTGGTCATGAATGCTCCTGAAAATCCTTGACAATATACTGATGTGCTGCATGCATTTTATGCCGTCAATATAAAAGTGAGAATGGTATGTGTTTTATCATTTTTGTTATTGCTTGGTATAGTTTTTAATTGATGCGGGAAAATTTGTTTAAGCGCGAATATATTTTTGAATAATCTGTGGCCGAAATTTATCTATTGTAATGGCGTGGATGACTTTTAATTATTGCCCGGTAAATTATCTCCAGCTTTAATCGCCATCTATTAATAATATTCAACCGCGCTGTAAGTGCGGACACTGTAATAGCAATATTCTATCTAGCTCGTTTGATCTCCCAATTATAGTGAGTATATTGTGAAGGGTGCCTAGATCGCTTACAGCTTGGAATCACAATGGGCTGTTTAGTAGCGAAAAATAATAATGTTTTTAATTAGTATGTAAACAAACAATATTATTGTGCAGGTCGCAGGGTTTTTTGCGGATATATAATGGCGACTGTGTACGCACGTTAACATTTACTAGTAAATCCGCCTGCTATTATTGGGCTGGCGGCTTGCCTGGCGCTAAACCTTTATTATTGTTATGGAGATTATTATGCGAATATTAAAAGCTTTAACAATGCTCGTTGCTGTTTTGGTGCTGGCGCGACCCAGTTTTGCCGATAGTGCACAGACGGTGGATTTGTACGGGGACGGTGAATACACCATTACTTCTGCCTGGTGTGCCTCAACCCCGTGCCCAGTTACCCAGAATAAATTCTCAGGCCCTGTTACCGCGACGATTGTAGGGGACAAAATATTTTTCTCAAATATTAAATTTGTAATTTTTGACGACGCCTTTACCTTTCCTGAAGACCCATACAATGCTGGCGCCAGTGGCACCCAATCCAGCGCTAAATTCACCTTTGACGGCACTGTTTTGCTGCTAGATGGTGTCATAGATTCGCGCGCGTTTGATGGGCCGCTTATTAATTATCACCTTAAAGCGCAAAGGGTAATTGGCCCTGTAGATGAAGCGTTTAATCCGCAGGGTTATTATCTGGTAAGGAAAGATCTGCGCAAATGCGCTTCGCCGCAGTGTGGCGGTATTTTTGTTAAAAGCGTCAATCAGCCTGCTACCGAATGTGCCGATGGCAAGCGTGCAAAAGAATGTTACATCGCAGAGGAAGACTACGGGAAATTGGGGTTTAACCCATTCGCGGCAGTTCCCGCTGGTGCACCCAGGACGCAGTTATTATTACGAGGAACGATTACACCTAGTACGGCGTCTTCCAAGTCGCAAAAATTAGGCAGGTTTACTGCTTTGGCGGCGTATCGCCCTGCCAGTAGCGCTGAAGCGAAAAATAACTTTTATGGCTTAGAGGATAACGGCATCCGCTGCATCACCTCGCCGTGTTTTTCGCTTACTGAATATCTGCTCAATAGCCCACATACTACAAAGGTTTCCGATTTTGATTTAAGCACCGTGAAATCCAGCGAAGATGACTTAGCTACTGCGTATAACTTGCTCGGTGAAGGCGATGTGGTGCCGGTGGCAGGCGTTAACAAACGCACGCGTCTACCTAATGGCTCAGGTTTAAAACTAGTGGCTAATCAATTTTATTTGCCTATTAAAGCACCGGCCAAATAAAGCACCGACTAAAAGTGCCTCTTATTTAAAAGGTTACAGTGAAAGCGCAAATGGCTGTGCGACAAACGGGCGGTTGTATTTGCCCGCTTATTAAGCAGAAACGCTTGATGGTGTACTTGTAATTGATATTGCTTTGGGCGAGCTTCGCGCCGATCAGCTGTTGATAAATGCGACCTCACAGCACAATTTGTTAGCCAGGGTTATTGCGCGCTTGAGCTTTGTTAACTCAATTCTTTAAACAATTCCCAGGTGCATATGGTGGCACCTGGGAATATTATTGGGAATGCTAAATAGTTACTTGCAACAGCATAGTTGCCTTAAAATTGGATTTTCTATTCGAAGATTAAATCGATGTATACTCCGATTTTATTTTCGCTCTCGGCATTAGCGCAGATCTCCTCATTCTCATTTATTATTTAAGAATACGCCGGATACGGGCCCAATCACTGTTGCCACTTGTATTGCAGGTTTCAATGGCGGCCGCAAGAACAGCCAGGAAAGTCACTATAAAATATTCCGGATATTATCCATTTGCTTGGGCTGGACCGGGCTATTAATAAAACTATTTATAATTATTCCGGCGGGGGTATTGTTGATTAAAAATAAAGGTTATGGGGCGCATCATTGCGGCTATTCAAAAAACACCTTTATGCTAAAAAATTTTTATTTGTATTGAGAAAATATACATAAATTGGTTTTTATCCAGATTGCAAATGCCCATCAGCATTCGCCCATACTTTTACTCCGTCCACCACACCAAACACTGCACGCAGGCCTTTGCGTTCTGTTACCCAGCCGCCGGTAAAATAACTGAACGCCGGTAGTACACAATGGTGTTCATAAAATGCGAATGCGGGTAGGCGTATATTGCTGCCGCGAAAATTTATAATCGGATGCAAGTGGCCCATAAACACAAAGCGCTCATCCGTATTAGGAATTTTAGGCATGCTGTCATGAGTAAACGTAAACGGCGTCTGCTCATGGTTTTGCACTAGGCGGATGGGCAGAGTTTTTAAAAATGCTGTGTTGGGTTGATCATGGTTGCCGAGGATTAATGTGATATCCGCGCCGAGCGCTGCACACCACTTTTTTATTTTTCTCTGCACACGCTGAGTGAGGCCGCTGCGGTGATGAACAAAATCGCCTAGGACTAAAAGATGGCGCGCTTGGGTTTTAGTTATCACATTAGTCAAACGCTGTAAGTCGTCGTCCAGAGAATGACCGGGGATGGCAATACCTGCGCGCTGAAATGTTTGCGCTTTGCCCAGGTGAATATCGGCAACGATCAGAGTTCTGCGCTCATGCCAGAAGAGGGCGCGCGCAGGCAGCAGGCTTAACGTATGACCCAGTAAGCGCAGCCTAATAGAGCCATCAGCGTTGGATGTGAAAGAGCCATCAGCGTTGGAGGTAAATGAGCCGTCAGCATTGGCAATGAAAGAGCCATCGGCACTAGAAATAAAGGAGCTATTGGCGTTGGAAGTAGCAGATCCATCGCCATTGAAAATAGTGTTCATGTGGGAGCCGACCATTGGTGAATTAATTTGGCTACGCGCTCGGCAATACTTTCGTTACTTAAATGCGAGGCTACGCGTTCGGTTAATAGGGGAAAGCCAAACGGAGTGGGGTGAGCGACTGGGCGTATTAGCCATTGGGCAGTCTGTAAACGCTGCAACGTACGCTGCAAGCGCGACTGTTCGAAAAACTGATCTAGGGCTTCACGCTCAGACTGTTTGAGTAATAAATTCTCCGGTTCGTAGCGTTTAAACACGTCGAAAATTAACGAGGCGCTGGCCTGTAGTTGACGGGCGAGGTGGCGGCGGCCTGGATAATTTTGATTCACCAGGCCGCAAATTCTGGCGATATCGCGAAACTGGCGCTTGGCCATATTGCTTACATTTAAGCTTGCGAGAATATCCTCGGCTAAATTTTCCGTAGTAAAAGGCTGCTGGGCGAGGGCTACTGCATACGGGAATGGCTCTTTGCAGACGAGCTCCAAACCATAATCATTAACCGTGAGGGCGAAGCTGGCTTTTTGCCATTGGGCAAACCGGTACGCCAACAAAGGCGCTAAGCCCTCGTGAACCAGGCGGCCTTCAAACGGGTATAAAAATAGGTGATAGCCTTCGCGGGTTTTGCAGGTTTCAATGAGTAATTGGTGAGCCTCAGGGACTGCCGATAACCTCGCCTGGTTTTGCAAAATAGTAGCTATCGCTGCAAGCTCCGGTAGCTGGTGTTGTTCGTGTTCGCTTGCAGCTAACACTTCGCGAATAGCTTCACTTAAGGATTCGGAAATGGGTAAGCGGCTGCCGGGCCATTTGGTAATGGCGGTACTTTTTTTCGCGCTCAGCTTCACCAGCGCAACATCGTCCTCGATGCGAAATAACTCCAGTGTGCGGCCTGCAAATACAAAGCGGTCGCCGCGCTTTAAGCGGCTGACAAAACCCTCTTCAATAAAACCCAGCGCCTTACCGCGCAGAAATTTCACCTGCAATTGCGCATCGGAATTGATTGTGCCGATGTTCATGCGATGAATATGGCTTAGACGTGGACTGGTAATGCGGTAGACGCCCGCTTCGTCTTGAGCGATTTTGTGGTAATCGCTATAGGCATGCAGGTTGGCGCCGCCGTGCGCGACCAATTCTAAAACCCAGTTGAACTCCTGCCAGGTCAGGTGCTGATAGCTATGGGCTTTTTGCACTTCGACAAACAATTCTGCAGGTATAAAACCGTCGCCCGCAGCGCAGGACACCAAGTGCTGCGCCAACACGTCATAAGGTTTTTGCAGGCTAGGCCGAGCCTCCACCTCACCGCCTAAAATAGCTTGGCGCGTGGCGGCAAATTCGATGAGCTCCAACGCATGGGTGGGCACGCAGGTAATGGCGCAAGGCTCTCCGGCGCGATGGCTGGCACGCCCGGCGCGCTGCACGATGCGGGCAATGCCTTTGGGCGAGCCGATTTGGTATACGCGCTCCACCTGCGGAAAATCCACGCCCAGATCCAATGATGATGTGCACACGACCAGCCTCATCGCGCCGCTTTTTATACTGGTTTCGACGAAATCGCGGGTTTTGATATCCAAGGAGCCATGGTGCATGGCCATAAGCCCCGCCCACTCAGGCCGTGCAGTGAGGATTTCCTGGTACCACTTTTCCGCTTGATAGCGGGTGTTGGTAAAAATCAGTGTGCTTTGGTTGATATTTAAATCGGCCACCAGTTTGTCGCGCATGGCCAAGCCTAGGTGCCCAGCCCAGGGGAATGCATCTACCGCATCCGGCAGTAAGGATCGCAGGTTCACCGGGCGGTTGATGGCCGCTTTTATAACGCGGGCGCTCTCACCCGTACCTACGGCAACTTCCGCCGCCCAGGCAGGGTTAGCAAGCGTTGCCGAGAGCGCCCAGGTTTGTACTCCGGGCGCTAATGCACGCACACGGGCCAGGCCTAACTCCAATAAAATGCCGCGCTTGGCGCCTGCCAGTTCATGCCACTCATCAATGATGATGCTTTTGAGCCCGGCAAAGTGTGCTCGCGCTTCGGGGTAGGAGAGCAGCAGCGCAAACGATTCCGGCGTGGTGATGAGAATGTGCGGCAGCAGTTTTTTTTGCCGCAGTCGCTGTGAGGCTTTGGTGTCGCCCGTGCGTGTTTCAATGCGCAGGTTCAAGCCTAAATCGACGCAGGGCTTACTGATGGCTTTTTCGACGTCTCGGCTGAGTGCCCGCAACGGGGTGATATAAATAATGCGCAAGCCATCGGTTTTAGGATCTGGCGGGTCTGCCAATAGCTGAGAGAGCGGACCAAAAAATGCCGCGTAGGTTTTGCCAGAGCCCGTGGGTACGTACAGCAAACCACTATCGCCCTCGCTATAGGCTTGCCAAACTTCCCGCTGGAACGCGAGCGGCTGCCAACCCTGCTGACTAAAAAAGGCATTTATACGCTGCATCGGCGGCCCGACTGGGATGATCGCCGTGGGTGCAGCAGGTGCCACTTTTCTGCGCCTTTGCGCGGTCGCCGCCGTCATGGTGTCGTCTCGCAAGCTGGCGATGGATCGATCAGGCTTTTCAGGGTTTCCAACGTATCCGCCTCGCGAAACGGCTTGTCCTCGCGCCAGCGTTTGATGCGCGGAAAGCGCACGGCAACGCCCGATTTATGCCGTTTGGATAGAGCGATATTTTCAAACGCCAGCTCAAATACCAGCTCCGGTTTAACTGAGCGCACCGGGCCAAAACGCTCGAGCGTATTGCGGCGTACCCAATTATCCACACGGTTAATTTCACTATCGGTGAGGCCCGAATAAGCCTTCGCCACTGGCACCAGCTCTTCCCCTTGCCAGAGGGCAAACGTGTAATCCGTATACAAATTAGCGCGGCGGCCGGAGCCGGGCTGGGCGTACAGCAGTACGGCATCGATCGTGTAGGGTTCGATTTTCCACTTCCACCAATCGCCTTTTTTACGGCCTACCAAATAGGACGAGCCCCGGCGTTTCAACATCACGCCCTCCACGCTGCGTGTACGCGACTGCAGGCGCAGTTCGGTCAATTCCTGCCAGGAAGTAAAGGCTATCTCGGGCGATAGCTGCAGCTGGGGCTGCGCAACGGACTGGACTATTTCACCCAGCTTACGCTTGCGCTCTACCAATGCGCGGGAGCGCCAGTCCTCGCTTTGCCACTGCAACAAATCGTAGGCCATAAAAATAACTGGGCTTTCCTGCAAAATAGCGCCAGCGGGTTTTTTGCGGCCGAGGCGTTTTTGCAGGGCCGCAAAATCCAAGGGCGCAGCATCTCGCCAGGCGAGGATTTCACCATCTAACACGGTCCCCTCCGGCAATCGCAGGGCTAAGGCTGCAAGTTCGGGAAATTGCTCCGTCACTAACTCTTCGCCTCGGGACCAAATCAGCACTTGCCCGCCCTGATGCATGATTTGCCCGCGAATACCGTCCCATTTCCATTCGGCGAGCCAGTCATCACAGTTTCCTAACCCATCGATGGATTGCTCCTGCGTTTGTTCTAACGGATAAGCCAAATAAAACGGATAGGGTTGTGGTGCATCGCTTAGGCTTCCGCCAGCGCTGAGTGCCTGTTCAAAAAATGCTGCACTGGGCCGCCAGGCACCGATAAATCGATGCGCAACAATAGCCGGCTCCAGCCCTGCAACTTCCGCTAGGGCGCGCAACACTAGTGTTTTGGAAACTCCGACGCGAAAGGCACCGGTCATAATTTTGTTCAACACAAAACATTCGGCGATATTCAGCAGTTGCCACCAGCGTTTAACCTGCGCCCCCTGCTCAGGCTTGGGAAGGCTTGCCAGCGGTAAAATGTCCTCCTCCAGCCAAGTTTGCAGTGGTCGATCTACCAAGCGCGAATGCGGCTGGCCAACCAAAAGTGCGACGGTTTCTGCCGTATCGCCAACGGTGTGGTAGGAATCCATAAACAGCCATTCGGGCATGGCGATATGTTCGATGGCCCATAGCTGCAAATCCCGCGAGGAAATAAAGCGCTTCATGCGCTCGCCGGTCAAAAAGAATGTAGCCCAAGCTGCGTCCCCGCTCGGTGCCTGCTGAAAGTATTCAACCAACGCAGCCACTTTCGCATTGGTAGATGTGGTCGCATCCAGCGCTTGGAATAATGCGATGAACGCCTTCATTGGCCAGCTTCCACAGGTAACGATGATTCAGCTTTTGAATCTTCCCCGTCATCGTTGGCAAACAGTGTGTCTAGAGACTGCGCGTCTAAGCCTTCATGGCGCAAATAGCGGGCGAGCAAATCCTTATAGCCGTGCGTGACATAAATTTTGCGCGCGCCGCACTCCTTTACTGTGCGCAATAGGCCGGGCCAATCGGCATGATCAGACAGCACAAATCCGCGCTGATAACCCCTGCGGCGCCGATGCCCGCGCACGCGCATCCAGCCGGAGGCAAATCCTGTGGAGACATTCTTAAACCGCTTCATCCACACGGAGCGATGGGCCGAGGGCGGAGCTATGACCAACTCGCCTGCGTAAGAATGCCCATGGGGCACATCTGCCGTGGGAATTGTTGGCAGCATAACTACGCCTTGGGCGCGATAAATATCGGTTAATGGCTGCACGGCGCCATGCACATAAACTGCGTCGGATGTGAACTTAGTTAATTCGGCCAATATGCGTTGCGCCTTGCCAAGTGCGTAGCAGAACAGCAGTGAAGTTAAGCCTTGGGAGCGGTTTTGCTGCCACCACTGATAGATCTCCTGTGCGGTCTCCTCACCGGGCTGCCACTGATAAACCGGCGCGCCAAATGTGGCCTCGGTAATGAGCACATCGCAAGGCACCACCTCAAAGGGCTCAACGCTTGGGTCCGCGCAGCGTTTGTAATCGCCAGTGATCACCCAAACCTCACCGTCAGCCTCAATACGTACCTGCGCTGAGCCGCGAATATGGCCGGCTGGATGCAAAGAAACTTGGGTGTTGCCCAAATGAATAACTTCGTGAAATGGCAGGCCCTGCACTACAGGAGCATCTGGTAAGCGTTGGCGCAGCATAGGCACGCAGTTGTCGCTGCAAATATAGGTTTGCGAGCCTGTACGGGCATGGTCCGAATGGGCGTGGGTGATCACAGCGGTGGCCACCTTGCCCCAAGGGTCGACATAAAAATTACCTTGCGGACAAAATAGCCCTTGGGGTGTGACTTCTATTAACTGCGCCATGACTGACACCATCTGTGCTATGTATTAGGAATTAATAATTCGCTGGTATCCCGCGAATAGGCGGCCGCTGAGTTTTATAAAACGCCGCTGTTATTTAAAACCTAGCTTCATAAATGCCCGCAACTTTTATACGTCTTAAGGCAAATAAAGATCAGCGAGGAATTAAGCACAATTACAACGGGCAACGTCTGTTCGCTCGGCAACATCTATGAAATTTATGAAAAGAAGCAATTTAAAATATATTAGGTAGCCTGGTGAGGCGCAACGCAATCCAAAATTGTTTAACATCTTTGATTAACTGGTATTTATCAGACGTGATACGTCATTGTAGATCGGCGCAGGACTGTTCCCGGTGACGCATTTAAAACGCTTCCTGTGAGTGGAGAAGATGCGAATATAATTGCTCCATAGGAGCCTCTAGAAATTCCAATTATTTGCAAAATAACCGATAGTCAGTCGCAGGACTGCTGCTTTTAATCAGCGGTTCTTTACAAAGCTGTCCTTTGCCAAAATTACGAGAAAATGCCATGTCGCGAGATATGTTTTCAAACGAAAGCTGTGGTGAAAGGATATGCCTTGAAGGCGCGCAATTAATTTATTTCCCGCAAATAGAATTGCCGTTTTCACACGAGGTGATTTTAGCCAGGTTGTTAGCCGAAATCCCTTGGAAGGAAGAAGACATATTCGTCTATGGAAAAAAATACACGCAACCTCGGCTTACGGCCTGGTATGGAGACGCGGGTATGGTTTATCGCTACTCCGGTAGGACGTTTTATCCACTGCAGTGGACGGCGCTTCTGCTGGGAATTAAACAAACGGTACAAGCTCTATGCGCTACGCAATTTAACAGTGCTTTGCTCAACTATTACCGCGATAATAACGATCGCATTGCGTTGCATAGCGACAATGAGAAAGAACTGGGGGCGCAGCCGGTAATTGCCTCTTTAAGTTTTGGCGCGCAGCGCACGCTAATTTTTAAAAAAAGGGCCGGCGGCTCGCGCTACACGATACCATTGCAAGGCGGCAGCCTTTTGCTTATGCAGGGCGATACACAAAAGAATTGGCTGCATGGTATTGAAAAAGGAAAACACGCCTGCGGCCCGAGAGTGAATATTACGTTTAGAAAAATATTTCCGTCAGCTTTGAACAGTAAATAGAGCGCCGTGGGATTTTGCCAATTGAGATATGTTCTGCCGGCGCGGCTCTACCCGGGTTACATCGAAAGCAAATTTTGTAAAAACCTATTACTGAATAATTTAGCAAAGCGCCCACTTATAAATTGGCAAAAATAATGATCAATACTCTCGCTATAGGCAATTATCGCTCGCTATTGAATTTGGTTATACCGTTTGGCCGTCTGAATGTTATTACCGGCGAAAATGCCAGCGGCAAATCTAATTTATACAAAGCGCTGCGGTTATTATCTGAAACTGCGCAGGGTGGCGTGATTAATTCGCTAGCCAGAGAAGGCGGTTTAAGTTCGACGTTTTGGGCCGGGCCGGAGGCTATATCGCCGCGAATGCGCACGGGTGAGGTAGAAATTCAAGGCCCACCAAAACAAAAAGCAGCGCGCTTGCGTTTAGGCTTTGCTGGCGATGATTTTGGTTATGCTATTTCACTGGGTTTACCTGTTCCGGGTAATTTAGGGCCGACGGCATTTGCGTTAGACCCAGAGATAAAACGCGAATGTATTTGGGCGGGTAATGTATATCGCCCGGCAAGTTTATTGGTTGATAGAGCAGGCGCATTAATTAAAATTCGCGAGCAACGCAGCTGGAACCTAATTGCGCAGCAGACAAGCCATTTTGAAAGTATGTTCGGCCAACCGGTGGATGCCGGCCGCGCAACGGAAATAATCGCGTTAAAAGAACAAATTCGCGCCTGGAGATTTTACGATCATTTCCGCTCGGACCCAGATGCTCCAGCGCGCTTGCCGCAATTAGGCACGCGCACTCCAGTGTTACGTCACGATGGCCGGGATTTAGCTGCAGCACTGCAAACCATAATGGAAATTGGCGATGTGGCAGCGCTTCATGAGGCTATTAACGATGCATTTCCCGGTGCTAGTTTAAAAATTGTGGTGCAACAGGACGGCCGCTTTAATGTGAATTTGCAGCAGCAGGGTTTATTGCGCCCGCTGACAGCAGCGGAATTATCCGACGGCACACTGCGTTATTTATTGTGGGTGGCCGCGCTGTTAACGCCTCGGCCGCCGCCATTAATGGTACTTAACGAGCCGGAAACGAGTCTGCATCCAGATTTGCTGCCTGCACTTGGCCGATTAATTATTCGCGCCGCGCAAAATACGCAAGTCTGGGTTGTCTCACACGCTAGCCGATTAATCGCCACATTAGAAAACTGTGCGTTGTGTAATTCATTACATTTACAAAAAACTCTGGGCCAAACGCAAATTGTCGGCCAAGGGCTATTGGATCAACCGCCATGGCAGTGGCCGGATAAAGGCCAATAAATCGCTTATTTGCAGGCAGATTGCTACATCCTCCAAGCGTTTAAGCCGTATAAAAATTTATTGCCGCGCAGGCTTAATTAAAATTTTCCTTATTGATAGATTCAAGCAATACCATCTGAGCAAGCATCTGTGCCGCGTGATCGCTTTTCAGGTAAATTACCCGCCGCAAAGGCTGTAGCCTACCGCCTGCACTACTACCTACCCGCCTTTAGCAGGCCAGAGAGTTACCTATGTACCGTTTATGGATATGGTTGAGCCTACTGTTATTAACCAGTTGTGCTCAGGTACAGTTTGAACAGTGGGATGCACACTACGGCCACGAACAACCTAAAGAAATACATGTAACAGCGCCCGGGCCTTTAACCTATTACGGGCAGATTAAGCCGTTGTTGGAAAAGCGCTGCGTTAATTGCCACGGTTGTTACGACGCTCCCTGCCAATTAAAACAAGAGGCCTATGCGGGGCTGTTGCGCGGCGCAAATACGCAATCTGTATACGGTGCGCGCTTGCTCGCAACCGACCCTATGCGTCTATTTGAAGATGCGCAAACCACTGCTCAGTGGCGCACCAAAGGGTTTTTCCCGATATTTAATGAGCGCCGCGAGGAGGGCGCTAACAATGTGCAATTGAGCCTATTGGCGCAAACCCTATTGCTAAAAAAAGCCCATCCGCTGCCTGCAAAGGGCTTGTTGCCGGCGAGTTTTACTATAGGTATTGATGCTAAACATCAGTGCCCGCGCATTGAAACCTATCAATGGTTTGCCAAAGCCAATCCGCTAGCCGGTATGCCATACGGTTTGCCGGGCTTAAAACCTGCGGAGTCAAAACAATTATTGGATTGGGTTGAGCGGGGCGCGCCTATGGGAACACCGCCTACGCTCGATAAAAAAATTGATGCACAGGTTGCGCAGTGGGAAGCTTTTTTTAATGGCCCAAGCCTTAAAGCTCAGTTGGTCAGCCGCTATTTGTACGAGCATTTATTTCTCGCGCATATATTTTTTCCCGACGCGCGCGGTTCGCACTTTCGCTTAGTGCGCTCGAAAACGCCGCCGGGTGAACCGATTGAGCAAATTAGCACTCGCCGCCCTTACGATGACCCCCAGTTGACGCGAGTTTATTACCGCCTACGCTTGGACCCAAGCAGCTTACTGGCTAAAACCTATATGCCATATGCGCTCAGCGCTGAGCGTTTTGAGCAATGGCACCAGTGGTTTTTAGATGCGAATTTCAGCGTAAATCATTTGCCTACTTACGATGCAGTCGCTTCTGCTAATCCATTTATTACGTTTGCTCAGTTGCCTGTGGATGCGCGCTACCGCTTTTTACTCAGTGAAGCGCAATTTACCATTATGAATTTTATTAAGGGCCCGGTGTGCCGTGGGCAGGTGGCGTTAAATGTTATTCAGGATCATTTTTGGGTGTTTTTCCTCGCGCCGCAAGCTCAACAAGGGCCAACCTTTGCGGACTTTTTAGCGCACAACAGTGAGCATTTATATTTACCGGTGATGGAGAGCAATAATCTTATTCCGGTAAGTACCTGGGCCAATTATTCGCACCTGCAAATGAATTATTTAGAAGCCAAGGCCGCCTATGTGCGCAGCACAATTAAAGACGAGCAAAAATTAGGTTTAGGATTAATTTGGAATGGCGATGGCGGCCGCAATCCTAATGCTGCGCTGACAATTTTTCGTCACCTCGATAGCGCGAGTGTGCATCAGGGTTTAATTGGCCCTGATCCAAAAACCGCTTGGGTAATTGGCTATCCATTATTAGAGCGCATCCATTATTTATTGGTGGCAGGTTTTGATGTGTACGGCAATGTGGCGCATCAACTAATGAGCCGTTTATACATGGATTTTTTACGCATTGAGGGGGAGATGAATTTTGTCGAGTTATTGCCGAAAAAAACCCAGCAAACCGAACTGGCCTTTTGGTATAGGGACGCGGAAAATGATTTGCAACGCTACATAGACGCCTATTTAAATCACTTACCTGCACGCACAATAATTAATTACACCAGTGAAGATCCAAAAGCGCAGCTGTACCAAGCACTGCGCCAATACCTAGGCAATGCTGCGTCCTCACCGCGCAATTTAACTGCGCAGACACCTGCAGCCTCGATACTTGCCGGACTTAAATTGCCTGCTCAAGCACTGCAATGGCTGCCACAGACAACATTATTATCGGTGCCAGGCGAAGGAATATTTACACTTGTACATGTCAGCGCCTATTCAAATCTTTCTTCTTTATTTGGTGAAGAGCGCCGCCGTCGCCCGTTGGAGGATCAATTAATTATTACCCAGGGTGTTGTAAGCGCCTACCCGAATAGTTTTTTACGCGTCACCAGCGCTGATCTTGCGCAGTTGGCGGTACAAATGGCCGCCATGAATTCTGAGGCGGATTACCGTGCAGTTAAACGCCGCTTCGGCGTGCGCCGCACCGATGCTAATTTTTGGGCCCATAGCGATGAAATAGCCCGGTTATTCTTGCAACAACAGCCACGTGAGGCGGCAATTTTGGATTATAACCGGCTAGAAAATCGTTAGTTCGTACACCATGTGGCGAGATTTATGGAAGCTCTGGTTAATGCGAGCTTCGATAAAACAAGTGCAGAGCTCGTAGTATATTTTTCAATTATTTTATTTTTGGCGCGCGCGTAATGATCAATGATCGACGCGTCCTCACAAATACACTGTATCTAAAATTCTATCGCTACTGTTTCTTTGCCATGATCTGTAGTCATCCATACGCCAGTCTGCAGCGTATATCTGCTACCAATGCCGCGCTCTTAAGCTTTCTAAGTCCGAAAGTGGGGGTGTTGCAAATTATTTTGGGCAGAACACTCGTCGTTATATGAACGTGTTGTTGTCGTTTTCGCGTATTTTCCGATCCCTAAATAATCAGGATATTTATGTGCAACTGCGCGCGCTACACTATAAATAGCTCGGCTCGAGATTTTAACTCGGCGCTAAAAAAGCCGCCGTTAATAGGCGCGCAATGAACGCAATACCGCTGCGACAACGCATTGGTCACGGCTTTTTAGCCGTACCTCTAAGCTTTGTTGGCCTGCCTATTTATATGTACGCACCGGATTTTTATGCGCTGGAATTTACTATTCCCTTAGCCACAATCGGCTTTGTATTATTGGCTTTACGCGTTGTTGATGCCCTGCAAGATCCATTTATCGGCGCTTTAAGTGATCGTTACGCTAATCACCGGGGCGCGATTACACTTATCGGCGCGATTATGTTAGCCAGTGGATTTTGGCTGTTATTTAATCCTTATGTAATTATATTTACGCATAAATATGCGCTGGTTTGGTTATCTTTAAGCGTTTTAATATCTACCACCGGCTTTAGTGTTATCAGTATTAATTTGCAAGCCGCTGGGGGTTTATGGCCTGTAGGCGCCGATGAGCGCACGTCGATTGCAGTTACGCGCGAGGCATTAGGGCTTGTAGGCCTGTTAATGGCTGCAGTTGTGCCCGCATTATTATTTAATTACCTCCCGCGCCCAGCGGCGTTTCATTGGTTGAGTATTTTATTTCTGCCGCTGCTGGCAGCAGGGGTTTGGGCATTTTTGCACTGGCTTAAACACACTCAACTAGTTGCACCGAGTGTGCAGCGCACGGTTAATTTTCGCAGTTTATTTGCCAATAGTTGGCGCAACCGATTTTTGTTTATTTATACATTAAGTACGTTCGCCTCCGCTATTCCCGGTGTATTGGTAGTGTTTTACGTGCGTGATTATCTGCAGTTGCACACCTACACCGGGTTATTTTTAATGGTGTATTTTTTAAGTGGTGTGTTAGCCATGCCGCTGTGGCAAACACTGGCGGAGCGTACCGGTAAAAAAAATGCTTGGGCTGCTAGTATGGTTTTGGCCTGTATCACATTTAGCGGCGCGTTTTTTCTCGAGGCCAATGAGTTAATAGCATTTTGCCTTGTATGTGTGTGTTCTGGCATGGCATTGGGTGCAGACTTAGCCTTACCGCAAGCAATTATGGCGGATGAAGTTGCACAGCAGCCTGCAGCGGCCAGCCGCTATTACGCATTAATGGCATTTTTATCCAAAGCAGCTTTGGCGCTAGCCACAGGCATTATATTGCCCTTTTTAGGTCTGCTCGGTTTTGAGCCCGGCTCAGCTAAAAATAATCATCTGCTGCCCTACGCTTATGCATTAATTCCCTGTTGTATTAAATTGGTATGCGCAGGTTGTTTACTTTATTGCGCGCGCCGCTACTGTTCTGTTCACTCAACATCGGTTAAAAAACCGATCGTTATTAGAGGTATTTAGCCATGCGTACACTATTTTTTCACCAATTAATGAGCGTTCCCGATAAATACACAAAAGCGCCAGCTACTCTAGCTGCTTTAGTAAAAAACCTCTTCGCAGCGCTTATGTATTTAAGCATTTTTGTCAGCAGTGGCTGTTCAAGCGTAAACAGTCCGGATTATTTAAAAACACAACCTAAATTCGATTTAAAAACCTATTTTACTGGGCCGTTAAAAGCCTGGGGCATAGTGCAGAATCGCTCCGGCAAAGTCATTCAACAATTTGATGTGGCGATGCACGGCAGCTGGGACAACAACGTAGGCACACTGGTAGAGGATTTCAGTTATTACGATGGCAAAAAACAAACGCGTATTTGGACAATTATTGATAAGGGCGACGGAACCTATGAAGGCCGTGCGGACGATATTGTCGATAAAGCTCTTGGCTTTAATTTCGGCAATGCAGGCCAGTGGACTTACGTAATGGATGTGCCAGTGGAAGATGCAACTTATCGCATGCGTTTTGACGACTGGATGTGGGCCATGAATGACGGCGTGCTGATGAATCGATCTTATATGAAGAAATTCGGCATTACATTCGCCGAGGTTACGATTTTTATGCAAAAACAATAACCCACTCATACCTGTGTGTAGCGTTAAATTTTGCAGATTTTATAGGAGTACTTTAGAGGCGGGCAAAGTTTATACTGTGTTAGCGCTGAATAAAGTGGGCTTGAGCAGCGCAGCTGTACCTTATTAGACGATTTTTATCTCTAAGGTGTTATAGAGTTTGATTAAATAATTGTAGCGGGGCAAAGATGCTTAAGATGTAGTGTAAATGAAAAATACTCTCTTAGAGATTGGGACAATAAATTGCGTTAATGGTGAACCGCCATAAAAAAATCCACAAACGCTTTAACCACACCAGATTTTTGTAACGTTTGCGGATAATAAAGATACAGAGGTGGGCACACTGGCCAATAGGGCTCCAGTATAGGTATTAATAGACGTTGAGCTAAATAAGGTTCTACAACGGGTTCTAAAACTCTGCCGATACCTAGCCCGGCAATAGCTGCATCCACTATTGCGTAAGTATCATTAACAATCAATGCAGCAGATAAATCACTGGGCAGTGGTCCGTCATAATTATCCAACGCAAAATCTAATAATTTATTCGAGGCGTGAAAGCGATATTGAATAAATCTTTGGCCGCTAAGATCGGCGGGGCTGCGCGGCAGGCCGTGGCGTTGGATATATTCAGGGCTTGCAAAAATTGCATCGCGGATAGTATCTGATATAGGTTTTGCTACCATACGCGCATCAAGCTTGTGGCCAAAGCGGATGCCAATATCAAAATTATTGTCGATTAAATCAATCGTCGCATCGTTAATAGAAATCTCCAGCGCGATTGATGGGTATTGTCTGCAAAAATCTGCATAAAAAGGTTTTAATTTCCAGTTGTAAACAAATTTTGGCAGCGTAATGCGCAGCGAGCCGATGGGCGAGTGTGCTAAATGGTTAATATTATCCAACGCAGCATCTAAGGCCTGAGTTAAAGGTTGTGTGTGTTGAAATAATTGTGTGCCAGCCGCTGTAAGCTCCATATGGCGAGTGGAGCGGTGAAATAACGTAAGGCCTAAATGCCGCTCCAATTGTTTAAGAGATTGGCTAACCGATGGCGCCGAGACTTCCAATTGGCGCGCAGCTGCTGAAATTCCACCTGCGCGTACAATAGCCTGAAATACGCGCAACTGCTCATAAATTACACTTTTCACATCTGCCCCTTATGGACGCTTTTCAAGCATTCAATTGTTAAGCCTTGCTTAATACTGAATTTAATCATGCAACGCTGTTTACATTGAATTAAAGCTTTTATTATGTGCGCTTGTAACCCACTAAAGCGAGCTTGGCATGTTAAAACCACTAATTATTTCCGGCCACCCCGATCTAAAAGCATCACACGCCAACACAACCATTTTGAATGCGTTAAAAGCGAACTACCCGGCAGCAGAGTTCCGCGAGCTTGACAGTCTCTATGCGGATTTCACTATCGACGTTGCGGCAGAACAACGCGCACTGATAAACGCCGACATTATAATAATGCAAGCACCGTTCTATTGGTATTCGCTACCGGCGCTGTTAAAAAAGTGGCTAGATGATGTATTTAGCTATAACTTTGCCTATGGCTCAAACGGCGATAAATTAAAAGGCAAACATTTTATTTTATCGCTTACTATGGGAGGGCCTGAAAATTCCTATTCAACCGAGGGTTACAATAATTATGAAATAGAAGCCCTATTGCTGCCGATAAAACAAACTGCACAGCTTGCCGGCATGATTTACCATTCACCTATTTATAGCTGTGGCATGATCTATATCCCGGGTGTATATGGTGATTTGCCAATCATTACTGAAAAAGCACTGACCCATGCACAGCGGCTAAGCGATCAAATAAATAGTCTGCAAAAATAATTTCATTTTTCAGTTGTTGAGTGGAGTTTAGCAAAGCACTCAAGGCTAATGAATGAATTATCCAACCCGCAACACGCAAATGGAAGTTATTACATCATTGATGACAAGGCGCACTTTAGTGAGCCTTGTGAATTTGCGGATAGTGTGGCGTCGCCGTTTACACTAATAAAATCGCCTTTTTGAACTGTTTCTTTGGCTATGCCTTAATGCGCCTTTTCTATCAGCACCCAAGTCGGGGCAACATCAGTGGCGGTATCTGCTTGGCGTGTGTGCTCCACATATACCCATTTATCGGTATTAATTAATTTCCACAGTGTTAACACAACCTCTTCACCGCCGGATCCCCCCTCAACAGATTCTCGATGGTAAAAAATTTTTTCACCGCCAAGTTCTTTTAATTCTTCTACCGAGGCGGGTTTTTCCGCGCGATATTCCACGATAATTTGGTTTTGTTGACGTGCACCTTGCGGTGCTAAGTCCAGAATAAAACCTTGTGCAGTTTTAGTTGAACGGATTGAAGAATTACCATAACTAAAGCTCAGGCCGTTCTCGTGTGTGAATAATGTATCCTCTTGTGTCTCCGATGAATTCATGCCGCACCCCGTCAGTAGTATCGTTAAAATTGTTAGCAAACATTTCACTTTATAACACTCCAGCGGCTTTAATATCGCGCACAGCCGATAAAACAAAATCACCCCGCCCCGGAGACAACCGGCCATCCCACGCCGTTGATGTATATTCAGAACCTAAAGCGCGGATATTGTCGTCCGGCCAGTACTGTGAGTGCCTCTTAAATTCACTCAGGTTAATGCCGGGGAATTTTGCCTTTGTGTTGGGCAATTTAGCAATAGATAAAACAGCGGCTTGATCAGCAACCCAGCGAATATAACGTGCCACCGCGATAATATTAAATTCGTCCGAGGTAAGCATACCTGCAATTGTTTTATGGGATGCGGATTTGCTAGTCCCTGCGGCTTGAAAATCATCAAACAGATTGTGTTTTTCCACTGTGGAAATAACCACCTGCCCTAAGCCGATGGACATGTTCACTTCCTTGAGACTGACAGCACCTAAATAATCTTTAGCGTCTTCGTTTTGAGATTGGCCACGTTGTTCAGCCAAAATAAATCCTGCAATCAGCGCTGCTTCTAAATTATATTTTTTGCCGACCACTTTTAAAATATCCGCGCGCGAAGGGAAATATTTTTCACGGAAATACGTTTTATCAGTTGCACGTTGAGTCGTGAAAACCCCACTAAAGGAATTTTATTTATTAGGCGGAAATGTTAGCCAGTTCTTTTACGGTTTTTGATCAGAAAATATGAGCCGACGTTTGTGGTGTTTTATCACTTTGTTGTTACGGCTGGTTCATAAAATTTTTATGTAGTTTAATGCTCGGTAATTATTGTGCTAGGAGTTGAGTAATTCATAACAAGTCTCCCGGGCTTGATTTTAAATAAGTCGTAGGCGCGTACTTTGAAGCCTACGACTTATTTAAATGCAGTTATGACTCATCAGGCGCATTTTTCGCCAGATGAGTCTGAGCCACCTATTTAAATAGTATATTTAAATCATCCATTTTAAAGCCTGCAGTTAATGTTATTTTGGTGGCAGGAGTGGGTAGCGATATGGTGATCGCTGTCGCTGGAGAATAATTAAGCGCGAAATTATTCACTACCTGGCCATCTGCTGTGACAACTACCGTTTGAGTGCAGTTGGTGCAATTGCCAGTCGCTTTAAAACTTAGTGATAAAACGGGTGATGGGAAATTCAGTGTTAAATCGGTAAACGAAAAATAGCCGGAGTTAAACGCCCCTCCGAACAGGTTGTAAAAATAGAGCCCCGTTGTGGCGGCGCTTATACCATTGCCTAGATCAATCGTAGGCCCTAGCTTGCTTGTTGAACCCCCAAATTGATTTTCAAAATTCAACGTTAAATTCGTAATCGGGGTAACGGGAGGGGTATTGGCTGGCTTTTTAAATTGCA
>DATDJI010000061.1:0-45629 GCA_036520615.1 Cellvibrionaceae bacterium | reverse complement strand
ACCGTTTTGGTGCCATCGCTACCGTTTCAGGCGGGGCACACAATTCGGATAAAAATCGACGGCAATATCACGACTGGTAAATTAGATCAGAGCACTGGTGGCAGCGCAAAAGTGCGGCATTTTACTGTATCAATGAATTCAGGGTGATTCTTGCTAGGTTAAATTGCGGTTTCTAATAACAAGCAATCACGCAAGTTTGATAGGATGGTCGGCCTGAATTCCCATTAATAGCCTTCAAACTCTTCTGGACACAAGCTGCGAATATGATACCCGCCACTTTGCGATTACTCATTATCCACGACAGCCGCAGCGAAGCGGAACGCTTGATCAGCTTACTGCGCAATGCTGGACGCCAAGTGCGCGCTCAGTGGGTTGAGAGTGAAGAAGCCCTAGTTAAATTATTGCAGGAGGCCAGCTGGGATTTATTGGTTGTTGCTGATACCGCCAAGGTGCTCAGCGCGTCCGATGCCATTAAGCAGGTGCGCAGGTTAGCACGGGATGTGCCCGTTATTTTGCTCACCGAAGAAGGCTCGATGATCACCGCGGCAGACGGGCTTAAACTCGGTGCTGCAGATGTGGTTTGGATGGATGAGGATCAGCACCTATTGCTGGTAATAAATCGCGAGGTCACCAATCGCGAAGAGCGCCAAGGCAGGCGTTATGCAGAACGCCGCCTAAAAGAAGTGGAGCGTCGCAATCAGCAATTACTGGATAGTTCTCGCGACGGCATTGCTTTTGAAGAAGACGGCATGTTTCTCTACGTCAACGATTCCTTTGCCGATATTCTCGGTTATTCAAGCCGCGAGGATTTGGAATCTCTACCGATTATCGATGTTATTGCCGACGGTCAGCAGGACGCTGTTAAAGCCTTTCTAAAAGAATTTAAGCTAAAAAGTGACGATATAGAAACCGCTTCCACAGAATGGGAGGTGGTCGATGCCGATGGCACTACTCGGGCGCTTAATTTTGAGGTGCGCAAAGCACTCTATGACGATGAAACCTGTATTCAATTAGTGGTAAAACCTTCAGTGCGCAGTGTCGATCACAAGGTCGCCTCGCAAATGCAGCAAATTCGCAATCAAGATGTAGTGACTGGGCTATTTAATCGTCATCACTTAGTTGAGCAGTTAGAGCAGCTTCTGGCGCGAACATTGGTTGAGCATTCCACCTCAGCATTGGTAAGTATTGAAGTGGAAGATTTTCTCGGCATAGTGCAAACGCGCTTGGGTGTGGCCGCGGCTGATATAGCTCTGAGTATTATCGCCGCACACCTGCGGACGCTATGCCAAAATGGCGAAATACTCTGCCGCTACAGCGACGATTGTTTTATGTTGTTGATTCCCAATATATCAGCAGATGCCGCCCTTGGGCGTGCCGAAATCGTCTGTCGCAACTTGCGCGACAATATAGTTACTGTTGACGATGTCACTTTAATGTTTGGTTATTCGCTCGGCATAGGTCTGATTAATGACACCACCGTCTCTGCTGAG
Organism: Cellvibrionaceae bacterium; assembly: GCA_036520615.1. Taxonomy (GTDB): domain Bacteria; phylum Pseudomonadota; class Gammaproteobacteria; order Pseudomonadales; family Cellvibrionaceae; genus CAMCXE01. The sequence continues at coordinate 44,139 of DATDJI010000061.1, read as the reverse complement.
ACCCCGATTGCGCATGCGATAAAAGCGCTGGAATTAATGCAGAAAGAGCGTGCGCAAAATAAAAATTTACTGGCCCGCATCTACGAACCCGAAGTTGCCAAAACCAGCCCCGAGCGTGAACTGAGCGAAAAGCAAGTGGCGCAAATGGTACAAAAAGCCTTGGATCAAGGCCGTTTTAAATTGCTATTTCAGCCGATTTTAAGCCTACGCGGCTCTGATAAAGAACATTACGAAGTGCTGCTGCGCATGCGCGAAATAGACAGCGAGGATTTAACACCTGCCGAATTTTTTGGTGTTGCCGAGCAGATGGGTGCGATGATCCGCATCGACCGGTGGGTTATTTTAGAGTCCGTTAAGCTCTTAGCTGAGCATCGTGCCAAGGGCCACCCTACACGGATGATTATTCATTTAAGTGAGTCATCAATTAAAGATAAATCTCTTGTGCCTTGGCTTGCGGTGGCGTTTAAAGCGGCAAAACTCAGTGCCGACGGGTTAATTTTTCAGCTTAACGAAGTAGATGTAAACAACAATCTTAACCACGCAAAAGAATTAACGTTTGCGCTACAAGCGTTGGGTTGCGATGTGTGTATTAATCATTTTGGCTGTGTATTACATCCATTTGCTGTATTAAGCCATTTAGCGGCGAATTTTGTGAAGGTTGATGGCTCGTTTACCCAAGAGCTGCAAAGCGGTCATAGTGAGCCGAAGGCTTTAAGTGATTTAGTTGGGCAGCTGCATCAGCTGGAAAAAATTACCATTGTGCCGTTTGTAGAAAATGCCAGTGTGCTTTCAAAATTGTGGCAATCCGGCGTGCATTTTATTCAAGGGTATTATCTGCAGGGACCTGCGGAAAGTATGGATTTTAATTTTGATACGGAAAATTAATTGTCAGTTTTTTTAAAAAACCAGCCCAACTCTTATCGCTTTGCCTGCCCAAAACATAATTTCAGCGATGGAGTTGAAGTTGCTATTTACTCACTACGTAAATAACTCAGCTTCATGCCAACTCTCCAGGTTTAAAAGTCTGTGCGCTGTCGTGTTTTATTTAGTGTAAGTCAATTAATCCAAAATATTATTTCTTGCTAAACCACACTAAAGTTTGGAGTGGCGGTGGCGCTCTCCGCCATTTTTATTGAATTTTCGCCAGAAGCAGCGCCCAAGTTCAGAGCTAAAAGCGGTCGATCTTTGACGTGGTTCATTGTTTTTGTGTGAGAAATGTCATTATTTGCTGTGACCAAAAACACAAACCTGGTAATTGTTTCCAGGCATACCGCCGATTGTGACCTGCGGCGCGGTAGCGCCCTAGAGGCTGATTAGAATGTTCGGGTGTGAGTGTGTCTCTGTATAACAACAAGCGCTCCAACAATTACAACACTGAACCCTGCCACTGATCAAATAGATATGCACGAAGTTCTCGGAGCGGCCGGAAGCCCTCGCGGTGGACATGGGTTCGTAGACCACAACTATCCTCTGGGAGTCTATTGCGATGTCTGTTACGAGATTTAGCAACGTTAAAACGCTCGCTATGCGTTTAACTGTTTTAGGTGCCGTAAGTTCGGCGCTAACTGCGTGCGGTGGCGGTTTGTTACCCGGCATCGGCGGCTTAAGTTCCTCTAGTTCGAGCACGAGCTCAAGTTCATCGGGCGTAAGCTCATCAACTTCTTCTAGCTCTTCATCCTCTAGCAGCTCCAGCGGCGCTCCCGTTTACGGCCTGTGGGTGCAAGAAAATGCTCTTGGATTTTGCGGATTTAAAGGCGTTGTAGATTCGGTTTATTCAGGATTTACTGGAACAGGCTACGCTGACTCTGAAAACGCATTGAATGCCAGTGTTAGCTACAGTGTGGTGGTAGCAAACACAGGCACGTATAACACGACAATCCGCTTTGCTAACGGTGCATCTTCTGCCCGTGGTTACGATGTATTAGTGGACGGTACAAAAGTTAAAGCCGCTTTAGGTGTCTCTACGAATAATTGGACTGTGTGGGGCGAAGAGTTTGTTGAGTTGGCTCTCCCCGCAGGTGCTCACACTATTACTCTGCGCGCAACTACAGCATCAGGCTTGCCTAATATCGATAAGGTTGGCGTGAAAGAAACCGGTGTTGCTGCTGCGGCCTGCCCAGTAGTTACTTCTTCTAGCTCGTCATCTTCTTCAAGCTCTTCAAGCTCAAGCAGTTCATCATCAAGCACATCAAGTTCTAGCAGCTCTTCTTCGAGTTCTTCGGGTGTCGTAATTCCTAGCAGCTCAAGTTCCAGCAGTTCTTCTAGCAGCTCAAGTTCTAGCAGTTCTTCTAACAGCTCTAGCAGTTCAAGCTCAAGCAGTTCTTCTTCAAGTTCTTCTTCAAGTTCTTCTTCAAGTTCTTCTAGCAGCTCAAGCTCAAGCAGTTCTTCTTCGAGTTCTTCCAGCAGCTCAAGCTCTAGCAGTTCGTCTTCAAGTTCTTCAAGTAGCTCAAGCTCTAGCGGTTCGGCTGGTGATGCGGTAGCAGGAAAAGCGCTTTACACGTCGGGCTGTCAAGCGTGCCATGGGGTGCTAGGTATTGGCGGAATTGGCCCAATCCTTGATCCTGCTAAGAAGACGATTGGCGATACTTCGCTAAGCGATTACATCATGCTTTATATGCCCCCAGAGGCGGAAGTACCATTAAGCCAGCAAGAATCGGAAAACCTTGCTGCCTATATTGTGACTTTGCCTTCTGCGCCACGCGGTAAGGCTCTGTATGAAAGCGAGGACTTAGGTTGCGCGACATGCCATGGCCCTGCAGGGAAAGGTTTAATTAAATTAAGCAAAGCAGCTTTGCTTAAAAAGGCAACGGTGAAAACCGTACCTTTATTGTCCACCTACATCAACATGAATATGCCTTCAGACAACGTTGGTGCATGTGATAAGGCTTGTTCTGATGATATCGCCAAATACATCTGGACTACGTTCCCTTAATCTAGTGTAGTTAAATAAAAAGGCAGCTTCGGCTGCCTTTTTTTATGTTTGAAATTTTGATTAACGTGCAATCTAGATTAAGCTGGCGAACTATTAACCCATGTCGAGAGTGCTTTTATGAATAGGTTTGCGTTAGTTTTTGCTAGTGTTATTACTTTAATATCCACTCACTCAAATGCAGATGTTTTGCTTTATCAACAGGATTTCGAGCATCCGGTCAATTTTGTAAACGACGGCGGCGATGTGAATATCTATCGCACGGTAAATGATCTTTACGGGAACCAGCCGGCTGGGTTTCAATTTACGCAAACTTTTACTGTTGAGACATTATTAGTTGGTGGCTCCTCAGCTTGGGCGGAGGCAGCTAATCCTGCAGGCGGTTTTAAAGATCCGCAGGGCGTGGCGGGTGATCATGTAATTTCTCTGTTATCTACTTCTCAAGATGATTGGTTGGCTTTGTCGTTTGATGTCGGTGCCTATAAATTTTTAAATTTCAGCCTCGATATTTCTTCAGTCGATTTAAATAATTTTGGCGGGCCTTTTTTTGATGGCAAAGCGCCGCGATTTCAGTTGTCTTTGTTCGATAATCCAAGCGGTGTGGCTGGTCTGGGAGGAGGTACTTTTCTTTCAGGCGCGCAGGCCACCGGAGTGATCGCTGCGAACCGCTGGACATTTGACTGGACGCACGCAACCGCAGGCTTAAGTACCGCGGGCAATACCAATGGAAACGTAATTTTACGGGTTGATTTATTGGAGGGAGGTTATGCAGCTATGGACAATTTCAGCATTACAGCTGCCGATATCCCCGCTGTACCGGAGCCTGGTAGTTGGCTGATGCTATTGGCAGGTTTAGCCGCCACTTCGACATTGGTGCGACGTAAAACAACGTTTATTTAATTCGAGTTATAGCGCCGAAGGCATGGATCCTTCGGCGCCTTCTTAAAGTACGCAGTATTTAATTCACGTTATTAAATTAATCGCATAGCGTATGCATAGGAAAGCTTAAATTGGCACCGCCATATTCGGCCAAGTACATCAAATTGCCGTCGACGTTATTAAACCAAATATCTCCACCTGCACCGCCAAGTGTGCCGGTATCTAAATCGTACGTGTAGGAAGAAGGGATGTGAATGTTGCGCAGAGTGCGGGGTGCATAACCATCGAGCACGCGGCCATATAAAGTCGCTTCTTTAATAATTAATTCTGCACCTCCCGCGCTCCATGTATATAAGAGTTTGCCCCAAGTGTTTTTATTGGTATGCACGACAGCAACTCCATATCCAGTATTTTCCGCCTTCAATAAAAATTGGCCTTTTTGTTGGTTGTTATATTCGCTGCGAGAAATTCTATTTTCTTTCACCGTGGTATAAATGGCGGGCGTGATTAAAAATTGTTTGTTCATTAAGTTGTCAAACTCGTCGTACACTAAGTTGCAATCGGCGGCATAGCTGTGGGCGGCAAATCCTAATGAGGCTAGGGCGATTAATAAACGTTTCATGTTGTTCTCCTGGTATGGTTGTGTAGAGAACTTAGTCTGAGGCCGGCAGGCTATACAAGCTGTGATATTTTGCCGGAAAAAATGTGACTAAATACTGTGAGTTCTATTGTTTCTCAACAGATGTTGATTGTTCAAAGCTAGGCAAGAGTCGCGTGGATTGTTCGCTGATATTTTTAGGCGGAAATCATCTTAAAATTCCGACGATGTTGAATTTTTTATTCCGGGCATTTATTTACTTTTAAATTTTTCGCTTTCGATTGCCGGTGTCAAGTGAAGCTAATCTTTTAGACAAGTGATAGGGTTGCTGGATGCGTAATTAGTTATTTTTCTTGGCTATGTGCTTCAGTAGGCAGCCTGAAATGCTGGCGAATGCCAATTGTTTCTGCATATCCGGATGCGCTCCACCATCGTTTGAATCCGTCGCACCAGAAACGCGGTTCTCCTCGTGCGTTTTAAGAGCGCAGTCTTTTGCCTAGAGTTTGCCTCGCGATATGTGCACTATATGCGCGAGCGCATGCCATTTTAATTTGTCACAGCTTCAGCGGGCTGGCTATCAAAGGTCGGGTAGAAATTTTACAAGGTATTCACATATATGGTCTGGCAAGCAATTCCCACCAATATAATCACAGGCTTTTTAGGTGCAGGTAAAACTACTGCTATTTTACATTGGTTAAAGCATAAGCCCCAGGATGAATATTGGGCTGTGCTGGTGAATGAGTTTGGTGAAATAGGCATTGACGGCGCTTTAATGAAAGGCCAGGGGGCGATCGTGCGGGAAATTCCCGGCGGTTGTATGTGCTGTGTAGCGGGTGTACCTATGCAGGTAGGGTTAAACCGTTTAATTGCTGAGGCTAAACCTGCGCGTATTTTAATTGAGCCGACTGGGTTGGGGCATCCCGCGCAGATAGTCGAAGCGCTGACGACGCCGCCGTTTAATAAATTATTAAAATTGCAGGCGAGCGTCTGTTTGATTGACCCGCGCAAATTAGCCCAAGCGCGTTTTCGCGAACACGAGACATTCTTGGCGCAGGCGGCTTTGGCGGATATTTTGGTCGCAAGTAAAACGGATGTTGCCACTGCAGATGATCTTGCTGCGTTTGAGCGCTTTGCTGCGGAATTCCAGCCGAATAAAACGCGCGCCTATTGCAGTTATGGCGCGCTGGATGTGACTTTATTACAACAGCCGTACGCGGCTAAACACTTGCCAAAAAGCCTGGCGCACAGCGGGTCATCTAATCCGCTGCTCAATACATTTATGCAGTTGCCTACCGTGCCGGAGGGAGAGCTGTTTATTCGCAAGCAAAACCAGGGACAGGGTTATCATTCCTGCGGCTGGGTGTTTCGGCCTGAAGTGGTGTTTGCTATGGAGCCCTTATTTGTGTGGCTATCGGGGCTTGCCTGTCAGCGCGTGAAAGGAGTGATGATCACCGCAGACGCAATTATTGGCTTTAATGCTGAAGATGGCGTGTTATCAATGAAAGAGCTGGATGAGTGTGATGATAGCCGTTTGGAGATTATTCATCCCGATCCATTAGATTGGGATGACATTGAGCAGGCGCTACTGAACTGCCGGATGGCGTGCTGACGGCACAAGTTCAGGGGTGCTTTTGGACGTTGGCAATTGCCAAGGAGAAACTCTATACCCCCGGGCAATTAGCTGGCTGATCAGGCCGTCAGGTCCTGCTAAATGGGCGCTCCCCACGACAATTAATTCCTGCCCTGGACTGACAAACATTCGTTCGATTTGTGGCAGCCAACGCTGGTTGCGGCCAACCAATAAAGCCTTATACATAGCAGGTGACTCTTCCTGCATAGGTCCCACCATATCTTTTTGAATGGCCGCTATATCGCCGGTGCGCCAAGCTTTAAGAATGCTTGCCAACATGGGTCCGATGCGATCCAAATCGTCCAGGGTTTCTTTGATGATCTCATCGGGTTTGAGCTGATCAAGGGATTTCATCAAGGCTATAACATCGTCGGCTGACTCAAGCGTACCCAGTGGTTTGCCGAGGCTGCGCGCTTGCCCATACAGATTAAAATCTACACCCGGGACAAAGCCTAAGCGCTGCAAATGCTGCACGGTAAGTAATATTGAAAGGAAAAATGGTTTTGTGTGTTGCAATTGCGCCAACGGTATTTGCGTGGTTTTGCAGTAGGCATTGAGGCGCTGCCAGAGAGCGGGGCTTAGCAGGTCGGCGAGAGTTTTATCCCCCTCGAGCTGTTGCAGCATCATCATGCGGGCACTTAGCTCGGCTTGGTGTTCTGGAGAAACATCGCTCTCCAACACCAATTGCGACGCCTGCGCCAGGGCAGTATTAAATTCTGCTGGTAAAGGAAAGTCCGTTTGGCGCAACAGATGAATCGACCCGCCGAGTAGTAGGCTTTGCCCGGGCCTGTCGCTGCGGGTTACTTCAAATAACGTTGTCGATGCTTGTGCATTGAGATTTAGGCTTAAAAGGCAGCTCGCCAGTATCCATACCAGTATTTTTTGCATAATTAAGTGCCGGTGGAATCGGTGTTTGTATCGGTGTCGGGAGTTTCTTGATTCTCATCAAGCAGCCAGCGGGTCAATGTTTGTTCTAATTCGCCCAGGCCGTCTTTGTTTAATGATGAGAAGGTTTGGACGCTCGCGTTGGTATAAATGTTTTGCCTTAAATACTGGGATACCTGCAACAACGTAGTTTTGGTTTGACCGCGGTTGAGTTTATCGCTTTTGGTGAGTAGCACATGCACGGGCATTGCTGCTTTGTGAGCCCAGCCGAGCATTAACTGGTCGAACTCCTGCAACGGGTGGCGGATGTCCATAAGCAACACTAAACCTTTTAAGCAGCGCCGCTCGTACAAATACTCGGCAAGGTGTTCCTGCCATTGCAGTTTAGTCGCGAGAGGTACTTTGGCAAAGCCGTAGCCGGGCAAATCCACTAAGCGTTTACTTTCATCGCCTAGCGTAAAAATATTAATTAATTGCGTACGGCCGGGCGTTTTACTCGTGCGCGCTAATTTACCGTTATCGGTAAGTGTGTTGATGGCGCTGGATTTACCTGCATTGGAGCGCCCGGCAAAAGCGACTTCAACACCGCTTTCTGGCGGGCATTGGGCAAGAGAGGGAGCGCTCACTAAAAATTGAGCTTGGCGAAAGTTAACGCGAGGGGGCATGAATAATCCTAAGGGCGCGCTGTATCGCTACATTGCGCTTTGATTTGTATGTTTCTGTGGGGTGAGTTATAGAAACGGTGTGTATATAATGCCAGCCCCTTAAGCGCCGGGCTATGTAAAGCATCAAAAGTTCGGCTGCATGGTATGAATTTAACGCTTAAGCGGCGCGAGGCTGCTAGGCTTTTACCCAACTCTGGCCAGCGTTTTAGCGCTCCGCCAGGTGATTTTGTGACTTAAGATAAAAACGGAAACCCCATGAAAATATCAATTCGCGCATGGTTGTTCATTCTCGGCGCCGCGCTTACTGCACCGGTATTTGCCGCTGGCGATGCAAAACAGGGCGAGGCTCTAGTTATTACATGTGTTGCCTGCCACGGCGATGGCGGTAATTCCACTACGCCTAATTTCCCTAAATTAGCGGGTCAAGGCGAAAAGTATCTTCTTAAACAACTTAAAGACATTAAAGGCGGCATACGCCTAGTGCCTGAGATGACCGGATTATTGGATAAACTCAGCGCAGACGACTTAGCTAATATCGCCGCCTTTTTCGCCTCCAAGTCCATGCAGTTGAGCGGCTCTAAAGAGCTGAAGGTGAAGCTTAACTCCGGCGAAGAAGTAAATGGCTTGACGCTGGGAGCGAAATTATTTCGCGCAGGCAATGCCGCCTCAGGTGTACCTGCTTGTACCGGTTGCCATTCACCGGTTGGTCTGGGCAATGCTCCTGCCAGCTACCCGCGCCTTAGTGGACAGCACCCAGCCTATATCGAAAAACAATTGAAAAACTTTCGTTCCGGCGAGCGCGCCAATGATGGTGAAGCGAAAGTTATGCGCCAAGTGGCACAGCAGATGAGCGATGCGGAAATTACCGCTGTAGCCAATTTTATTGCCGGGTTAAATTAATCGAACGTTGTTCCACCTATATCCCAGGCAGAGCGTGAGGCATCACAGTTTTGGCGCCTTTTGCTTTAAGCTTGGGAACTTGGCCCTTAGTATGGCCGTCTACAGTCCGCCCACCCATTTCATTTGAGGAAATCCAATGCGTTTTGCTGCCCTAGTGATCGGATGTTTATTACCGCTATTTGCTTTTGCCGACACAGCGGCACCTGCGGCGGCGAAAGCGCCGGTCGCCATTGAAGAAGGTAAACAGTACGAAGTTTTAGAGGGTGCAGCCAAACCTGTACCTGGAGCCAAAATAGAATTAACCGAAGTGTTCTGGTATGGCTGCGGCCATTGCTATGCATTTGAGCCTATTTTGGAGCCTTGGGTGAAAAAACTGCCTGCAGATGTGAAATTTGTGCGCTCACCTGCCATCTGGCCGACCCGCCGCCCGGGTTTACCAGAAGATTTAATGGCCATCCATGCTCGTCTTTATTACTCTGCGGTGGCTATGAACGCATTAGATAAATTACACCAGCCACTATTTGATGCTCTGCAAAAGCAGGGTAAGAACATGGCCGACGACGCTGAGATCGCCGCAGTGGTCAAAGCCGCAGGTGTTGATGGTGATAAGTTTGTTGCCACTATGAAATCTTTTGCTGTCTCAAGCCAGGTTACTCAAGCCGATGCTCGACAAAAAGCCTTTAAAGTGAGCGGTACACCTGAGCTTGTTGTGGCTAATTACTACAAAATCTCCGCCAGCAACGCTGGCGGGCAAAAAGAAATGCTCGACGTAGCGGACTTTTTGATTAAGAAATTACAGGCTGCTAAGTAATCTGCTAAACACTAAAAACCGCCGGATTCCGGCGGTTTTTTTATGTCCCAAACTTTTATCCAGCTAGCGACCTGAACACACTTATATAAGCCCTCACCCAAAAAATAAACTTGTTTTTACGGAAATTTCTATGACTGCACCGAGTACCGTTTCACGCACATCAATGGCCACCAACGGCCCTGAAGTCTCCCGTTTTATTGCAGGCTTCTGGCGCTTAAAACACTGGGGAATGAATACTCAGGCGCGATTGGGTTTCATTGAGCAGTGCTTGGATTTGGGTGTGACTACGATGGATCATGCGATGGTTTATGGTTCAGAAGGGCTCTTTGGTGAAGCCTTGGCGCAGCGCCCACAGCTGCGCGAGCGCATGGAAATTGTCACTAAGTGCGGCATCCGCCCCTGTGGCTTTGGTCCTTTAGGTGCGAAGGATACGAATCATTACGATGCCTCTGCAGCGGCCATAACACAGTCGCTGGATAATTCTCTGGCGGCTCTGCGCACTGATTACGTCGACTTGTTGCTTATTCATCGCCCCGATTATTTATTGCAGGTAGACGAGGTGGCTACTTGTTTTACAGCTTTGAAAGCAGCAGGGAAGGTGAAATATTTTGGTGTCTCCAACTTCACCCCTAGCCAATTTGCAAGCCTGCAGCAGGCGTGCGGCGGCAGCTTAGTGACGAATCAAATCGAGCTGTCTCCGCTGCAACTTGCACCTTTAGATAACGGGCTATTGGATCAATGTGTGCAGCAAAGTATTAAACCTATGGCTTGGTCGTGCCTGGCTGGTGGCAATCTGCTTAAGCCGGATAGCGAGCGCGGTGAGCGCGTGTTACGAGCGCTAAAACGCGTGGCCGAAGAATTGCAGGTGGCGGATGTGGAGACCGTGGTATATGCCTGGGTGTTAACCTTGCCATCTAACCCATTACCGCTGCTTGGCAGCAGTAAAATTGAGCGCATTAAAGTTGCCGTCCAGGCAGACGAATTGCGACTAACCCGCGAGCAGTGGTACAGCATTTGGGAAGCTTCGAACGGCGCTTCTGTGCCCTAATTGCAATCGCGGATAAGTACTGCAAACCACCAAGCTATTGTTGCTCTGCTTCGATCATGTCTCACCCTAAGTGCGCTTGCGTGCCCTAAAGGTGTCAAATCCCTTTGAGTCTTGCTTGTACCTATGCTTAACACTATCACACCAAGCCCTCGACATTGGCGTGCCAGCTTAAAACTGCGCTTAGGCCTGCGTGCAGGTAAAACCCGTTTATTAAGTGCAAATCATGAAGGCCCGTTGCGTGTGCAAAGGGCGTTTTATCCGGAGGGCGAGCACTGCCATTTATATTGGCTACATCCTCCTGGCGGCTTAGTTACCGGCGATGAGTTGCGGATTGAAGCGGAATTATTGCCCGGCGCTCAAGTATTATTAACGACACCTTCGGCGGGTAAAATTTATGCGGCAGAGCCGGCAGTCAATAACGCTCAAGCAACACAGCTTACGCATTTCTTACTCAATCAAGGCGCTGGAAGTTTTCTTGAATGGCTTCCGCAGGAAACGCTGGTATTTAACGGCGCTAATGTGCAGATCAGCACACGTTTTAATCTGACCGGTGATGCGCGACTATTTGCCTGGGACATCTTGTGTCTAGGGCGCCCGGCCTCCGGCCATTGGTTTAATACCGGCCGTTGCCGCAGCGGTTTCGAGCTATGGCGAGACGGCGGCCCGCTGCAAATTGAGCGTAACGAATTCACCGGGGGCGATCGATTATTTACAGCCCCTTGGGGTCTAAACGGCGCTCACACGCAAGGCACCTGTTTGGCCACGGTTTCTCTCACCCGAGCTGAGCAGGAAGACTTATTGGCAGCTTTGCAACAGCAGTTTGGCGGTCAAGATAATTTGTGGGGAATTACGCAAAAAGGCACATTGTTATTGGTGCGTTATTTAGGCCGGGATACAGCAACTGCCAAAGCGGGATTTATTTATCTATGGCAAATGCTGCGGCCCTTACTTATTAATACACCCGCATGCCTGCCGCGCATTTGGGCTACTTAATTTTCGCTAAAACGGAATTTCTGCATAAACAAAAATAATTTTTAGCAGCAGATTTTTGAGCGGCTAGTAACAATAGTTTCTTAACGTTCGGCGATTTGCGATTATGTCCCGCTCATCGGTGAAAGATAAATAAAGACGCATCGCATTTACAGCACCGGATAAAGCATCTTCGCACCTAACAGTAAAGACACGGCGGCAAAAATTCGTTTTAAATGGATGGGCGCTAAATAGCTCGCGCATCGCATGCCATATGGAACCGCAAATATGCTGCTAAGGCCGATAACCACAAATGCAGGTGCATGTACAAAGCCTATAACATAAGGCTCGTTTTGGTTGTGCCCATGGCTACTTGTTAAATAACCCAACGTGCCCGCCGGCGCAATCGCAAAGCCGATGAGCTAGATAAAAAATTACCGAATTATCTGCGATGCGCGCTGGATTGCGGCACGCTGCAGCCTGTACAGCTAAAAGCCATTTTGAGTGCCCTAAATTTTTACGCCTACTGCGTATTGCTTGCAGATCGCGAATACCGAATAAATTAAAATAATTTGAAATGCTGCTAAAGTAGCGAGCGCACCTATTGTTTTACTAGGTTAGTCTCTCAGCGTTATTAAAATATGCGCCGAAAATGCAAAGCGCGCTTACAGCTTACCTGTTGCCGCAATGGAGAGAAACCAAAAATATCTTTAAGCGAGTCCTTTGCTCAGATCGAATGTGTTACCTATAAATCCAAGCGTAAGCTAAAGTCGGTCATTCGTTGGCACAATTAATTACCTTAGTGTTTTGTACGCTGGCGCACGGTGCTGAATTCTCTATTTGCTTATAGTAAATCGAAATCATGTCTACCTAATTAGTTTACCTACTGAAGAGGGTTTTTTATGACACATTCTGTTACTTCAAGCGTATTTGCCCGTCCCGTTGTGTTATTGCTTGTGGGTTTATTTGCTTTAACTGGTTGCGAGCGTAAAGAAACAGTTGTGGTACCCAGTCCAGCTGTCGTGCCGAGTTCATCGAGTAGCTCGAGCAGTTCTTCATCAAGCGGAATCGGCACAAGTACGACGACTGGCCCAGCTGCAGATGATACTGTGCGTGTAGTACCGGAAAACGCAGCTCCTAAATAACTACTTATTTACAATAGCCGGTTAATTTAATGCAGTTTCTAATGAGTGAATATTTGGTGTCAGGTGTTTAATTATTGTTTGCGGTGTTTGGTAGGTGATAAAAGCGACACAATGCGTCAAATTTATTAGTTGTGCATGGTTAGCTTTTTTATCTAAATATTCAGAGGTCTCATATGAATATGATCATTAATCTTATTGCCTATTTGGTAGTTTTTGGGCTTATCTGGTGGCTTATTAGCTTGCTGCCTCTCCCAGCCCCTGTCGGGCGCATAGTGCAAATTCTATTTATTATTTTATTGATCCTTATTGTGCTGTCTTTTGTAGGTATTATCCCAGCTGGGTATTTGCCGAGGATTAGCCCCTAAGTTCTGTCCATTATTAAAATACGCGGCATATGCCGCGTTTTTTTTGCTTGATAAAAAATTCAATAGCAGGCGTATTTGTTTTTCGCTGCAACTCTGCTGAGTTTACATTCTGGCTGGGTTTCGGATGCAGCACAGCGACCTGGTTTAGTATGCCATATACATTTCATTAGTTTGATTGGTAGCGCAGCGCAGAGAAAATAATTGAGCTGAGCAATCATTGGGGATTGGAAACCATCTAAAAATTTGCCTTGATGCACGTCAGTGGTTTGGATGTTGACTTTTATGATCTATCTATAGATTAATAATCTTTACGCCACAATAGTTTTGCGCCGCCCTGTCCGTGATCGCCAGTATTGCTTTCAAAATTAACCTTTGGTGTAAGCTCAATTTCAATTTGACCCTGCCAGGGATTGTTAGGGTTGGGGGTGCGCTGAACTTCGACGTATACTTTATCGCTAATATATTTTCCTACGCCCACATTTACGCCTGACGTACCATCAGTATTTTTCTGCGATTCAATATTTAAACGATCCACATCTAAGAATGTGCGCGCCGAATCCATTAGGCTGAAGCTGTTGCCTGAGCGCAATTGCTGCACGGCGCCAGCTAACTGTATTCCTTCAAAAGGCGTGATGTTCTGTACTTGTTTGCCGAATATTAAACGCGCTAAAACTTCGTCCGGTGGCAGCGGCGGAGTGGATTGCAAATCGAGATTTAAATGATTTAAATCACCGTGCAGGCGTGCATTAATTGTAAGGTCTTCCCCGCTATTGACCCGTGATTGATATTGCGCAGGTATATTGAGATAAATCTGCCCCGGGGCGAGGCGAATATCGCCATTCCCCAATATAAACCGTTTATTAAATAATTCCATTGTCCCTTTCGTTGTATAAAAATTACCCCGATACTCCATTTGATTTAACGGGCCTTGGGTGCGAAATGCGCCGGCTATTTGCGCTTCAAGGCCGCGCCCGCGCACTTGGCTATTGCTGCCCAGTTGCCATTGAATATCCACATAGGGGCTTGGCCATAAAATACCTGCAGATTGTTTGCGGCGACGGTTCACCTCTTCCACCACTAGCTCTCGTATAGTGCTGCCCGTGGAGTTTGCTAAAGTTAGGGTGGTAGGTGAAAGGGTTAAAGCGCCGATAGCTTTTATTTGTTTATCTGCAACGCTGGTATTTATTTCACCACTTGCACGGGTAAACAGCTGCGGATTTTTTATTATTTGCAGTTCGTCAAAGGCGAATTTTATATCGCAAGTTGCGGCGGGGTAAATCTGCGGGCAGCCGCCAGTTATTTTAAGTGTGCCGTCATCGTTATCGCGAGCTTCACCTTTTTGTACGTTGAGTTGATTGTTTTGTAGCGCCAAATTTAAATTAATATTTTTATATTCATTGGATAACACTTTGTCGGCAAAAAAACCATCAATAATATTCATTGTGCCATTTATTTGCGGCTGGGCTCTGGGGCCTGCGATATTGAGGTTCATATCTAAGGCTCCGGTTAATGGAAAGCGCCGCGCATCTAAAAATAATCGGCTGGCTGAGAGATTGGCTTTTAATTCTATTTGCGCATCAAGGTTTGTTGGATTATTGAAATTTTCTAAGCGGTAGCGGCCATTAAAATGGGCAAGATTGGCCTCGGCTTCGTTAAGCTCGCTGATGACAGACAAATAATTATTTTCAGAATTGAGTGTGCCATGCCAAGTGAGCGGCTGCGCGCCTAGAGGGATTTCGTACTGCCATTGGCCGCGTATTTGAGGTGCTTGTATTGTGCCGGTGATATTAAGTTCTAAGTTGCCTGAGCCATCTGCAAGTGGGATTTCGAGCAAACGGTTTAATTCCGTATCCCATTGCGGACAGCGAATAGTAAGATCGATGGCGCGAGTATTAAATGAGCCTTGCACCTGTAAGCGTGAGGTGCCTGCAACCGTTAATTCGGTATTTTCCGTGCTTAATAAACTTAATCCGGCGGGCCAGGGTTTGGCAAACGTGTATTGAAATTGGGCCTTATTATTAAAAATAAACGGCGCAGGTTCGCTTAAGGGTAATTCGCCAGTAAGTGTAAGTTGTGTGGTGATACGCGGTGCGCTTAGCGTGCCAGTTAATTGCGCCTGGCCATTAACTAATGCTTTCACTTCTGTCATTTTATTTAATTGGTAGGTGTTCCAAAACGCTTCTCCCCATTGTTTAAAATCCAGTTGCGCTTTTGTGGTGGTACCAGCCCAATCTAAATGGCCGTTTAATTCTATTTGGCCTTCGCCCTGCTGTACTCGGGTTTGACGCAAATTGGCGCCGGTGAGATTGCCATCGCCTTGTAAATGCAAATCGAATTCGTGTTGTTGCCATTTGGTTTGGGCATCGAGCAAATAGTTTACCGTAGGGTTGTTAAGTGGCCCTTTAAGAGTTAAAGAAGTAACGTCGGCACTGAATTTTAGTTTGTTTAACTCACGGGCCAGGGTACTTTTGGGTTGAGAAAGCCAGACAATTGGCAGGTTATGTAAGTGTTCGTTGGTGAAGTGAGTGCTGCTGGCGGTCAAATTATTTTGCTCACCGCGTATATCCAATACCCCGTCGGCTTTAATTATGCTTTTTAATTTGCCTTCGCCCCAGGTAGCTTCCGCTTTTTTAAGTGTTATTAGCTGTTGTGCTGAATAGTTAAATTCGCCTTTCAGCTTCAACGGCCAACCTTGCCAGTTGCTATTCAAATTCCCTTTGGCATCGGCAGTGAGTTGTGCGGTTTGGTTTTGCCAATAAATATTAAAATCGCCGCTAATTTCACCGTCCTCAAGCGGTACCCATGGTGAGATAAAATCTACGGGGAATTGTTCTAGTTGTGCGTGCACGGTCCGCTCGCTGGGTGTTAACAAGGCTTTTATTAATTGTTTGTGCTCGCCGATGCTGAGATTTAATTCACGCAGATCAAATGTGTCTTGGGCTGCATTTACCCAGAGCGTGCCTGTGCTTTGAATAAATTGGTTGCGCCAAGGAAAATCCAATTGCTGTAGATTAATTAAATAATCCTTACCCTCATAACCTATTTCCACTATGGCATCGGCTTTTAATGCGTGAGTAATGGGTAAGGAGAGTCTGCGGGCGAGCATGCCACCTTTTGGCTCGTCAAGCTTGGCGGTTATTTCCAGTGTTTTGTCTGGGTGTACGTCGGTATCAACCTGAGCGATAATAATATTATTTTGATTTTTAAGTTGCCCATTTAGTTGTAAAAATACCTCATCCCACAATAATTGAAAATCTCCTTCAAACGCATAGTCTTCCTGTGTGAATTCACTGGATATGTTTTCAGTAGGATCAGTGCCTGCAAGAATCAGATGTTTAATATCAATTTGATTGGCCGCAATACTAGGCAGGCCGGTAAAATCGGGGGCTTTAAATTCTGTATTTTGTTTTGGTGGCTGCTGATAAAAAGTGGCCGATTGCACGCTTACACGCTCAATCAGTAATTTTTTTTGCCATAGAAGTGATGGTTGCCAAATGATTTCCCCCTGCTCAAGTGTGAAATATACGGAGCCTTCCTTTACCAAACTGAATTTGGCAAATTTCCACTGGCCAATACTACTGCTGGTTAATCCTGTTAATTGCAGAACCCAACCATTGGGTAAAGGTTTATCTGCCAACCATTGCACTATAGGCGCGCGGAAAATCCATATGGAGCAGAGCGCAAGCAGTAGAGTTACAGCGCAAGCGCTGATAATTTTAATTAGGGTTTTAGCAACGCTTATTGCTCGCATATTAAAATGCCTGCCCTAGGCTTACGTAAATTTGATAAGGATCATCTATGCCTTCACGACGGGTTTTAGGCCAGGCAATATCCAGGCGAATAGGTGCGAATAATGTGTAATAACGCACGCCAACTCCATAGCCCCATAAAAATTGTTTACCCCAATGCCAATTATCATCGGCGTAGGCCCAGCCGCCATCATAAAATGCCGCCACTCCCCAACTCTCGCCCCAGCGCAGACGTAATTCTGCTGAGCCTTCTGCAAATGATAATCCGCCGTTGGGTTTGCCATCCGTCATCGCACCTAAACTTTTATAAGGGTATCCACGTACTGAGCCACCGCCGCCGACAAAAAATCGTTTAGTAACAGGAATTGCGTCTAACGATTCCCCGCTAATTGACCCGCTGGCTGCGCGCAGTGCAAGCGTTGGGGTAACGGATTTACTTGCGTAGGTGTAATAAATACTGCCAGCGATATTTTGTTGTTGAAATTGGATTTCTGGGTGATAGGCATCCCATACGCTATTGGCGCCAAGAGTTAGAGCCCAGCCGCGGGTAGGATTTAATAATTGATCGGTATTATTAAGGCTAATGCGCAACGGAACCGCTAATAAGCCTGAATCGCGCACGTTTTTTTCGTGAATAAATTCGGTTTCAACGCCTAAACTTACGACTGAATATTCACTTAAATGCCGTTCGAGACTTGCGGAGACTATTTCCGTTGAGGATTGACTGGAGGTGGAATCTTCAGTTTTATATTCGGTGGAAATAATTAAATTTTGTTGTGGATGATATACGTGGGGTAGCGTAAGGCGCGCTTGATAATCGCCTAATATTCGGTTTTGCGCTGCGCTAAAACTTAAATGCTCGCCGCCACCCCATAAATTGCGGTTTTCCCAGTCTAGCGAGAGGCCTTCTTTACTATCACCGTCATAACTTAAACCGCCTTTAATTGTGCGTGGTTTGCGCGGTGTAAGATGAATGTCGGTGACAACTTCATCTCCCTCTAAACGGGTTTGTACATCTGTGCTGGTTAATAAATCACTTTTGAGCAAGTTAAGCCGTGTCTTATCCAGTAAATTCTGTTTATAACAGTCGCCAGGTTCATAAGATAAAAAATACTGTAAAAATTCATTGTCAATAGATGGCGCACCATGGAATTCGCTGGAGCCAAACCGTGCACTGGTATAGGGAGTTAAATAAATTCGCAGTTGAGCGGTGGCGGCAGCTTTATCGATAGTGGCTTGGTATTTAACTTCTAACGGATAAAAACAGGCATGTTTACTGTAATGTGTTTTTATTTGCTCTAACGTATCTAATACCACATCCGCCACTAGCGGCTCGCCCTGGCTGATATCTAAAGCAGGTAAGGGTGCGTCGGTATCAGGTAGCTCTAAAATTAATTCATCAATTAAAAAGCGCGGTCCCGTTTCAATCTGGTATTCCAGTGTAGTAGGGGATTTAAGTGACACCTCTCCTCTAAAATAGCCCTGCGCGCGGAGTATTTTTTCCACTAGGGTTAATTCATGTTGCGCAAGGCTTAATGTCTCATCGGCGTCCAGCAATTGGGGATTAGCTTTACGCTCTTGTTGTAATTGCTCACGCACTAATTTCGCAAGCCCGGGATTACCTGGCGCGGTAATGGTAAACGGATGTCGTGGGTTCCAGAAATCCAGGCGGGGCAGCTTCGCGCAGGCGTCTGCCGCGTATAACAACGCCACAACAGCGACTATTTTTGCGTTCAACTAAGACTCCAGGTGTAAACCAATGGCCAGTGTAGTGCGATTTAACATCAAGCTCAGTCAAAACGTCGGTGCGTTATTACACTATCACGCAGGCAAATTGCCATGGCTAAGAGATCGTTAACCGGTGCAGACACTTTTTTTAGATGAGACCGATTTAATCGGCCGAGAGTGTACAACAGATATTCGCCTGCGCTAACAGGTGAATGGTTTACTCAAAACGCATGATTAAACTCAAGCCGTAGTGAACATAGCGCACATCGCCCCAGTGTTTTTCGCCGCCAAATAGTCCCATCGATATCAAACGGTTAAATTGCAGCTGTGTGCCAAGGCGGTATTCTGCATCTGTGCCGGAAAAATGCGTTTCTGCCACGTTTTTTTGAAATGAGGCTTGATCCTTAGCGGTGAAACTCCAATGTGACAGACCCACAGCGCCTGATAATTGCCAGCGTTTGCTAAGCGGCCAGTTAATACCAGTGGCGATATGCGCATCATGAAATTTAATACGATCTTGCCAGCCCAATAAATTTTCGGTTTCGCCGTTTACGCCACCGGCTTTAAGAAACAAATGATTTGCAAATTCATAACCGCCTTGAAAGCCCAAACCCACAGCCGCTAAGCTATTTTCGTGAGGTTCGCCCGGGCTAAAGGCAAATTCTTTAGGTAATTTTAGCGAGCCCATCGTCGCTTCCGGTTCTGCTAACCAGGCTGCTTGAGTGTGCGAACTTAGCACAGTGGCAAGTGCGATCAACCAAGGTAACAATCCTCGTAGAATGTGCATGGGTTATTGCTCAAGAGCTGGTGGGAGGCCTTTGTGGCATTGCGTGCCTGAATTTCTACTGAATGCTGCGCGACGGATGCAGACCTAAATCGAGCATTTTATGGCCCAGGCTGTGCAGAATCTGGTGTACATTCGACACTATATTGAAGCTTAAAAACCTAGGGGGCATTATGGCAATTGGTGGAGGCTTGCATGCGCTGCGCAGCGTAATGCATTACGCCTGGCAAATTGGGCCGTTTAAATTGTGGCGCAGCCTTAATTCAAAAAATGCCTGTAAAGCTTGCGCATTTGGCACGGGCGGGCAAAATGGCGGTTTGAAAAATGAAGCGGCCCGCAGTTTTGAAGTCTGCAATAAAAACATTCAAGCGCACACCAGTGACATTCGCCCCGGCATAGCCGCGCAGTATTTTTTGCAGATGCCCATTCGCGAAATAGCCCGTTTAAGCGGTAAGCAAATAGAGGATTTAGGCCGCCTGACATTGCCTTTGTATAAGCCCGCAGGCGCGCAACATTATTCACCGATCAGTTACGACGATGCAATTAATAAGGTGGCGGCTGCGCTGGGTAAAATTGCCCCTGAGCGCAGTTTTTTTTACGCCTCCGGCCGCTCCTCCAACGAAGCAGCATTTGCATTACAGCTATTGGCGCGCTTGTACGGTACGAACCATATCAATAATTGCTCCTATTATTGCCACCAAGCCTCAGGCGTCGGGCTTAAAGCCTGTTTAGGCACATCGACCTCCACCGTCACATTTGACGATCTAGCCCTAGCGGACTGCATTTTTGTGTGGGGCGCCAACCCCGCTTCCAACCATCCACGCTTTGTGAAATTACTGCTGCAGGCGCGCCGCCGTGGCGTACAGATAATTGTTGTAAACCCTGCGCAGGAGGCGGGCATGCTGCGGTTTGCATCCCCCAGTGATTGGCGCTCAATGCTCGCTGGCGGCTCGGAGGTGGCAAGCCTTTATGTGCAGCCGCATTTAGGTGGCGATGCGGCGCTCATGGCGGCTATGGCAAAAGTTTTGATCGAGCAAAACACGCTTGATCAAACATTTATTGCTCAACACACAGATGGCTTTGAGGAATATAAATCTGCAATAAGCGCGTTAAATTGGGATGATTTGATTGCGCAATCCGGGGTGACGCGAGCTCAAATTCAAATCCTTGCCGATACCTATGCGCGCAGCGAGCGCTGCATTTTTACTTGGAGCATGGGGCTTACGCACCATAAGCAGGGCGTAGGCAATATCGAAGGCATAGCGGCATTGGCACTATTGCGCGGGCAGATTGGCAAACCCGGCGCAGGCCTTTTACCTTTGCGCGGCCACAGTAATATTCAAGGCACAGGTTCGATGGGATTTACCCCGCAGCTACAAGCTCACACGCTTGCTGCCCTTGAGCAACATCTAGGTTTTAGCCTTACACAAACACCGGGGCTCGATAGCATGGCCTGTATGCAAGCGGCTTTTGACGGCCAGATGGATGCACTTATTGGCCTTGGCGGCAATCTTTGGGCGGCCAATCCCGATACTGCATTTACTCGCGAAGCGCTAAACCGCATTGGCTTTAAATGTTTTCTCACCACTACGCTTAACCATAGCCATATGGAGGGAGTTGAGGGTGAAGTGGTTATTTTTCCTGTGCGTGCGCGGGATGAGGAAGCTCAAGCCACCAGTCAGGAATCCATGTTTAATTTTGTGCGCCTAAGCGACGGTGGCATTAAACGCTTTCCACAATTATTAAGCGAAGTAGAAATAGTTTCCCGCTTAGGCCAGCAAATAATTAATCCTCAGCGTTTTGATTTTACCACTTTAAAAAGCCATACAACGCTGCGCCAATGGATTGCCCGTGTCATTCCCGGTTTTGAAGGCTTAGGGGAGATTGATAAAAATAAAGAAGAGTTCACCGTAGCTGGGCGCATTTTGCACAGCCCGGAATTTAAAACCCCAACAGGCAAAGCGCACTTTGCTTTTTGTGAATTGCCGAGATACGCGCCGGGATATCGCTTAACCAGCGTGCGCTCGGAGGGGCAATTTAATTCAATTATTTACCACGAGCAGGACGCTTATCGCGAGCAGACCGAGCGCTGGGTAGTAATGATGCACCCGGATGACATAGCCTGCGAAGGCTTAATTGAAAATCAGCGCATTAATTTAACCACTACTACAGGCAGTATGCTGGGTTTAAAAGTAAAACCCTATGCTATTAGGCCTGGCAATTTAATGGTGTATTATCCGGAGGCCAACCAATTAATTCCGCGCAACGTTGATGCGCGCTCTAAAACTCCGGGATTTAAAAGTGTGGTTGTGCAATTAAGCCGTGCCGCTGAGCATTCGTAATATGCGCAGCGAAGGCTTTAAGTTTTTTTACTGCGCGCAGAATGAATAAAGGTGCAGAAAAATCTTTAAGTACAAAATTTAGTGTCAGCCGAATTTACAATCTGCACCTAATCAATGCCAGCTGCCTTTTAACTCATATTAAAAACCCATCGACAGCCTAATTAATGCAAATTTTATTAATCGAAGACGAATATAGTATCGCGCTGCCATTAACTATTGCCTTAACGGCCGCAGGATTTAGGGTAACGCATTGTGAATTAGCCCGCGATGGATTAGAGGCACTTCGTTCACAACCTATTGATCTGCTAATTTTGGATATTGGTTTGCCGGATATGAACGGTTTACACGCACTAAAAATAGTGCGTGAATTTAGCCAGGTGCCTGTATTGGTGTTAACCGCACGGGCGGAGGAGGCGGATAAATTATTTGGTTTGGAATTGGGTGCGGATGATTATGTAACCAAACCTTTTAGCCCGAAAGAAGTGATAGCGCGCATTAAAGCCATTACTAAACGCACGCAGAATAAATCGCCTGGGCTGGATAGCAGTGCGCCCTTAATTATTAATAATCAAACCCTAAGTGTTACGCTTCATGGCCAGGCGCTGGCGTTAACACCCGCTGAGTTGCGCATATTAACTGCGCTGGCACATGCGCCGGGGGCAGTGTGTAGCCGTGATCAATTATTAAATTTTCTCGGCCAGGACTGCGCTGTCTATGAGCGCAATATAGATACGCATATTAAAACTCTGCGCGCAAAATGTCGCCTGTGTTGTACCGAAGATATTATTAAAACTCATCGCGGTTTTGGTTATAGCTTGGCGTTAAAGGCACAAATATGTCCTTAAGGCTAAAAGTTTTTATTGGCTATTGTATTTTTGTTCTGCTGTGCGGATATTTTATCGGTCATAGCGTTAGCCAGGAAATTAAACCTGCCGTGCGCCAAACAACAGAGGAAACTCTTGTTGATACTGCTTATTTATTGGCGGAACTATTGCGCGAGACAATACAAAAAGGCCAGTTAGCGCAAAGCGACTGGCCAAACTATTTAAAAGCCTATGGTGCACGCAGGCTTGATGCGGATATTTGGGGTATACATAAATATTCGCCTAGTCATCGCGTGTACGTAACGGATGTGCAGGGCAGGGTGATTTTGGATTCTCACGGAGAAGTTGTCGGTGAAGATTATTCCCATTGGCGCGATGTTGCGCTTACGCTGCGCGGTGGTTATGGAGCTAGGTCCACGCAGGAGTTAATTAATGGCGAATTAACCAGTGTGATGTATGTGGCTGCACCCATTAAAGACGGTGAGAAAATGTTAGGTGTGGTCACGGTAAGTAAACCTAGCACGACAGTTGCCCCTTACATTGAACGCAGCCAAACTCGCTTGGCTTTTATTGCCGCCATTATTATTGTGTTGGGAATTGTAGGCGGAGGTGTATTTTCCTGGGCGCTAGGCCGGGAACTACAGCGGTTGCGAGAACATGCCGAAGCTTTAAGCCAAGGGCAAACTGCGCCCTTGTTGCCGAATAAACTAGGTAGCCGGGAATTGCGCTATTTAGGTGAAGCAATGGATGCAATGCGGCGAGAGTTAGACGGCAAAAATTATATCGAGCAGTACGTACAAAGCCTTACCCACGAATTAAAAACACCTTTAGCATCGCTCGCTGCAAGCAGTGAGTTATTAGCACAAGCAGAAGGCTTAACCGCCGCACAAACTCAACAGCTATACAGTTTGATTCAACACCAAACTCGTCGACTGCAAATTACCATTGACGCCATTTTGCAACTCGCCCAATTGGAAGCTGATGAAAATATACATGCAGAAATTATTTCCGTGTCGGAATTAGTGGCTGAAATTAGCGATACATTCAATTTGCACCTAGTGGAAAAACAGTGTTCGCTTGTCGTCGACTCAGCCGTTAAAACAGTTTGGGGTGGGCGGAATTTATTATTGATGGCACTGAATAATTTAATTGCTAACGCTTTAGCGTTTGCCGTTAAGGGCACACCCATTAGGCTTTCGCTTCTGCCGCAAGGTTCGGAATACTGCCAAATAACTGTGACGAATAACGGTCCGAATATTCCCGATTACGCCCAACCACGCATAACTGAGCGTTTTTATTCGTTGCCCAGGCCAGATGGTACAGGCAAAAGCACGGGCCTTGGGCTTAATTTTGTCGCCGCTATAGCGCGTAGGCACGGCGCGAATTTAACGCTAGTAAATATCAGCGATGGCGTAAGTGCACAGCTAAATCATTGGCCACAAATTCCGCCTAATGCCTGAAATCCGGCCGCCTGAGCAACTTAACTGAGTGAGATCGGTAATCAGATAATATTATCTTCACTCAACCTACACTCAACGCCCACACAAACCCCTCAAGCGCCACACCCAATATTTAAACCAATAGTTGAAACTAAACCCTAGGTAATCAACGGCCAATTTGGGCTATTCGCTATTAACTTGGGTGGTGCACACTATGTTTAAAAATCCGTTTTTTTTAAAATTGTTCTTTTTGGGGGTGTGGAGTGTTTTATTAAATATTCCTATGTTGTGTGTGAATAATTTAATTTCTACTCGCCAGCAACAACATGCTGCTGCAGTGGAATCTATCGGTGAGAGTGCGGCGAGGGCGCAGACAATTAACGGCCCTTATTTAATTCAACCCTATACGGTTAATTATTTTGAGAACACTACTAATAAAGACGGTAGTGTGACCAAGGTTCAAAAATTCGAACAGAAGCAGCAGTACCTGCTGCCGAAAAAACTCACGATCGGGGTTGCGCAAACCAGCCAAATTCGCAAGCGCGGTATATTTTCAGGCCTGCTCTATCATACTGAGCAAACTATAGATGCAGAATTTTTAATACCCGATGGTGCATGGCCGAATTTAATAAAAGGTTCTTACACTTTAGCGGATGCATATTTTAGCCTGGGCGTTGGCGATAGCCGAGGAATGCAAAATACACCTTCTCTGCAATGTCATTGGCAGGACGAATCCGCAACATCATTTACATGGTTGCCAGGTGCTAAAAATTCTTTGTTAAACGATGGCATTCATTCACAACTTGGCGAATTAAAATCCGGCCGTACCCTTAGTTGCAGTATTAAACTCGCGCTCAACGGCACGCAGAGTTTGCATTTTATGCCTTTGGCCGAGGCCAACGTGATTCAAGTGCATGCAGATTGGCCGCACCCTAAATTCTCTGGCAACCAATTGCCGGTGGAGCATGATATTAGCGAGCAGGGATTTTCCGCCCGCTGGGAAAGTACACATTTTGCTGTGAATATAGCTGATGCATTGGCGCATTGTTTAGATAATAGCGATTGCCAAGGGCTCAAAGAGCGCGCCTTCGGCGTGGAGTTTGTAGAGCCCGTCAATAGTTATACGGTGGCATATCGTGCAGTTACTTACGCGATGTTATTTATGTTGTTAACGTTCGGCGCTTGTTTTCTGTTCGAGATTTTAACTAAGCAAAACATTCATCCGATGCAATACAGTTTAATTAGCGCGGCTATGACGATGTTTTATATTCTGCTATTAGCATTGGGTGAGCATATGAATGTATTACTAGCTTACAGCCTGGCGGCCGCAGCTTGCGTTGGTTTGTTAAGTATTTATTTAACTGCGGTTTTAGGCTCTATAAAGCGCGGTATATATGCAAGCGTTGGTTTTGCCGTGCTCTACGGCCTGTTGTTGTGTGTATTACAGTCTGAAGACTATGCGCTGATATTTGGCAGCTCAGTGTTATTTGCCGCGCTTGCTTTATTTATGTTGTTAACTCGCCATCTTAATTGGTCTGCGTCAATAAAACGCAGCAGAGACCCAATTGAGCCTGCCAAGGTGGAAGTGTAATTATGAATATGCCTTTAAATAAATATGCAGTTTTTACACTGTTTATGCTAATTCTAATTGCAGGCGCAATTTTTAGCGCAGACACAGGTTATGCCAATGCGCCCATTCAGCTTATTCAACAATTACCGCTGGGGGATAAGTGGACTCACGCCATTTTATATGGCAGCTTAGCTTTTGGTTTAGGCAGCAGCTTTATGCCAGGTTTTACTAAACTTGGCTTAGCGCGAGCAGTTTTGTGCGTAGGTGTGTTCACATTTGTTGAGGAGTTTAGCCAATATTGGTTTCCGCTGCGTACGGTAGACGCGGGTGATTTAGTGGCGAATGTTATTGGATTGAGTATTGCTCATTACGGCCTATGGCGTACGAAAAAAGCCCATAAGCTGATGAGAAAAGCTGGCTAACTAGCTAGTTACACTGAGTTTTTCTGAGTCATTTTTAAGTATTCCAGGAAATAACTGCAGACATATTTTATTTGCAGGATATCGGCATTAAATTATTAAAACCCCAGGCTTCGGCGTGCATGGGGTTTTAATAGTCTGCGGTCTTTATATTTATTTGGTCGGCTTTTTAGCTTCCAGCATGGCCTTTAAAAATCGCCCGGTATGCGAGGCTTTTATTTTACAAATTGCTTCGGGCGTGCCTGTAGCAATAATTTCCCCGCCGCCACCGCCGCCTTCAGGGCCTAAATCCACAACCCAGTCCGCTGTTTTAATGACATCTAAATTGTGTTCGATAACAATCACCGTATTGCCGTTATCGCGCAGGCGATGTAAAACCGCTAATAACTGGGCAATATCGTGAAAATGCAAACCCGTTGTTGGCTCATCCAAAATATAAAGAGTTTTACCCGTATCGCGTTTAGATAATTCCCGCGAGAGTTTTACTCGCTGCGCTTCACCGCCGGAAAGTGTTGTCGCCGCTTGACCTAAACGGATATAGGACAACCCTACGTCCATCAAAGTTTGTAATTTACTGGCAATGCTGGGTACGGCATCAAAAAAAGTGCGCGCATCTTCTACCGTCATATCCAAAACTTCGTGAATATTTTTGCCCTTGTAATGTACATCAAGAGTTTCTCGGTTATAGCGTTTGCCTTTGCATGTATCGCAAGGCACATAGACGTCCGGCAGAAAATGCATTTCTACCTTAACCACACCATCGCCCTGGCAAGCTTCACAGCGCCCGCCCTTAACGTTAAAACTAAAACGCCCTGCTTTATATCCGCGCGAGCGCGCTTCGGCTGTGCCGGCAAATAAATCTCGGATCGGCGTAAAAATACCGGTGTAGGTAGCGGGATTTGAACGCGGCGTGCGGCCAATGGGGCTTTGGTCTATATCCACACATTTATCAAACAATTCCAGGCCTTCAACCGATTGATAAGGCGCAGCAGTAAGGGTGGTGGCTTTATTAAGGGCAGTGGCAGCCAGTGGATGCAGTGTATTATTAATTAATGTGGATTTGCCCGATCCAGAGACTCCAGTTACGCAGGTAAATAAACCCACGGGAATTTCCAGCGTGACGTTTTTTAAATTATTCCCGGTCGCACCTTTTAAGCGCAGCATTTTTTTTGCATTTGGCGCATGGCGTGTTTTGGGAATAGCGATACATTTTTTCCCCGATAAATAAGCGCCGGTAAGTGAGTTTTTAGCCTTTAGAATTTGCGCCAATTTACCCTGCGCAATAATTTGCCCACCGTGTACGCCTGCGCCCGGCCCCACGTCAATAATATGATCGGCCAAGCGAATGGCATCTTCGTCATGCTCAACCACTATTACCGTATTGCCTAAATCACGCAGATGTTTTAGTGTTCCTAATAGGCGGTCGTTATCCCGTTGGTGTAAGCCGATTGAGGGTTCATCCAAAATATACATCACGCCTACCAAACCTGCGCCAATTTGGCTGGCCAAACGAATACGTTGTGCTTCACCGCCAGAGAGCGTATCGGCGCTGCGGCTAAGGGTTAAATAATTTAAGCCAACGTCGACTAAAAAGCGAAAACGATCGCGCAATTCTTTTAATATTTTTTCAGCGATTTTACCTTTTGCACCGGTAAATTTAAGTTTAGTGAAATAAATCTGCGCTTCACCTACCGGCATATCAACTAATTCGGGCAGGGTTTTATTATCTACGAATACGTGGCGTGCTTCTAAGCGCAGGCGCGCGCCTTCACAACTTGGGCAGACTTGGCTGGATAAGTATTTGGCAAGTTCTTCGCGTACGCCAGTGGAATCCGTATCGCGGTAGCGGCGCTCTAAATTCGGAATAACGCCTTCAAACACATGCGAACGTTGGAATTTATCGCCGCGTTCGTTTACATAAGTAAAATTAACGGTTTCTTCGCCAGAGCCGTATAAAATAACCTGTTGATTTTTAGCGCTAAGCTTTTGCCAGGGCGCGTCCACATCAAATTTAAAATGTTTTGCGAGCGAGGTGAGCATATGAAAATAATAAAAATTGCGTGCATCCCAACCGCGCACGGCACCTTCAGACAGGCTTAGTTGTGAATCCAACACAACTTTTTCCGGTGCGAAAAATTGTTTTACACCTAAGCCATCACATTCGGGACAAGCGCCTGCGGGATTATTAAAGGAGAATATTCTCGGTTCTAATTCAGACAACGAATAATCACATAGCGGGCAGGCGTGTTTGGCGGAAAATAATTTATCTTCCTCTTTTGAACTGGGTTCCATGCTCGCCACCATGGCGATACCTTCGGCTAAATTCAGCGCGGTTTCAAAACTCTCCGCCAGCCGTTGTTTAATATCCGCACGAACCTTAAACCGATCTACCACTACATCTATACTGTGTTTTTTCTTTTTATCTAATGTCGGTGTATCGTCTAAATCGACAACTAATCCATCCACGCGCACGCGCACAAAACCATCCCTGCGCAGACTTTCAAATACGTGGTGATGCTCACCTTTGCGGTCGCGCACAACTGGGGCGAGTAACATCACTTTGCTATCTTCCGGCATCGCTAATACTTGATCGACCATTTCGGAAATAGTTTGTGCGCTCAGCGCTAACTGGTGTGTTGGACAGCGCGGCTCACCGATGCGGGCGAAAAACAGCCGCAGATAATCATATATTTCAGTAATTGTGCCTACGGTGGAGCGAGGGTTGTGAGATGTCGATTTTTGTTCAATAGAGATTGCAGGGCTTAAACCTTCGACGTGATCCACGTCAGGTTTTTCCATTAATGAAAGAAATTGCCGCGCGTAGGCCGAAAGGCTTTCTACATACCGGCGCTGGCCTTCTGCATAGAGCGTATCAAAGGCTAAAGAGGATTTACCGGAACCGGATAAGCCGGTAATCACGATTAATTTATCGCGGGGAATATCGAGGTCAATATTTTTTAAATTGTGCGTGCGTGCACCGCGAACGATGATGGTGTCGACCATAAATCCTCGAGAAATGATTCAGCTAAATGGGGATGATAACCCTTTTTCGCGTCTGTATTGGCTGGGTAGCAAACAGACTTTCGTGGTTACGCCTGTGTTTTGAGTTCAGATTGTTGTATCGAGGGGGAGCGTGTATTTAATTTTACAGGGTGCCGCTAGGGCTGCTCAGGCCGCGCATAATCGGCAGCCACGGCATAATCGTGCTAAATGTCTTCTAGGTCTCTAACCCAATTGCTGGCTTCTAAGCGATTGCGTACGCCGATTTTTTTATACACGTTGTACAAATGACTTTTAACTGTGTGTTCGCTTACTTCAAGTGCTTCGGCGATATCAAAATTGGTGGCGCCGTCTTTAATTAATTTTAAGATTTGCCGCTCGCGTTTGGTAAGTTTGATATCCAGCCTTTTATTTGAAGGTGCGCGACGGTTTTTTTCGAAATGCAGATGTAACAGCCTACGCGGTACCCAGTATTCACCTTTGAGCAAAGCCTCAAGGCCGCGCAATAAATTTTCTTGATCGGTGTCGGTTGAAAATAAGCCTGAAATACAAGGCCAATCTAATAATTGCTCGTGGTCACTTTCGGAGGCGGCGTTGAGTAATGCGGCAATATAGGGCTGGTTGTGTTCTTGAATTTCCGCCACCAGAGCGTGTAAATCTTCAATCGTGCGGCCTTGGCAATCAACTAAATAAAGATAAGCGCCTTCCAAATCAGGAGAAAATTGTGTCGATACAAGACATTTGAGGCCGGTTTTATCACCGATTAATTGTGCTAATAATCCAGTTTGCAAACTACTGCTAATAGAGAAAAGAATAATGCCCTGAACGGTGGGAGAGGTAGGGGCTGGAGATGCGGTCACGATGGTTGTCTGCCTTGGCTAATGGGGGCCTGGAATTTGTGCGCTGTGGTTGCATAGATTATTGCACAGATTGTAACTGAAACACCTTCACTGTCACCAGTTTAGCGCCAACTTTCCCCAGATAACGCAAGAGCGCGTAACTATCGAATCGCGAAATCGTTCCACCGGGGTTGCCTGCGGGCTGATAGAATCGCCTGCATTTTTTCTTGGAGTTGCTTTCGTGTCCTCAGCTCAGCCGACATCGCAAATAAAAGCGGTTTCCTCTCTCGCGCTCCTTTATATGTTTCGCATGATGGGATTGTTCATGGTATTCCCCGTTATGACGCTGTATGGCGGTCAATACGTCGATAGCACCGAACAGCGTTTAGGTTTTGCCATCGGCGCTTACGGGTTAAGCCAGGCTATCTGTCAAATGCCTTTGGGGCTGTTATCAGATCTGTACGGTCGCAAAACTATTATTTTTATCGGCTTGCTTATTATGATTGTGGGCAGCCTGGTGGCAGCGCTATCCGATTCGGTATGGGGTTTGATTATCGGGCGAGCATTGCAAGGCATAGGTGCTGTGGGAAGCACAATAATGGCATTGGTGGGAGATCTTACGACGGAGCAAAATCGCACTAAAGCTATGGCGGTTATCGGTGCATCTATTGGGGTTTCGTTTGTTCTCGCGATGGTGTTGGGCTCGACTTTGGCATCTTTCTGGGGGCTGCCAGCAATTTTTTGGGTTACCGGCGGGCTCTCCCTTATTGGCTGTTACATCCTGTTTCATCAGGTGCCAAATCCTCCAGCTACATTGCGCGGTAAAGATGCCATTGCGGTGCCTGCAATGATCGGCCAATCCCTGCGCAATATTGAATTGGCGCGGCTGAATTTTGGCATATTTTCGTTACATTTTATTTTGTCAGCACTGTTCGTAGCGCTGCCGCTTGCATTGCAAGACGCAGGTATTGCCGCCGCACAACACTGGCAATTTTACGGCCCGATTTTGGCGTTGGCGTTTATCGCTATGATGCCTTTTATGCATTTTGCCGAGCGCAAGCGCAAGGTTAAGCCTGTGATGCTTGCGGCCATTGCTGGCCTAGCTGCCGGCTTGGCATTGTTACAGGTGGCCGGTACGGCCTGGTTTGGTTGGGCCAGCGGGTTATTTGTGTTTTTTATGTCTTTTTGCTTGCTCGAAGCGACACTACCATCATTATTGAGCAAACAAGCACCTGCAGGGGCCAAGGGCACGGCCATGGGGCTGTTTTCCACTTGTCAATTTTTAGGAATTTCGGCAGGCGGTGTGCTCGGTGGTTATTGGGTACAGCATCACAGCACAATTACCGTATTTTATTACACCGCCGCGTTGGCAAGCCTGTGGTTTGCGCTAGCATTATTTATGAAAAAACCTGTATATTTGACCAGTATATCGGTGGCGCTGGCCCATGAGCCGCAGATTGAACGCTTAAGAGCCCAGATTGCTGGCATTTATGAGGCGGTTTGGGTAAAGGAACAGGGTCTGTTGCATTTGAAAGTTCAAGACACTGAATTTGACCGTCGGCAACTCGACGATTATCTAGCGCAGACGCACGCGGCCTAGCATCTACTTTTCGCAAGGCGCATCATGTTTTTTGTATTTAATTTTTAGAGGAGACTCATCATGGCTCGAGGCGTGAACAAAGTTATTTTAGTGGGTAATGTAGGCCAAGACCCTGAGGTGCGTTACACCGCTGGCGGTTCTGCTCTGGCTAGCCTGAGTATTGCAACATCAGACAGCTGGCGGGATAAACAAAGCGGCCAAATGCAAGAGCGTACGGAATGGCATCGGGTAGTATTCTGGGCTCGCTTGGCGGAAATTGTTGGTGAGTATGTGAAAAAGGGTAGCAAAATATACGTTGAAGGGCGTTTACAGACTCGTAAATGGAGTGATCCTCAAGGCGTTGAACGCTACACCACCGAAATTGTTGCATCTGAACTGCAGTTGCTCGACGGCCGCGGCGCTGGCGGACCACAACACAGTGCAGCAGAAGAGGGCTACGGCGGCGGGTATGGACCCGGAGGCGGTTATCCGGAAGGTCCGGGGCCTTCAGCCGCTGCACCTGCAAATTATAATTCTGCTCCGTCCTATGGTGCCGCCCCGCAACCTCAACCAGCTCGAGGGCCTGCACCTAACTATCCACCTAAGGATTCAAACTACCGTCAACCCAATCGCCCGGCTCCCAGCCCGCAAGCACCGCCACAGCCTGCGCCACCAGCGATGGATTCATTTGATGACGATATACCGTTTTAGGTCACTACAAAATTTAATTTGAACGTCTGATTTATTCTTAGTTAATAAATGATAAGTCATTTTCGAAAGCCTTTTTTCCATATAAATAAAAAAGGCTTTTTATTTGGCTGTAGGTTGATCAGTTCATTTACTTAACACTTCGTTTTGCGTTTTAAAAATTTCTGACAAATAATCTATAAATAATCGAGTGCGTGCAGGTAAAACTCGCGTGTCGGAAATACCATTCGAATGGGCGCCGGTTCACTTTTCCAGTCAGGAAGTACTTGAATAAGCTGCCCGCTTTCCAGCTCATTTTGCACATCCCAAGCTGAGCGAGAGATTAATATTCCAGTCAATGCCCATTCATGTGCCTGCTCACCATTATTAGTTGCCATACGCACAGGTATATTTGCTATTTTTGACTGATTGCTTGTAGATCATACAAGCATTTGGTTATTTGTTTTGTTTGGAATTTTCATCGGATGGCGATGGCTTAATAATAACCCTCTTCTAAATTAAGGTAGGCGCCGGCAGCTTAGCTGCCTGCGTTTTACAGTGTTTCCAAGTGCGATGGATGCACTGTGCGAAAAATCGCAGTTTTTATTCGATGCTGAAAAGCGCTGGCAAAAGTATCGCATGTCTAATTAAGTGGCAAATTCATTCGTGCAAATTATAGAATTCAGAGCAATATGTAATAGTTATATCACCATGATGCCATCTGCTTCTACCACAGCCCCTTTGGGTAATTCTTTCACGCCAATAGCGGCGCGAGCGGGATAGGGGGCTGCAAAGTATTCCGCCATTACCTCATTAACGACCGGGAAATAACTTAAATCGGTAAGGAAAATATTTAATTTCACAATGTCTTTTAGGTCACCATCTGCAGCTTGGCACACCGCGCGTAAATTTTTAAATACCTGGTGCACCTGGGCTGCGAAGTCACCAGTGGCGAGCACTTGAGTCTCGGGTACTAACGGGATTTGGCCGGATAGATAGACAGTATTATTTACTTTTACTGCTTGGGAATAGGTGCCGATAGCAGCTGGAGCTTTATCGGTAAAAATAATGGCTTTGTTGGTCATAAATAAATCCAAATAAAAATGCGGCAAAAGCCGCAACAAAAGTTGTTAACGTTAATTTAGCTTTTTGCGCGCGAAACTTTACTAACACTGCGCATTGTGCGTACACGACGCATAACATCGGCCAAATGCACGCGATTGCGTACGCCAATTGTTAAGGTGATTACTGAATGCTGAGCGTCCCGTTCGCTGACATTAATGCCTTCAATGCTAGTGCGCGTTTCTGCAATACGCGTCGCCAATGAGGCGATAATGCCGCGTTCAGATTCCACCTCTACGCGAATATCGGTGAGAAATTCCCCGGCCACTTTCACCGACCAATTCACATCGGTAATGTTTTCTCGCTTGCTGCGCAGATCGGTAATATTTTTGCAGGCTTCGCGGTGCACGACTAAACCTTTGCCGCTACTAAGATGCCCAACAATTGGATCGCCTGGTATCGGACGGCAACAACGGGCAAAATTAATTAACAGGCCATCGGAGGAATCGATCGTTAATGGGGCTGCAGCGTAACCGTTATTGTCCCCATCTGGGCGTAAACACTGTGCTACGGATAGCGCAACGCGTTTGCCCATGCCGATACTTTCATATAATTCTTCAACACAGCTGACTTTATTAGCTTCCAATAAATGACTAAATTCACGTTCAGCCAAATGTTCTAATTGCATACCTAAATTCGTCAGCGCGCGGCTGAGCATGCGTTTACCAAGCTCCACGGATTCCATATGGCGTTGATGTTTTAAATAATGGCGAATAGCCGAGCGCGCTTTTGCGCTGACGACAAAATTGAGCCAATTGGGATTAGGTTGAGACGATTCAGAAGTAATAATTTTTATTTTTTGCCCGCTTTGCAATGCCTGTGATAACGGAGCAGGGCGATCATTGATGCGACAAGCTACGCAGCGATTACCTACTTGAGTATGCACAGCATAGGCGTAATCAACTGGTGTCGCCCCCTGGGGTAATTCGATAATTTCGCCTTTAGGAGTAAATACATAAACCTCTTCGCGAAATAAATCCATTTTTACATTTTCAACAAATTCGATCGAGCTGCCCGTGTGTTGTTGCAGCTCTAAAATGCGTGAAATCCAGCGATCAACACGCGCTACAGGCGGGTCGTTTTGTTCATCACCACTTACCGATTTATACAGCCAGTGGGCGGCAATACCGCGGCCGGCTAATTCATCCATTTCTTTCGTGCGAATTTGCACTTCAATCGGCACACCATGCATGCCGATTAAAACCGTGTGTAAACTTTGGTAGCCATTAATTTTGGGAATGGCGATGTAATCTTTAAATTCCCCAGCCATCGGTTTATACAGATTATGTACAGCGCCTAACGTGCGATAACAGGTATTGATATCCTCAACGATAATACGAAACGCATACACATCCATGATTTCGTTGAATGATTTATTCTTGCTGCGCATTTTGTTGTAAATGCTATACAGATGTTTTTCGCGGCCTATTACGTCGCCGATAATTTCTTCGCGCGCTAAGCGTGTTTCTATAGCGGCTTGAATATTTTCAACTAAGGCTTTGCGGTTGCCGCGCACTTTTTTCAGCGACGCGTGTAAACGGGCTGCGCGTAGCGGAAACATAGCGGTAAAACAGCGATCTTCAAATTCAATGCGTAAATCATTCATGCCCAAGCGGTGGGCGATAGGTGCATATATTTCCAGTGTTTCTTTTGCTATCCGGCGTTTTTTTTCCGGTGCTAAAGCGCCTAGGGTGCGCATATTGTGCAGGCGGTCGGCCATCTTCACGACGATAACCCGCAGGTCTCGCGCCATGGCAAGAGCCATTTTCTGAAAATTTTTGGCTTGTTTTTCAGCTTGCGATTCGTATTCAATTTTGGCGAGCTTGCTGACGCCATCTACAAGCTCCGCAACGACTTCGCCAAACTGTTCCAAAAGAGCCTGTTTGCCGATGCCGGTATCTTCTATGACATCGTGCAGCATCGCGGCCATCAGGCTCTGATGATCCATGTGCATGCCGGCTAAAATATTCGCCACCGCTAGCGGGTGGGTTATGTAGGGCTCGCCGCTGCGGCGACATTGCCCGGTATGCGCTTGCTCGGCATAGTAATAAGCGCGGCGCACACGGTTTATTTGGGCGGGATCGAGATAAGAGGACAGCCTGTGGCAAAGCGAATCTATGGTTAACAAAGCGCCCTCCTTAAAAATTACTCGTCGAAGGAGGAGTCGACAGGTGGGATGTGCTTAGGTACAACTACACGCTGCTCATCTGGCTCTTTAAGTATGTCGACACTGATTAGGCCTTTTTCAATTTCACGCAGAGCCAACACAGTGGGTTTATCATTTTCCGCTGGAACGAGCGGTTGTTTGCCCATAATAGCTAATTGGCGAGCGCGTTTGCTTCCCACGATCACCAGCTCGAAGCGGTTTGCTACGTGGTCTAAACAATCTTCAACAGTAATACGTGCCATGAATAATATTGCCTAAATAAGAGAGGGATTGAGTATATACGCTTAAGGGTCAGCCTAAGCTAGTACCGGGAAGGTCAAACGCCGAGGCAAGCAAAATTAAAGAGAGCAAACCTAGCGGCGAGACCCATTATGAAAATGGGGCTATAGAGTGTACGCAAATCAACCAAGGCTCTCAACTCTTTTGCACGCTTGGCCAAGGTCCCTGCTGCGAAGCCAATAAACTTGATAATAAAGGTGCGTGGCGCTCTGCCTGCTTCGCTTGCGTCAATCTATGAGCAATAACTATGGCTTGGAATTCTTTAAGGGCCTGAGCAAAGTCGTCGTTGACGATAATGTAGTCGCTTTCAACATAATGAGAAATTTCACTTTTGGCCTCTGCCATGCGCGCATCGATGACCGCTTGGGCGTCCTGCCCGCGTCCGGTTAAGCGTTCGAGCAAACAGGCTTGAGAAGGCGGCAATATAAATAGGCTTACGGCCTCAGGGATTTGCCTACGCACTTGGGCTGCGCCTTGCCAGTCAATCTCAAGAATTACATCAGTACCCTTAGCTAGAGTCTCGCTAACCCAAGCGGCGGAAGTGCCGTAATAATGTTTAAACACTTGCGCGTGTTCTAAAAAGTCACTCTGCCCCAGCATCTGAAGAAACTGTGCTGGCTCGACAAAATGATAATTAACACCGTTGACCTCACCTGGGCGCATCTGGCGAGTTGTATGAGAAATGGATACTTGTACACCCGCAGTGGCCGCCACGAGCGCATTAACCAAACTGGTTTTACCAGCACCGGAAGGGGCTGAGACTGTAAAAAGGGTGCCGCCAATTGCCATAAAGAGCGCTCTTAAACCTGCGATGAGTTTTATTCGGCAGGTTGGGTGAGAAGGGTTTTGAGATTTCGCATTATGTAGATGGCCTTGGAGAGGCTCCGGCAGCGAAATACAGTTTGTTTTTAATAATAGCTGATTCGCCAGTAAGACTGAACGCCGAATACTCGAAACCCTTTTTGTACTTTTTTGGTGCCCTACTTCCAGGTTATCCGAGAGTATAAAATTTTTTAAAAGTTAAATATGACCCATTAAAGATCTTTAAAGCACCAATTTGAACCGATCAAGAGGAGGTTTTACGTAGGATGATAGCCCTTTGGTGGAGCCTGTGTGTTTTGTGTTGGTGCAAGTTTGTTGCGCTCTGTAAGTGTTTAGAGGCTGCGAATTTTTGTAACGCTTTGTATTGCAATGTCTTTTTAAGAAATACGCACATGGGCATGCATCATGCTTGGTAAGTTTGACAGCGGTGAGTTACACATCTGCCCCAGTGCAGTTGACATCAAGCCGCTAACAGACTTTTTTCATGTAGCGAAGTACTTTTTATGTCGCCCCTCAACACACCTTTTAGTAAATCCACCCTTGAGCCTGGCAAAGTATGGTTGGTCGGCGCAGGCCCTGGCGATCCAGATCTTCTCACCCTGCGCGCGCTTCGGGTAATACAGGCTGCGGATTTAATTTTATTTGATCAATTGGTTAGCGAGGAAATACGCGCGCTGTTTCCCAAACAGGTACCGCAGTTTTATGTTGGTAAACGAAAAGGTCAGCACAGCGTTCCTCAGGATAATCTTAACTCCTTATTAGTAAAAAAGGCTCGCCAGGGGTTGCAGGTTGTGCGCGTTAAAGGTGGCGATCCATTTATTTTTGGCCGCGGTAGCGAAGAATTATTGGTATTGCGTCAAGCAGGTATTGAGGCTGAGGTAGTGCCCGGTATCACTGCTGCGTCAGGCGCCAGCACCTATGCAGGTATTCCGCTGACGCATCGTGGTGTGGCGCAGGGCTGTACGCTAGTAACTGCCCAGGGCGAGACCGATACACATATTAATTGGAACGCGCTCGTACAGATAAATCATACGTTGGTATTTTACATGGGCTTAAGTCGCGCTGAATGGATCAGCCGGGAATTAAGATCTGCAGGCATGTCTTTCGATACACCCGCTGCATTAATAGAAAACGGCTGCCGCGATAATCAACGAGTTTTTATCACCACTGTTGGACATCTTGCGCAAACAGCTCAAGAAAATAACTTGCAATCGCCTGCGTTAATTGTTGTTGGCGAAGTGGTGCGCTTAGCCCATCAATTACAAACTCCCGTTCATCATTTTGTATCTACGTGCCAACGTTTGTCGGCTTAACCAGAGGAATTTATTTATGAAAAAACACAAAATACTGGT
This sequence comes from Cellvibrionaceae bacterium, assembly GCA_036520615.1. Lineage (GTDB taxonomy): Bacteria > Pseudomonadota > Gammaproteobacteria > Pseudomonadales > Cellvibrionaceae > CAMCXE01. Next base: position 6,613 of record DATDJI010000061.1, on the reverse strand, counting down.
GGTCGGCAATGGGATGGTTGGCCATAAATTTATCGACAATATTATTCAGCATCCGCAGGCTGATTTATACGAAGTGATAACTTTTGCAGAGGAACCGCGCTTAGCCTATGACCGTGTGCAATTATCAAAATATTTTTCGGGTTCTACTGCTGATGATTTAATGCTGACGTCAGAAACCTATTACCAAGAAAATGGTATTAAATACCTATTAAGCGAAAAGGTAATCTCAATTGACACGGCCAATAATAGCGTTGTTACCACCAATGGCCGTTGTGAAGATTACGACACACTGGTATTGGCTACTGGCTCGTATCCGTTTGTCCCTCCACTGCCCGGCAAAGAGCAGCCCCATTGTTTGGTTTATCGCACTATCGAAGATCTAGAAGACATAACTGCGTCCGCCGCTGTTAGTAAAGTGGGTGTTGTAGTCGGTGGCGGTTTACTTGGCTTAGAGGCTGCAAAAGCACTGCAAGATCTCGGTTTGCAAACTCATGTGGTGGAATTTGCGCCGCGCTTAATGGCAGTGCAATTGGATGAAGCTGGCGGCAATTTATTGCGTCGAAAAATTCAAGCCTTAAATGTGCAAGTTCACACAGAGAAAAATACTAAGGAAATAGTTGCGGGCGAGACCTGTCGCTATCGCATGAATTTCGCCGATGGCTCTTATCTTGAAACCGATATGATTTTATTTTCCGCAGGCATTCGCCCGCAGGATGAATTGGCGCGTGCATCGCATATTAAAATTGGTGAGCGCGGTGGTATTGCAGTAAATAATAACTGCCAAACTTCAGTCGATAATATTTATGCCATTGGCGAATGTGCGCTTTGGGACAACAAAATATTTGGATTGGTGGCGCCGGGTTATCAAATGGCCAAGGTTGCAGCGAGCCATATTTTAGGCGGCAGCGAGCAATTTTTAGGTGCGGATATGAGCACCAAATTAAAATTGCTGGGCGTTGATGTTGCGAGCATTGGCGATGCCCATGGTCGTACCCCTGGCTGTATTTCTTATGTATTTCAAGACGGTGTAAAAGAAGTTTATAAACGTTTAATTGTATCTGCCGACGGTAAAAAACTTCTCGGCGCAGTGCTGGTGGGAGAGGTTGAGGCCTACGGCAATTTATTACAAATTTGCCTTAATAATATGGACTTGCCGGAAGATCCTGCAGGTTTAATAGTACCTTCTGTTGATGGCGCCTCGGTGGGGTTGGGGGTGGATGCACTACCTGAAACAGCCATTATTTGCAGCTGCCATGATGTAAGTAAGGGCACTATTTGCGGCGCAGTGCAAGCCGGTGCTTGTACGATAGGTGATATAAAAAGCTGCACTAAGGCGGGTACAGGTTGTGGCGGTTGTGTAGCGCTTGCTACTCAGGTTATGAACGCTGAGCTTAAAAAGTTGGGTGTGGAAGTAAATACCGATTTATGTGAGCATTTCCCCTATACACGTCAAGAGCTGTATCACCTGGTACGTGTAGGCCAGATTAAAACCTTTGATGATTTAGTGCATAAACACGGTAAAGGTTTGGGATGCGATATTTGTAAACCGACAGCGGCATCGATTTTTGCAAGCTGCTGGAACGAATTAATCATGAAAGGTAAATTAGCTCCGCTGCAGGATACTAACGATCATTTCATGGCTAACCTGCAAAAAAATGGCACCTATTCTGTTGTGCCTAGAATCGCAGGCGGGGAAATTACACCTGATAAATTAATTGTGCTCGGCCAGGTCGCGAAAAAATATAATCTTTACACCAAAATAACTGGCGGACAACGCATTGATTTATTTGGTGCTCAGCAACATGAATTACCTTTAATTTGGCGCGAATTAGTTGATGCTGGTTTTGAGACTGGACATGCATACGGTAAATCTTTGCGTACGGTTAAATCCTGTGTTGGAAGCACCTGGTGCCGGTATGGTGTACTGGATTCGGTAAGTATGGCTATTCGATTGGAGGACCGCTATAAGGGCTTGCGTTCTCCTCATAAAATAAAATTTGCTGTTTCTGGTTGTACTCGTGAATGCGCGGAAGCCCAAAGTAAAGATGTCGGTGTGATTGCAACAGAAAATGGTTGGAGCCTGTATGTGTGCGGCAATGGAGGAATGAAGCCACGCCATGCCGATTTATTTGCGACCGGCCTTAACGACGAGCAGCTTATTCGATATATCGACCGATTTTTAATGTTTTATGTCCGTACCGCAGATCGTTTACAGCGCACCTCTGTGTGGTTAGATAATATGGAAGGCGGATTAAAATACTTAAAAGGTGTAATTCTTGACGATAAATTGAATCTTGGTGAAGAGCTGGAAAATGAAATGGAGCTGGTGGTAAATACCTATCAATGCGAATGGAAAAGTACTATTGAAGATGCGGAAAAAATTAAACGCTTCCGTACATTTGTAAACTCCGATGCAACCGATAATACAGTGGTGTTTGTTGAAGAGCGCGCCCAAATACGTCCCGCTAACGAAGAAGAGTTGGTGCGCTTTATCAATGGCAACGAGTTAGAAACTGCCTAAAATAGTGGAGTTAAATATGAATACGACGATTCAAAATCAATGGCAGCGAGTCTGTGATGCCGAAGATGTTGGCAATTTCCTTGGCGTGCGCGCATTAATAAACGGGCAGCAGGTGGCTATTTTTAACGTTAATAATGAATTTTACGCACTTGATGCGATTGATCCTTTTAGCAATGCTGCCGTGTTATCGCGAGGAATAGTAGGTGACGTTAAAGGACATTTAGTAGTGGCGTCGCCTGTGTATAAACAGCATTTTAATTTGCGCACGGGTGAATGTTTAGAAGACGCTTCAGTGCAATTAGCAACTTTCGCGGTACGCAATAACCAAGGTGTTATTGAGCTCGCTGTTTAAACCCTCCTCTGATGGCGGAGTCATTCTCTGCTTTTCAGTTTTTTGGCGGCTTAGGCCGCCTTTTTTATTTTGCTTGTTACCTTTGTCAGCAAAAATTATAAACAATAGTGTGTAATAGCTTTAACTAATAAATTTACTGTCAATGGAATGTGCTCTAAAGGAATATATTCATCTGGCTGGTGAGCTTGGTCAATATAACCTGGCCCACAGACAATTGTTTGCATGCCTAACTGCTGTAAAAAAGGCGCTTCTGTAGCAAAATTAACGGCCTGGGCGCTAAGGCCGGTCCAGTATTCAAGCTGTTTCACTAATTCGCTGTCAGCAGGTTCTTCAAAGGGTTCAATACCTTCTGCTAATTCTCTTAATTCTATTTTGGTATTTGTGCGTTCAGCGATTGGCTCTAAAAGCTGCCGTAAATCGTCTTGTAGCGCGCGCAATTTCATACCTGGAAGAGGGCGCAAATCAAATAATAATTCGCAACGACCGCAAATTCGATTTGGATTGTCACCGCCGTGAATACAGCCTAAATTTAAACTGGGCATAGGAAATGAAAAGCTTGCGTGGTTAAATTTGCGCTGTATGTTCGCGCGGAAATTCAACAATTCGCTTGTTACGCTGTGCATCGCTTCAATTGCACTATTGCCCAGGGCTGGGTTTGAAGAATGGCCGGCATTGCCTAGAACCTCCACCGCATGCAGCAAAATTCCTTTGTGCATACGAATAGGCCTAAGGCCGGTAGGCTCACCAATAATAGCTGCTCGCGCAGCAGGGAACGCCTGTTTTTGTAAGGCTCGGGCACCGCTCATCGATGATTCTTCATCGGCAGTGGCCAAAATTATTATCGGTTGTTTACACGGCGCTTGTTGAATCTGTTCAATAGCCGCAAGTATGCAAGGGAAAAACCCTTTCATATCCGTAGCACCTAGCCCGTATAAGCGCCCCTGGCGCTCGGTGAGCGTGAACGGGTCCTGCGCCCAACGCTCTGGGTTGCACGGCACAGTATCTGTATGCCCGGCCAATACTAAACCGCCTAAGCCAGTGCCACGCTGGGCGATTAAATTTGCTTTACCAGGGCGATTGGCAATAGGCATTATTTGACAGGTAAACCCAAGTGGCTCCAACCATTGCGCCAATAATTCCACTACTGCCAAATTGCTCATATCCCAGCGAGCATCGGTGGAGCTTACGGAGGGTAATTTAACTAACTGTTGTAAACGCTGAATATAAATTTGATGATCAAGGGGCATGGTGCGTCCACTATCGATTATTGAAGCGCCTTTAAAAGCGAGGCTACTTATGACGGGCCGATTAAAGTTGGCAAAAATACGGGTACATGTTGTTACCAATATTCGGCCACCATATTTGTTTACATGCAAATAAGTGTCATTTATACCGCATATAGTGCTTAGCGGGGAAATGCCTTGGCGCACGCAATGGTAATTTCATCTAGTGGACGCGCTGGAAAAACGTAGGACTATGGCTATTTTCCCGGTATTATCAGCCCCGGCATGTTCTTCGCCGTTCAATTAACTCCAACAAATATAGGGTTTTTATGGCAACTGTAACGTTAAAAGGCAATGCATTTAATACCGTCGGCGACCTGCCCGCTGTTGGCAGCCAGGCACCTAGTTTTACTTTAGTAAAAACAGATCTCTCTGAAATTACTTTAGCAAGCCTTGGCGGGAAAAGAGTGGTGCTGAATATTTTCCCGTCGGTTGATACGCCCACTTGTGCGTTATCCGTACGCACTTTTAACGAAAGTGCTGCAAATCTTAATAACACACAGGTTTTATGCGTGTCTGCTGATTTGCCATTTGCGGCAAAACGTTTTTGTGGTGCAGAGGGAATTGAAAATGTTACAGCCGCATCGAGTTTTCGTTCAAACTTTGGCGCGGATTACGGTGTTACTTTTGCGGATGGACCTTTGACTGGGCTTTTAAGCCGTTCAGTGGTCGTTATTAATGAACAAGGCAAAGTAATTTATACCGAGCAAGTGGCGGAAACTGCTGAAGAGCCTAATTATACGGCGGCTTTGGCGGCCTTAGCATAGCGCGCTTTCTGTTCAGGTTTTTCTCATCAATAGTTAGCTTTGGTTGACTATTGATGAGGGATTTTTAATTGCATGCAACATAGTGGGTGTAAATAAATTAATTTAATCTTAGCCAGAATATTAAAAATGGCAGAAAGGCAAATCCTACCAGAGTCGACATCAATACCATGGCCGCAACTTCATCGGCTTTGCGATCATATTCCAATGCCAATACATAATTCATTACCGCCATCGGCATAGCCATTTGTAAAATTATCACGACTGCCGCATTGCCGACAATGTTTAGCCACTGGCAAACCAATACCCCAATTGCAGCGCCGCCTATGACGCGCAACAGGCTAAAAAACAACGTTTTTGGCCACAGAGTTAAGCGGAAGCGGGCGAGTGATACGCCGAGCATAATCATCATTAATGGAATAGCAAAGCCGCCCATAACATCAACGGTGTTTCTAATCCATAGGGGCAAAGTCCAATGTTGTGTTAGCAGTAATACACAAATCAACATTGAAATAATTATTGGATGCTTAATAATGGTCCAGCAGCGCTGCCAATTATTACTTTCTTTCGGCGCGACAATAAATAAGCCCAGCGTAAACTGCGCTAAAACCATTACCATGAATGGCGCTAAGGCCAGCGCTAAACCTTCTTGCCCTATTGCAAATAGGCAGATAGGTAAACCCATATTGCCATTATTGGGAAAAATAAGCGCCGGCAAGTAAGCGCGCATATCCAAGCGCATTAAGCGGATAATAACGGAACTGATTAGCGCCATAAATACAAGCGCTAAAGCAAAAGCAAATGCCATTTTCCCCATAGCATCTACGCTTACATGTACTTTGCTCATTACAGAAATAAAGAGGCATGGAGTGCCTATATTCATCACCATCTTAGAGACAAATTCTGCTGGAAAGGCGATGGATTTTTTCGCCCATATCCAGCCGAGTAATGTGCCAACTAGCGTAGGCGCCATCACGGCAAATAAATCACTGATCATAACTGTTGTGCACCCGAGTTCTGAACTATTCGTCGAACAACCGCATAATATTCGAGATAGTCTCTTTGCCTTTTTTTTCTACTTGTTCTACAGAGGCGTTGCCAAAACCTTCTTTTTCTATATCGTCGGCGGGCATTTCATCTATAAAGCGGCTGGGAGTGGTTTCTTGTTTTTCACCAAATTGTTTGCGTGTACCTGCAAGGGTTAGTGTAAGCGTACGTTGTGCGCGAGTAATGCCAACATACATTAACCGGCGCTCCTCTTCTATATTGCCGTCATCAATTGAATTGCGATGTGGTAATAATTCTTCTTCCATACCAACGAGAAAAACATGCGAAAATTCCAAACCCTTCGAGGCATGTAATGTCATCATTTGCACGCGATCACCAGTATCATCTTCCTCTTGGCGCTCTAAAAGGTCCAGCAATAACAATTTTGCGATGGCAGCGTTTAAATTTTCTTCGTGGGTTTTTGTTTCATCTTCGTTACGTTCTAATTGAGTTTTTATTGATTCCACTAAATACCAAACATTTTCTATACGTTTTTCTGCGACTTTTGGCGAGCTTGCATTTTGGTGTAGCCAGGATTCGTAATCTATATCTTCCACCATTTCTCGAATAGCTGCGACGGGATCGTTAGTGTGGCAATTTTCACGCACTTTTTGCAGCCAGTTGGCAAAATGGCGAATACGATCCA